>CAZWJE010000024.1:23588-42728 GCA_964634395.1 uncultured Gemmatimonas sp. | reverse complement strand
CTTCCGCTCAATCACGTTTCCAACCCGCTCAGGCCGTCATCGTGAATAAGCGAGGTTCACTATGGGATAACAGTTCCTCGGTGAGCGTCGAGACCGGGCATCGCCCGAAACCAGTCCGACTGCTTCATGTTCGAGCGCATCGGATCGAGTTTCTCGCGCCCATCGAGGCGCACCCGAGGTGGGCGAAGCCGATCGTCGCCGCCTGCGCGAAACTCATCGCTCAACAGATAGACGACCCGGAGGCGTGAACGGGGGAGATGACCGCGTATGGATGGGAAACGCCCTCTCCTCCACCTGAGTGCGCGGCATCCGGGTTCCGGCCGTGGCTCATCCGCCGGCGGAGATGCCGGCTCACCAACGGCCTCGCCGGGGGAGGTGCCGGTGGGGGTGGAGGAGGTGTCGGCGTGGAGGAGGTGTCAAGGTTCCGAGGAACCCCGCAACCGCTCGAACCGCCAGGTCCAGGTGTACGTCCAGTTGTTGGCGGAGAACGACGCGCTCCCTTCCAATAGATCTGGACCGTTCGACGGCAACCATTCCCATGTGCTGGCGCTATGAGTGCGAAGCCAAACCTCATAGGGGAAATGGAACGGTGTGGGAGGGAAGCCGCTACATTCCTCCATGACCGTCACCACGAATGGCGGATCAAAATAGCCGCGCACCCCGTACAACACGGATGCCTCCGAATCCGTGCTGTCGTCGTCAAGGAAGTACAGGTCGCCGGTCGTTATGGATCTGGATGCCGGGATGCCGTTGTAGGAACAAGGGATCAGACTCTCATAACCGGACGCCGTGTAGCTGACCTCACCCGCTACCGCCGCGAAACGACGCATGCCCGCGGGTGAGGTTGCCGCCGGTTCGAAGCGCACACCCGTGATGTCGAACCTCCGTTCCCTGCTCCCGTAGTTATTCGAGACCCGCGCAACATAGGTGGCTTCACCCACCCAGACCTCAGCCGGGCTACCGATCCGCATCCTGGCCCTGGCCACCGGAACCCCGTCTTCGTCCAGGAGCTCCACGCTGACCTCATAGGCTCCGGCTTCTGAGTAGGCGTGCACGACCTCGTATCCGTCCGAGGTTTCGACCTTCGTGCCGTCACCGAAATCCCACCGGAGTCTGGGAACAACGTCCTCCAGGCCGTCCCCCTCCACCGTGAACGTCACTTCGTCGTCGACCTCCGGACTGTCCTTGTCGGCGGAGAGTTCGAAGGTGATTCGGTGGACGGTGATCCAATCGAAATTCGTGAAGCCCCACCCCTCCGGGCTCCATAACCAGGCGGCGTTCCCGACGCCGACTCTCTGGTATCCATGCTCCGGAAGAAGGTTGACCCCCTCGACGTCGTCCGATCCATCTTCACCAAGAAGGAGGGAGGTCGGCCCCGGACCCATGAGTACCGTGAGCTGGCGCGGGTCGCTACTATCTTCATCCCGGAAATAACGACAGGTGGGGCATTGCCAGCGGAAGGTCAGAGTGTCCCCCGCGGTTCTCACCGTGTCCGTCATCGTTCGCCACTCCTGGCTCACCGATGGATCCCGGTACTCAACCGTCTTGTCAGGGAACTCCGCATCGCCAATGGTGCCGTCGTCAAACTGCCTCCAATACCCCGCAAGGGTCTCGACATCCACGAGACTCGAGGCGCCCACGGGTATCACGCGAGTGTACATATGCACGGGGCCACCCGCACGCTCCGAAAAGCCGAAGGGCTCCCATCCGCCGCCCCAGACCCAGTGGTTCCCACCCCACCGAAGCTCCCTGCTCCCCCCGGGGACGTTCGGGTCGGCCACAAGGAACACCCCGTCCCGGAATCCGTAGACTGTCAGCGCATGTCCGCCTTTCCAGTCGAAAGTGTGGATCCCGACGAGTTGCGGCAGACCTGTTACCTTGAGAGCGGTGGCGACGGTTATGGCCTCGACATACGCAAAGGTGTGGCCCTGGCCAATCGGGATCGACAGATTGTCGAAGATGTGCTTACGGTACACTTTCCAGTCGATGTACTCCTGAACCACCGACGCCAGGCGGATTCCGCGACCGTTGTCGTCCCACGCGTCGACGATCTCATCGTAGAGTCCGTGCAGCGGGCCCTCGGTCGCCGCGCGGAAGTAATGGTGGTACATGGCCGTGATGACGGACCCGGCGCAGAATCCCTGGGGTGACAGATACGATCCGTAGTTGATGAACTCCCAGTCGTCCACTCCGGGGCGGAAGCTGGTATCGAAGGTGCCCAGCAGGCCCTCCTCGGAAGGGACGACCATGATGATCGTGATTTCGCCGAAGGCGGCACTCGTCCCCCGCGTCGCCGCGAAGGAGGCGTGAGCGCCCACGGACCTGGACGCCGCACCGCCCGCGGGGGTGAGGAGGTTGGCCGCGGACACGTGTCGCGTCATGACCCACAGTCGCTCGTCCTCGTCTCCGAACTGGACCGGGGGAATCAGTTCCATGTGTCCGGTTCCTGGATCGTAGAAGAACGCTACAGGCACCTGTTCCGCCTCGACGGCGACGGGGATTTTCAGGAGGAAAATATCGTCGGCGAACCCCTGGCCGTTGCGAACCTGGAACGCCGGGCCCACCTGCGCGAACCCCTCTGGAAGCGCCGGAGTCAGGTCGGGCCGCTCGATGACGGTCCACTCCGTCCCGGTGGAGAACGCGGTCGCCGGGACCTCAATGGCCAGGCCGTCCAGGGCGGCCCCGGGCTGGCTCACCACGATCTCGCCTCCCGACGCCGGTATGGGCACGCGGTCCGCCAGCACGTTTGTCTGGCTGGCCGTCACGGTGACCGTGATCGACGCGGAACGGGTGGGGTCCGCCACGCTCGTGGCGGTCACCGTATGAACGCCTAGCGAATCGGGGGCCGTGTAGGTCACAGAGTGGCCCGTTCCCGAGATCCCTCCCCCCGTCGCCACCCACGTCACCCGCAAATCGGTGTTTCCCGTGACGGTTGCCGTGAACTGGGCGGACTCCCCCGCTGTCATGGTCGCGCTGGCAGGGTCCACACGCACGGTCACCGGGCCGGGATTCGTAGGCTGATCCGTGCAGGCCGGTAGGAGTGCGGCGATCAACATCATTCGAACCGCGATGGAACCAACTCGGGCCATGCTGGACACGGTCACCTGGTCAGGGGATAGGAAAGCCAACGTACCTGGCGGCCTGCGGAGTCGGAGGATGAAGCCGGCAACGGGTCCTGGCGGCAGGACGCTCGCAATCGTGGCCAGAAGATGCAGGCTCGCGCGCATGACGGTCTCCGGAGGTTCTGTACGCCTGAAGTCTGGAGCGCGTGACGTGCACGACTCCGATCATTCCGATGCCTGAGGTATGAATCGTCGTCGCGTCCGAAAGGGTGGCGGCTCGATCGGCGGGACCATTCATGCTCTGTTAATCGTATGCGTAGACCGCGCGCGGAAAGGCTCACGGGATGCTGGCGGGGCCCGACCCACGAAGGCGTTCACCGGTATACCCGCTACATGTCGCTGCCTCAGAACCGCGGCCTGGCCTCCACCCTCGTCCCGCCGTACAAGCGAGCCACGGTCGCCACGGCGTTGGCGAAGGCCGGCGGAGGAGTTGTACCTCCACCCGTGGCAAGCTGTCACGCGCGGTGTACTGGACCAGGACCCCCGACGACCTGCACGACGAAGCAATCATTCCGTGGATGCGCCGAACATCGATCCCGGGAAGCTGTTTCCGAGCGAGAACTGGCGGGAGATGGAATCGGCGACGGCTGTGCGGTAGGGGATTGCGAAGAGGGCAACTCCACGGGCACGAAGAAGGAGTGGCCGCAAGTGAGGCGAAGACTGAGTAGCACCCAGGCACATGAAGGGCGGGAAGACGGCCCGCAGCTGGATGGACCCGCTGTTTCCGGGGGGAAAATGATAAAGGGGGTCCCTATACCACATTCTTGATTGATCTATCAAGTCGCGGGAGGAACTCCACTTAGCGACCCGCGACCGGAATACGGCTCGGGTTCCTCGTACAGCTGCTTCAGTCTCAGCGGGAGGCCGAACCGATAGCGACCCGTGTCGCGGCGCGCTTCCAGGCACGACGCGCGGGCGTCCTCGCTATCGGGGTCTCGGCGGAAGTCACGTGTCGTTCCGCTCCGCGAAACATTCCGCGTAAAGTGGCTCGATGGTTGTGACTTCGTCATCCGTCAGTGCCGCTGAAAGGTCAACGCGGCGTTTACCTTTCAGCCGCGACTCACGCCCAACGCTAGCGCGATTTCGTCTCGGACCCAGTCATCCGTCTCATCCTCGATCCTATGCTGTAGCTCCGCTATCCCCTCTCTCGTCCCGATCCGCCCCAGCGCCCAGGCCGCGTGCCCACGGATAAGGGGTTCATCGTCCTCGAGCGCGGCGGCGAGCACCGGCACCGCCTCCGGCGAGCCCCAGTTCCCCAGCGCGACCGCCACGTTGCGCAACAGCCCCCGCCGCTTCGCGCGTTTCACCGGCGACCCCTTGAAGCGGCGCGAAAACTCGGCCTGGTCCATCCCCATCAGCTCGATGAGCCGCTCGCCGTGCACGCCTTCCCTCGGCCAGAACGCCTCCTCGCTGGTGATCTCCACGAACTTCGGCGAGTTGTGGGGGCACACCTCCTGGCAGATGTCGCACCCGAACACCCGGTTGCCGATCAGTGGCCGCAGTTCCCGGGGGATCGGTCCCTTCAGCTCGATCGTCAGATAGGAAATGCATCGACGGGCATCCAGCACCGGGGCGCCATCGGCGTCCCGGCCGAGGAGCGCGCCCGTGGGGCACGCGGGGAGACACCGGGTACATGTACCGCACCGATCGGCCGTATAGGGCGCGTCATACGCCAGTTCGATGTCGACGAGGATGACGCCGAGGAAGTGGTACGAACCGGCGCCGGGTCGGATGTGGAGGGTGTTCCGCCCGAACCAGCCGAGTCCCGCGCGCACCGCCAGTTCGCGCTCGAGGACGGGTGCGGTATCGACGTAGGCGCGGCCGCTGAGGGGCGCCAGCTCCGCCGAGATCCACTCCTGCAGCGCGATGAGCCGGTCGCGGAGGAGTTCGTGGTAGTCCTCGTTGCGGGCGTAACGGGCGATGACCGCGCGGTCAGGAGGAAGCCCGAGGGCGGCCGGTTCGTCATCTGGCGAGTAGTCACGGGCGACGACGACCGCCGAGCGCGCTCCGGGGACGAGCGCCCCAGGGTTCGCCCGTTTCTCGATCGCGTCCTCGCGGGCCAGGTACCCCATCTCGCCGGCCATCCCGGCGGCCACCCATGCGCGATATCGTTCCGCGTGGTCGCTCGGCCCGGCCGGCGCGATGCCGACGGCATCGAAGCCCACCGCGAGCGCCCTCTTGCGGATCGTCGCCGAGATCTCCTCTCGGGTCCGGGGGGAGTCAGACATGCGCGATACTACGCCGGACCGCGACGGCTTGTGCCGGCCGCCCGTCCTCCCGGGCGGCATGGCATCGGGAAAGAACGAACCTCCGGGGTGGGGAGGGATCGGTCGTCGACCCGCTACCCCCACACCCCCGAGGTTCATTTCCCCACCGCCGCTCTCGCGGCGGGGTATCGGCTACTGTGGCAGCTCCCGAACGAGGTCGTCGTAGGTGATGACCCGGTAGTCGGCGATCCGCGTCCGCAGCGCGCCGAGAACATCGTCACTCGACTCCCGATAGGCGATGTTCTCGCGGGTGACCGTCGCGCGGAAGAGCGCCTGCGTGGACGGAGCCGCCGCCTGAGGTTCCGGTTCAGGATCGCGGCCTCGGCCGCCGAACAGTCCACCGCCCAGGCCGCGGAGCGCCCCGCGGGCCGCCTCGGCGACCGCGCCGGCCGCCGCGCCGCCGAGCGCCGACCCCATCGAGGACGGCTGCCAGGCCTGAAGCGCTTCCCGGTCCACCTCGGCTCCGAGGGGCACGATCGCGACCGTCATGATGCTCCGGACCGTCGTCCCCCGCAGATCCTCCGTCGCCTCCGCGACCTCGCTGAGTCCCGCGCCGACTTTCGGATCCCACGCGGTAAGCGCCATCGCGATCGCCGCGCCCGATTCCGCCGCCGCCGCCCCCATCTCTTCCACCATCTGACGGGTCGCCGGGTCAGACGCCACGGCCTGCGCCCACGCGTCGTAGATCTCTCGCTCCTCGGGCACGTCCTGCGTCTGCCAAAGCTCGGTGAGGAAGTAGAAGGTGCCGCCTTCCGGTGTTTCCTCCACCCCTTCCGGGGTCGCCGTCACCTCGACCTCCCCGATCACGAAGTGCTGGGTCGCGTTGTTCGAACCGATCCGTTCGGTCCGCCCCGTCGTTTCGGACGAAATGCGGAACTCGAACTCGGCCTGCGCCTCCTGGCGCGACTGCTCCAGTTCCGCCGCCGAGGCCTGGTTCTCGACGCTGGACTTCGCGGCCGCGATCATCCGCTCCGAAAGCTGCCGCATCTCGTCGATCGTCAGCGTCGTGTACGTCCGTTCGTCGTGGTCGATACTGGTCCAGACCCCCGCGTCGAGGTCAGCGATGAAGGCGATGTCCTCCGCCTCCTGGATGAGTGCCTTCCCCTGAAGGTGCAGCGCGTTCTCACTCGTCCCACCGCCGCCGGCCATACGCAGAATGAGGCCCAGCGAGCCGGGCGCCTCCATCCGCGAGGTCTCGGTCCATGTGAGTGAACGGGTCTGCGCCTCGAGAGCCGCCGGGAGGATGAGCGCGAGGGCCATCCCGGTCATGGCGCTGATTCTGAATCTCCTGGACATTGTCATCAAGCGGAGCGACGGTGAACGATGGGTCGTGCCTGGAAAGGTAGTCCGCGCGAGCGTTCAGAGGAAGCGAACGTCCGTGGGAGCCCAGCGGGGGCCCGGTGGCGCGCGTCTGCGACATTGGGTGTTCAGCGGCCGTCCGGTTGCAGGATGCGGGCCGATCGGGGATCGTCCTCTGATCGCCGCCCGGGCGGTCACGCCGGCGTGGCCGGTCCCGACGCTAATCCCGCTTCCGGAACGGCACCGTCTCGGGAGTTCTGGCGGGGACGGAAGGCCGCGGCGGCTTCGGATCCTCGTCGGAGCCGGGAGCTTCGGCGACAGCCGCCCGGTTGCGACCTTCGAGCTTGGCCTTGTAGAGCGCCCGATCCGCCGCCTCGAGCAATGCGTCGGACGAGCCGAGTGAGGGATCATACGTCGCGATCCCCGCGCTGAAGGTGACCGGACCGCCAACGATCTCGGCGGCCCGCAGCGTCGCCTGGACTCGCTGCACGAAGTAGAACGCCCCCATCTGGCTGGTGTCGGAGAGGATCGCGACGAACTCCTCGCCGCCCCAGCGCGCCGAAAGATTCATCCGCCGCGTACTCTCGTTGAGGGCGCGACCCATCGCCGCGATCACTTCATCTCCGGCGAGGTGCCCATGGCTGTCGTTGTAGGCCTTGAAGTTGTCGAGGTCGAACATGACCAGCGTGAGGCGACGTCCTCGCTGCGCGGCGGCGACCTCCATGTCGAGGAACCGCCGCGCGAGGCGACGATTCGGGAGGCCGGTGAGGTCGTCGATCATCGCCAGTTGCTCGGCTCTGCGCCGCTCCTGATGGAGCAGTTCGCTCACCCAGCCGACGGCGATCGCGACGGCCGCGTAGGCGACCACGATCCCGACCAGGAGAGGCCAGTTGGCGACGGGCCGGCCCATCCGGGTGAGCAGGAGCTGCGTCAGGACGAGCGCCAGCAGACCCACGCAGAGGGCGCCGAACGCGCCGCGCCATCCCCGGAAGTAGGCGAAGAGGAATGCCGGCACGAGTCCGAGCAGCCAGATCAGCGCCCCGGGATCCCCCATCGTTTCCGAGAAGAAGAGCTGACCCAGGACCGGCACCGCCAGGGCGCAGACCGAGAGCAGCATCGCTCGGCGGGGGATCCGTCGAGTGAGTTCTCCTTCCTCCATCACGCTCATTCCAAGGGGTCTGGGTCGAGAACCGGGGCCAGGACCGGATCGACCCGTCATGCAAGCCCGCGCCCATCTTTCACACCCACGATACCGGGCTGTTCCGGAAGAGCCCCATCAACGGCGGGAACCTTCGCCGACAGGATCGATTCCGTTGTGGCGGAGCAACGGAAGTGTTGCGCGCCCGCCGCGATCGACCCCAAAGCGCTCCTCGCCCGCCGGGCGCTTCCCGTTCGACGCCCCCTGCCGATACTCCCCTGCATGCCGTGATGGTCGTCGAATGCATCGCCACACCCGGACTCGCGCGCGTGATCTCGTTTTCTGAACTCAGGAAGAATTATGGGGAGCGGGCGGCCCTGCGGGGACTGACGCTCACCGTGGAGCCGGGAGAGATATACGTGATGCTGGGCGCCAACGGGGCGGGTAAGACGACCGCGCTGCGCTGTCTCGCGACGCTCCTTTCTCCGACGGAGGGAACCGCGATGGTGGCCGGTCACGACGTGCGATGGGAACCGCGGCTCGTGCGCTCGAAACTCGGCTTTCTTTCCGCGTCGATGGGCCTGTACGATCGCCTCTCGCCCCGCGAACTCCTCGCCTACTTCGGCTCGCTCCAGGGGTTGGATCCGGAAGTGATCGAGGCTCGCGTCGAGGAACTGGTTCGCGTGTTCGACATCACCGAGTTCCAGAATCGGTACTGCGGGCGCCTCTCGACCGGGCAGCGGCAGCGCGTTTCCATCGCGCGCGCGGTGATCCACGACCCCCCGGCGATCGTTCTGGACGAACCCACGTTCGGGCTGGATGTGCTGAGCGGCCGCGCGATCCACGCGTTCATGCGAGACGCTCGGGAGCGCGGACGAGCGGTGCTCTTCTCCACCCACCAGATCGAGGACGTCGAGCTACTCGCTGACCGCGTCGGGATCCTCTTCGACGGCCGTCTGCTCGTCGAGGACACCGTCGATGGCCTCCTCCAGCACACCGGGCAGCGCTCGCTCGCCCGAGCGTTCCTTTCGCTCGTCGAAGGCCAGTGACTCTGCTTCCCACGATTCGCACGGTCGCCATCAAGGAGTTGCGCGAGATCGTCCGTGACCGGCGGGCGCTTCTGTTGATGATCGTCCTTCCGGTGTTTCTCTACCCCGCCCTCTTCGTGCTCATGGAGCAGGTGATGCTCTTCGGGCAGGAAACGCTGTCCGGGAGTGTACCGACGGTGGGGATGCACAGCGAGCCCGGAGTGACGGCCCCCGGGATCGCCGTCGACGAGGGCGATCCGGGATTCCACCTCGTGCCGCTGCCCGAAGCCGGTCCCGCCGACGTCGCGTCCGGATTGCTCGACGCGGTGATCAGGGTCGACTCCGTGGGGCCGCCCGAGGCGCGTACGCTCGGCGTCGATCTCTACTACGACGCATCGCGTGATCAGTCGGTCCGCGCCCGAGCGCTCCTGCTGAACGAGCTGTCGCGACTGGGCGAGACCACGCTCGAGGAACGCCTGCGGGAGATGGGGTTGCCGCCGGAGTTCGCGCGCCCCATCGAGGTTCGTGATACCTCCGTGGCGACCGCCCGGGTGATGGGCGGTGTCGCGCTCGGCCGGATCCTGCCGATGGTTCTCATCCTGATGACCATCCTCGGCGCGTTCCACCCCGCCATCGACATCGCCGCCGGCGAGCGCGAGCGCCGCACGCTCGAACCGCTCCTGACGAGCAGCGTGCCGGCGGCGGGGATCGTCCTGGGGAAGTATTTCGCGGTCGCCTTGATCGCCTTCCTCGCGGCCGCGCTGAACCTCGGGAGCGTACTCTTCACGCTGAACGCCGGCGTCTTCCAGCTCGCCGACGAACTCGGCTTCGAGTTCTCCCTCCCTCTCGGTACCGTCATCCTGACGCTCGGTCTCCTCGTCCTCCTGGCGCTTCTCTTCTCTTCGCTCTTCCTGGGAATCGCGGTACAGGCACAGTCGTTCCGTGAAGCGCAGACGATGCTGACCCCCGTCTACATCATGAGCTTCGTCCCGGCGATCGTGACGATGGCTCCGGGAGTCGAGCTGTCCGAGGGGCTCGCGATCGTGCCGATCGCCGGGATCTCCCTGTTGTTCCGCGCTCTCATGGCGGGCGACGCCGTCGGCGTGGCGGGCCTCTTCGCGGTGGGCGCGACGGCGTTCTATGCGGGTGCCGCACTCTCCTTCGCGATCCGTGCGTTCGAGCGCGAAGACGTGCTGATCGGAGGCGACGAGCGCGCCGAGGTGCGGTCGGCGCGCCTCCCCTGGTGGAACGCGGATGGCGCCGCCGTTCCCTCTCCCCCGGCCGCGATCCTCTTCACCGGCCTCGTCGGCGTCCTCTTCTTCTACGCCGGCTCCATCTTCGCCGGAGCGGGCGAGGCGGGGATCCTGGCGTCCCAGTGGCTGCTCATCGCGGTTCCGGTCGCGCTCTTCATCCGGATCGGCCGCTTCGACTGGCGAGCGACGCTGGGTGTTCGCGCCGTTCCGGCCCGAGCGTACCTCGCCGCGACGCTCGTCATCCTGGGTGGGATTCCCATCGGCTGGGCGATCGCCTGGGTCCAGACGCTCTATCTGCGGCTTCCCGAGGAGCTCACGGCCGCCCTCCAGGGAATCCTGACGGCGGACGGACCCGCCCGGATCGCCTGGCTGCTCCTGGTCGTGGCCGTCACCCCGGCGATCTGCGAAGAGGTGCTCTTCCGCGGTGTCCTCCTTCGCGGCCTCCTGCGCCGGTACTCCGACCCGTTCGCCATCTTCGTCTCCTCGGCCATCTTCGGCGTATTCCACCTTTCGTTCGAAACGGTGATCCGCCTCTTCCCGGCCATGTTCCTCGGAGCGCTCGTCGGGCTCGTGGCGATTCGCACCCGCTCCATCCTGCCCTCGATGATGATGCACTTCCTCAACAACGGCACCGCCGTACTGCTCGTCTCGACACCGGCGCTCCAGCGGGTGATCACCGGCGACACCGGCGGCCCCAACCCCGCGATCCTCCTCCTCGGCCTTCTTCTTCTCTTCCTCGGCCTGCGCACCCTCCGGACGATCACGCCTCCCGACGAACCCCGGAGTCCACGCCCCGCGCCGGCGAGTGAATCGCCGAGTCCGTCCGACGCGGTCTGATGGGTCTCCCCCACCCGTTCGCGGGGCTCCCGCGTCCTCACGCTAAAGAATGCCGCGAACGCCGCCGATACATAACCACAGAGTTGGCCGATAATAGCACACCCGCCGCGAGGCGGGGCCGCAGAGCCAGGGGTCTCCCGCAGACAGCCCAGCCGCCGAAGCCACCCGATCTCGAGAAGACCCGTGGATTCGGTATCGGTCGTGTTCCGATACGGACGACGGGTCTTACGCGATTTCGGGAGGTAGAGGCATGAGCAGCACCGCGACGCGTGACGCACTGCTTCTGAAGCTTCAGGCGAACGAGAAAATCAACAGCCAGCGGCTCAAGACGGGGGGGTTCCTCGGCGAAACCCGGACGCACCGCTGCGCGCGATGTGGACTCTACGAAACACTCCTGTTCTGGGCGCCGGCCGGTAGCTCCGCTGGCGGCCGGATACTCCATTTCCGCTGTCCCAACGGATGCGCGACGGAGGTCCGTTTCGACCCCCGGTCCGGCGAAGTGGACAAGAGCGGCCGCCGGTCGACCGTCGTTCTCGCGAATTGGCTTCTCCTCTCCGTTCTCGGGCTCGGCCTCTACGCCTGGTCGGTAAACACGGTGACGGGACAGGCGTTCGTCGCGCGCGCCTGGGAGACCTCCCAGACCCGGATCTACGAGTTGGGTCTGGTTCTGCCCGGACGCTGAACCGGCTACCTCCCGACGTAGGGCGCGCCCGAACCGGAATCTCGGAGGCGCGGCTCGCGATTCAGCGGCGGCGGGGAGAAGAGGAGAACTTCCTCCGGATTTCTCCGGT
This sequence comes from uncultured Gemmatimonas sp., assembly GCA_964634395.1. Taxonomy (GTDB): domain Bacteria; phylum Gemmatimonadota; class Gemmatimonadetes; order Longimicrobiales; family Longimicrobiaceae; genus WHSP01. Next base: position 30,993 of record CAZWJE010000024.1, on the reverse strand, counting down.
CCCCGTACCTTCCGGTCGCGCCGGCCGATCTCGATCGAAGAGTAACGGAATCGTGCAATGTGCACGCGAAACGATGCAATCGCGTCATGCGCGCCACCCCGCCCGCCCTCCCTTCCGGCCTTCCGCAAAGCCCGCAGAACGATAGAGCGTAAAGACATAAGGATTCCAGGCACGGATTCCTGATCCGCCTCGCGGCTTGGGAACGTCCCCTGCCCCAGTGAGCGTCGCTTTCCGCGCGCGGCGGGAGCGTTCGGGATCGGACCGGGTCACGTGTGAGAGGAGCGATGGGAAGACGTCCCTTCCGTCGGGCGAGAGGAAGACGTGGGCAGGCGACGATCGAGTTCGCTCTGGCGATGCCGATCGCGCTCCTCCTCCTCCTGGCGGTCTTCGAGTTCAGCCGGCACTACTACACGCGGCTGACCGTGCGGAACGCGGTCTCGGAAGCGTCTCGTTTCGCGGCCACCGGGCAGACCCTGCTGGACGAAGAAAGCGGCGAGCAGATGAGCCGGGCCGAGTCGATCGTCTCGGTGATGCTGTCACGAGCCAACGGCATGAACCTCGACGTCGACAACATCAACATCGACCCGGTGGACGGGGGCGGCCCTGACGCCATCGTCAGCATCAACGCGACGTACAGGTTCGACTTCATGGACATACCGATCATCAGCAGGGTCACGCCGCCGTTCGTCGAGTTCACCGTAGCCACGACGTTCAAGAATGAGCCGGTATTCTGAGGGCGGGGCGACCCGCCAGACACTTCTCGCGCGCATTCGCGATGAACGGGGCCAAGGCACCGTGGAGCTCGGGCTGATGCTCCCCTTCCTTCTCCTCTTCTTCTGTGGAGTCGTCGAACTGGGCAGGATGCTGGAGACGAACCACATCATGGCGTCGCTGACGCGGGAAGGGGCCAACCTCGCGTCGCGCGGCGCGACGATGGCCGAAGCCCTGGCCGCGACACGCGCGAACCAGGCGGCAAGCGGTCTCGGCAGTGTGGGTGGGGCGGTGATCAGCCGGGTGATCGTCGACGCGGACAGCGTTCCGAGGGTGGAGTCGCGGATCGCGTCGGAAGGATACACGGACGTCACCCGGGTGGCCGACACGGACTCAATCGCGTCCGTCTTCAGTGAAACCGGGTTGCAGTTCGGGCACAGCTACTACGTGGTGGAACTCTTCATCCCGTTCGAACCCGTCACACCGCTCCGCAGATTCATGTCGGGGCTCATTCCGGAGGAAATGTATGATCGATCCATCTTCTGAGCGGCCCATGACGGGTCGAACGGAGCGGGATTCCGTTTCGACCTCACCGGATTCGATCGCTGGACGTCCGCGCCGATTCGGACGTCTCTCCAGGAAATCCGTCCTCGGCAACCGCCGGGGTTCGGTGGTGATGTTCGTCTCACTCTCGCTGGTGGCCTTCCTCGGCGCGGCGGGGCTCGCTCTCGACGCCGGGAACGGCTACATCGCGCGGGTTCGGCTCAGCCGCGCGGTCGACGCGGGCGCGCTGGCGGCGGTCCGCAGCCTTCGACAGGGCCAGCAGGCGTCGCGGCTCGAGGCCGAGGCCGTCGCGCGCGCCAACAGGATCGGGCCGGAGTTCGGCCAGATCTCGACCGACCTCGCGTTCGGCACCAACGATCGAGGCGAGAGCACTGTCATCTTCTCCGCGACCCAGAGCGTGCCCACCGTGTTCGTCCGGCTCCTGGGCATCGACCACATGCAGGTATCCGCCGCCGCGGAGGCCGCCGCGCCACCGCTCGACGTAATCCTCGTCCTCGACACCTCCGGCTCGCTGGGCCAGAACAACGCGTGGGTTCCCCTGCAGGGCGCCGCCAAGTCGTTCGTGACGAACCTGAGCGAGTCGATCGATCGGATGAGCCTGATCCAGTTCCAGCTCGCCGCGAGAAAACACTTCGCGCTCCAGCACAACTTCCGTTCGATCACCAACACCAAGGTCGACGGGATGATCTCGATCGGTGACACGAACATCCAGGAAGGGCTGCGCCTGGCGCGCGAGGAGATGGCGGCGAATGGTCGACCCTCCGCCGCGAAGGTCGTCGTCTTCTTCACCGACGGGCGTCCGACGGCGATGCGAGGGTTCTTCGGCGGCGTCGACCGTCTGACCGGCGTGTATTCCGGCGGGACCATGATGCGCGGGTACTTCAATAACCCGGAGTCTCTCGCGAATGGGAACGCGATGTGGGCCGACAACATCTACCCGGGCTCGGGCGGCATCTCGGGTGGATGCCGGGATCGGACGAGCGCATGCAGCCCACTGCCGCGCCCCTCGACTCTACTGGACAACATCGAGGCGGCGGGGCTCGCGCAGGCCAACCTCCTTCGCGAGGACGGCATCCTGGTCTATTCGATCGGGCTCGGCAATATGGCCCTGCCGGCCAACGACCCCGCACTGCCCGACCTCAACTATCTGCGAAAGGTCGCGAACGAGGGAGGAATCTCGAACTCCAACCAGCCGCGCGGGAAGATGTATTTCGCGCCGTCGCCGGATGATCTGAACCGGGTGTTCCTCGAGGTCGCGAACGATCTGGTGGTTCGTCTGTCACGATAGAGCGGCAATCCCGCTCCACGAGATCGTGGAGCGATGGGGAGAGCGGCCCGGTGGTCCTCGTCGAGTGGACCGCCGGGCGCTTCTCTTTCCCTTCCCGCGCACTCCGGCGGGTCCCCGCCTCATGGGATTCAGCGAAGTTTTTCCTTTCCGAATCCGTCTTTCCGCATTATTAGTTCGCGTATTCTCGCGCGTCGGGGTCCTTCCGATCACCGGGCGGACACGATGGAAGAACCCCTCCCGGGTCCGTGGCGAGTTCCGGCCGTATTCGCGGCGATGTCGCGGCGGCTTCCGGATGTTTCCGATGAGCGACCCATGAGAAAATGCTGTCCAGGGGATGGACGATGAAAGCGAATCCCGGTCTGTATGCCGGCGCCGGGCTGGTCGTGGTGATGGCGATCGCGGGGTGCGCGAGTGGCGGGGGGCCCGGCACGGCCGGTTCCGGCCCGACCGCGCTGAACGAGTCCGGCTACGGGGTCGCGAGCAACCCGGCTCCGGTGGCGGTGAGCGACTTCGAGGCGATCTACCACGAACGGATCGCGGCCACGCGGGTGGTGCTGAGCGAGGCCGACGTCAACTTCATGACGCAGATGATCGGGCACCACGCGCAGGCGATCGTCATGTCGGAGATGGCGCCGACCCACGGGGCGAACCCATCGATCCTGATCATGGCGGCGCGGATCATCAACGCGCAGACCGACGAGATCGCGCTGATGTCGGACTGGCTCGCGGTGCGTGGTCTTCCGGCCCCGGACATGAGCGAAGCGGCGCACCATCATCATGGTTCGGAGAACATGTTCGGGATGCTCACCGATGAGCAACTCGCGGAGCTGGACGCGGCGAGGGACGCCGAGTTCGACCGGCTCTTCCTCACCTACATGATCCAGCATCACAACGGCGCGGTAGGTATGGTCGAGGAACTCTTCGCGACCGACGGCGCGGCGCAGGACGAGGAAGTCTTCAAGTTCGCCTCTGATACCCTGGCCGACCAAGGCAGTGAAGTCGACCGGATGGAGTCGATGCTCGAGGCGTTATCGCGGTAACGCGAGGTCGGCCGCCGGTCGCACCGGTCGCGCCGATGGATCGAAGTCGTTGGCGCGTCACGATCCCGGGCGCGAATCCTCAGCGGCGGCCAGAACCGTTTCACCCCAGTCGGACCACCAGCCAAGCACGGAGAATCCCCCTATGACACCACCCATCGTACGGGCGCGAGGCGCGGTTGCCTTCGCCGCCGGAGTACTCGTCGCGGCCTGCGCGCCGGCGACGACGACCACTGTACCGGCGACCGCCCCGTCGACCGCGACGCCCCAGCTCTCCACGGCGCGGCCGACACCGGATCCACGCGTCGGGCTGGCGCCCGGCTTGCTCGACGCCGGCGAGGCGATCTGGAATCTGCGCAAGATCTCCACGACGCCACCCGCCCCCCAGTTCGTCGGTGTCACGAACTCCGATCTCGCGTTCCTCGGCGATTACGCGATCCAGGGCAATTACAACGGCTACATGATCTGGGACATCGCGAACCCGGCCTCGCCGTCGCTGGTCACCGCCTATCTCTGCCCCGCCTCGCAGAGCGATGTTTCGGTCTACCGGAACCTGCTCTTCGTCTCGGGGGAAGGCCTGACGGGCCGGATCGACTGCGGCACGCAGGGCGTGGCGGAGGCGGTGAGCGATCAGCGTCTCCGCGGGATCCGCATCTTCGACATCAGCGACATCCGCAACCCCAGAAACGTGGGGAACGTCCAGACGTGCCGCGGTTCCCACACGCATTCGCTGCTCGTCGATCCGGATGATCCGGACAACGTCTACGTCTACATCTCGGGCTCCTCGGGCGTGCGGTCGGCGGAGGAACTGGCGGGGTGCTCGGCGCTTTCGCCGGACGAGGATCCGAACTCGGCGCTCTTCCGGATCGAGGTGATCCAGGTTCCGCTGGCGAATCCCGGCGCGGCCCGGATCGTCAGCTCGCCGCGAATCTTCGACGACCTCGTCGCGCCGCCGCAGCACGGTCTCGCGCCGGGCGACATCGCGGATCTCGAAGCGGCCCGTGCCGCCGGTGCTTTCGTGGGTGAATACGACGGGCGGCTCGCGCAGCTCTCCGGTCAGTACGTTCGGACGGCGCTCGACAGCATCGTCTCGGCGCGCGGCGGTACCGGAGACCCGACGGCGGCGGACAGCTCGGCTCTCCGCACGGCGATCCCGTCGATTCTGGCCGCGCAGGCGGCGGCGCGAGCGGCACAGGGACCCGGGCCGGGGCCGACACAGTGCCATGACATCACGGTGTATCCCGAGATCGGTCTCGCCGGCGGCGCGTGCGGCGGCTATGGCCTGCTGCTCGACATCAGCGACCCCGTCAATCCCCGGCGCCTGACGGCGGTCGCGGACTCGAACTTCTCCTACTGGCACTCGGCCACCTTCAGCAACGACGGCTCGAAGGTCCTCTTCACCGACGAGTGGGGCGGCGGCAGCGCGCCGAAGTGCCGCGACACCGACCCGATGGAATGGGGCGCCAACGCGATCTTCACGATCGATGACGGCGACCTGGAGTTCCAGAGCTACTACAAGCTCCCGGCTCCGCAGACGGTGATGGAGAACTGCGTCGCCCACAACGGTTCATTGATCCCGATCCCCGGGCGCGAAATCATGGTCCAGGGGTGGTACCAGGGCGGGATCTCGATCTTCGAATGGACGGATCCCGCGAACCCGGTCGAGATCGCCTTCCACGACCGCGGCCCGATCAGCGCGACGCGCCGGGCCAGCGGCGGCCCCTGGTCGGTCTACTGGTATAACGGCGTCATCGTCAGCTCCGAGATCGCGCGTGGACTCGATGTCTTCGAGCTGACTCCGAGCGGCTTCATTTCACAAAACGAGATCGACGCCGCGAAGACGATACGCTGGGACTACCTGAACCCGCAGGGACAGCCGAGCTTCGAGTTCCCGTCAACCTTCGCTCTGGCGCGCGCGTACGTCGATCAGCTCGAGCGCTCGGGCGGTCTGGCGGAGGGCCGGATCTCCGCCGTCCGGCAGGAGCTGGCGAACGCGGAATCCGCGTCGGGCAACTCGCGAGCGTCGACGCTGACCCGCCTGGCCGGGCAGCTCGACGGCGAGGCCGGCGCTTCGCGCGACGCGGCGAAGGTGCGGACGCTGGCGAGCGCGGTGCGTGATCTGGCCGCGACGCGGTAGGCGGTTTCGGTGGTGAAGAGAGCCGCGGATCCGTCAGGATTCGCGGCTTCTTTCTTTACCGCCAAGACCGCCAAGGACGCCAAGAACCATAATCCTGGGAGCCACGAACCAGAAGTGGAGAAAACGTCCCTGGCCCTCCACAAACTCTTGCCGTTCCCATAGTTATGGTTCTTGGAGTTCTTGGCGTCCTTGGCGTTGAGGTAGTTGCTTTTGCCGTTGCCGTTACCGCGCCGAAGCCGCCCCGATCGCCTCGGCGGGCGGATGGAACTCGGCACCACTGAGACCAACGACCTTGCGACCGACGGGGCGGGCGCGAAGCGCGCCGCGGGTGTCGACGGTCAGCGGCGCGATGGTGGCGATGCGCTCGTAATCGATCGTCGAATGATCGGTCACGATGAGTACGCAATCGCTCTCGCGGAGCGCTTCGTCGGTGAGTTCGATGGAGTGCATCGGCAGGTTCCGCAGCGTCGTATGGCCGTCGTCGGCGATCACCGGGCAGAAGGGGTCGTGAAAGACCACGTCGGCGCCCTTCTCCTGGAGGAGGTGGATGATCTCGATCGCCGGGCTTTCGCGCATATCATCGATGTCGCGCTTGTAGGCGACCCCGACGAGGATGACCCGGCTCCCCTTGACCGCCTTCCCTTCCTCGTTCAGCGCGTCGCCGAGCTTACGGACGACGAACGCGGGCATCTCGGCGTTGATCTCGCTGGAGAGTTCGATCATCCGCGTCTTGAAGGAGAGCGTCCGCATCTTCCACGAGAGGTAGTGCGGATCGAGGGGAATACAATGCCCGCCGAGGCCCGGCCCCGGCGTGAACTTCATGAACCCGAACGGCTTGCTCGCCGCGGCCTCGATCACCTCCCATACGTCGACGTCCAGCCGGTCGCAGATCTGCGCCATCTCGTTGACGAGGGCGATGTTGATCATCCGGAAGGTGTTCTCGTGCAGCTTCACGAGCTCCGCCGCTTCCGCGGACGAGACCGGCACGAGCGTGTCGAAGATCTTCCCGTAGAGCGCGGTACCGAGGCCGGTGCAGCGCTCGGTGATACCTCCGATCACCTTCGGCGTGTTCTTCGTGTGCCAGACGGGGTTACCCGGGTCGACGCGTTCGGGCGAGAAGCAGAGGAAAAAATCCTCGCCGACACTCATTCCGGAGGCTTCGAGAACGGGAAGCATCGCCTCCCGGGTGGTGCCCGGATAGGTGGTCGACTCGAGGACGATCAGCTGACCGGGCCGGAGTGTCGAGGCGATGGCCTGTGTCGCGGACACGACATAGGCGAGATCCGGGTCCTTCGTCTTTGAAAGCGGTGTCGGAACGCAGATCGAGATCGCGTCGCACTCGCGCAGTCGCGAGAGGTCGTCGGTCGCGGTGAGGACCTTCGCCTCGACGAGAGGTCGAAGGACCTCCGACGATACATCCTGGATGTGTGAATCGCCTTGGAGGATACCATCCACGACCCGGCGGTTGATGTCGAAGCCGACCACTTGGTAGCCGGCGCGCGCCATCTCGACGGCGAGCGGCAGGCCGACGTAGCCGAGCCCGATCACGCCCATCACCGCCGAATGATCGTCGATCTTCCCCCGCAGAGAGATTTCGTGTTCAGTCATTCGGGCCAGTTCCACGGTTCTGAATTCCATAGGCATCCGCTGTGGTGGTCGCCCGCCGGG
>CAZWJE010000024.1:0-23488 GCA_964634395.1 uncultured Gemmatimonas sp. | reverse complement strand
CCAGTTCCACGGTTCTGAATTCCATAGGCATCCGCTGTGGTGGTCGCCCGCCGGGGCGGCCCGGATCCACGTGTTACCCCGCTATGGCGGCGCGGGTCACCCTCATCCGCGCCCACCCGACTCCCTCGGGACGGCCCCGCGGGACCGGGCCGACAACACGGGGAATCCGAAGCCGCCGATGAGGCCCCCCGGGGAAACACTTCAGTATCTGAGGAGCCGCGTCAGTCTCTGAGGAGCCGCGTTCCCTCGCTCCGTCGGAGCATGCGTGGAGATCCGGGAAATGAGGATCCCGGGGTAAAGGATCGGCAGGTCATGGCAATGCGCGTACAGGCTGACACCATCCATCTTCACATCGCGCGTCGACCCGTTACATTGTCATCCCCTTCTCGATAGTGGAACGAGAGACCTCCGGGCGATCGACCGGCCAGGGATTCCGCGGGGCCAGGATGAGGAAGGAACGTGTTCGCGGAAGGTGCGCGACCCTCGCCGGGTTGATGGCGGCAGCGGTGTGTGAGGCGGGCTGCCTGGATCGGCGCGAGATCGTCTTCCGGGAGGGCGTTGACGGGAACGGATTCAGTGAAGAGGCACACGAAGAATGAAAACCCATCCCTCCCGAAATCGGAAACGGTTCGTCGCCGCGACGCCCCTGTGGCCCCTGACGCTCGCTGGCCTGCTGGCGATCCTCGTTCCTTCGGCCGTGGACGCGCAGAACCTGCCGCTCAAGCTGCCGCCCGCGGCGAGCACGAGGATCACCACCTGCCCCGTCGACATCGCGGAAGCGGCGGCCCCGGTGGTCGCGCCCGCCGTGATCGACTCGCTGGTCGACGCGGGCGTCATGGCGGGCCTCCGGGGTGACCACGAGGAGGCCAGACTCCTCTTCCGCCAGGTAACATTCCTCGACCCGTCGAACCCGATCGTACCGTACCGACTCGCCGTTACGCTCGAGGCGCTGGGTGACATGGAAGGCGCGGTGGCCGAGTACTGCCGGTATGTCGCGCTGAACCCATTGGCGGACGACGTGACGAACGCCGAGCGACGCGTCCAGCTGCTCTCCGAACGCGCGAACGCCGAAGAAGCGGCATGGCGAGAACTCGCCAATTCAGGCGTCACCGCGTATCGGGCGGGACTCTTCGGAGCGGCGGCGGACGTATTCGACGATCTCGTCGGCGTGAACGAGCGCGAGCCGCTTGCGTGGTACAACCGTGGCGTCAGCCGGATCGCCGCGGGCGACGTCGAAGCGGGTATGGCCGACCTCGATCGTTATCTGGCCCTCGCGCCTGACGCGGCCGATCGAATCTTCGTCCGGACGTATCTCGACAACCTCGCCATGAGCCGCCGGGCGGAAGAGTCGGTCGCCATGGCCGTTGGCGCCGACACGATGATGGTGACCGGGGCCATCGCCGCCGATCCCCCGGTCGACACCCCGATCACGTCGGCGGCGGCACCCGACGTCCGGCTGCCTCCGGCCCCGGGAAGCGTCCTGCTCCGCGGTCTGCTCATCCCCGGACTCGGTCAGCTGACGACGGGCCGACCAGCGTTCGGCATCCTCGTCCTCGGCGCGACGGCGGGCGCGGCGGCATACGGACTATTGGAGGAAGTCGCGCTCGAACCGCGTATCTTCACGGATCCGTTCGGAAACCGGTACGAGGATGAGGTGGAGGTCGTCACCCGACCGAACCAGACCCTGGGTCTTGCGGTCGCGGGCGGCGTCGCCTTGATCGGTGCGCTGGAAGGCTACTTCCACGCACGGGGGGAATGGGCGCGATTCTCGGTCGCGAGAGGGGGGGCGGGTACGATCGGCCTGGCGGTCACCGTTCCGGGACGGTAGCGGCCCGCGAGCGCCTGGCGCGCGAATCCGCGCTCTTCGTCCCTGCTCGCTTTCCGGCCCACGCCCACGCGGTGATCCGCTATTGGGAACTCCAGACCCGCGTGTCGGTGAACCCCGAATCCATCGCGCCGACGAACGCCTCCACGATCTCCCGGTCGAACTGCGTCCCCGAGCATCGTCGAAGTTCGCCGATCGCGACTTCGGAAGAGCGTTTCTGCCGGTAGGGGCGCTGGGTGGTGATCGCGTCGAAGGAATCCGCCACGGAGATGATGCGCCCGTCGAGCGGGATCGCGTCCCCGCGCAGACCGTAGGGATACCCGGCGCCATCCCACCGCTCGTGATGGTGGAGGATGCCCGGCAACGCCGGCTTGAGGAAGCTGCTACGCTCGACGATGGCGGCGCTGATCAGCGGGTGCTGGCGCATCACGTCGGCCTCGTCCGGGGTGAGCGGACCTGGTTTCTTCAGGATGGTGTCAGGGATGGCGATCTTGCCGACGTCATGCAGGATGGCGCCCATCCAGAGTGCCCGGAGCGCCTCACGGTCCAGACCCAGGCGGCTGCCCGTGGCGACGGCGTAACGGGTGACGCGCCCGACGTGCTCTCCGGTGTACCCGTCGCGCGCCTCGACCGCGTTCGCCACCATGAGCAGTCCTTCGAGGAGAAGGCGCTCGAGCTTCGCCGCCTGCTCCTCGACCCTCGCCTCGAGATCCCGCTGGTATGCGCGGTTCTCCCGCAACAGGCGCTGGTTTCGCAGTGCCCGCGCCACCGAGATCCGCACCTCCTCGATGTTGAACGGCTTCAGGAGATAATCGTCCGCGTGTCGCCGAAGCGCGTCGATCGCGTTCTCCATCGTCCCGACACCGGTGAGCATGATGAAGCCCACGGTGTCATCGAACGCCTTGGCGCGATCGAGCAGTTCCATGCCCGTCATGCGGGGCATCAGGAGGTCGGAAAGGATGACGTCCGCGCCGGTCGACTCGAGGACGGCGAGCGCCTCCGCGCCGGAGGTCGCTTCGGTGATCTCGTAGTCGGAACTGGCCAGGGCGCGACGCAGGACGCCGCGTACACTCTGCTCGTCGTCGACGATGAGGATGCGCGGCGGTTTCGCAGTTGACTCTCCACTGGGGGAGGCCATCGCGGATGGCGGAACGTTTCCGGGAATCACGTGCGGCGTCAGGGCTCCACGTGCGGCGTCAGGGATTGGAGAAGCGCGGAATAGATCGGGATGTAACGCGCCGGGCCCTTCCCCACAAGTGTACCGCCGCGGCGTGAACGGTCGGGGGCGGCACGACATCCCGTCGCGCCGCCCCCCTTTTGTCGTCCCGAGGCGAAGCCATCAGCCACCGCCCGCCCGTCATCCCGAGGCGCAGGCCATCGGCCCCCGGCCGCTCGACTCCCTACCCCGCCTACCCGCCCTACGGCAGACTCGCCGCCGGACGTTCCATCGCTTCGAGTACGGCGTTGTCCGGTCCCGCGTCCGAAGAACGGTCTCCCCGTTCGTAGAGCGTCAGCGTGCCCTCACCGTCGGAGTCGACCACCAGACCGGCCCGAGTGTAGCCCTCGCGATCGGCGAGAACGAGCGTGGTTGCCTCACCGCTCGAGTGGCCGAGGACCGCGCGCGTCGTGCCGCCGCCATCGGCGAAGACGAGGTTCGCGGTTCCGTCCGGCAGCACGCCGAGGACGACACGCGGTTTGCCTTCGCGGTCGCCGAGCGTGACGCCGGGCGAGCCGTCCGCCAGGAGCGAGAATCGCACGCGCTCGCGGCCGTCGCGGTCACGCAGAATCATCCGGGGACCGGCGCCGGGTTCCAGTTCCCAGAGCCCGCGGATCATACCGCTCTCGTCGCGGAGCACGAACTGGTTCGAATGCACCGACTCCTCGATCACGTTGGCCCGCGGGGCCGCGAAGAACGCGGTGGCCACGGTCGCGAGGAAGACCAGCGCGAGGCCGACCTGCGCGAACCGCAGCTGGCGCCGCAGGCTCGTGTTCTCGTCGGCGATCCCATCCAGCCGGCGGCCAACCACCGCCTCGATCTCCCGCAGGCTCTCGCGGGCGATGCTCTCCGTGGGTTTCGGCGCCGCGTCGATTCGCGGTGGCTGCGACGACGGGGCGGCCCACGGGTCGGCGGGCCGGTTGACGCGGTTCGGGTCGTGGGGGTTGTTGTCGCTCATAGGGCCGCGAGCTCCGAGATGTCCAGGAAATAGGAGTTGGCCGAGGAAAGGAGCATCTCCTCGTCGAGACAGGGCGTGACGTTCCGGAATCGAGCCGTGTCGCATACGTGCTCGAGAATGTCACGCGGATGACAGGCACGCGGTTCGATCCCCCGCCGCCCGTAGTATTCGCGGTAGATCAGGTCGATCCCCGACGAGTCGTATGGGATCCCCACCACCTTCGAGACCCGCCGGAAGATCTCCTCGTACTGGTCCCGGTTCGGGCTCCGCACGTGCAGCTTGTAGTGGATCCGCCGGAGGAACGCCTCCTCGACCAGATTGCTCGGGTTGAGGTTCGTCGAGATGATCAGCAGGCAGTCGAAGGGGATCGGGAACTTGCTCCCGGTATGCGCCGTGAGGTAATCGATCCGCTTCTCGAGCGGCACGATCCACCGGTTCAGGAGATCCCGCGCGGGAACGCGCTGACGACCGAAGTCGTCGATGATCAGGATCCCCCCGTTCGCCTTCACCTGGAATGGCGCCTGGTACAGCTTCGTGTCCGGGTCGTACTGGAGGTCGAGCTGCTCGAGAGTCAGCTCGCCGCCCGCGACCACCACCGGACGCTTCACCCGCGCGAACCGGCGATCGTAGTCGAGTTCGGCCGGCTTCCAGATGGAGTTCTCATCCATGTCTTCCGGCGTGATGAGATGGTGGAAGACGGGGTCGTACACCACCATCGTCTGCCCGCCGATCGCCACGGCCCAGGGCACGTAGAGTTCACCGCCGAACATCGTCGCGATGCAGTCCGCGATCAGCGTCTTGCCGTTCCCCGGGTCACCGAAGAGGAAGATCGACTTGGCCGAGTTCACGGCGGGACCGAGGGTGTCGAGCATCTCCTCGTTCATCACCATCGGCTCGAAGCCCTTGCGAACGGCGGCCCGGTCGACGTGGACGTTGCGGATCGTCTGCCGCTCGATCCACTTCCGGTAGTCGCGGAGCGGGATCGGCAACGGCCCCACGTATTCGTTCGACTCGAGCGCCTCGCGGGCCCGCTCCCGCCCCGGACCCACCACGTCGAAGACGTAGTTCGCCCGGCTCTGGCCGCTCGATCCCTTCACCTCCAAGAACCGCCGCTGCTGCAGCACCAGAACGAGCTGATCGAGGAGCGGAAAGGGCAGGCAGAGGAAATCCGCCAGTTCCTGTCCGGTGCGGCTCCCTCCGATGTAGAGCGCCTTCACGATCAGGTCGGTGATCGCGTCGTCCGTCAGGCCGGTCTCTCGCAGCGACGTGGGGACCGGGGGCACCCGGGGTGCGCTCGAGAAGACGGGGCGGTCGGCCACCGCCTTGACCGCGCTGGATCCGAACGCGTTCATGCGGCCCCCGTGATCGAGACCGCCTCACGGCCTTCCGCGACGTCGTCGACGTCCTCCGGGAACGAGTCGCCCACCAGTCGGTCGATAGTGATCACGTCGCCGAGACACGTACCGGTCGCCTCGACGGCCCCCGCCGGCAGCTCCAGCGCGTGCCGCGCCCGCGGATACCAGGCGGATTTGGCGCGCGGCTCGAGACGGGGCTCCAGCCCCACCACCCGGCCTTCCCGATCCAGGAATACCACATCGATCGCGTATTTCATCCCCATCATGTGAACGGCCCGACAGGGCGTGATGAGCAGGCCCTGGCCCTCCCGCAGCTGGGGCTGACCAAGGAGGCCGCGCAGCCGCGACCAGAAGCTGTCCGCGACGCCGCACCGGGCGGCGAGGTCGACCCCTCGGGTCGTGTTGTGGAGTATGGCGATTCGCATCGTCAGACCGCCTTGTCGCCCCAGTTCTCGAGCAGTTTGATCAGCGGCGGTCCGAGGGTGACCACGAACATCGCCGGGAAGATCAGGAAGACGAGTGGAAAGAGCATCTTGATGGACGTTTTCGCGGCCGCCTCCTCCGCGCGCTGCCGGCGTTTGTCGCGCAGCGTGTCGGAGTGGACGCGCAGCGCCTGGGCGACCGAGGTACCGAACCGGTCGGTCTGGATGAGCATCGTCACGAGCGAACGAAGGTCGTCGAGGCCGGTGCGATCGGAGAGGCCGCGTAGAGCTTCCTCGCGCGGCGTTCCGGCGCGGATCTCGAGGTTGGTGAGCGTCAGCTCGTCGCTCATCAGGATACTCAGGTGGCGGACCTCGTCGGCGACGCGGACGAGCGCCTGGTTCAGGCCGAGCCCCGCCTCGACGCAGACGACCATCGCGTCGAGAGCGTCGGGTAGCGCCTTACGCAGCTCCTTCTGCCGCTTGCGGACCCGCCGACCGACATAGAAAGAGGGCACGATCCAGCCGATCGCGGCGGTCAGGACGCCGAGGAGCAGAACCTGCGGACCGGCGAAGGGCGCCAGAAGGACGAACGCGGCCAGGATGACGATCGGAAGGCCTATGCGGGCGCCGATGTATACACGGCCCGCACCCGGACCGCGGAAGCCCGCCTGCACCAGCTGGGCCTCGACGACAGGGTTGAGGGTGGTGCTCTGTCCGGCCTTCTGCCCGAGCGTCTCGAGCAGTGCTTCGACTCTCTGCCGCTGCGACTGCCGCTCCCTGCGACGACGTGCGTCGAATGGCCCCGTTCCCAGGTCGGAGAGTTCGGCGAGGCGCTTGGAGATGACCCCGGACCGGGTCGGCGCCAGTTGCGCCACCGCCAGGGTGGCCACCGACACGAACGCGGCGAAGAGTGTGGCGATCAGGTAGATCATCATCGTCTCACACCTCGATCTTGACGATCCGGCTGATCCATAGATAGCCGGAGATCTGGAGGACGGCCGCGACCATCATGAACATCCGTCCAGTCGGATCGGCCAGGAAGGCGATCATGTCATCCCGGTTGATGGCGAAGAGGACGAGGCCGAGAAAAATCGGCAGACCGCCGAGTACATACCCGCTCATGCGGCCCTGCGCGGTGAACGTCCGCACCTGGCGCATGATCGAGAACCGCTGGCGGATGACGTAGGCGAGCTTGTCGAGGATTTCGGCGAGGTTCCCGCCCACCTCGCGCTGGATGAGAACCGCCGTGACGAAGATGCGCACGTCGACGAGGGGGATGCGATCCGCCATCCCGAGCAGCGAATCTTCCAGGTTGAGCCCGAACCGCTGTTCCTCGAAGACACGGCGGAACTCGCCGGCGATCGGTTCGGGCATCTCGTCGCCGATCATCCGTAACCCGGAAGAGAGCGGGTGGCCGGCGCGAAGCGCCCGGCCCAGCAGATCGATGGCTTCGGGAAGCGACGCCTCGAACGCCCGCATCCGCTTTTCCCGCTTGCCACGAACGTAGAAGCGCGGGAGCATCCCGCCCCCGAGGCCACCGAGTACGAGGGCCACGGGATTTCCAAAGAGCAGGCCGACACCACCGCCGAAGGCGATCGCGAACCCACCCACGAGGATCAGGAACGTCTGGCTCGACCATTTCAGGCCGGCCTGTTCGATCATCGTGTCGACGTCGCGAATGCTCGGCAGCCTCGAGGCGATCGGCTGGAGCCATGCCGGCGTCAACCCCGTCTCCGCGCGGAGAATGCTCTCAACACCGTCCGCCCGGTGCAGCGTGTCCTTCGCGATCGCGTCGAGTTGCTTCGTGACCGTCCGCTCGCGTAGCTGCTGGCGGATGAGTTCGAGGAAGAAGACGAGCGCGATCGTGCCGATCGCCACCGCCGAGACGAGGAGCCCGACCGCCACCCAGCTGCCCGGCCCCACGCTCATGATCTCTTCGAGGTTCACCGGTCCTCCCGCATCGGGCGGTCAGAGAAGAGGGTCGCGGGAAGGTTGATCCCACTCGCCTGGAGGCGGGTCGCGAAGTGCGGCCGGATCCCGCTCGGTCGGAACTGGCCGCGGACCTTCCCGTTCTCGTCGATCCCCTCGCGCTCGAATGAGAAGATCTCCTGCATGGTGATGATCTCTCCCTCCATCCCGACGATTTCGGAGATCGACATCACCTTCCGGCTCCCGTCCGAGAGACGGCTCGCCTGGATCACCACGTCGATCGCGCTGGAGATCTGCTGGCGCATCGCCTTCTCGGGGATGTTCAGGTTCGCCATCGCGATCATCGTCTCGAGGCGGCTGAGCGCGTCCCGCGGGGTATTGGCGTGCAGCGTGGTGATCGAGCCGTCGTGGCCGGTGTTCATCGCCTGGAGCATGTCGACCGCTTCGTGCGAACGCACCTCACCGACGACGATCCGGTCCGGCCGCATGCGCAGAGAGTTGACGAGGAGAGCGCGCGCCGAGATCTCGCCGCTGCCTTCCATGTTCGCCACCCGCGTCTCGAGGCGGACGACGTGTGGCTGACGGAGTTGCAGCTCAGCCGAGTCCTCGATTGTCACGATCCGTTCGTCCGCCGGAATGTATGACGAGAGGATGTTGAGCAGTGTCGTCTTCCCCGCCCCGGTCCCGCCCGAGATGAGGATGTTCAGCCGTGCCTTCACGATGCCCTCGAGCACCGTGAGCATCGCCTCGGTGAGGCTGTTGGTGCGCAGCAGATCCTGCCCGGCAAGCGCGTCGCGTTTGAACTTTCGGATCGAGACGTGGGGTCCGTCGATTGCCAGGGGCGGAATGATCGCGTTGACCCGGGAGCCGTCCGCCAGGCGCGCGTCGACGAGCGGCGACGATTCGTCGATCCGCCGGCCCACGCTCGAGACGATCCGGTCGATGATCTGCAGAAGGTGCCGGTCGTCCTTGAAGCGGACGTCCGTCTCCACCAGCTTCCCGCGCTTCTCGACGATCACCTGCCGCGACGTGTTGATCAGGATGTCAGAGATCTCCGGGTCCTTGAGCAGCGGCTCCAACGGCCCGAGACCGAAGATCTCGTCGAGCACCTGGACGACGAGTTCCTCCCGCTCCTCGTAGTTGAGTGGGATCGTCTCCCGGGCGAGCAGGTCATGCACCACCCGCCGGATGTCGTTGACGACCTGCTCGCGATCGAGGTTCTCCAGGTTCGCGAGGTTGAGCCGATCGAGCAGCCGCTTGTGGATCCGGCCGCGCACTTCGGCCAGCTCCGAACGGCCCGCCTCGACGTGTGACGTCCGAGGCGCACGCGGGCCGGACGACGATGGATCCAGAGGCCCGGCGCCAGACCCGCCCGACGTGGGTGGGTGCGACGGTGATGGAGACGGCGCGCCGGTCGCCGGTGGCGGCTGCGTCCGCGGCACCTCCCAGGGCATCAGCCCCGGTGCGCCGTTACCCGGGCCCGACGCCGACCTCCCCCCATTCGAGCCGTTCGGAGGAGAACCTGGAAAACTCGAGTTCATGGATTACTTCCTTCCGAAGATCTTGGCGATCATCGGCGTGCGGTTGCGATGGCCGTTCACCGCCGCGTTCAGGCCCGCCAGATTGGCGACGAAAGCCCGCAGGTCACGCGCGAACGGTGACTTCTCGTTGTCGATCACCGGGACTCCGGTGTTGATCGACCGGATCACCGACTCGTAGTCGTTCGCGAACGTCGCGTAGACCTTTGAACCGATCGTCCGCTCCACCTCCTCGAGGCTGATCACCTCGTTGCTGTGGTAGCGGTTGACGATCAGGCGGACGCGCTCGGCATTGGCGCCGGTGATTCGATCGATCAGCGGCTGGCATCGCTTGATGTTCCGCAACGATGGCAGGTCGACGTTGGTGAGCAGGAAGATCCGGTCCGCCTGTTCGAACGTCTCCAGTGTGGCCGTGGTGAACGATTTCGACGTATCGACGACGATGTATTCGTAGTGTTTCTTCAGAAACTGCAGTACCATGCGCGCCCCGTCCGGCGGTATCGTTTCCACCTTCTCCGGGTGGAATGGCGCCGAGAGCAGGTGCACGCCCGTCTGGTGCTTCTCGATGTAGGAGGCGAGCAGTTCCGCGTCCATCCGGTGGAAGTTCCGGATCATGTCCACGAAGTTGAATCGCGGCTGCATGCCGAGGAGAACCGCGATCTCGCCGAGCTCCAGGTCCAGGTCGACCAGGAGTGTCCGCTTCCCGGTCAGCTGATGGAGGTGGATCGCCATGTTGGTGGCGACGGTGGTCGAGCCCGATCCGCCCTTGGGGCTGAAGATCGCGAATACCTGCCCTGGCTGGCGCGCGGCGACGTCATTTCCCAGCACCTTGCGCTCCACTCGGCGGATCGCGGCGGAGAGTTCCTCGGGGTCCACCGGCTTCGGCAGATAGTCGGAAATGCCCGCCCGCATCGCTTCCATCAGCATCCCCGACTCCAGGACCGGACCCATCCCGATGAAGCGCCGGTTGGGATTCCCCTCGGTCAGGAAGTTCGCGAGGCGAATCCCGGTCGGCGGGTCGTCCTGGAGGTCGAGGAAGATCAGCTGGGGATCGAGGTCGCGCAGCCGGGTCAGCTCGTCCCGGGATATCTCCGAGAACGGCAGCCCGATATGCGCGGCGACGTTCACGCGCCCATCCTGTTCCGCCACGCCGCGCACGTTCTCGCGGAGCGCGCTGTCCGTGGTGATGATCGCGGCGGTAATCGTCGACTGGTCCATCGTTCCCCTCGTGCCTCAGGCTTCTGTTCGTTACGTGAATGTGGATCGCTTGCGTGTCCCGCTCAGTTCCGCGGCGGCGGTCGAAGGCCCCACTCGGCGGGGTCGGCCACCGGCAGCGGGGGCTGGGAGTTCGACGGCTCCACGATCCGCGGCGTGACGATGACCAGCAGTTCCGTCCGGTTCTGCACGTTCTCCCGCCGGCCGAAGAGCAGACCGATAAGGGGAATGTCGCCCAGGATCGGGATCCGGTCATGCGTCCGCTGCGAGCTGTTGTCGAGCAGGCCCGCGATCGCGAACGACTGACCATCGCGCAGTTCGATCGAGGTGTCCGCGCGCCGGGTCAGCAGCGCGGGGACGTTGAACCCGCTGAACTGCACACCGCTCGCGAAATCCAGCGATGAGACCTCGGGAGCCACGTCCAGCCGGATACTCCCCGACGCCGTGATGGTCGGGACGAAACGCAGGCGGACGCCGTACTCCTTGAACTGGATCGTGATCGTGTTCACGCCGCCCGCGCCCGCCTGTGGCGCCGGGTAGGGGAACTCGCCGCCGGCGAGGAACTGGGCCTCGCGGCCCTCGATCGCCAGGAGGTTCGGTTCCGCGAGGCTCCGGAACGTGCCCGTACGCCGGAGCATCTCCAGCACGGCGCCGACCTGAATGTCATTTTCAAAGAGGAAGAGCTCGACGAGCCCGTCCGCGAGCGAAGTGAGCACCCCGTCACCGTCTTCCGGGGCGAGCGCGTTGAGCGGCACGCTCGTCTGGCCGATCTGGAAGTTCGTGCCGATGCGCATCAGGCCGCGCTGGCTGACCTCGGCGAATCGCACGTTCAGCAGGATCTGCCGCGGCGCGGGTACCTGCATGTTGTCCACGACCTGCGCGCCGGTCCCCGCCGCGATCTGCAGCGCCCGCGTCCCGATCGCCCGATCGCTCACGCTCCCGGAGAGGATCACCAGTTCCCCACTCGCTGAAACCGTGATGTTCTCGCCCGGGAAGAGTTCCGCCAGCTGCCGCTGCAGCGCCGGGGCGTCCACCGTGACTTCGATCGAGAAGGTGCGTGTATTCCCCGTCACGTCCCAGACGATCAGGGTCGTGCTGCCGAGCGTCCGGGCGTTCACCAGGATCTCGCGCTGCGAGACGACCACCGCGTCCGCCACCGCCGGATCGCCGATCGAAACCCGCTCCACGTTCGCCGCCAGGTTGACGAGCCTCGACGTCCCGCGCGGGATGGTGAGAGCGTCCGCACTCACGAGCTGCGCGATCGCCTCGGTCACACCCACCATCCCCAACGCCGCGCCCGCGAGTGTCCCCGCCAGGAGGAGGTGGGCGATGATCCGTTTAGTTCTCTGCATCATTGTTCGAGTTCTGGAACGTGGAGATGGTCCGTTCGCCGCCACGATAGATCTCGATCACGGCGGAGGATGCGGTCTGAGAACGTGCCGCCGGCGCGGTCACGCGTACAGCGGTCCCACCGGTGGGCTGGCGGGCACCGCTCGGCGGCGTGACCAGCGTCGTGGTCAGCACGCCCGGGGTCTGCACGTCCGTCATGTCGAGAGTGTTGCGTAGCGCCAGCTGGATCCTGCCCTCGGTCGAGGCGAGCGTCAGTCGCTCCGCCTGTTCCGGGGTGACGAGGAGCGTGACGACGCTGACCGTCTGCGGGGTGCCGTCGGCGTCGCGCTGGATCGTCTGGCCAGAGGCGAGCGTTCGGATATTCTGCAGGATGATCCGCGTCATGGGGATCTCCCCGGCGCCGTCGCCACTCGGCGCCATGGTGAGCAGCACATCGACCCGGGTGCCCGGGAGGACGAAACCGGCGACGCCGATCACCTCGTCGACCCGTACGCTCAGCGCCCGCATCCCTTCGGGGATGACGATCGGTAGCCCGCCGCCGGATTCGATGTCCGCCAGCTTCGAGGACATCAGCGGCTCGTTCGCGCTCACCGCCGTGATCAGACCACGACCGATCACCTCCGCCGGCGCCGCGTAGTAGCCGACAGGAAGGACCGCGCTGTGCCAGGGAATCACGCGCACGTCCTCCTCGCGGAGCACCGTGCCCAGCGGCAGGTCGCCCGTCGCCACCACCAGCTGGCCGGTCGGGGCGGGTGCCGCGACGACGGTACGGGGCTGGCTCAGATAGCGAAGCGCCAGGTAGCCGGCGGTTCCGCCGAGCATCAGCGCCAGCAACAAGATGGGGATGAAACGTCGCTGTTTCATGGAAGACTGCTCTGTCCGCGTGAAGGTCCGATGCCCGCGCCACCCCTGCGGCAATCGGGTGAGCCTGCCGCGATCCCGTTTGTTCGACGGGCCGCTGTGGATCTGGAACGGGTTCTGGCGTTTCGCCTACTGGATGAACAGGGCCAGCACGCACCCTACTCCGATCGCGACCCCGAACGGGATCGGCGTCGCGCCCAGGCCCGGCCCGGCATCTGAAAGTCTTCGGCGGCTGCCACGGAATCCTGAAGTCACGATCCAGAGGCCCAGGCGGGCGGAATCGTGCAGGACTCGAAAGGTCTGCCCGCTGGCATACGTCCAGAGGAGGGTCAGTGCTCCACCCGCCAGCCCCACGAGCGCCAATGCCGGCCAGATATTCCCGACTCCGAGGACCGCGCCGAACGCCGCCAGGTACTTCACATCGCCCGCCCCGAGCATTCCCATGAGGTGACACGCCAGCCCCACCGCGAAGGCGATCCCGGCGCCGCCGAGGCCGGCCTTCACCGCCTCGAGGCCCGAGTCGGCAAGGAGGCTGCCCTCAGACGTCACCTCGAAGCCGGCCAGCCGCACCGCAAGGGCCAGCACAAGCGCTCCGATGGTCAACCAGTTCGGGATGCGGCGCATGCGTACATCCGTGTAGCCGCCCGCCACCGCGAGCGCGATCGCCAGCGCTCCCAATGGGGTCAGTACCGAGTCGATCATCTTTCGTATTGGAGGTCCGTCGGTGGTTCCGCGACTCCACTCGAGACGCGAATCGGGCGAACCGCTCTGGCGCGCCCTGCGCCATGGGGATTCCTGCAGAGAAGGATCGGCGGGTGGCGCCGGAGCTTTACGCCCGGCGCCACCCACAGTCGACATAAGCAATTGCCCTTGATAGCGCCCGTGGTGGAGACTTCGTCCCCGATGGCGTTGAACAGACCCTGGACGTCGTCCGCGAAGAGCGCCGTGGCCGCAATCACCATGACCACCACCGCCGCCACGAGCAGCGCGTACTCCGGAAGGCCCTGACCAGACTCGTCGTTCCAGAACCGCTTGATCGACTTGACCATGTTTGTCTCCTGGGCTCATCGCCCGTTGTGTTATTCAGCGCCCCGCGAGGTGAGGCGCGTTCCCCGAGCCCGGTCGGCTCGACGGCGACTTCCATAGACACGTTGCGTACCACACTCTCCATAACCTGCAACCCCTTTGCCTTATTTACCTTACAAGATTATCCCCCCGATGGCCTACGGGACTACTTGGCATCGTTTCGTGACACACAACGGTTTCAACGATGCCATGCCTGCATGCTCTGTCATTTTTCACGAGCTTGATCCACCCCCTTTGAGGCCACAGCGACCTTTCTTCCGTGCACCCCCAAACCTTGAGGCGCGCGAGATGGCTTATCGAGAGGTGGCCATGTGGGAGATCCTCAATGTCCTGCGGCGATTGGGCCGCGGGGAGAGCAAGACCTCAATCGCCGCGGCGACGGGTCACAGCCGGAGCACCATTCGTCGCTACGAGGACGAGGCCCGGAGCCTCGGCTGGACACCGGGCGTCGGCGAGCGAAGCGGTCGAGGTCGGGCGACGCCTGAGTCCGGACCGCGACCGAGCGCCCGGAGACTCCGAGGCGGACCTTCTCGCCCATCAGGAGCGGACCCGGCAGTGGCTCACTCCGCCGCCGGGTGAGAAGCGCGGCCTGCGGCTCAGCAAGGTACACGAACTCCTTATCCGGCATGGCGTGCGTGTGCCCTACAGTTCGCTCCAACGTTTCGCCATCAAGCACTGCGGCTTCGCCGAGCGGCGGCAGGTCACCGTCCGGATGGCCGAATGCGAGCCGGGCGATCTGGCCGAGGTCGACTTTGGCCGGCTTGGCCATGTCCCGGATCCCGAGACCGGGCGGAAGAGACTTCTCTGGGTGCTGGGCGTCGTACTGCCCTCCAGCCGCCATCAGTACGTTCATACCACCCACTCCCAGAAAGTCCCCGACCTCATCGGCGGCCTCGAGGATGCCTGGGAGTACTTCGGCGGCACCCCTCGACAGGTCATCCTCGATAATCTTCGCGCGGCCGTCACCCGGGCGGACCGCTACGACACGACCTCTTCCAGCGTACCTTCGACGAGTACGCCAGCTACCGTGGCTTCACGATCGATACGGCCGTCGTCCGGCATCCCACGGGGGAGCCGCACGCCGAGCGGGATGTCCCCTATGTACGGGAGGCCTTCTTCCGGGGCGAAGAATGGCGCGATCGCGACCACGTTCAGGACCGGATGATTCAGTGGTGCCGGGAAACGGCCGGACATCGGATCCACGCCACGACCCGGAAACGCCCGCTCCCACCGAGCGCCCGGCGCTCTCGCCCCTCTCCCGAGAGCGGTACGCCCCCCCGCGCTGACCCGACGGCAAGGTCCACCTCGACCACCACATCAGCTTCGGCAAGGCGCTCTACTACGTGCCCATCCGCTATATCGGCAAAACCGTCTGGATCCTGGCCGAAAGCAAGCTGCAGCGCATCTATTTTGAGGGAACGCTGCTCAAAACCCACGCCCGGCAGGCACCCGGCGCACGCTCGACGGATCACGCCGACTATCCGCCTGAGCTCACCCCTCACACGCTGCGCGATCGCGAGCGCATCATCCGCCAGGCCGAGCGCGAAGGCGTGCAGATCGGGCGCTTCGCCAGATCTCTCCTCTAGGGACCCGTACCCTGGACCAGGCTCGGCCAGGGTCAGAAACTCCTGCGGCTCGGCGAGAAATGCGGCGCGTTATCGCCTTGAGATCGCCTGCCAGCGCGCGCGCCTTCGATCGCGTCAACGTCCGCCGCGTCGAGTCCCTCCTGCGCCAGGATCTCGGGCAGCTTGAACTTCTCCCGAACAAGACCACCGAGACCCCTGTGCCCCCCCTGTCGGTCCACTTCGCCCGATCCGCGCGGAGCTTCTTGCACCATCCCTCGAACCGGGAGACCGGCCACGGTGGAAGTGAAACCCTCGCTTAGAGCCGTATTGAAGCGGCTCACGCTCCCCGGTCTGGCCCCCATCCTGCCAGCCCGGGCGGCCTATGGCCAGAAGACCAGCCCCCACCCCTCGACCTTCCGGAACTCGCGCTCCAGGACGAGATCGACCGCAGGGAGCAGACGAACCTCAACAATCGTCTGGACCGGGCCGGCTTCGAGGAACCGCCTGCCATCGAGAATCGTCGGTCGAAACACCCCGTGGGCGATACTCCCCGGGGCGTGATGCACATGAAATCCGGAACCAAGCGTCGGCGGCCTCGTGCGTCGCCAGATCGGGGCTCCTTGAAGTTTCGGATTCACCGAACGGAACGCGAATGGAATCTCCTGACGTAGCCGCCACTCGCCGCCCTAACGTGCGCCTCGTTCATGCGGGACACCGGGCGACCGACACTTTCACTCGGACGGCATGCCAAAGGACGCGGCCATCACTACACGCAATGGCGACGACACTATCCATACGCGAGCCATGACGACAGAAACGCCTTCTTCATCGCCCCCCACACTCACGAAAGGCGAAGATCCTAGTCGGATTGTAGACCCGCCTTCTCGTACGAGTAAATCGGATACCGCGGTACGTTGGCTCTTCACCGCGACAATTTTCTGGAGTGCCTTCTTGCTCTTTCTCGTACAGCCAATGTTCAGCAAGATGGTTCTTCCGCTGCTCGGCGGTACGCCTGCGGTGTGGAATACCTGCATGCTGTTCTTCCAAGCAGCGTTGTTAGGGGGATATCTCTACGCGCACGTGGGCTCCCGATGGCTCGGCGTCCGCCGACACACCGCGGTACATCTGGTGTTGCTGCTCGTGGCGATGGCCGTTCTGCCGATCGAAGTGCCCGCGAACTGGATTCCTCCAACGGATGGATCACCGGCGTTATGGCTCCTGACATTGCTTGCGTTCTCACTGGGACTCCCGTTCTTCGCGATGTCAGCAAGTGGACCCCTGATACAGAAGTGGTTTTCCGAAACGCGCCACGCCGATGCCGGAAACCCCTACTTTCTCTATGCCGCAAGCAACGTGGGCAGCATGCTCGCACTGCTGGGCTACCCGTTCCTCATCGAGCCACGGCTCACTCTCGCCGGGCAGAGTTTGACCTGGTCGGTCGGCTTCGCCGCTCTCTTCCTGCTCTTTGCGGTATGTGCCGCGGTCGTCTGGCGGATGGGCGACGGGCCTGCAGAGAAGAGCGTCAAGGCGGAGACTTCTTCCGAACTCATAGGTACTCCAACACTCCGACAGCGTCTGGTCTGGATGATGATGGCATTCATTCCATCCAGCCTCCTACTTGGAGTGACAGGCTTTCTGACAACAGATGTGGCTTCGATCCCTCTATTATGGATCCTGCCACTCGCCATCTATTTACTGACTTTTGTTCTTGTCTTTGCGCGCCGGCAGCTTATTCCTCAGGATCAGGCAGCGAACGCCCTACCGTACTTCGCGATCGCCATTGTGCTCATGCTTGCCTGGAATATCAGCACACCCGTAGGCATCGTGTATCCGCTTCACTTGGCAGGATTCTTCGTGCTAGCTCTCGTCTGTCATGGAGAACTTGCACTTCGCCGTCCCTCGACGGCACATCTGACAGAGTTCTATTTGTGGATGTCGGCCGGAGGAGTACTGGGTGGAATCTTCAATGTGCTTATCGCCCCAAACGTTTTCAATTCACTATTTGAGTACCCCCTGGCAGTGGCAGCGGCTTGCGTAATCCTGCCGCTCGTTGCGACTCCGACGCCTTTCAGGCGCGCGACCGGTTGGGCGATCGCGGTCGCGCTGGGGCTACTTATAGCCGTGCCGTTGGCGATCACGGGTATCGAGCTTGATGACCCTACGGGGGTTTGGGTTGCGATCGTCCCGCTCGCGATAGCCCTTCCTACCCTCTCGGTAGCTCGTCGCTCCCGGTGGTTCGCGACCGGTGTGACCGCGATCGTGGTCTTCACCGCGGTCCGAGGCCATTGGACGAGCGACTTCCTCTTCGTTGACCGAACGTTCTTCGCCGTTCATCGCGTACTCGCTGACGATGGCGGCGGGTTTCATCATTTTGCCCATGGTACCACACGACATGGAACCCAAAGTCTGAATCCGGAGACCAGGTACGATCCACTATCTTATTACTCCCGTTCAGGGCCGTTTGGTCAGATTGTGAGTACTGTTCGGGAGCGGATCGGCACTGGAAACTTCGGGGTCGTCGGCCTGGGTATCGGAACGATGGCGTGCTTTGGCCAACTGGGCGATCAGTGGACCTTCTATGAGATCGATCCGGTCGTCGAAAAGATCGCGCGAGATCCGCGACTCTTTACCTACCTTCGCGGCTGCCCTGTGGAACCACTCGTGATACTCGGTGATGCTCGGATGACTCTGGACAATGCTCCGCGTGCCTCGTACGATTTGCTCGTACTCGATGCCTTCAGTTCGGATGCCATCCCGATGCATCTGCTCACCAGAGAAGCCCTCGAACTATATCGGTCTCGACTTGCCGACGATGGCGTCATCGCCTTTAACATCAGTAACCGTCACCTTGATCTCCGCCCGGTTCTTGCCGCACTCGCCGCAGACGCCAGGCTGAAGGTGAAATCGTCTGCCCATGAAGCAACAGAGTCTGAGTTAACGCAGATGATCGTATCATCACATTGGTTGGTGATGAGCCCCAGCGACGAGTCGCTGAGCGGACTGCTGGGGGAAGCTGGGTGGATAGTTCCTGCGGCGTCCAACCGGGGCGTATGGACCGACGACTTCTCGAACTTGCTTTCCGTCCTGAAGTAGACTTGGTGCTTCCCGTACAGATGTGAACCAGTAGCCGTAAGACTTGGTGTACTTGGACACCAGTCCACCGAACTACTTCTTCCACCGATCAAACATCTGCTCGCTGATCTGGAGCCTCTGGGGGATCTCCGCCACCGGCGTTCCCGCCTCCGCCTGATGGATCGCCATCGCCACCTGCTCTTCCGAAAGCTGGCTCTTCCGCATCGGCCGGCGTCTCTCCCCCCGCGACTCGCGCGGTTTCAGGTGCGCCCCCAATCTACTTCGACTCGGTGACTCCCGGTGGACCAATCTTCGGGGAGAAGGGCAGGCAAAGTTGGACAGGCGCTCTGACCTACTTCGCTCTCATCAATGAAGCCATCGACTTCGGATTGCCGACCCTATCATCCTTTCGCAGCAGAACGATCGCCAACGCCGGAATGTACATTAGCCATACCATCCAGGCGCCCACCCTGGACCTGAAGGCGTTGAAGGGAGTGATAAAGTCGCCTCCCATCCCTTCGCCAAGCATCACATTGGCGAGTTGAGTTTGAACCGCGTAAGCGACGAGGGAGAACGCGCAGAGTACCCAGGCTTCCTTCCTGGTTCGCGAGACAAGGAAGAGCGGAAGCGTATCGTAGAGAACGCCCGTCTGCGGAATCGCCGCCATAGCGACCAGAAGGCGTGCCTCAGGTTGCCGCCAGCGAAGTAGGGCAAAAAGGATGAGCGGCCCGCCGATCTGCAACATCGGCGCGGTATGCGATCCGGCCGGAGCCGCGCGAAGCGTCACTAACCAGTCAACGGGCCAGGTCGGATGAAGCGCGAGACTCGCGAGGAAGAGGACCATACCGCCTCCAACCGACGCGACCATGAAACGTCGCGAACAATGCGATACCGCGATCGCGATCCCCAAGTGCGGCTTCGCGATGGTGACGACGCCGAGGGTCGGCGCGAGGAGAGCGGCGGTGAGCAGGGGAGTCCACTGGCCGAGCGCAACTGCATGAATGAACGAACCGCTGAGCAACATCGGGATCCAGCGGTCGCCGTGCCGGGAGGCTACCCACGCGAGGATACCCGCCGATCCTAGAATGAACACTGCCCGCGCAAAGGCGATGGACAGGAAGCCGAGAGGCCAGACAAGAACCGTCGCCGTCAGCGGATAGTAGTACGGGAAAGGAAAGAAGTACTCCCCGTCGGGGCCGACTACATCGTAGGGATTGGCTCCCGCGGCCAGGGCTCTCAGGCCGAGCCACTGAAGGTCGAAATCAATGGGAACGGAAGTCCGAGCAAGCAGGCTCAGAACCAATCCGGGGATGCATAAGCTGACCGCTACGAAGGCGAGCCGATATCTGATGTCGGCCGTTGTCGTCTGCTGGGCGGCTTCGCCACGGATGGAGCGCGCGAAAGGCTGAAACAGAAGGAACCCATTCTTGCTGGTAGGCATGAAGTCTTTGGGGCGTTCGCCCGTTCTAGCCCTGTCGTGTGCTCGTGTTGAATGACCTTGACCTTGACGTCAGTCGAATCCAGACGCCCCGGACTGAGGGAAGTTTACCGGAGCGCCCCAAGATCGATCGCGTGCCGCTCGAGAATGCGATCTAGGCGCGGCCGAGATATCCCCAGGATCCGGGCAGCCGACCGCTTGTTTCCGCCGGTGCGCCTTAGCACGCGTTTCACGTGGCTGGCCTCCACGGCGTCGAGAGTATCGTTCTCCGGCTCGTTCCCGGGCCCGGCCGGCGCGGCGATCCGGCCATTTCCCAGTGAGAGATGTTCGGGGGAGAGCGCGGACCCATGGCTGAGGACCGCCGCTCGGATGAGGGCATTCTCCATCTCACGAACATTGCCGGGCCATTCGTACCCCTGCAGCAACCGCATCACCGACGCGGGAATCGAGCGCACGTCCTTGTGCAGTTCGTGCGCGGCCTTGCGCAGAAGGAACTCGGCGAGGATCGGGATGTCCTCGGTGCGTTCCCGCAACGGTGGCACGACGATCTCCACCACGCGTAGGCGGAAGTAGAGGTCCTCCCGGAATTTCCCATCGTCGATGAGCCTCTCGACCGGTTGGTGAGTAGCGGCGATCACCCGCGCCTGGGTTTTGCGCGGACGCTCTCCACCCACTGGGTAGAACTCGCGTTCCTGGAGGACGCGGAGGAGTTTCGCCTGGAACGCGATGCTGGTGTCGCCGATCTCATCGAAGAAGATCGTGCCCGAGCCGGCGAGTTCGAATCGCCCCTTCCGGTCGACCGCGGCGCCAGTAAATGATCCCTTCACGTGACCGAACAGCTCGGATTCCAGCAGCGTCTCGGTGAGCGCGGTGCAGTTGATGGCGATGAACGGCTCGGACGCCTGCGGGGAATTGTAGTGGATCGCTCGGGCGACCATTTCCTTGCCAGTGCCCGTTTCGCCTCGCACCAGGACGGGCGCGCGGTTTCCCGCGAGCATCCCGATCATCTTGTAGATTTCGATCATCTGCGGAGCGCGGCCGATGACGAAGTCATCATCCGGCGCATCTTCGCGCTTGGCCGGGGCCTGCTCATTCCGGCGGCGCGCGGCGCGGTCGCGGAAACAGCGCTGGAGTACGTGATCGAGCTGATCGACGTCGAGCGGTTTGACGAGATAGTCGTAGGCACCCTCGCGAATCGCTTCGATCGTGCTCTTCATCCCCTCATAGGCGGTGATGACGATCACGTCCACACCCAGGCCGACCGAGTTGATCTTCCGGAGGAGGTCGATGCCGCTCATCCCCGACATCTGCAGGTCGGTGATGATGACGTCAGGCGCGAACTCGTGTACGTCAGCGAGTGCCGCCTCCGCTGATTCCGCGCAGCGGACCTGCAGGCCCGACCTGAGCAGATGGTATTCGAAGGTCGTTCGCACCTGCGGGTCGTCGTCGACGACCATGATCTTGCGACTCATACCGCGTTGGTTCTCTCGGTCGGGATGGGTTGGCGTCTCCACCATCGCGCGCCAGTCAGGGCGGAGCCGGGGCATAGCTCGCCGGAGGTCGGGAGTGTGATGCCCCAATTCTCGGCCTGCCGAGTGCAACGCTTTAGAGCACCCTCCAGTTGGAACGCCCCCGGACCGATACCTCAAGACGAGGATACCGAGGCCGTCTCGACAGAGTGAATCGTCCGAGCCCAGCGGGAATCCTCCGCGTAGCCGCGCCACCAATGGAACGCATGACCCTTCTCGACCTGATCCGCGATCGCCGGACACTGCTCCCCCTCGCGGGAGTAATCGTCTCACTCATCGCGCTCCTCCTGGTGCCGATGATCGTGGACCAGCAAGCGCGCGAGTTGCGCGACGTGACCACCGCTGTGCTCGCGGCACTCGCGCTCTGCGCGGCCCTCGTTACGGTGCGGATGGAGCGGCAAGCTCGCGCGTTCATCCATGCCTCCGACCGGGCGCGACAGGGTCAGTTGCAGACTGAGCAGTCGCTGAGAGCACGAGCGGAAGAGGCGGAGCGGCGGGCCCAGTTCCTCGCGGAAGCATCAGAGCTCTTCGCTTCCTCGCTCGACATCGATACCACGCTCAACAGCCTGGCGGCGCTGATCGTTCCCGGAATCGCCGACTCCGCGATCACCTACCTCGTCGATCAGTCGGGAGCGATCCACCGGTTGCAGCCCGTACACGTGGATCCCGAGCGCCAGGAACTTCTGTCACGACAACTCGACCTCTACCCGCCGCGAATCGAGACCCTTATCCCGCCGGTTCGCCGGGCTCTGACCGAAGGCGTGCCCTCGCTCATCCATACGGTCGAAGCGGACTCGATGAAAGCGGTCCCGGGAGACGCGAGTCATCGTAGCGTAGCCGGCTCGGTGGGGCTGCGGAGTCTGCTCGTCGTACCTCTGCGCGCGCGGGGACGGATCGTCGGGGCTTTGAGTTACGGCGGCGCGGATTCGCGTCGGGAGTACGGCACGGAAGACCTTGCATTCGCCGAGGATCTTGCCACCCGTGCCGGCCTCGCGCTTGACAACGCGCGACTGTACCAGGAGTCGCAGGCGGCGGTGCAGGCGCGTAACGAGGTACTCGGCATCGTTTCGCATGACTTGCGGAACCCGTTGAACGCCGTTCGCTTCGGCGCGCAGGCGCTGCTGCGTCACTGGCCCCCGAGTGACGACGGCGAGGCCGAACGCAACCAACTCGGCGCCATCACCCGCGCCGCCGACAGGATGCACCGCCTCATTCGCGATCTCCTTGACGTGGCGCAGATCGACGCCGGAACCCTTGCCGTGGAGATGGCGACCGTGGATCTCACCTCGCTCCTCGAAGACGCAGTGGAGGCCTCGATGCCCGCCGCGGCCGAACGGAATGTTCACCTCGACCTGATGGCGCCGCGAGAATCTCTGGCCGTCGACGCGGATGCCGAACGTGTTCTCCAGGTGTTCTCCAACCTGATCAGCAACGCCGTCAGGTTCTCACCCCCGGGCTCACGGATAGGCCTGAGCGCGGAGCGGCTCGGGGAAGAGTTGGTGTTCCACGTCCGCGATCAGGGACGCGGTATCGACGCGGAAGCGATCCCTCACATCTTCAATCGTTTCTGGCGCGCGAGAAACGGGTCAAGCGAAGGTGCCGGGCTCGGACTGGCGATAGCTCGAGGCATCGTAGAATCTCACGGGGGGCGTATCTGGGTCGAGAGCGCTGTCGGCGAAGGGTCAGCCTTCCATTTCACACTGCCGGTTGCCGATACTGGGGAAGAACGAGGTACGAAGGAAGCTGCTCATCTTACCGGAGTGATTTCATGACCACCGCGGTGAGGAGCACGAGTCCGGCGACCATGATTCGCAGGAACGTTTGGTCGTCCATTGATGTGGCCCAGGCCGTGAACGACGAGGGTATTGCCAGAACGGCGACGACGACTTCCCGGATGAGTTCGAGTGCCGCGTTCATGTCTCGCTCCCTTGAAGTACTCAAAGTTCATGATGAGACGTCTGACTGGGGATCAGTCCACTGATGGCGAGTTCCCCGCCGCGCGGGTGGTCATACTCGCGCGATTCTTCCGAATCCCATTCGCATACTGATCGCAACGTGTTCACCAAACTGATCGAAACGCTCGTGGGTGGCGATAGCCGCCCCTCCCGGCCCGCTCGTCACGCCGATCT
>CAZWJE010000023.1:41824-43405 GCA_964634395.1 uncultured Gemmatimonas sp. | reverse complement strand
CCGTCGCGCACGTCCGGCAGCGCTCGCTGCACGATCACGCTCATCGAATAGTCGAGGAACGATTGCTTCATCTCGTCCTCGATCAATCGCGCTACGACACGTTCTCGCTGGATGGTCACGAGAGAGTTCCGCTTTCGGGAGATATTCGGTATCGGCGTCGGTGGGGATGATGCGAATCGGTCGAGCCCGACGCAAGGCCGGCCGGCACGCGCCGGATCAGTCCAGCGCTTCGAGTTCCTCTTCGAATTCCATCGCCATCGACGGGTGTCCATGTCGACCGGCCGCTTCGATGCCGCGCCGGTATGCTTCGCGGGCGAGGTCGGGTTCGCCGGCCTGGAGCCGGGCGCGCGCGAGCCGGCCCCACGCGTTTCCCTGGTCCTCCGTGAGATCGAGGTAGGACTCGAGGTGCGAGATCACCTCGGTCCAGCGCCCGAGTCGTTCGAACTCGACGGCCAGCCCGAAATGCGCGCGGGGGTCGTTCGGGCGGGCGGAGAGCATTTTCTGGAGTGCTTCGATGCGGGCGGATTCCATGTCGCGATCCGGTTTCGGTGATTGAGGAGAAAGGCAAGATAGCCGTTTCGACGGGGAGCCCGCCAGCGCGTTGTCCGCGCCTTATCGTCGGTGTATCTTCTTTTCGTTCTTCACTTTCCACCATGACCATCGCGGAATGCGCGGAGCCCGGATGATCAGGCCGGCGGCGTTGGGGCCGGGTGCGCGGGTGGCGCTCGTGGCACCGGCGGGGCCTCTCGCGCCAGAGGCGGTCGAGCGCGCGGAGGCGCGCGTCCGGGCGCTCGGCTGGGAGCCGGTGACGTCGCTCCACGCGCGTGACCGGCACGGCTTTCTCTCGGGGACCGACGCCGATCGGCTCGCGGATCTCCAGGCCGCGCTCGACTCGGCCGAGGTCGACGGGATCTGGTGTCTGCGCGGGGGCTATGGTACCATGCGGATCATGCACCGGCTGGACCTCCGTCCGCTTCGCGAACGACCCCGGCCACTCATCGGCTTCAGCGACAACACCGTGCTGCATCTGCTCGCGACGCGGGAAGGCGTGATCTCCTTCCACGGACCGCATCCGGCGACCGAACGGCTCTCGACGTTCTCGCTCGGACGGCTCACGGCGGCGGTGACGGGCGAGGCCGGCGAACTCCCGCTCCCGCCGGGCGCCGAGCGGCCCGAGCGGCTCGTGGGCGGTAGCGTCACCGGACGTCTCGCCGGCGGCAACCTGGCTCTCCTTGCCGCCACCCTCGGGACGCGGGCGCGGATCGCGGCCGAAGGATCGATCCTCGCGATCGAAGATGTCGGCGAGCCGCTCTACCGGATCGACCGGATGCTCACGCAGCTCCGCCTGACCGGCGTACTCGAGGATGTGGCGGGAATCGCCGTCGGCGCCTTCAACCGGCGCCCCGACGAAGACGACGAAGCGCTTCCGACGCTCGCGGACGTACTCGGTGACCGGCTCGGCGACCTCGGCGTCCCGGTCGCCCGCGGTTTCCCCTTCGGCCATATCGAAGAGAGCTGGACGCTTCCCATCGGCGCGCGGGTTTCGCTCGACGCGGACGCCGGGTCACTCACCCTCCTCGG
>CAZWJE010000023.1:0-41724 GCA_964634395.1 uncultured Gemmatimonas sp. | reverse complement strand
CATGCGTTGACCATCCCGGGGCTCGTCACCACGGGCTTCGGCGCGGAAGACGCTCTCCGCGAGTTCGAACGGGCGCTCCCGCGCTGGTTCGCTTTCCTGAGCGAGGCGCGCGAACCGATACCGGGGCCGGACGTGGAGATCGAGATCGCCGTCGACGAGTGGGTTTCGACGGAGCTCGCGGTCGCGGCCGGTGAGTCGGATGCATTCTTCGACGCCGACCGGGCACCGCTCACGGACGCGGAGATCCGTCTCGGTCTCGCGCTTCTCGGTGGAATGCGCGCGGCGCTCCTCCCCCATATCCGTCGGGCGAAGGATGAAGACCTCGCGCGAATCCCGGCGGGGGACACCGACGTCCGAATGATCCTCGACGAGCTCGCCCGGGCGCAGTGGTGGCTCCTGACCCGGCTGGGCGCCTCGCCGCTCGGCCTCATCCCCGAGCGCGTGGTGGCGCGACTGGACACGGCCATGGCGCTCGTCGTCGATCGGCTCGCCCAGCTCCCGATGGACGCCCGCGACCGGGTGATCGAGTTCGACGGCGAGGTCTGGTCACCCCGCAAGGTGCTCCGGCGGCTCGTCCTGCTCGAGGCGACGCTGGGCGACCTCGCCATCCGCGCGATGGAACGCCACGCGGGGAACCCCGCATGAAGATCTACACCCGGAGGGGTGACGACGGAGAGACCGCCCTCTTTGGCGGCGGCCGTGTGCCGAAGGACAATGCACGGGTCGAGGCCTACGGAGACGTCGATGAAACGTGTTCCGCGATCGGCTGGGCGGTCGTGGCACTGGAAAGGTCCTGCGACCGCCTCGCGGCGCGAGGGATCACCGAACTGACGATCCGGTCACGAATCATCCAGGCGGATCTGTTCGCGATCGGGTCACACCTGGCGACCCCGGGCGCGGTCGCGGGCGACGCGGCGTCTCGTCACCTCCCCCCGTTCCCCACGCCCCGCATCGCCGAACTGGAAAGCTGGATCGATGAGGCCGACGAACGGCTCGAACCGCTGCGAGCGTTCGTGCTCCCCGGCGGTTGCGAGGCCGCCGCCCGGCTGCACCTGGCGCGAACCATATGCCGCCGAGCCGAACGCCGGGTATTGACACTCGCCCGCGCCGAGCCGATCGACGAGAACGCGCTCGCCTATCTCAACCGGCTCTCCGACCTGCTCTTCACCTGGGCGCGACTGGCGAATCAGGCCGAAGGCATCGAGGACGTGTCCTGGACGGGGCGGCGGTGAGCACACGATCGATTCGGCGGAGAGACTCGCGGGGTTGAACCGTCGTTTCGGATTACTTGCCTATCCGCCGAAAATGCGAGAGGATGGAGAAGCGGCCCCCCGGAGACCTGTCCGGGGTAACAGATCATTATCGAGCGTCGGCGGATGTCCGGCGCGCTCACGCCATAGGAGTAATTGGAGATGCCTTATCCCGAGGTGCTGATCCGTCCCATGCGCGATGAACTCGCGCGTCTGGGGGTCGAAGAATTGATGACGGCGGCCGACGTGCAGCGCTCGTTCGCCGAACCGGGCACCAACCTGGTGATCGTGAACTCCGTTTGTGGCTGCGCGGCACGCAACGCGCGTCCCGCCGTGGCGTTGGCGATCGAGCACGAGATCCGGCCGGACCGCGCGACCACGGTCTTCGCCGGGCAGGACCTGGACGCCACGTCCGAGGCGCGCCGCCACTTCCATGGCTTCGCCCCGTCCTCGCCATCGATGGCGCTGCTCAAGGATGGCGACGTCGTGTTCATGCTCGAGCGCCATCAGATCGAGGGCCGGACGGCGGAACAGATCGCCCGCGATCTCGTCGACGCCTTCGATCGTCACTGCGCCGCCACCGCCTGAGCGAATCGCATCCGCTCGGGCGTGGCCGCGTCTTCCCAAGCGAACCGGCCATGGCCACGATCCAGCCGACCGAGGCACCTCTCGTTCCCCTGAAAGAGGTGGATCCCGACACCATTCTCGGGATCTTCCTCGCCGGTCTCGAATGCTACGCCGGTCACCCGGCGATGCTCTATCACGACGGGCGGGAGTGGCGCCCGATCGAAGCGGCCGAGGTCGCGAGTCGCGTCGAGCGCATCGCGGCGGGCCTGCACGGCCTCGGAGTTCGGCCGGGTGACCGGATCGCGCTGCTCTCGGAGAACCGACCGGAATGGGCGCTCGTCGACTACGCCAGCCTCGCGCTCGGCGCCGTCGACGTGCCGCTCTACGCCACCCTCCCGCCCGAGCTGATCGCGTACGTGCTGAACGATGCCGGCGCGTGCGCGATCTTCGTGTCCAACCGCATGCAGCTGGCGAAGATCCTCGAGATCCGCGAGCGGGTGCCGTCGCTCCGGACGGTGGTGGCTTTCGACGATGGGGGCGACACCGAGGGTGTCACCTCACTCGCGGAACTCGAACGCCTGGGCGCCGGTCGGGTCGAGACGGGCGAGTTCCCGGGCCTTCGGGCCCTCGCCGACACCATCGCGCCCAACGACGTCGCGACGCTGATCTATACTTCGGGTACCACCGGCGACCCGAAGGGCGTGGAGCTGACGCACTTCAACCTCGCCTCGAACGTCGCCGCCTCCGCCCAGCACGAGGTCTGCCGGATCTCGCCCGGCGAGGTCTGCCTCTCGTTTCTCCCCCTTTCGCACGCGTACGAACGGGTTCTCGATTACTACTACTGGCGATACGGGGGGACGATCGCCTATGTCGAGGCCGTCGACCGGATGGCCGACGCGATGCTGCAGGTCCGTCCGCACGTTCTCGGCGCCGCGCCGAGGATCTTCGAGAAGATCTACGCGAGGGTGACCTCAGCCCACGGGATCAGGGGGAAGATCGTCGCCTGGGCGCAACGGGTGGGAGACGGATCGGTGGACGCGCGGGTGGCCGGCCGCCAGACGGCGCCGGTCGGAATCGCGCAGAAGCTCGCCGACCGGCTCGTCTTTTCGAAGCTGCGAGAGCGCACGGGTGGCCGGATCCGCGCGTTTCTCTCGGGCAGCGCGCCGCTCGCGCCCGAGATCGCCCGCTTCTTCTGGGCGGCCGGCCTGCCGGTCTTCGAAGGCTATGGTCTCACCGAAAGTTCACCGATCCTTACGGGTAACCGTCCCGCCGCCACCCGTCTCGGCTCGGTCGGGCAACCGATCCCGGGCACCGAGATCCGCATCACGCCGGAAGGTGAAATCCTCGCGCGCGGACCCCAGATCATGCGTGGCTACTTCGGCATGTCCGATGCAACCGCCGAGGTCATCGACGAGGATGGGTGGTTGCATACCGGTGACGTCGGCAACTTCGACGACGATGGATTCCTCTGGATCACGGACCGGATCAAGAACCTGATCGTCACGGCCGGAGGAAAGAACATCGCGCCCGCCCCCATCGAGAACGCGGCGGCCCTCTCACCGTTCGTCAGCCAGCTCGTGATGATCGGAGACAGGCGGCGTTTCCCCGCGCTCCTGGTGGTGCCGGACCTGGACTTCACGCGGGCCCGCGCCGGTGAGGCCGGGGTCACCATCGGGGACCCGGCGGCGCTCTGCCGGGATGAGCGGGTCATCCGCCTGGTCGAGGCGGACATTCTCGGTCGGCTCACGAACTTCGCTCACTATGAGCAACCGAAGAAGATCCTGCTCATTCCGGATGAATTCACCGTCGAGTCGGGCGAACTCACGCCGACATTGAAGGTGAAGCGCCGGATCGTGGAGGAACGGCACCGGGAGGAGATCGAGCGGATGTACGCGGAGGCGAGGCGCGCGGAGTAGCGCGGGCCGGCTCAGGCGACCGGGCCGACGAGGTCCGGCACGTCGTCCGGGGATGGATCGGAAGGAGACGGAGACACCGCGAAATCAGTCATGATCAGACTGGTGAGAGGATAGGGACGAAGGAGCCGGCTCGTCCCGGAACTCGCTCCGGAACCGTGTTTACAACGTTCTACGCCTGGATGGAAACGCGGGTCACCGGAATCCCGCGGGGACGACGGAGCGAACCGCAACCGGAGTATTCGTGAACGAACGCAGAGCTCTCCGCTTCTGGAAGCGTGGCGGAAACGAGGAGGGGGAACGCCCTCCCGCGGACTTCAGGACGCGGCTGCTTCTGGTGGCGGCGGGTGTCGTGCTGGCCGTCGGTTTCGTCGGGCTGGGCATGGTCGCGGGGGCCTGGACACAGGCGTGCAACGGTGGCTGTCCGTCGGCCGCCGAGGTCGAGGAGTTCTCTCCCCAGCAGGCGACGGAGCTCTACGACGCCGAGGGAGGGCTTCTCGGCCTCTTCTACCGGGAGCGGCGCCAGCTCGTCACGCTGGATTCGCTCCCCCCGCACGTCCCGCTCGCCTTCGTGGCGATCGAGGATCGACGGTTCTTCGAGCACGGTGGCGTCGACGTCCGCCGCGTGATCGGGGCCGTCCGCGACAACCTGACCGACGGGTTCGCGTCGTCGGGCGCCAGCACGATCTCCATGCAGGTCGCGCGGAACATCTTCCCCGAGCAGCTGCCGGCGCGTTCACAGACGGCGTCGACGATCGTCACCATACGCCGGAAAGTCGCGGAGACCCGTCTCGCCCTGTCGATGGAACGGGAGTTTTCGAAAGAGGACATCCTCGAGCTGTACCTCAACCACATCTTCCTGGGCGCGGGCGCGTACGGGGTGCAGGCCGCGGCGCGGACGTATTTCGACAAATCGGCGGCCGAGCTGAACCCTGAGGAGGCGGCGCTACTCGCCGGCCTCGCCCAGAGGCCGTCGGCGTACAACCCGCGGCGCAATCCGGACGCGGCGGTCAACCGGCGCAATACCGTCCTGCGAGCGATGGGAGAGACGGGTGTCCTCGACCAGGCGGAACTCGCCGCGGCGATCAGCGCGCCGCTGACCCTCGCGCCACCCGCCGGCGTCGTACGGGCACCCTATTTCGTCGAGCATATCCGACGTGAACTCGAGGACCGCTTCGGCGAGCTCCTCTATACCGGCGGCCTGCGAATCTTCACGACTCTCGATCCGGAGCTGCAGACGGAAGCCGAGGCGGCGATCGAGGAGCAGCTGCTCGCCGTGGAACGAGGTACCTACGGCACCTTCCGCTACACCACCTACGAGGAGTTCGTCTCCGAGATGGCCGCGGAGGATTCGGAGGTCGGGGTCACCAGCCCGCCATACCTCCAGGGTACGGTCGTCTCGATGGATCCCCATACGGGAGACGTGCTCGCCATGGTCGGCGGCCGTGACTTCCGCCACTCGCAGTTCAACCGCGCCACACAGGCGCTCCGCCAGCCCGGCTCGTCGTTCAAGCCGTTCGTGTTCGCCGCCGCGCTCGAGCAGGGGAAGTCACCGCTCTACCGGGTGAGTGACCAGCCGCTTCTCGTCACCCTCGCCGATGGCCAATCGTGGGTCCCGCGGAACTACTCGAACGATTATGAGGGAGATCTGACGCTTCGCGAGACGCTGAAGCGGTCGAAGAACATCGCCACGATTCGCCTGGGCCAGCAGATCGGTACGGCCCCCGTGGCGGATATCGCCGCGCGAGCGGGGCTGGAGACTCCGATCCCGGATTACCCCTCGGTCTACATCGGCGCCGCCGCCGTGTATCCCCTGGACCTGATCTCCTCCTACGCGGCGTTCGCCAATGACGGGATCCGGGTCGAGCCGCGGTTCATCAGCCGCATCGAGGACGCGGAGGGAAGGATCCTCTGGGAGCCGCGCGCCGTGAAGAGCGTCGCGTTCTCACCGGCGGTCTCGTGGATCATGACCGATATGCTGCGCGAGGTGGTCGACGGGGGTACCGGCGCGGCGGTTCGTTCAGTAGGTGGTCTGTCGTACAGTGTGCCGGCGGCCGGGAAGACCGGTACCACGAACGACGCAACCGACGTCTGGTTCGTGGGTTACACCCCCGATGTGCTGACCGGGGTGTGGATCGGGATGGACCAGCCGCAAGCGATTACCGGAGGTGCCACTGGCGGTGGCTTCGCGGCCCCGGTATGGGCACGCGTCGTGCGAAAATACTACGAAGATCACGAGTACCCGACCGCCTGGGAGCGACCCGAAGACGTGGCCGTACGACAGATCAGCCGGTGGACGGGGCTCGCCGTGACTGATGACTGCCCTTACATCGTCGGTTCCGTGTCGGACTACTTCGTCGAGGAATCCGCTCCGGAACCGGGATGTGAAGCGCCACAGATCGGTGGCGGCCCGCAGCCTCCGGTGCTCGGGCGGCCGCTCTCTCCGGGGATCGCGCCTCGATTGCCTCTGACCGGGCAGCCTGGTGGGCTGAACAGGTAGTTCCAGAGGGAAGCGGCGGGCCGGGGCTACGACACCCGAGCCAGGAATCGCTTCTCGTGAATTGGACCAGGATCTTTGTGGCCGGCGTGGTTTCGATCTTCGCGATCGGGCTCGCCGGTTTTCTCTGGATATGGTGGGCTCCCTGCGCGCTCGGCGGGTGCGCGCCCGTGGAGGAACTGGCAGAGTTCCACGCGGAAGGGTCGGAGATCATGGACCGCGACGGTGAGCCCTTCGCCCGCCTCGCGACGGTCGACCGTCGGATCGTTTCGCTCGACTCGCTTCCCCCCTATGTCGCCCAGGCGTTCATCGCCATCGAGGACCAGCGCTTCTACAGCCATGGCGGCATGGACCTCTGGCGAACCGCCGGCGCGCTCTTCAACAACCTGAAATCCGGCCGGCTCGGCGAGGGAGGAAGCACGATCACCCAGCAGCTGGCGCGCAATCTCTTCCCGAACTGGCTTCCCTATACCGAGCGCAACCTGCGCCGAAAAGTGCTCGAGGCGCGCGCCGCCCGTCAGATCGAGCGAACGTTCACCAAGGACAAGATCCTCGAGCTCTATCTCAATCACATCTATCTCGGGAACGGCGCGTACGGGATCGAGGCCGCGTCACGCACGTACTTCGGGAAACCCGCGTCACGACTGACGCTCCCGGAGGCCGCCACGCTCGCCGCGCTCCCCAAGGCGCCGTCGGTGATCAACCCGAAGGCGGGGCTCGAGCAGGCGACCGAACGACGGGACCTCGTGCTCGCCCGCATGGTCGACGCCGGCTACATCGACGAGTCCACGGCCGACGAGGCGCGATCGGAACCGCTCCAGGTCGTGGCGGCGGAGCGAGACGATCGATGGGCGGAAGGCTCCTACTACGTCGAACAGGTCCGGCGGGAGCTCGAGGAGCGGGTCGGCCACCGCTTCTACACGGCCGGACTGCGGATCCATACCGCGTTCGATCCCCGGATCCAGGCGGTCGCGGAGGAAGAACTCGAGCGTCAGATGGTGGCGATCGAGGCCGGCCAGTTCGGCGAGTACCGGCATCATACCTACGCGGAGAGCACGACCGCCGAGACCGCCGTGGAGTACCTGCAGGGGGCCCTGGTCGTACTCGACGCACGGACCGGCGAGGTCCTGGCCCTCGTCGGCGGGCGCGACTTCCATGATTCGAAGTTCAACCGGGCGACCCAGGCACGCCGACAGGCCGGTTCCGCCTTCAAGCCGTTCGTCTACACGGCCGCGCTCGAACGCTACCGCTCGCCGCTTCACGCCGTCGAGGACCGACCGGTCCGTGTCACGCTGCCCGGCGGCGAAATCTGGGAACCGCGCAACTTCACCGGTCAGTACGATGGCACGATCACCCTGCGCGAAGCGGTCGTGTATTCGAAGAACGTGGCCGCCGTACGTCTCGCGCTGGATGTGGGAATCGGCCAGACGGCGGAGATCGCGCGGAACATCGGGATCTCCACGCCTATCCCGCTCGTGCCTTCCGTCGCCCTCGGCGCGGCCGATGTTCGCCCGATCGAAATGACCGGTGCGTACGCGGCGTTCGCCAACGGGGGTCGGCGGGTGGAGCCTCACCTGATCCGGGAGATCGTCGACCGTGACGGAGAGGTGGTCTGGCGCGCGCGCGAACGCACCGAGCGGGCGATCGACCCGGCGGTCGCGTTCGTGCTGACTTCGATGCTCCAGGACGCGGTCGACCGAGGCACCGGGTCCGCCGTTCGCGCCGCGGGTTTCCATGGGCCGGCCGCCGGCAAGACGGGCACGACCAACGAGGAGGCCGATGTCTGGTTCGTCGGCTATACGCCTGACCTCGTGGCGAGCGTCTGGATGGGGCTCGACCAGCCGACCACGATCGTCGAAGGCGCATCCGGCGGGACCCTCGCCGCGCCCGTCTGGGGTCGGATGATGTCGCGGATCTACGCGTCGCGTCCTCCGCCCCAGCCCTGGCGAGCGCCGAGGGGTGTCGTCGTCGCCCAGGTGGACCGCCGAACCGGTCTCGTCGTCAATGACGAATGCCCCGGCACCGGGCCCTCGTACACGGAGTACTTCGCGCGCGCCGTCCCCCCCCGGCCGCACTGCCCGCCCTACAATATCGCGACCCGCCCGTCCGGCCCCGTCTGGACCGATGAGAAGGGCCGCGTATTCGTATTCGATTCCGCGGCGGTGCACTACGATTCGAGTCGCGCCCTCGTCGACTGGAGCGAACTCGAAGCGGTCCGCCAGCGGGCCCGGGAAGCGATCGATGCGGAGCGCCGACAGCGCCGGGAGTATGATCTCGCCCTTCCCGAGATCACGCCGGCACGGGGTCAGAGTCAGGAGGGCCGCCATGCTCCGGTGGACCCGGCGGACCCGGCGCATCCTGCGTCCGAGGCGGCCATTCCTCGGGAGCCCGTCATCCTTGGAAAGCCCGCGGGCGTCGCCGAAACGGACCCGGGAGATCCCCGCGACCCGACGAGCGCTCGCGAGCGGACGCCCGCGCCCCCCGGTGACCGGCCGGCATCGACTCCGCGCTCCCCGGCCGGCGAGCGCCCCGCCGACACCACGCCCGTCACCGATACGACTCCGCGGCCCCTGCCCAGGTTGCTCGGCGTTCCGACCTCGGGAACGGGGTAGAAGAGTCTCGACGAGAGGCTTCTAGGTGTTTCCGCTCTGCTCCATGCCGCGCCTGGCCTGCCAGGGCCATCTCCCCTCGACTTCGAGGATGATCGACCAGCTCAGGAACGTCCGCACGACCACCAGAAGACCGAGTATGCCAACACTGTGGAGCGTCGGATCGAGTACGACCGTGCGGACCACATCGGCGGCGACGAGCACCTCGAGGCCGAGAAGCAGGGATCGCCCGACGATCGCCTTGTATTCGTCGTAGTGGTTCCCGGAATCCCGACGCATGAGATGACCCAGCACCAGGACCGTCGCGTACACGATTCCCAGGATGATGATTCCGACGGCGAACACCTCGATGACGATGCTGGCGAGTTCCACCCAATCGGGAACGTCCGCGCGAGAAGGAGAGGATTCCACGATCGAGCGCCGGGACGGGGTGAGAGACCGCGTTCGGCTCCCCGCATAGAGCTCGCCCGGCATGCTCCTGACGACGAGGTCCGGCGCGAAACCATGGGACCCCGTTCCGGTTGCGCAGAAGGGGTGCCAGCGCCTTCCCGGCCAGACGCGCCGAGAGGCGCCGCCACCGGAGCGCCGCCGCCGCCGTCGGATCGTGTACCGTATGGTATTGCCCCGCCGGAACTTCCGCGTCGAAAGTCCGTATTGCTGGCTAGCTGGCCGGGCCAGATCCCGATACCCGTGTCGATGTCGGGTGCCGATCCCTCACCACCGCGGAGCCAACGTGGCCCGATACGCCGTTCGAATGATTCTGACGGTCATCGTCCTGACCGTCGCGGCGGGGCGGCCAACCCAGGCCCAGGAGCCATCGGCCGTGGAAACGCCCGGCACGCCCGGGCCGGCCGACCTCGAGCGGATGTTCATGGAGTTCCAGCGCATCCACATGGAACTCGAGGAGATCCAGAACCGGGCACTCCAGGATTCCACCCTCCTCGCCACCCAGGAGGCGCTCGGCGCGGACATCCGGACCGCGATGGAGACCACCGATCCGACGCTTCCCGAATGGATGGCCCGCATCTCCGTCCTGGAGACCGAGGCCCATGCCGCGCAGCAGGCTGACGATACCACCCGCCTCGATGTGGTCGTCGCCGAACGCGACTCGCTCACCCAGCGATTCTTCGCGCTTCAGAACCAGGTCGTCGGAGAGCCCAGAATGGCGAGCCGGATCGCCGGGTTCCAGGCGGACCTGCAACTGAAGATGGTCGAGATCGCACCGCACGCGACGACGTTGATCTTGCGCCTCCGGGAACTCGAGTCGGTGCTTCGCGAGGCGATGGACTCGTAGGGACGAGGTCACTGTCGTCCCGAACGAGACGGTGGCGTCTCCCGTTGTCGTCCCGAACGATCCCGTTGTCGTCCCGAACGGGCCTGTTGTCATCCCGAACGAAGTGAGGGATCCGCGTTTCCGATCCTCCGCGCCGAACTTCAAATGCGGATCCCTCGCTTCGTTCGGGATGACGGTGAACCCGCGTTCAGCGTCCCCCGGAATCCCGCGACCGGGTAAGCTCGAAGAGAAACCAGACCCGCCGTTCCGCCTCGTCAACCCACACCTCGATCATGCTCGTGCTGGCAATATCTCCCAGATCATCACAGACGTCGTGGGCTTCCTTCAGGGATCTGACGAGCGAGAGATTATCCTCCCGCAGCTCCGCGAGCATGTCCGACGGCTCCACGTAGTCCGCGTCGTTGTCGTCGATCCTCTGCAGCCGCGCGATCTCACCGATCGAATGGATGGTCAGGCCACCCACCTTCCGCACACGCTCGGCGAGATCGTCGGTCATGGCGAGGATCTGGGCCGCGTGTTCGTCGAGCAGAAGGTGGTAACTGCGGAAATGCGGTCCGCTCACGTGCCAGTGGAAGTTCTTCGTCTTCAGGTAGAGGGTGAAGACGTCGGCGAGAAGAAGGTTCAGCGCGGCGGCGATGTCCGCGGTCCCCTTCTCCCCGAACACCGACCTCGTGCGCAGAGCGGGTGGTTGCTTGCGGCCGCTCGCGGCCTTTCGTCTGGTGGTCGCCATGGATTCGGTCCTCCGGAATCGTCAGGGTTCGAGAAGGAAAGTGGTGCCGGGCACGATCGATTCACCACGCGAGGCAATGGACGAGCCACCGCGTTTCGCGGGGGGCGTCCGAGTGACTCCCCTCCCCGGTCAGGATCTCAGGAACGCCAGCACGTCCTCGTTCAGCTGGTCCGGACACACGACGGGGATCGCGTGCGGCGCCCCTGGATACACCTTCAGCGTCGCCCCCTCCACGATCTCGACCGCCTTGCGCGCGGAATCGTCGATCGGCACGACCTGGTCGTCGTCACCATGGACGATCAACGTCGGAACGTCGAACCGACGCAGGTCCTCGGTGAGATCGGTTTCCGAGAACGCACGGATGCATTCATAGGAGTTCAACGCGCCCGACATCATGCTCTGCGCCCAGAACGAGTCTTTCGCACCGCGCGAGACCGTCGAACCCGGCCGATTGGCGCCGAAGAACGGGCCCTCCGCGAAGTCCCGATAGAACTGCGCGCGATCCGCGCGATGCCGTTCACGCAGCTCATCGAAGACGTCGATCGGCAACCCTTCCGGGTTCTCCGGCGTCTTCAACATGAGCGGAGGGATCGCCGAGACGAGCACCACTTTCGCCACGCGACTGGTGCCGTGACGACCGATGTATCGGGTAACCTCGCCGCCCCCGGTCGAGTGGCCGACGAGCGTCGCGTCATGGACGTCGAGCGCCTCGAGCAGTTCGGCCAGATCGTCCGCGTAGCTGTCCAGGTCGTTGCCTGAGGATGGCTGGCTCGAGCGGCCGTGTCCGCGTCGGTCGTGCGC
Organism: uncultured Gemmatimonas sp.; assembly: GCA_964634395.1. Lineage (GTDB taxonomy): Bacteria > Gemmatimonadota > Gemmatimonadetes > Longimicrobiales > Longimicrobiaceae > WHSP01. The sequence goes on along the minus strand of CAZWJE010000023.1, from coordinate 30,063 downwards.
GATCGTCCGGAATCCCTTCTCGGCCAGGAAGAGCATCTGCGCATCCCAGGCATCCGCGGTGAGCGGCCAGCCGTGGCTGAAGACCACGGGTGGGCCGGAACCCCAGTCCTTGAACCAGATCCGCGTGCCATCGGCGACAGTGAGTGTCGAGCTGTCGAGGAGTGAAGTGACCATCCGTCGCGCCTCCTGGTGTGGGCGAGTCCGTGCGTCGTTTCGTGGGAACGCCCACGAACACCGACCTCCGATGAACCGAAGACGCGTACATGCGGGAAGAGGGCCAACGTTGTCCCCCCTCACCTCCGCTCGAGCAGGATCGCCTCCAGCGCGGCGAGGCGCTGTTCGATCACCGTGAGCGTCGGCGCGCGTGACCTGAAGAGCCAGGCGACCGTCATCAGGATCGCGAGAAAGAGACTCAGTGTACCCGCGGTGAGCAGGGCCAGCGTGAACGCGCGGACCACCTCGATGAAGAGGCCGCCCGCCGTTCTGCCCAGGAAGAAGGCGATACCGAGCATCGGCGTCACCGCGAAGGTGAACGACCACGCGAGAATCGCCGTCTTCCGCACCCGCTCCTCAGCCATCGCCTCGCGCGCGATGATCCTCTCCAGCGCCTCCCGCTGCTCCTTACGGTGCTCCAGGTCCTCAGCCATCGATCTCTTCCTCGTCCGCTGATGGTGATTCGCTAACTATAGGCCAGCCCACTTGGGATCTCAGCTCGTGTTCCAGCGCCTTCTTCGCGTAGTGGATTCTCGAACGGACCGTACCCGGACTCCGACCAAGGATCCTCGAGATCTCCTCGTAGGTGAAGTCCTCGAAATATCGGAGCGTCAGGACCTCACGATGGAGATCCGACAGCTCGAGCATCGCCCTGCCTACCGCCTCGGGTTCGAAGCCGCCGGGAAGATCCTCGCCCTCGCCGGAGGGCTCGGGCACGATCGCGAAGATCTCGGTCGCACCAAGGTCCTCGACGTCCAACACCCGGCGCCGCCTCCATCGCAGGCGCGAAACTGCCTCGTTGTGAGCGATTCGATAAAGCCACGCGCGGAACGCCGCCGGGTCTTCGAGCTTCGCGATCCCGCGAACCACCCTCACCCACACGTCCTGCAGCACATCCTCCGCGTCCGCCCGGGAGCGCAGGAGCCGGCGAACATGCTCGAGAACCCGATCGTGGTGTCGGTCGAAGAGAAGGCCGAACGCCGCCGGGTCCCCGAGCTGCGCGCGGAGCACGATCAGATGCTCCACGATCGCTTCGCTCTTCGCGCCCTCTTTCGGACCGGGGGCCTTCCCCTTCGTCATCTACTCCCCATCCCGCGCCGGCGCGGCGAACTCCACGGGCAGGTCCACGACGGAGGGAAAACGGACCTCCTCGCCCTTCAGGAAGGCGCCCAGAAGGTCATGGATCGGTGGCCACCGGCTGTACAGGTTGTACAACCCTCCGTGGTTGCCGGTAGTCACTTCGATGAGTTGTCCGTTCTCGAGCGTGCTCACCACCTCACGCGCGTTCTCGATCGGCGTCGAGGTGTCCCAGGTCCCGTGTACGATCACCGTGGGAATGGAGGACTCCAGCGGCGCCCGGAACTCCGCGCCGAGGTCGGGCGCACCCCAGACATCGCAGAGCTGTTCATATTCCCAGTTGATCTCTCCGAGCAGCTCGACGGCGGGGTCGCTACGGTAGCGTTCCTTTCGCGAGTCGCTGATCCCGGAGGCGCAATCCATCATGTAGTGCATCGGATCGTCGATCGGGAAACGCCGGACGTCGATGGCGGCCTGTGCCGGCAGCGAGTAGTCGCCCTCATACATCCCCAGGATGAACTCCGGCCAGAGCCAGGGACGGTTTCGCTGCCCGGCCTGATATCCCGAGATCATGCGGACCAGCGTTCCGTCCACGACCACCCGGCGCTCTTTCCCGTCTGTCTCGACGGTGACGAGGACCGGCTCTCGGTCGAGCCGCTCCAGCACGGTGCGGAGGGCGCCCAACAGGCCGTCGGACGGGATCCGCGCGCCGAAACGCCCGGATGCTTCCGCCGCCGCCGCGTGACGTTCGTACGCCGCCAAACGTCCCGCCGGATCGTCCCAGGTGTGGTCGAGCCCCTCGACACCGTGCAAGACCACGCGCGCGACCGAGGCCGGGTATTGGCGCATCACGGCGAGCGCGAGGTGCGATCCATAGCTGCCGCCCACCAACGCGATCCTCTCGTAGCCCAGCGCGCGCCGAAGCTCATCGACATCGCCGGCGCTCTCCACCGTCGTGTACCCGGCCAGATCGATTCCCTCGCCGATCCAGCGGTCGCGACACGCCGCCGAGGCCGCCCGCAAACCCGCGACGAGAACCGGTAACCGTAGCGGTTCCTCGAGCGGAAGGTCGACCAGCTCGTCACACGTCATCTTCGGAAGCGAGTGCCCCGCCCCGCGCTGGTCGAAGAGCACCACGTCCGCGATCGCGCGATAGAACTCGACTTCCCTGAAACTCTCTTCGCTCTCGAAGTTGTCGATCCAGGACGAGCCCGGCCCGCCGGCCAGCAGGAAGATCGGGTCGGCGGGGTCCGGCGATGTCGATCGGAGCCGGTAGAAGGGGATCGAGATCGCCTTCTCGCTCTTACGAGCGCGGTTCTCCGGTACGAGGAGAGTGCCGGCTTCCAGCCGGGCGGTCCGGCCGTCGCCGGTCGTGACTTCCTTCACCGCTATCGTCAGCTGTCCGGGCTGGCCCTCGGGCCGACCGGCGCCGTCGGAAGTCGTCGCCTGCCCGGCCGCCGCGCTCGCGACGAGAGACGCCAGGATCACTCCCGGTACGATTCGAAGTTTCATCCTTGCACCCTGGCCTGAGGGGAGTGGGACCCACCGCGCGGCCCGGACCGGTCGCGTGTGATGCCAACAAGGACGCGGGAGGGCTACGAAAAGTTCAAAGAGGATGGCGAGGCGAGGGCGCGACCAGGAGAGAGCGTCACAAGAGGTGCCGGGACTACGGCGCACACGACTGGAACCGACCGAAACCGGCTCTACGCACACTGATTGTTGAGGGTTGCTCTCATTCGATCGAGATTCGATGCGATGGATGCCTCGAAACAATCCCCATGCCCGTCTGATTCGCCTCTCCGACGTCCCTTCTGGACTTCCGCGACCATGCCCACGATCTTCCGAAGAGGACCCTACCGCTTCTTCTTCTTCGCGAATGAGGGAGACGAACCTCCGCATGTACACGTCGAACGAGAACGGCGGCGAGCGAAGATATGGCTTTCACCAGTCCAGCTGACGAGGACGGGCGGCTACAGCGCCGCCGAACTGGGCCGAATCATCAGAATCGTCCGAGAGAATCGGGCTCACCTTCTGGAGGCGTGGAATGAGTACTTCGCCTGATCACCGGTCGCCGGTCATCACGGCGGCATCCCTGTCCGAGAACGCTCTGACCGTCGATCTCTCCGATGGACGGCGACTGTCCGTGCCGCTGTCGTGGTTTCCGAGACTGGTTCAGGGGACGCCGGCCGAGCGCGACGACTGGCGGTTGGTCGGTGATGGCGACGGGATCCACTGGCCCGCGCTGGATGAGGATGTGAGCCTCGCGGGCCTCCTCGCGGGACGGGGGTCGGGTGAGAGCCCCACCTCCCTGCATCGGTGGACGGCGCGGCGCGGGGCGTCTTCCTGATGAGCTGCCGTGTCGAGGATAGCCGCTCGGCGCGGAGCGGGAGCATCTCCAGGAAACGGAAAGCCGCGGGTGCACGCCATCACACCGCGCGGGCCGGCTTGTCCTCCCCCGGCTATCGGGGTTAACGAGATTGCGGCAAGAAGAACGCGACGGTAAACGTACCTGAGGAGTCTGGAGCGATCATCGCGAACCCCGACTCGCCGCGTGATGCCCATGAACGTGCAGCGATATTTACAATCCGCCGCCCGCGCGACGCGCCGCGGGTTCGCGTTCTCCACCTTTCTTCCGCTCTTCGTCTTTCTCACTTCCCTGACGGCGACTCCATCCAGGTCATACGCCCAGCAATCGGCAACCAACGCGTCGCTGGTGTTGACGGTTCGAGACGGAGATACGCTCCGGCCTCTCACTGATGTGCGTATCACGGTGCACGACCTCGGAAGAGCGGCCGTAACCGACACCACTGGTATGGCCGTCATACGCGATATCTCGCCGGGTGAGCATCGGATCACCGTGGCGCTGACGGGATACGAATCGCTCGACTTCACCGTGGGATTCGAGGCCGGCGTGACCGCTGATGGGGAGGTCGATCTGGTCGTGAGTCCATTCGAGCTGCCCGAACTCATCGTCGAAGCCGGGCGTCCGGCCCGAATCCCTTTTCTCGCGAACCGGGGGTTCTACCGTCGCTCCGGAGGGGGATTCCCCGGCCGATTCCTCGACCGGATCGAAATCGAGGGCATGCGACCTTTCGCCACGGGGGATCTCTTCCAGCGTATCCCCGGAGTACGGCTTGTTGCTGATCAGTGGGGTGATCGGTGGTTGATGGGTAGACGTAGCTTGGCTCAAAGATTCGAAAACTACTACAACAACCCCGACCTTCCTCCCTCTGGCTGCCGGATTCCGGTGCTGGTGGATGGGATTCGCTGGGAGCGCAGCATCGACGACATTCCTATCGCCTGGATCGCGGGCCTCGAGGTATATCGAGGTAATGCGGTCCCGGCCGAGTTCAGCACCTACGCCGTTTCCGCGTGCGGGTTGGTCATAATCTGGACGGGATGATCCAATCCCAATCGGATCATCGATCGGGATTCCCTTCGGGCTTCGCACCCCTGAACGTCTCATCAGGTCGTCGTTTCTCACACGGACGTCGTCCAGCGTCGGCTCGCGGCGGTTTCACCCCTCCCGATGTGTGCGTTCCGGTACCCTGGATCCGCGTTCCTGATACGACATGTCTTCAGCTTCCGGAGCGGGCGACCTCGGCCTCCGCCGCGATGTAGCCGAAGGCTGGCCACTGTTCGGGCGCGCTCAGGATCGTCTGAAAAATCCGCATCGCCTCATCTTCGGATCCCTGTATGCGATGCCAGGCTCCGATCCCGTACGCGGTCGTCGTGCCGCCCAGGGATCCAGGCTCCTCGCCACCCGCCGCGAACTCAGGCGTGACATCACCCCGGAAGAGCAGCAGGAGTCGACGGTAGGAGTCGTTCTCGATCACCTCCTCCGCCTCAGGGATCTCCCGCAGAAGGGCCTGCGCCTCCACGGCCCGTCCCAGCCGGGAGAGGGTCAGGTAGTACCAATACCGGGTGGCGACCTGCAGATCGGGGTTCACCGAGACCCCGAGACAACGCTCCCACTCGGCGGCGGCCGCCGCGAAGTCGCCGCGCAGGTAATGGGCGAGGGCAAGGTGAAAAATGCGAAGCAAGAGCTCCTGGCCTTCCTGGAAACTCTCCTTCAGCTTGAGAGGCGCCTCGTCCCGATGAGGCTGTTAATCGCAGAAACTGCATCATCGGCCGCCGCGGCCCATCGAACGGGGTCGACCTCCTGGCGGCATCGCTCCAAGGCTTCGGAAAGGCGGTAAATCACGAAGATGTAGACCTGATTCATCACCGGCCTCGGGGCTCGAGGCGTTCGGCAAACTCTCTCTCGAACGCGGTTCTTTCGTCAGCCGAAGTCAGCCGGACTTCGGGGGCCAGGCGGCCGTAGAACGAAAAGCCGATCGCGGCGTGCGACCGGCCGTCTCGCTTACGAAAAAGTCTGTCGCCTGGCCAGAACACGACCTCGCCTTCTTCTACGAGATCCACGGACATCAGTTCAGTTGAGGCATTCATTCGGAGCGCTCGGCGTGCTGTGGGAAAGGAGGACGACTATGATACTGCGAGATCGGGCTGCAGAGCCAGAAATCCGTCAGGTACTGCCCCATCATTGCCCGCCGCCGCTCCCCGTCTTTGGCGAGGGAGGGTGAGTCCTCCCGCCGATAGTCCGTCCACGCGAACGAAAACCCGACAGCGGGCGCTGGCCCCGAGGATCATCCTTCCGTCTCCGTGAGATCTACCCGCTCTCCAGGTCCCCGAGCACGCCCTCGATCTGCGCGAGCGCCGAGTGCAGGTCGTCGGCGATCTCCTGCGCCAGCAGTTGTGGCTCGGAGAGACTCGCCGAATCCTCCAGGCTCTCGTCGCGCAGCCAGAAGAGATCGAGACTCACCTTGTCGCGGGCGAGTATCTCCTCGTACGTGCACGACCGCCAGCGATTCCGACTCTGGCCTGTTGTTCGGGCGTCGGGCTCATGTGGGGCTCTGTTCGGCCAGGAAATATCGCCGCCGTGGATCCTGCGGCCCGGTACCGATCTCACGCACGAGCCCGTGGCCGACGAGGCGGGCGAGCCGCGTGCGCGTCGCGCGGGGAGAGAGGCCGATCGCCGCGGCGATCTCGCTGGTGGCGAGTCCCCTGGCTCCGCTGAGCACGTCCAGGATGACCTGGTCCGTATCGTCGACGACCCTCGGGCCAACCTGAGTCGTGGTGATTGTTACACGAAAGCGCGTGGCAATCTCCTCGAAGACCGGCGCTTGGAGGCCGGCCGCCTGGCACGCCGCGGTCATGCGTTGGACGCCGCTGCCCCATTGCTCGATCAGGCCGAGCGTGTGGAAGATCCGGCCGATCACCCTGTTGCGCAGCTTCGAGACGCCGCGCGGCAGATCCTCGATCGTGAGTCCGAAGGGCAGGAGCCCCGGGTTCTCGATCTCGAGGCGATCGTCGAAGATGGACAGGCGAATCGCCGCGCCGCGCTGGGCGTAGTCGGTGTGGACCACCGCGTTGATGACGGCCTCGCGCACCGCCTCCGGAGGGACGCTCCAGCGGTCCCTGCGGCGCACCGCGCCGATCGCCGCGGCGTGCCAGGCGTGCTTCTGTACGAAGGCGACCGCGTCCTCCACGCCACGGACAGGGATGGAGCGGATTTCGGTGCGGTCCAGAATGCGGCTCTTGTTGGTGCCTGCGAAGCGCCCCGCCTGGATCCAGGCGTCCGGGAAGTGCCTCTCGCGTTCCCGCCCGAAGAGGATCATCCCGCCCACGGTCGGCACCGTGCGGCCCTGATGCTTTGTGACGAGGCGCAGAGTCTCCAGATCGCGCCGGGCAAGCGCACGGACGGGGGCGAACGACTCGGAAGCGGCTCGGAAGTCGAGCGCTTCCGAGTCGAGTCCGGGCATGGGCTGCTCGTCGAATCCCTCGCCCCGCGCGAAGCGGCGCAGTTCGTCGATCAGCTCGGCGTCCGCGCGGCGATTCGTGGAGCCCACGCGGATGTAGACTCCGGCGGTGGGCCCTTCACGAATCAGGTGGTGCGGCCGGCTCGGGCTCGGATGGACCTGCACGGCCAGTACCTGCGTCCGGCGCCAGGGCAGGATCTCGATCTCCGGGACGAGGCGCGGGCCAATGCGGTCGCTCACGAGGCTGGCCAGTCGCTCCTCCAGGTCGAGTACCTCGCTCACCCCGCGAACGTGGCGGGTGCGATCCTCGACGCCAATTAGCAACATGCCGCCCGACGTATTCGCGAACGCGACGATGGTCCTGAGCGCCCCGTCCGGAGAGGACAGGTCACGCTTGAACTCCAGTGTCTTGCCCTCAGGGCGCTTGAGGATGTCGACCAGGTCCATGATACTCGGAAATATACTCTGAAGCGACGACCCCCATCAAGGTTCCGAGTCGACGACTGAGTACGGAGGGGTGCCGGTGGGCTCAACAGCCAGGCCTCCAGAATGCGGGGCTCTTCCCGCCTGACTTCAGCTTCCGGAGCGGGCGACCTCAGCCTCCGCCGCGATGTAGCCGAAGGCTGGCCACTGTTCGGGCGCGCTCAGGATCGTCTGAAAAATCCGCATCGCCTCATCTTCGGATCCCTGTATGCGATGCCAGGCTCCGATCCCGTACGCGGTCGTCGTGCCGCCCAGGGATCCAGGCTCCTCGCCACCCGCCGCGAACTCAGGCGTGACATCACCCCGGAAGAGCAGCAGGAGTCGACGGTAGGAGTCGTTCTCGATCACCTCCTCCGCCTCAGGGATCTCCCGCAGAAGGGCCTGCGCCTCCACGGCCCGTCCCAGCCGGGAGAGGGTCAGGTAGTACCAATACCGGGTGGCGACCTGCAGATCGGGGTTCACCGAGACCCCGAGACAACGCTCCCACTCGGCGGCGGCCGCCGCGAAGTCGCCGCGCAGGTAATGGGCGAGGGCGAGGTGATAGCGAAGGTTGAACTGTAGTGTGCTCAGCGGGATCCCGAGCGCGTTGGGAAGTCCATCGGGCTCGATCTCGTCGGGGTGACCCTCGGTCATGCGCGCCCCCCGCGAAAGATCGTCCACCGCGCGTTCGAAGTCGCGAATGGTGAGCCAGCGGTGGCCCCGGTGACGCGGGAACCGGGCATCGTCGGGAAAGCGCTCGATGCCCTGGGTGAAGGTTTCGATCGCTTCTCGGTGGAGGCCGAGGTAGGCTTCGCGCCGCCCCACCCAGATCAGGGCCTCCGGATCATCCGGCGAGGCAGCGAGCGTTGCGAGAGCGCGCGCCAGATCCGCTTCGCGCGAGGCCTGCAGCTCGTCCGCTAGCGGCGGGGGGTAGAGCGTATCGTCAAGGAGCGAAAAGGCCTGGGCCCCCTCGGGGAGCGTCGCGGCTGACCGATCCACCGAAGGCGCGTTTCCGGCGCATCCGGCCAGGGCCGAGGCGAGGAAGATGGCGACGGCGATACGCACGGGGAACGCGGGCAGGTCGGTGGAATCGACTGTTCGAGCCATTCTGGAGCCTCCGGCGGGATCGGGTCTTGAGGGAACTCCGACGAGACGAGCCTGAAACTGTGGCTCTCTCGTCGTGCTGGCTATGTCTCGTTCGACATCGAGCCGATTGATGAGAACAGCGTCATTCCTGTGCTTCTCGTGCCGCTTGTGGCTATATCATTTTCCCGCCGACGAAAGCCGACGGCGCACACCTCAGGTTGAGCCCAGGTTCTCCGCCACCACCGCAAGACCATGCCGGAGCAACTCCCGTTCGATCGCCAGAGGAGGTGAGATCGACATTACGTTCCCCGACACTCCACCCGAAAGTACGAGCACGCCCCGCCGCAATGCACCCGTCACCACGCGCCCCGCCCGGGCGGCATCGGGTTCTCCCGTCACGGGATCCACCAGTTCGATTCCGATCATCAGACCGAGTCCCCGTACCTCCGCCACCCCCGGTACGTCCCGAAGCGTCTCCCGCAGCCGCCCGAGCGCGTAAGCGCCCTCCGTCGCGGCCCGTTCCACCAGCCCCTCACGCCGGATTACCTCGATCGACGCGAGCGCCGCCGCGCACCCGAGCGGATGACCGAGGAACGTCGACGTGTGAAGCGCCTCACCGGTCGACCGAGGCCAGGCGCCCATCACCGCGTCGGTGCCGATACACGCGGCGAACGGCATGCCCCCGGTGAGCGCCTTCCCGACGACGATCAGGTCAGGTACGACCCCCCAATGCTCGCAGGCGAACCACCGACCAGTCCGGCCAAATCCGGTATAGATCTCATCGAGGATGAGGAGGATACCGCGCTCGTCGCAGATCCGGCGAAGACCGGGAAGGAAAGTCGCGGGAGGGACGATGTCGCCGCCGCGGCCCTGGACGGGTTCCGCGAGAATACCGCCGACCGGCGCGCCACTCGACTCCGCCTCGTCGAGAAGACGGACGACCTCCGCGAGCGCCGCCTCGCCGCGCGCCGCGTCCTCGACGGGGTCGCCGGCCGCTCCGCGCGGGTATGGCGCAAGGACCGCCGTCGATGCCAGCTGGGCCGCGAACGGCCGTCGGAAGTCCTCGCGGCCGGAGACGGCGAGCGAACCGAGCGTCAGCCCGTGGTACGATCCCTCGAACGCCAGCACCCGCGAGCGGCCGGTCGCCATCACCATCGTCTTGAGCGCCGCTTCGACCGCTTCCGCCCCGGAGTTCGCGAGCACCGAGCGGTTCAGGCCGCCGGGCGCGACCTCCGCGAGCCGCCGGAGCAACTCGACCTTGATCGCCGGCGGATGCACGTCTCCCATCCCGTGCACGAGCCGGCCGGCTTGCTCGGTGATCGCCCGGACGATATCGGGATGGCCGTGCCCCGCCGCCGCGACAGCGAACGCGGCCGTCAGGTCGACGAACACGTTCCCGTCGACGTCCCTGACATTCGCGCCGCGGGCCTCTTCCCAGAATATCGGGAAGTCGTCCGCGAGATAAGTCACGTTGGGCGATTCATACCGCGCCAGCTCGGCGGCCAGCGAGCGAGAATGTGGCCCCGGGATGGATGTGCGCAGGTCGGGAAGCATGCGACCAAAATCGGGCATGGCGGTCATGGACAACCCCGGGTCGCCGCAATCCTTTCACCACTGTCATCCTGAGAGAAACGGCAGCTTCGCTCGGGATAACCGTGGTGCCAGGGATGGTAGCAGTGCTCCGCGCAACAGCGGTGCGAGAGACGCCCGGGATGGCGGCCTCCATGCGCCACCAACGCATTCCGTGCTCTCCCGCTCATCATCGGTACCCCGCCGCCTGCAGCCCGAACAGCTCCGCGTACCGGCCGCCCGCCGCGATCAACTCGTCGTGCCCGCCCTCTTCGAGCACCTGTCCGTTCTCCAGCACGAGGATCCGGTCCGCCATTCGCACGGTGGAGAACCGATGCGAGATGAGAACCGCGATCTTCCCCTGGGTCAGGTCCGCGAAGCGGCTGAACACCTCGTACTCCGCCCGGGCGTCGAGCGCGGCGGTGGGTTCGTCAAGGATCAGCACCTGGGCGTCACGAAGGTAGGAACGGGCGAGCGCGACTTTCTGCCACTGACCGCCGGAGAGGTCCACGCCCCCTTCGAACCGCCGACCAAGCATCGTCGCGTACCGGTGCGGCAGCCCCTCGATCACCGGCGCGGCGAGCGCGCGTTCCGCGGCGGTCGTCACCTCCGGCGGCGGCGTCTCCCCACCGGAGAACGGACGGTCCATGGTGATGTTCTCCTCGGCGACCATGTCGAAGCGAACGAAATCCTGGAAGATCACGCTGACGTGCCGGTGATACTCCTCTGGGTCGTACGCCGAGAGCGGCCGACCATCCAGGAGAATCTCTCCGCGCGTCGGCTCGTACAGCCGCAGCAGCAGCTTCACCAGCGTCGTCTTCCCCGCGCCGTTCTCGCCCACCAGCGCCCACCGCTCCCCCGGTCGGATCCGCAGGTTCACCCCGCGAAGGACCCAGCCGTCGTCAGGCGGGAGCTCGACCACCGCGCCGCCGCCCGCGCTGACCCCACCGCCCGGCGCCGACCGCCCGTTCTCGCCAGCAAACGTGGACACGTCGGTATTCCCGCCCGCCCTCGCTCCGTCATCCGCCGTGACGCCGCGGATCCGGAGCGGGCCCGGCAGTGACACCCCGTCACGTCCTCGTCCCGTGGCCATCGCCCCGTCCACCGCTCCGCCCGCCGTCCCGTTCCCGCCCACGTCGCCAGACGCCGTACCCGCCCGTTGCCGCCCCGGCGACCGTTCCGCCTCGTCATCCTCGCCACCGAGGCCCCCCGACTCCGGATACCGGAACCAGACATCGCGGAACTCGAACCCTTCGCGGATCGGGGCGGGCACCGGCACCGGGTTCTCGGGCCGGACGATCGTCGGCCGGATCCGGAAGAAGAGGAAGAGGTCGTCCAGGTTCAGCGCCTGCTCGTACAGCTGGGTCATCGAGGAGAGCATCCCCTGCATCAGGTCGCGCGAGCGCGCGAACGCCCCGCTGAGAAGCGTCAGGTCACCGAGTGTCAGCGTCGCGAGCGCGGTCCGGTAGATGATCGTTCCGTACGCCGCGTAGTAACCGAGGCTCGAGACCAGTGAAAGGAGCACCCCGGACACGTTGCGGCGGATCGCCAGCCGGCGGTTCTCCTCATGGAAGCTGTCGGCGAGGCGCCGGTATTCCTCGATGAGCTTCCCGGAGATCCCGAAGAGCTTGACCTCCTTCGCCGTCACATCCGACGCGCCGACGTACCGGTAGTAGTCGAGACGGCGCCGCTCGGGTGCCCGCCGATACTGGAGCGCGTACCCGAGCGAGGCGAAGTGCGTCTCGCCCAGGAACGCCGGGACCACCGTGACGAAGAGGAGGAGGAAGAGGACCGGGCTGAAGGCCAGCAGCGTACCGGCGAGGGTGACGAGCGTCAGCGCGTTCTGGCCCATCCCCAGGAGCTGGCCCATCAGCCCCGCGCCGCCGCTCGTCTGCCGCCGCGCCCGCTCCAGCCGATCGTAGAACTCCGAATCCTCGAAGTGTCGGAGGTCGAGGGTGGCCGCGTGCTCCATCAGCCGCACACTCATGCGGTTCGAAAAGAGACTGCCCAGCAGTGATTCGAGGAGGGATCCCGTGCGCGAGGCGATGTCTCCACCCACCGCGATCGCCAGCTCGGTCGCCACCAGAGTCACCAGCCGCCGCCAGTCAGGGTCGCCGGACTGCACCGCCTCCACGATCGTGTCGACGATCAGCTTCCCCACCCACAACATCACCGCCGGGATCAGCGAGCGGAGGAGCCGGAGCGCGACGATCGCGACCGCGTACCCCGGGGCGGTTTCCCACACACTCCGCAGGAACGGCGGCAGGTTGCGCATGGCGCGCACCCGCTCACGCCATGTAGGTTTCGGCCGCTCGGGGGTCCAGCGGTTGGCGCGACGATTTCCGATGGATGCCATGGCCGATCCGTACTACTCGCCCGCCTTTCGGTTCCGTCCGCGGCGTAGCCAGTCCGTCGACGTGTAGGGGTTTTCCTGACAGACGATCCGGCCAAACCTGACTGACGCACCTCCATTTCCCCCCTATGTTGGCCACACTTCCGGCTTCCCAACCTGAGTCCCTCAGGCGTCAGTTTCGGGGCTGGCGTCGCGGGAGGACGCGGGGTATCTTGGCCGGGCACCGGCCATCCTCCAGGATATGCCGCCGCGGTCGCGGTTCTATCGATCAGACAACCCATCCCGGATTCAGAGGCTTTACCGTCATGACCTTTCCAGAGGAACGACTTCACCGGCACATGGGTCGGGCGGGCTCCTGGATTACTTCCGCGGCCCCGGGCTTCCGCCGCGCGGCGGGCGCCGTCGTGGCGACCGTCCTGCTGACGGCCGTGGGGTGCGCTGATTCGACCAAATATCCGCAGACGTCCCTCGATCCGAAGTCCGACTTCGCGCAGAGGATCGACGATCTCTGGAACCTCACGCTCGTGCTCGGTGTCGGCGTCAGCGTCCTGACGTTCCTCATCCTCGGATACATCCTCATCCGCTACCGGTACCGTCCGGACGCCCCCCAGCCGAAGCAGATTCACGGCAACACGAAGCTGGAAATCGCCTGGACACTCATTCCGGCGGTCCTCATCTCGATCATCGCGGTCCCGACGGTCCAGACGATCTTCTTCACCTACCGTGACATGCCGGAGGACGCGCTCGTAATCGACGTCATCGGGTGGCAGTGGTGGTGGCAGTTCAGGTACCCGGCGGCGGACGGTTCGGCGGTGGTCACGGCCAACGAGGTCCACGTTCCGGTCGGCCGGCCCGTGCATCTGCGGATGACTTCGCACGACGTCGTCCACTCGTTCTGGATTCCACAGATGGGTGGCAAGCGCGACGTGGTCGCGAACCGGGAGTCGAACATCACTTTCACGCCGCTGGAAGCCGGCGTCTACCTGGGGCAGTGCGCGGAGTTCTGCGGTGAGTCGCACGCGCTGATGAAGATGCGGCTGATCGCGCACGAGCCGGCCGATTTCGACCGGTGGCTGGCGAATCAGGCGGCGCCGGCGGTGGAGTCTCCCGATTCCGCGATCGCGATCGGGCGGCAGCTCGTCACCGCGGGGGTCTGCGCCGGGTGCCACACGATTCGTGGAACCACCGCGCAGTTCGGACAGCTCGGGCCGGATCTGACGCACGTGGCCAGCCGTGGCACGATCGCCGCGGGGGTACTCGAGAACAACGCCGAGAACCTCGCCCGCTGGATCAAGGATGCACCGAGCGTCAAGCCCGGTGCGCTGATGCCACCACCGGGTCTGAGTGATCAGGAGGTCGCCTACGTCGTGGCCTACCTGCAAACGCTTTTCTGATTCCCTGAATCAGGGCTCCCGGTCCCGCCGGGAGCGGCGTTGCGCCTGTCGCGCGAAAATCGCGACGACGAAAACGGAGCCTCGCTCCGTCGACGAGGAGCTACACGGCACGGTGAACCGCCGCGCCGTCTGAAGGGTCCCGGGGGTTCCTGATCTCCGCCACCCGCATTTTCGATCGAGACGGAGGGGGCTAGGCCGGCCCCTCCGGCGAACGAAAACGTTCGCATCTCAGCCGCACTCGAAGAGGCCAAGAGAATCATGTCCGCGACACAAACCATAGCCGCCCCGGCACCGGCGATTCCCGCCCAGAAGGGCGGGATCATGAGCTGGATCACGACCGTGGACCACAAGAAGATCGGGATCCTCTACTTCTGGACCTCGTTCTTCTTCTTCCTGGTTGGCGGGCTCGAAGCGCTGCTGGTCAGAACTCAGCTGATGGTTCCGGAGAACAACTTCATATCAGCTGATTTCTACAATCAGATGTTCACGATGCACGCCGTGACCATGCTGTTCCTGGCGTTGATGCCATTGACGGCGGCGTTCTTCAATTTCGTCGTACCCCTGCAGATCGGCGCGCGCGACGTCGCCTTCCCGCGGCTCAACGCGCTCTCCTTCTGGATCTACTTTTTTGGCGGCATCGCCATCAACCTCGGGTTCTTCTTCGGCCCGCAGCTGCCGAACGCCGGCTGGTTCGCCTACGCGAACCTGACCCGGCCGGAATTCAGCCCGGGGCTGAGCATCGACTTCTACGTCGTGGGCCTGCAGATCCTGGGGCTCTCGTCGATCATCTCGGCGATCAACTTCATCGTCACGATCCTCAATCTGCGGGCGCCGGGAATGCGCCTGATGCGGATGCCGATCTTCTCCTGGATGACGCTGATCACCGCCGTCCTGCTCGCGACCGCGATGGCCGTCATCACGATCGCGCTCACGCAGCTGATGTTCGATCGGTTCTTCGGCACGGTCGTCTACGACATCACCGCCGGCGGCGACCCGGTACTCTGGCAGCACCTCTTCTGGTTGTTCGGACACCCTGAGGTATACATCCTCATTCTGCCGATCTTCGGAATGGTTTCCGAGGTGATCCCGACCTTCTCGCGGAAGCCGCTCTTCGGCTACAACGTGATGGTCTTCTCGGCGATCCTCATCGGCTGGCTCGGCTGGGGTGTGTGGAGCCACCACATGTTCGCCGCCGGTCTGGGTCCGATCGCCGACTCGTTCTTCTCGATCTCCACGATGCTCATCGCCATCCCGACGGGCATCAAGATCTTCAACTGGCTCGCGACGCTCTGGGGCGGCTCGATCCGCTTCACCAGCGCGATGTTGTTCGCCGTTTCGTTCCTGGTGACGTTCACCATCGGCGGGATCTCGGGGATCATGCACGCCGCCGCACCGGCGGACCTGCAGCAGACGGACTCCTACTTCATCGTCGCGCACATCCATTACGTCTTCTTCGGCGGCACGGTGATGGGTCTCTGGGCGGGGATCTACTACTGGTTCCCGAAGTTCTTCGGCCGGCTGATGGACGAGTCGCTCGGCAAGATCCATTTCTGGCTGACGTTCATCGGCATGAACGTCACGTTCTTCCCGATGCACGCCCTCGGGCTGCACGGGATGCCGCGCCGGACGTTCACCTACGCGCCGGGCCTCGGGTTCGAGCAGTGGAACATGGTCGCCACGCTCGGCTCGTATCTGCTGGCGGTCGGCACGCTGGTCTTCGCCTACAACCTCGTCGTCTCGGCACGCCGGGGGCAGCGCGCGGGACCGAACCCGTGGGGTGCTTCCACCCTCGAGTGGGCGATCCCGTCTCCTCCGCCCGAGTATAACTTCCGCGAGGTTCCGGTCGTTCGCAGCCGGATGCCGCTCTGGGAGACGGACCCGGTGCTCGCCGCTGGGATACCGCAAGGTCACGTGGAGGAGGAGAAGGCGGAGCTCGACCTGGCCGGCACGCCGGTGGGGACGCTCGAGTTCCCGGACGACGAGAACAGGATGTCCGCGCGGGATCTCGGTATTCACCTGCCGCCGCCGTCCATTCTTCCGATCCTCCTGGCGCTGTCGCTGGCGTGCTTCTTCGGGGGCTTCATCCTCCACTGGGGGATCTCGCTCGCGGGGGCGATCTCGATCCTGTTGATCGTTTACGCCTTCGCCTTCGAGCCGGGGCACAGCGGGCACTGATCGGAGGAGGGACGTGACCTCCGCCGAACTGGCGGCGGTCACGTCCGGTCGGAATCGGGCACTTCGGAAGGGCCCGGATTAATCAGCGGTTCGATTCGATCAACGGGCGACCTCGCTCATCGCGATTGGGAAATGGCACAATCAACGGCGGTTCACGCGGCGGATCCGGCACACCTCGACACCTCGACCGGCGTCGACAGTCGAAAACTCGCCTTCTGGACGTTCATCGGCTCGGAGTGCCTGCTCTTCGGGTCTCTCATCGCGTCCTACATGGCGTATAAGGGCATGAGCGTGAGCGGTCCGTATCCTCACGATACGGTGCTCTCGGACGGTACGGTGGCACCGGGAATCCTGGACATCCCGCTGACCTCGATCAGCACCGCGGTCCTTCTCTTCTCCAGTCTCTTCATGGTGCTCGGCCTGGCCGGCGTCCAGCGTGGAGACCGGAAGAGCGGGGCCTTCTGGCTCGCGGCCACCGGGTTCTTCGGGTCCATCTTCCTGGGCTTCCAGGTCTACGAGTTCACGCACTTCTGGCATAACGGTCTCACGCTGAGCTCGAACCTCTTCGGTTCGACGTTCTACATGCTCACGGGCTTCCATGGCGCGCACGTCTTCGTCGGTGTGCTCTACATGCTGACGCTCGCCACGCTCGTCTGGACCGGTCGGCTGGGCAAGGAGAAGTCGGTGACGGTCGAGATCGGCGGCCTCTACTGGCACTTCGTCGACGTCGTCTGGATCATCATCTTCCCTCTTATCTACCTCATTCCGTAAGGGCGAATGTCAAGCGAAACGCGAGAGATCCAGCATGATCTGGAGGCCCATCCGGCGCATGGCACCCGGATCTACTGGGTCATCGGTCTCTACCTCTTCATCCTGACGGCGCTCGAGATCGCGTGCTACTACATCGAGGACCAGCTCGGCAACCTCGCGGCTCCGACGATTCTCGCGCTGTCGGCCGCGAAGTTCATCCTGGTCGTCATGTTCTACATGCACCTGAAGTACGACAGCAAGCTCTTCACCGGGGTGTTTCTCTTCCCGATGGCGCTCGCCGCGCTGGTGATCGGTGGGCTGACGATCCTCTACCACATCCTGAATCCCGTCGGGACGTGGATGTAGGACGAAGGTGGCGATGTTCGCGGTAGCGTTACTGCATAGCGGGACGTTTTCCTGGTCCGAGTGGGTTCTCTACCCGGACTTTCTCATCGGATGGTTGATCGTCGGGGCGGCGTACCTGCTGAGCGCGGGGCCGCTCCGTCGCTTTTTCCCCGGCTCATCCCCGGTATCGGCATCCCGGCTCGCGGCCTTCGCGGCGGGGATGCTCCTCATGCTCGTCTCGCTCCAGGGGCCGTTACACGAGCTCTCGGACTATTTCCTCTTCAGCGCCCATATGGTGCAGCACCTGCTGATCATGCTGGTGATGCCCCCGTTCCTGCTGATCGGGATCCCCGACTGGATGCTGCGGCCGCTCCTCCGCATACCGGGGGTGACGACCGCCGCGCGCGTGCTCACCCGTCCGATCGCGGCCTTCCTGCTCGTCAACATCATCTTCGGCGTATGGCACTTCCCCGAGCCGTACGACCTGATGATGCGCGACCACACGGTGCACAAGGGAATGCACCTGATGATCATGGCCGTCGGCGTGTTTCTCTGGTGGCCGGTGATGAGCCCGCTCCCTGAAGTGCCACGGATCGCCGGCCCGCTGCAGATGCTCTACCTCTTCGTCCTGGGGATTCCGATGATGGCGGTGGCCGTCGTCATCGCCTTTTCGGATGAGCACTTCTACACCTGGTACGCGGAAGCCCCGCGGATATTTCCGCTCTCCGCGCTCGAGGATCAGCGGCTTGGCGCTCTCATCATGTGGGTGCCCGGCGCGCTCGTCATGTGGATGGGAATCACCTTCGCGTATTTCCGCTGGAGCCGGCGTGAGATCCGTGAGGATGAGTCATACGTGGGGATCGACGAGGTGGGGGAGAGCGGCGTACTGATCGCGCCACCGCCGTTCCCCGAGCAGCGGTGATTGACCGGAGTCTCCCGCCGCCGTTCCTTCGTCTCCCGCCGCCGTTCCTTCGTCTCCCGCCCGTCTGATCACGATCCCCGTTCTTCCAGCAGCCGTTCCGCCGCGGCCAGTCGCTCGGGACTTCCGATATCGACCCACCCTTCGGCCTCGAGTTCATACGGCGCGACCGTATGTCCCGCCGAAACGGCGTCGAGATATACGTCATTGATGGAGAAGACGTCCCTCGCCGGCAGAAGTTCGAAGACCGCGCGAGAGACGACGTGGACGCCCCCGAACGGCAAACGTCGGACGTCGCCCGCCGCCGGTCTCACCAGGAAACGGAGGCTCTTCGTCTCGTCCTCCCGGCCGACGAGCCCCAACTCGTCGAAGAGCAGGTAGCGCATGGTCGGACGTTCCATCACCGCGAGCGTCGCGACGGGGTCCACGGCGTTTTCCCGGTGCGCCGCGTACATCTCCCGCAGCGGGATTCGCGAGATGATGTCCACATTGTGAATGAAGAACGGACCCTCGCCTTCGAACAGCCGCGCGGCGTGTTTCAGGCCTCCGCCGGTGTCGAGCGGCTGGTCCGCCTCATATGAAACAGCGTAGTCGACGCCGAAGCCGTCACGTTGTCGGATGAAATCGACGATCTGGTCGGCATGATGGTGGACGTTCACGACCAGTCGGCCGACGCCCGCCTCGATGAGACGGCGGGCGACACGCTCGAGCATGGGGATACCGGCGACGGGGACGAGTGCCTTCGGCGTCGTGCGCGTGAGTTCGCCGAGACGCGTACCGAGCCCGGCGGCGAAGATCATCGCCTCCACGTTCACCCCGGCTGGGTAACGTCCGGGCCGCCCGGATGGATCGCCGGAATGGGAGCGGCACCCGGCCAGCGCGGCCGCTCACGATGCACGATCGCCACCTTCACGTCCGGAAACCGGCCCCGCAGGTGACGCGCGAGCCGCTCGGCGAAATACACCGATCGGTGCTGCCCGCCCGTACAGCCGAAAGAGACGCTCAGGCTGGTGAAGCCGCGGGTGAGATAGCTTTCGACCTGAAGCTCCACGAGCGACCGTACGTTCTCCCAGAATCGCTCGACTTCCGGCACCGCGTCGAGAAACTCCGTCACCGGCGCGTCGAGCCCGGTCTTCCCCGAGTATTCCGCGTAACGACCTGGGTTGTGGACCGCCCGGACGTCGAAAACGAACCCGCCGCCATGGCCCGCCGAGTCCTCCGGATATCCGTGACGATAGCTGAAACTGCCGATCTGTACCGTGAGTCCCGGCCCCGGCCGCTCCGCGGTCTGCCTCAGGGCCGGCGTGTCGCGGATCGTCTCCATCACCCTGCGCAACTCCGGCACCTCGATCGGTAGCCACGGCCCCGCCAGCAGCCGTTCGATGTTATCGATCGCCAGAGGTACGCTCTGAAGGAAACGAATCTTCCGCTCGAAGAACCCGCGATACCCGTACGCCCCCATCGCCTGCAGAATGCGCACAAGGATATAGCCCCGATAGTGGCGCCGGAACTCCTCCGGATCGACGGCGACGTAGGTGGAAAGCGCCTTCAGATAGTGATCCAGCAGCGACTCGCGCAGCGCTTGTGGAAGCCCCGCCTTGGCGTCGTAGAGGATCGACGCGACATCGTACTGCAACGCTCCCCGCCGCCCACCCTGGTAGTCGATGAACCACGGCTCTCCATCGCGCAACATCACGTTCCGCGACTGGAAGTCGCGATAGAGGAAGTGCGACGTATCGGCCTCGGTGAGAAAATCCGTGAACCGGATGAAGTCGTCCTCGAGACGGGCCTCGTTGAACGGGATCTGGGCCAGCTTCAGGAAGTGGTACTTGAAGTAGTTGAGATCCCAGAGGATCGACTGGCGATCGAAAGCCGCGCGCGGGTAGGCGACCGAGTAGTCGACCGCGCGCCCCCCCAGCACCTGGAAGCGTGGCAATTCCTCGACGACCCGCCGGTAGATCGGCACCATCGACGCCGGGAACCCTCCGGGCTCACGCTTCTTCGCCGCGTTCAGCGCGTCGAAGAGCGTGGTGTCACCGAGATCCTCTTCGAGGTAGATGTGCCGCTCTTCGTCCACCGCATGGATCTCGGGGACGGACAGACCGATATCCCGAAAGGTACGTGAATACGAGAGGAACGCCGCGTTCTCTTCCCGATCCGGTCCGTGGACGCCGACCGCGCTCTGGTGATCCGGGCCGACCAACCGATACAAACGGCGGGCGGACCCGTCGCCCGCCAGCCCGAGCACACTCGTCGGCGCCACCCCGAAATGCGTCTCGAACAGACGGCCGAGCTCTTTCTCCCGCACTCGCGCGACTCTCCCTTGCAACCTGAACATTCTATCCGGTGAACCCGGAAGATAGCTTCGCGCGCCGAAAGCGTACAGATTGAGAAGGAGGCGGGAACTCGACATCCGTCCCCCCGCTGTCACATCGGGCGGCCCCACTTGTCATCGGGCGGCGGGGGCGATGCCAGGGCGGGATGACGCGGGCGGCGGGGGCGATGGCAGGGGCGTCCGATGACGGAGCCGCCCAACGACAAAGGGCCGCTCGCGGATCGAGCCCGGGAACGCTCACTATTCACGACTCTCCAATCCATGGCCAATCGCCTCGCGTTCGAATCGAGTCCGTACCTCCTCCAGCACCAGGACAACCCCGTCGACTGGTACCCCTGGGGAGACGAGGCATTCGCCCGCGCCCTCGCGGAAGACCGCCCGATCCTCCTCTCGATCGGCTATTCATCCTGTCACTGGTGTCACGTGATGGAGAACGAGTCGTTCTCGGACCCGGAGACGGCGGCGCTCATGAACGAGCGTTTCGTCAACGTCAAGGTCGACCGCGAGGAAAGACCCGACGTGGACGCGCTCTACATGCACGCACTCCAGCGGATGACCGGCCGAGGCGGCTGGCCGATGACGGTGTTCCTGACCCCCGGAAAAGCTCCATTCCACGCGGGCACCTACTTCCCCCCGACGCCCCGACACGGACTCCCTGCCTTCCGTCAGGTGCTCGAGGCCGTCCACACGGCGTATCGCGACCGTCGCGAGGAGGTCGACCAGGCGGCCAGTGATATCCACGCGGCGATCGGCCGCGACATGGCGATGAACCCCGACCCGTCCGGGCTCGAGGACCAGCAGCTCCATCGCGCCAACGAGGTCCTCGCCAGACAGTACGACCCCGAGGTACCCGGATTTGGCGGCGCCCCCCGCTTCCCGCAGCCGATGGTGCTCGACTTCCTTCTCCGCTATCACGCCCGGTTCAGCGATCCTGACGCCCTCGCGATGGCCGCGGCGGTGCTCCGGACGATGGCGGCGGGCGGGATCCGTGACCAGATCGGCGGCGGCTTCCATCGGTACAGCGTCGACGCGCGCTGGCACGTCCCGCATTTCGAGAAGATGCTCTATGACAACGCCCTCCTCGCCCGCGTCTACGCGCGCGCCTCCCTGGCGGCGGGCGACCCGGCGCTCGGGCGGATCGCCGAAAGCACGCTCGACTACCTCCTCCGGGAAATGCGGCACCCGGAAGGTGGGTTCTTCTCCAGCCAGGACGCCGATAGCGAAGGGGACGAGGGACGGTTCTACGTATGGAGCCGTGAGGAGATCGACGATCTCCTCGATGCGCGGACGGCGGCGCTCGTCCGGGAATTCCACGGGGTCACGGCGGAGGGGAACTGGGAAGGCACAAACGTCCTCCATACTCCCCGATCCCTCACCGCCGTCGCTTCCGACCAGGGCATCTCGCCGGAGCACGCGGAGGCGACCATTCGCGAAGCGCGACTCGTGCTGTACGAGGCTCGCGCCCGCCGTGTCTGGCCCGACCGCGACGAGAAGATCCTCACCGGATGGAACGCGCTCGCGCTCCACGCGTTCGCCGAATCGGGCCGCATCCTCGCCCGGCCCGACTATCTCGAGGTCGCTGTCCGGAACGCCGAGTTCCTGCTCCGGGAACTGCGTGTCGACGGCGTTATCCTCCGGAGCTGGCGCGGCGGCTCGGCCCGTATCCCGGGGTTCCTCGACGACCACGCGATGCTCGTCGACGCACTCCTGGAACTCTATCGCGGCACTTTCGACCTCCGTTGGCTGCGGGAAGCGCGCTCGATCGCCGACGTGATGATCGAGCGCTTCTGGTCACCCGCGGAGGAGTTCTTCTACGACGCACCCGCCGATGCCGAAGGTCTCATCGTCCGCCCGCGCGACATCCACGACAACGCCACCCCGTCCGGGACCTCGTCGGCGGCGCACGCGCTGACCCGACTCGCCCGGCTCACGGGGGAGACACGGTACGATCATGTCGCCGATCGCGTCACCCGGAGCCTGGCCGAAATCGCCAGCCAGCTCCCGAACGGATTCGGCCATTTGCTTTGCACGCTCTCCGCCCGGCTCGCGCCGCCCACCGAGGTGGCGATCGTGGGCGACCCGGGCACGCCGGAGACCCGGGCATTGCTCGGCGTACTCGATCGCCGCTTCCTCCCGGAAACGACCGTCGCGCTGCGGCCTCACCCCGGCGTCGACCCGGACGCCGCCGACATGGTCCCCCTCCTCGTCGGTCGCGAGGCGCTGGACGGACGGCCCACCGCGTTCGTCTGCCAGAACTTTGCCTGCCGCCTGCCCGTCACGACGCCAGCGGACCTCGCGGATGAGCTGGCGCGTATACCGGTATGATCACACGTCGTTGACGCACGTGTCGATACCTCGTCTCTTACGGAGCTTGCGACGAGAGAACACCACGACGCTGAACGGATCCGTATCGATGACCAAACCCGACAGCCTCGTTCGCTACGTTCTCGCGGGGATCGCCATTCTCCTCGCGGGAGCACCGCTCCCCACCGTCGCGCAGGACCGCGCCGACGTCGGGCATCCCGACCCGGTCGCCGGGGCGATCTCCGCCGCGGAATATGCCGGACGCCGCGCCGCCATCGCCGAAGCGATGACCGAGGACGGCGTCTTCATCGCCTTCGGCACCGCCGCCGCGGACCAGGACAATCTTCCCGGCGGCCAGAACCCGAACTTCCGCTACCTCACCGGAATCACCGAGCCCGACGCGGGTCTGATCATCGAACGGAAGAACGGCCGGATCAGCGAATGGCTCTTCGTCCAGGCGCGAAATCCCGCGCGCGAAATATGGGAAGGAACCCGCCTCGGCACCGACGGCGCACAGGCGCTCACCGGCGTGCCCGCGTTCTCCAGCGAGAGGCTCCTGCCCATGGTCGATTCGCTGGTCGCCGCGCATGCGACCGTCTACTCGCTCACTCCGCTCCTCGGCGATGGGCCGCGCGGCCAGACGTTCACACGGGACCAACAGCACCTCCGCGCCGCCATCATCAATGGCGGACAGCCGCGCGTGGTCTCTCTCGCCGAGACGATCCGCCGGCTCAGGGCGCGCAAGTCACCCGCTGAACTCGACATGATCCGCCGGGCCGTGCACATCACCGCCCTCGCCCATCGCGAGGCGATGCGCTCGATCCAACCGGGGATGAACGAGTTCGAGATCCAGGCGATCATCGAGTATACCTTTCGCCGGTATGGCGGAGAGCGGCCGGCATTCCCCTCGATCGTCGGCTCCGGTCCCAACTCGACGACACTCCACTACCGGAACGCCGATCGGTTCATGGCCGACGGTGAGCTGCTCCTCATGGATATCGGCGCCGCCTACCGCGGATACGCCGCCGACGTGACCCGAACGGTGCCCGTCGGCGCGACGTTCACCGCCGACCAGCGCGAAATCCACGAGATCGTTCTCGCCGCGCAGCGCGCGGCGGAAGACGTGGTGAAGATCGGGAGCAGCTGGGGGGACGTCAGCTCCGCCGCCTCCCGAACCGTCGCCGAAGGGCTCGCTCGACTCGGCCTCATCGACGCGCCGAACGCCACCTACGTCTGCGCGAGCCCGCGGACGGACAACCGCTGCCCGCAGTTCCAGCTCTTCTACAT
Source organism: uncultured Gemmatimonas sp. (assembly GCA_964634395.1). GTDB lineage: Bacteria > Gemmatimonadota > Gemmatimonadetes > Longimicrobiales > Longimicrobiaceae > WHSP01. Next base: position 5,975 of record CAZWJE010000023.1, on the reverse strand, counting down.
GCATGGCGTCGGACACGGCATCGGCCTGGAGGTCCACGACCCGGACATTTCGTCGTACGAAGCGTTCCAGGTGGGCAGCGTATTCACGATCGAGCCGGGGATCTACGTTCGCGGTGACGCGCTCGATCACCTTCGAGACGACCCCGAGAACCACGCGATGGTTCAGCGTCTGCGGCCCGCGCTCGAGCGCTACCGCGACATCGGCGTGCGGATCGAGGATTCCTACGTCATCACCGAGGCCGGCCTCGAGCGGCTCTCCTGGGCCGCGCCACGAGAGATCGACGAAATCGAGACGATCCGCCACGAACCCGGTATCGGACAGCTGAACCGCGAAGCCGACCTCGTTGACTGGTACCGCGACACCTCAGAGCGATAGGCCGTGCCTCCACCGCCAGAGAATCCGTATCCCGATCCACCGGACGGCCCTTCCGCCCGGTCCACCTCGAGACCCACTCGACCCGGCGGGTCGATGGCGCTCCAGGGATGCCTCTTCGGCTCGGTCGCCCTCTTCGTCGCGCTGCTCCTGACGATGATCTTCCTCGCCTGGGAGCGGTTCCGCGATTTTACGGACGATTCCGAGCCGTCGCCCCCCGCCTCCTCGACACCCGCGCTGAGGCTCGATGGCTGAGGCGTTCACGCATTTCGGCGGGATCGACTTCTCCGGCGCCAGGGAGCCGCTCGCGAACCTCTGGAGCGCCGTCGGCGTGGAGTCGGGCGGAAAGCTGTGTATCCACTCGGTCCGGCCGCACGCGTTCCGGAAGGATCTGGCGAGGTACGTTCTCGACGGGTGGCGGACCGTCGGGGGAAGCGGAGCGACGCACCGAGCGGACGGGCCGCGCGAGGAAGGAGACCAGTCGACGGTGTCCGACGATCACCGTGTTCTCTGGGGAGCGGACTTCCCTTTCGGTCTCCCCACCGGCTTCGGCGCCCTGACCGGCGCGGGCGAAAGCTGGTCGAGCATTCTCGACTGGATCGCGGACCGGGCTCCTGACGAAGTCAGACAGGTGGCGGGGGATATGGCGCGTACACCGCGCGCGACCGACACCGGGGGCGCCCTCCCGCCGCTCGACATGAGGCTCTACAAGCAGACCGTCGAGGGATCTCGCTGGCTCCAGGGACTCCGGGAGGAGACCGAGATCCGCGTCGAACCCCTCGCGCCTTCGAGCGCGCCGGTGGCCCTCATCGAGGTTTACCCATCCGCGACGGTTATCGATCTCGGACTTCCCCGCCGACGCACCCCGTCCCGTCCCTCCGAAATCCGCGCTCGGGCCGCCGCGCTCCGCACGTTCATGGAGTTCGCGTCACCCGATTGCGAGAGCCTCGTCGTTACGCTGGAAGACGCGTGGGATGCCGCGATCGCCTGCCTGACGGCGTTTCTCTGTCGGGACGACCTCGGACAGCCGTTTCGCCTCGGCTCGCACGCGCACGCGGCGATCCGGCGGGAAGGGTGGATCTACCGCCCGCCGGGGGCGGTCAACCCGGACGCGTGATCCGCGATCACCTTCTTCGCCAGTGCGAAGACCTCATCGAACATGGGCTCCGTCAGCCGCCCCGTGAAGGTGTTCTGCTGGCTTGGATGATAGGACCCGATGAGGGTCACGTCGCCGATCTCCGCGACGGCGACGTGACCGAACGCGGGACGGGGCCGCGGGATCACGGCCCCTCGGGCCGAGAGCGTCCGCAGCGCGTTCGTCCACGCGAAGCCACCCAGGCAAACGATCACCCGCACACCGGCCAGGGCGTCGATCTCCCCCCGCAGGAACGGCGCGCATTGGGCCCGTTCCTCGGGTGTCGGAAGGTTGTCGGGTGGGGCGCACTTCACAGAGGCGGTGACCCAGGTATCATGGAGGGTGAGGCCGTCGTTCAGGTCCACCGCATGCGGCTGGTTCGCCAGGCCCGCGCGATGAAGGGCGGCGAAGAGCCAGTCACCGGAACGGTCCCCCGTGAAGACGCGGCCCGTGCGGTTGGCGCCGTGCGCCGCGGGCGCGAGCCCGAGGATCAACAGCCGGGCCGCGGGATCCCCAAACCCGGGGACGCCGCGGGCCCAGTACTCCTGGTCTCGAAACGACCGGCGCTTCTCACGCCCGATCCGCTCGCGCCATGCGACGAGCCTGGGACACGCGGTGCATCGTGAAACAGCGTCGGCGATGATCTCGAGGGCCTCGGCGGCGTCTTCGCGCCCGGGCCGCGGCGGAGTCGTCATTCCGCGCGGCGGGCGAAGCCAAACGCGACCGACGGCATGATGCCGGGTCCCCGAGATACGCGCCGGACGCGAGCCGTCATCCCCGCCATGCCGCCAGCGCCAGACACGCCCACCCCGCCAGGAACATCACCCCGCCGAGCGGCGTGATCGCGCCGAGCCAGCGGACACCGCTCAGCGCCAGCAGGTACAGACTGCCGGAGAAGACCAGCGTGCCCGCGATGAACAGCCAGCCAGCGGCGGCGGTCATCGAGCCCGTCCAGTGGGACGAGGCCCACGCGACCGCGAGAAGGGCGAGCGCATGGTACATCTGGTATCGGGCGCCGGTTTCGAAGATCTCCAACAGATCCTCGGCCAACCGATCGCGCAGCCCGTGCGCGCCGAACGCCCCCGCCGCGACCGCGGTCAGCGCCAGCAGGCACCCCGCGATCCAGAACGTCTTCGTCAACGAATGCTTCTCCTTGTTCTCTCCACGAACCGCCAGTATCTACCGCGCCAGGTCGATCGAGGGCTTCTCCGGATGCCGCCGGTACAGGACGACCGTTCTGCCGATCGTCTGTACGTGCTCCACGTCCGGGAGCCTGGCCGCGATCCCCTCGCCCGCTTCGCGAGCGGTGACGGGAGCCGCTTCTCGTACCCGTACCTTGATCAACTCGCGGTGATTGAACACCTCGAGAATGGCCTCGAGCGTCATTTCGGAGAGGCCCTCCTTGCCGACCTGGTGGATCGGCTTGAGGTGGTGCGCCAACCCTTTGAGCCGGGCCCGTTGTTTGGGTGTGAGAGTCATCCGCCGCCTCAGTCGCCGAGGCTCACGCCGAGTTGGCGCGCCGTCCAGACCATGTCCGAATCCACCGGTACCCGTTTCAGCTCCTTCACGGCGTCGGCGAGGGGGACGGCGACGATCCGGCTTCCCTGCAGCGCCACCATCGTCCCCATCTTTCCCTTGTCGATACAGCGGACGGCGGCCGCGCCGAAACGAAGGGCGAGGTTCCGATCGTAGGCGATGGGGGTCCCCCCGCGCTGGATGTGACCCAGGACCAGATTCCGCGTTTCCTTGCCGGTGAGGTTCTCGAGTTCCGCCGTGAGGCGATCCGCGATCCCGCCGTAGCGCCCCGTCTCGTCCGCGTAACTCGGCTCGCCACCGGCCGGAACCGCGCCCTCGGCGATCACCACGATACTGAAGCGCCGGCCGGTCTCGTCCCTCTCCCGGACCTTCCGAACGATCGGCTCCGTCCGGTAAGGAATTTCCGGGATGAGGATCACGTCCGCCCCACCCGCGAGACCGGACTCGAGCGCGATCCACCCGGTGTGGCGGCCCATCACCTGGACGATCATCACGCGCTGATGCGCCTCGGCCGTCGAGTGGAGTCGGCCGATCGCGTCAGTCGCGACCTCGACCGCCGTCTGGAAGCCGAACGTCATGTCCGTCGCGGCCAGGTCGTTGTCGATCGTCTTGGGCACGCCGACGACGTGGAGTCCCTTCTCCTGCAACGCGTTGGCGATGTTCAGCGAACCGTCTCCACCGATCGCCACGAGCGCGTCGATCCCCAGGTCGTCAAAGCGGCCGACGATCTCGTCGGAGCGATCGGCGACTCCCCAGGTGCCATCCGGCCGACGAACATCGAGACCGAACGGGTTGCCGCGCGTCGTCGTGCCCAGAATCGTGCCGCCCAGGTGAGTGATCCCGCGAACCGCGTTCGCGGTGAGGGGGAAGACGCCTGGCTCACCGTCAACCTCACCCTCGAGCAGACCCGTGTATCCGCGTCGGATCCCGATTACTTCCCACCCTTTCTGGAGCGCGGCGAGGGTGGTGGCGCGGATTACGGCGTTCAGCCCCGGAGCATCTCCGCCGCCTGTATTGATCGCGATTCGTCGAATCCGCCCGCCCGTCCTGATACTCATGCACATCCTCTCGCCGCGAGTCCAAAGGCCCTTCCGAATCCGTCCGAAACGAGGGCGTCGACGCCACACTTTCAGCGCGAAACCGGCGGTCGGTCGCCAGTCTGGCACGTCATCATACGCGCGTGCAAACTCTAGGGAACCCGTCCGCTGTTGACAAGGCGCCGGATGGAAAGATATGCTCTCCCATTGAGACCGTGTGCTTCCCGTGTTACTCGGGACTTCCGCACATCGACGAAGGAACGAGGGTATGGTCAGCGAAGACCAGATACGCAAAGCGCTCAGGAAGGTAAAAGACCCGGAACTGAACCTGGATCTGGTTGTTCTGGGCCTCATTTACGGTATCGAGATCGACGAGGGTAACGTCGTCGTCACGATGTCGCTCACCTCTCCCGCATGTCCGGTAGCCGGAGAAATCGTGGATCAGGCGCGGGTCGCCGTGGAAGGCGTCCCGGGTGTCGATACGGCCGAAGTAGAGTTGACGTTCACCCCGCCATGGACGGCCGACCGCATCCCGCCAATGATCCGCTCGGCGCTGGGGCTTTGAATGATCACCGGGCATGTCCGGCGTATCGCGCGGGATGAGATTTTCATCCGAACTACTAACAGGGAGACACAGATGCGTGGACGTCGCAGTGGGAAGATCGCACTGCTTACCATCCCCTTCGCCTTAGTGGCCGCCTGCGGGGGCGGAGGCGACGCGCCAGAGCCCGCTTCGACCCCGAGCTCGACGCCAGCCCCAGCGGCCGCTCCGGCCGCTCCCGCGGCCAGCGGTGACCTCGTGGCCATGGGTGAGCAGGTCTTCAATGGCCCCGGCATCTGCTTCAGCTGCCATGGCCAGGGCGGTGTGGGAACAGCGCTCGGCCCGAACCTTACCGACGACGACTGGCTCTGGATCGAGAATCCGGAGACCGACCTGCAGGCCAAGCTCGTCGAGAACATCCGTGCGGGTGTGCCGCGGCCGGCGGAGCACCCGGCGCCAATGCCGCCCATGGGTGGTGCTTCCCTCTCGGAGGAACAACTCCAGGCGGTCGCGGCTTACGTGGCGTCTTTGTAGATCGTTTTTTTGATCGATATCGAAACGGGCGGGATCTCCGGAAGGTCGGAGGTCCCGCGTCGTTCCACGCGGATCCGCTTTGAGCCCCGGCTTCCCTGCGTCACCAATTCCCGCGGTCGTCCGACCAGAGGACCGCTTTCCCCCCTGAATGCCCCCGGAGCCCGCGATGCCACGGCCCACAGAAATCGCCAGGATTGCTCTCCCGATCGGAGCTGTTGCCCTCGTCACGATGTTCGGCGCGTGCGCCTCGGGCGGAGCGGCCCCACCCGCCGGTACTCCGGCCTCCGCCGCCCTCGTCTCCTCACCGGAACTGATCGCCGAAGGACAGGCGATCTTCGCCGGCGCCGGCCGGTGCGCGGGCTGTCATGGCGAGGGCGGACAGGGTGGGCGAGCCCCCAGTCTCAGCGATGATGATTGGCTCTGGGTCGATGGTGAAGGCGACCGGCACGCGCAGATTTTCGCGGTCATCAAGGATGGTGTATCGGAACCCCGTGGTGGCGGTCGCAACGGGATGCCCGCGATGGGCGGCGCCACGCTGACTGATGCGCAGATCCACGCGCTGACCTTCTACGTCGAATCTCTCTGATTGGAGTGGGAGGGCGGGTCGCGGGTCGCGGAGGGAGAACGTCCGATCTGATAGGGCGTGGCAAGGGCGTGCTCGGCGGCGAGGCGCGTGATTGCCGACGGGCGTGATCACGGATCGCGCGTGATCGTCAGGGCCGTGTGATCGTCAGGGGCGTGTGATCGTCAGGGCCGTGTGATCCTCAGGGGCGCGTGAGCGGCCGGGGCGGGGGTTCGCGGGGGCTGGGAGCGGGGGTG
>CAZWJE010000022.1:0-43776 GCA_964634395.1 uncultured Gemmatimonas sp. | reverse complement strand
GGCTCCTCGCCCAGTAGAGGTCGGTGCCGTCCTCGAAGATCACGTAGACGAAGGAGACGCCGAAGAAGGAGTAGCCGCGCACCGTGGCAGCGCCCGGAACCTTGAGCATCTCCGAGGCGATGGGGTAGGTGACCTGGTCCTCGATGATCTGCGGGTTCTGCCCTTCGTATTCCGTCTGGACGATCACCTGCACGTCGGAGAGGTCCGGCAGCGCCTCCAGCGGCGTGCTGCGTACCGCCAGCACGCCCGCGGCGACCAGGAACGCGGTCAGGACGAGGACGATGAACCGGTTCTCGATGGACCAGCCGATGATTCGCTTCAACATGGGATCACCTCCTCAGTGCCCAGCGTGGGGATCGGCGGCGGCCGGTGTGTCCGTGCTGGCGGGCTCGGTGCTCGCAGACCCATCCATGTCCATCCCCGGCATCGAGTTCATCGAGGAGCCCATGTTGCTCTCGGCGTCGATCAGGAAGTTGGCCGAGGAGACCACCTCCATCCCGGGCTCGATGCCGGAGAGGATCTCCACCTCGCTCCCGACGACGAGCCCGGGGGTGACCTCGTGCGGCATCAGCATCTCGCCGTGGCGCACGAAGACCAGGGAGCGCGTGCCCGTGTAATGGACTGCCGAGCGCGGGATCACCAGCGCCTCCCGCTCGCTCGACCGGTGGAGCGCCACCTGCGCATACATCCCCGGCTTGAGCCGCAACCCCGGGTTGGCCAGCTCCAGGCGGACGCGGCCGGTGCGCGACTCCAGCGAGACGGTCGGGTAGACGAAGGTGACCACCGCGTCGAACACCTCGCCGGGGTACGCCTCAAAGGTAACCGCGGCATGCTGCCCCAGGCGGACCAGGCCAAGGTCCTTCTCGAAGATCTCCCCGTCGATCCACACCCGCGAGAGGTCCGCGATGCGGAAGAGGTCCATCCCCGGCATGATGCGGCTTCCCTCGATCGCCGTCTTCTCCACCACCACGCCCGAGGCTGGCGAACGCAGGGTTAGCGTGCGCCGGGGCGTGCCGCTCTGCTCGATGCCGGCGATCTCGTCCGCGGAGATGTCCCAGTAGCGCAGGCGCCGTCGGGCGGCCTCCAGCAGCTCCGTGGCGCTCTCCAGCGCGCGCTCGGAGCCGCCGGCGCGCGCCTCGTCCGCCAGGCGCCGCGCGAGAAGCAGCTCCTCCTGCGCGCTGACCAGCATCGGGCTGTAGACGTCCATGAGCGGCTGTCCCCGGGAGACAGGCGCCCCGGTGAAGTCCACGTGCAGCCGCTCGATCCAGCCCTCGATGCGGGGGTTCACGTTGACGAGCTGGGTCTCGTCGTAGGTGACCGAGCCCACGGTGCGCACCTCCAGCCGCAGCGGCTTGAGCGCGGCCGTGGCGTAGGTGACGCCGATGCGGCGCGCGGCCTCCGCGTCCAGCTGAACGGGCCGGGCCTCGCCCCCCGCGCCCGCGGCCATCGCCGCGTGGTCGTGCCCCTGCATCGCTTCCGATGCCGTCTCGGGCGAGGCTATCGCGCTATACAACCCGACGGTGCCCACCGCCACACCCACCAGGGCCGCCGAGACCAGGATCTGCTTGCGGGTGTTCATCGGTCCTCCGTCGTCGTCTGAGAGGTGTGGGGGAGTTCGAGGCCGATCGTCATCTCCAGCTCCGCGACGAGCCGCCCGTACTCCGCCTGGAGCGCGAAGAGTTCCTGCTCGTATTCGTTGACCGTCATGCGGGCATCCACCAGCGTCATGAAGTCCACGGCGCCTACGCGGTAGGAGGAGAACGCCGACTGCACCGCGGCCTCCGCCTGCGGGAGAACCTCGGTGCGGTAGAGCTCGGCCAGTGTGCGTGCCCGCCCCATCTCGGCCAGTAGCTCGCCGATGCGCGCGCGCACCTGAGCCAGCGCGTCGCCTCGTTCCGCCTCGGCCATCCGCTCCATCGCCGCCGCCTCCTCGCGCATCTTCAGCTGCCGCTGCCGCGCGAAGATCGGGACGTTCACGCCCAGCATGAGGCTGCCCATCCGCTCCGTTCCCATCCCGGCCATCTCGTTCTGGCCGTACTGGAAGCCGATCGAGAGGTCCGGCCAGAGCTCCCTGCGGGCGAGGTCGGATCGAGCCTCCGCCTGCTCCACGGCGAGCGAGGAGCGCAGGAGCAGCGGCCGGGAGCCCTCCGCCCAGAGCCGCAGCGTCTCGGCCGTGGGAAGGACCTCCGGAACGTCCGGATAGGAGACTGCCGGGACGGGCGTGTCGGCGGGGCGGTTGAGGACACCGTTGAGCCGAGCGACCGCGGCCTCGCGCATCGCCGCCATACGCTCGATCTCCGCACGCATGCGGGCCACCTCCACCCCGGCGCGCAACACGTCGGCCTGCCGGCCCTCACCGGAGGCATACATGGCGCGCGCGACCTTCTCGAAGTCCTCCAGCAGGCGCAGCGTGCCGCGCATCGTCTCGAGCTGCCGGTCGGCCTGGTAGATCTCGTAGAACTCCATCGCCGTACGGGCGCGGACCATCCAGCGCGTCTCGTCGGCTTCGGCGCCGGCAATCTCGGTCTCCTTGCGGGCGATCTCGCCCGCAAGGCCGAGCTTGCCCGGGAGCGGCACCATCTGCATGACCTCGATCGCCGGCGCCATCGAGGTGGCCATGTCGGTTTCCAGCCCCGGGAGGGAGGCGTTCATCACTCCCACGCTGAGCTGGGGGTCGGGAGGGAGCTTGGCGGAAGACTCCAGGCTCCGCACCGCCTCGGTGCGGGCACGGGTGGCCGCAAGCATGGGGTTGCTCGCCTCAGCGAGGCGGTATGCCTCGGCGAGCGAGAGGGTGTCCATCGCGGCCGCGCCCTGCGCCACGGCGGGCGTCGGCGCCCACGCGAGAGAGACGCCCGCGAAGAGCAACAGTACGAATCGGGTAGCCATTGGATTGCGTTCATCCGCTCCCGCAACGCGCAGATAGGCGTAGCGGGAGAGTTCAGACCTCGCTCACGGGCATTCGCCTGGGAGCTACACGGATGTGCTGGGAGTGGAGACCCGGGGATCCGGGCCTCCGATGGCTACCGTCGGGGAGGACGGAAGAGAGAGGAGAGCGCGAGGGAGCCCGGCGCCTCGTCGGCAGCCGGGAGTACCGCCGAGTGGACCTCGGACCCGAACGGAGCGAGGGACGCATCCACCGGGAGCGCGGTCACGCTGCAGACCATCCCGGCCCCGGCCGCCATGGGGCACGCGGGCCCGTCCGGGGGAGAGTGGCTCCGGTGCTCGCGCTGATCCGGAGCATCATGAACGATCGAAGCCTGGGAGGGGCCTGATTCGGACGCCGCCACCGAGGAGTGGGACCCGTCCATGCCCACGCAGGCGGCGGCCCAGCCCTGCTGCACCATCGAGGTGCTCAGAGCGAGGAGCGCGAGAAGCGCGGCGAAGAAACGGAGGCGGGTCCTCATGGCGTGAAATATACCCCATCCGGCTATCGGTCACAAGCGGTCGAACCCGCACCGTACTGTGGGGCGGGTCCCTACAACCGGCCCTCCCGAAGGAGATCCCACTACCGGTTCTCGAGCTCCTCGATCAGCGCCTCCATCTCGGTGATCTCCTGGCGCTGGGACGCGATGATCTGGTCTGCCAGCTCACTCACCCGCGGGTCGGAGATGTTGGCGCGGTCGCTTGTGAGGATGGCAATCGAGTGATGCGGGATCATCGCCTTCATGTAGCTCACGTCGCTGACCGTGGCCTGGCTGCGCGCAAGCCACAGCGCCACGACGAAGACGAGCGCACTGCCCGTGAAGATCGCCAAGTTGGTCCTCTTGCTGGAGTACATCCCCAGCATGTAGGCGAGCATGATGACTGCCATGGCGGCGCCCATGTAGAGCGCCATTCAGAAGCGGGTCTGGCTCCAGTGGAGGTGCTCCCAGCGGTAGACCGTGGGGAACATCAGGCCGAACATCACCACGGTCGAGGTGCCGATCATCGCAGCGAAGCGCTTGTAGGACATGGAGCAAGTCTCTCCCGGGTGGTCTGGGACGCCGGGCCGAACTACAGGTCCGCGCGGCGCAGGAGCTGGGCGTTGATGGCCACGATCACCGTGGACAGCGACATCAGCACCGCACCTACCGCAGGATGGAGGACGATCCCCCACGGCTGCAGCACTCCGGCCGCGAGCGGGATGGCCACGATGTTGTAGCCGGCCGCCCACCAGAGGTTCTGGACCATCTTCCGGTACGTCGCCTTGCTCAGCTCGATGATGCGCGGCACGTCGCGCGGGTCGCTGCGCACGAGGACCACGTCGCCGGCCTCGACGGCCACGTCCGTGCCCGCGCCGATGGCGATGCCGACGTCGCTGGTCAGCAACGCGGGGGCGTCGTTCACGCCGTCGCCCACCATCGCCACCCGCTTCCCCTGGCCCTGAAGCTGCTTGATCTTCTCGGCCTTCTGCTCCGGGAGTACCTGCGCGAAGACGGTGTCGATCCCCAGCTCCTGCGCCACGCTCTCCGCTACGGCCTGCGCATCGCCGGTGAGCATGACGACCTCCACGCCGTTCTCGTGCAGCCGACGCACGGCCTCGCGGGACTCGGGCCGGATCGCGTCCGCCACGGCAAAGGCGGCCAGTGCACGGCCCGCCTCGACCAGATAGATGGCCCCCTGGCCCCTCGAAGCGAACCGTTCCGCCGCAGCCCGCAGGGCTGAGTCGGGTTCCGCCCCGAGCCGACGCAGCAGGTTCGGACCTCCTGCGTGCAGTTCCCTTCCCTCCACGGTCCCCCGCACTCCGAATCCTGGTACGGACTCGAAGGCGGTAGCGGGCGGGACCTCGAGTCCGCGATCCCTGGCGCTCTCGACGATGGCGCGCGCCACCGGGTGCTCCGCGTCGTGCTCGACCGCGGCGGCGAGCCGTAGGGCGTCGTCCGGCGCGATTCCCTCGGCCGTGACCATCTCCACCACGCGGTGCTCGCCGAGCGTAAGCGTGCCGGTTTTGTCGAAGACCACCGCATCGAGGCTGCGCGCCTCCTCCAGCCCCCGCCGATCCCGCACCAGCAGCCCGCTCCGGGCGCCCAGGGTGGTAGAGATGGCGACGACGAGTGGGATGGCGAGCCCCAGCGCGTGCGGACAGGCGATCACCAGCACGGTGACCACCCGTTCAATGATGAATCCCCACGTAGCGCCAAGCGCCCACCACGCCAACAGCGTGAGCACGGCGGAGCCTAGCGCCACGAAGGTGAGCCAGAAGGCCGCCCGGTCCGCCAGCGCCTGCGCCCGCGAGCGCGAGCTCTGCGCATGGCTCACCAGGCGCATGATCCCGGCGAGCGCGGTCGCCTCTCCGGTTTTCGTTACCTCCACCCGCAGCGAGCCCTGGCCGTTGACGGTCCCGGCGATCACCTCCTCACCTTCCGCCTTCTCGACGGGACGCGACTCTCCGGTGATCATCGCCTCGTTCACCGAGCTCTTCCCCTGTCGTACCATCCCGTCGGCGGGGACGCTGGCGCCGGGACGAACGAGCACCAGGTCGCCCGGGTTCAGCTCACCGATGGGCACCTCTTCCGTCCGGCCATTCACCACCCGCTCAGCCGTGCTGGGAAGCAGCTTCGCCAGCTCGTTCAGCGCTCCCTGCGCCTGCGAGATGGACCGCATCTCCATCCAGTGGCCCAGGAGCATGATGGTCACCAGCGTGGCCAGCTCCTCCCAGAGCGCCATCCCCGGATAGCCGAGGGTGACCACCGCGCTGAAGACGAACGCGACGGTAATCGCCAGCGAGATCAGCGTCATCATCCCCGGCAGACGGTCCTTCAGCTCCTGCCACGCGCCCCGCAGGAAGACGAGGCCGCCGTAGAAGAAGACGGCGGTGCCGAAGACGGGGGCGATCCACTGCGAGCCGGGGAAGGTCGGGGGCGTGTACCCGGTGAGCCGCGCCAGCATATGGCCCCAGATCACCGTCGGGATCGTCAGCAGGAGCGAGATCCAGAACTTGTCCCGGAACATCTCCACGCTGTGTCCAGCGTGCTTGTCGTGGCCCGCGTGCGCGTCGTGCGCACCATGCCCGTGGTGCGCGCCCTGGCCATGCGTGCCGTGGCCGTGGTGCGGTGGGTGCGTGGGCGACGCCTCGGAGCCGCGCAGCTCTCCCGGGGCATGGGGCAGCTCCGGATGCTCCGGGTAGCCCGGCTCCGCAGGCGGCTCCTCGCGATCCCGAGCGGGCGCGGGGTGCCCATGATGGCCGTGATGCCCGGCGTGCTCGTGGTGCTCGTGCTCGTGCCTCATGGCCGTGACCGTGAGATTTCGGGGAGATGACGAACGCCTCTCGTTGCCACCGAGCGGGCGATGATGCAGGATCCGTGCTTTATGACCAATAAAGCATCTTGGTCGCGGCAGAAGGGCGTCCGACCCCAGCCAGCCCTGGGGCGGCTCTACGCGGCATACAAGCTGCCCTACGGAATGTCGCCAACGCAGGAGGGCGATGCAAGGACCACCCGACTCTGGAGGATCCGACGCCGAAGCGAACGGGCACGGCACTCGTGGTCGCGCTGCTGGCAGCGGCGGCGTGGGGCGAGGGGGGAAACACGGAGGGCTGAGTCATGGCGATGGATTCCGCTATGTGCCACGCTCCCGGCGACAGAATGATGGGTGTGGAAAGCACGGCGAGTAAGCTGCAGTCCATGTTACGCACTCCGCCCCAGTCCCCGCCGCGGCGGGGACCGGGGCCGGTAATCTTGCCCGGAGGTTCACGTCAACGGCCGTGCTCAGGCGCCCAGTGCCTCGAGGAGCCGGTTACAGGCGTCGGCGCAGCGCCGGCACGAGTCGGCGCAGACGCGGCAGTGCTCGTGCTCGTCCCCGTGTCGCGCGCATTCGGCGCCGCAGACCTCGCAGGCACGCGCGCACGCCTGGAGCTGCGCGCGCAGGAGCCCCAGATCCGGCTCCGTCTGCCGCGCGAGCACACGGCCCGTGGCGGAACAGACGTCCGCACAGTCCAGGTTCAGCCGGATGCACCGGACCAGCATCTTGAGCTGTTCCTCCGCCAGACAGGCGTCCGCGCACGCGGTGCATGCCGTTGCACAGTCGTGGCACGCCCGCAGGCATTCCAGCAGCGCTGCCCGGTCCAGCGATGAGGGGCGGGGATGCGCGTCGAGCATCGGTTCGAGCGAGTTCATGCTTCCTCCAGGGTGAGGGTCACGGCCGGCTTCCCGTAAGCACCGGCCCGTGCGGGACTGACGTGGCGCGGCAGACTTTATGCCACGTAAACGCTGCGATGTGCAGGTGCCGGTCCTGCGTTATCTTCCCACTCGACGGTACGAATCGCGTCCGGGTAACGATCCCGCCTTCGCCAGCCCCGAACACCATGAGCGACGACCCCAGGAAGGACTCCCTCCGGCTCCAGGACACGGTCCGCCTCTCTGCCGAGGGGCTCGCGAAGGTCCTGGGCGACCTCGAGGCCCGCGTGATGCGCGTGATCTGGGCGCTCGAGGAGCCCGCCCCCGCTCGTGAGGTCCACGAGCGGGTGCTCCTGGAGCACGAGGTGGCGCCCCTGACCGTCGTCACGGTGCTCAACAAGCTGGTGGACAAGGGCTTGCTCCGGCGGCAGAAGCAGGAGGGGGTCTTCCACTACCGCGCCTGCTGGACGGAGGAAGAGTTCCGCATCCATGTCTCGCGACGTCTGGTGGAGGGGATGCTCTCCTTCGAGCCCCGTGCCGTCGCCACCTCCTTCGTGGAGGCTCTGGCGCAGCGCGACCCCTCGGAGCTGGCCGAGCTCCGGCGGCTGATCGACGAGCGGCTGAAGGAGGAGGGGGGATGAGAGTACGGAACGGCCGAGTTCACGATGCAGGACCGACCCGGCGCCGCCGGTCGATCCTCCTCTCGATCGGGCTGCTCACTCTTCTGGGCATGAGCCCGATCCTGGGGCATCACCTCGCGGGCAGCCTCGACGGGCTGCTGGCCGGTACGGATCATCTCGGGGCCCTTTGCCTGATCGCGCTGCGCGCCCTGCTCGCACCTGTCCACGGCATCTTCCACGTCCTCCTCGCGGCCGGCGTCGCGTACGCCTTCTGGGATCGCGTCCGCGCGAATCACCTGCTGCGGAAGACGATCCGCTCCGTGACATGGAAGCCTCCCGCACCCGGAGGCGCCATAGATGCGGCCGCAGAGGCGGTGGCGGTGGATCCGGCGCGAATCCTGGTCGCGCGCGGACTCCCGGTCCCTGCCTTCACGGCCGGCTGGCTCCGTCCCCGGATCTACCTCGCGGCCGAGCTTGCCGATCGACTGTCCTCGCGGGAGCTCGCGGCAGTCATCGCCCACGAGGGCGCCCACGCAGCCCGGCGGGATCCGCTCTGCCTCTCGGTCCTCCGCTTCCTGGGAAACGCGCTGTTCTGGATCCCGGTGCTGCGCAAGCTCGCCGAGGACTGCGCCGACGAGGTGGAGTTCCGCGCGGACGACGCTGCCTGCCGGGGACAACCATACGTCCTCGCCAATGCCATCGTCGCCGCTGCGGAATGGGGCCGCTCCTACCGAGGCAGCCTCGGTGTCGGCATCCACAACCCCGACCTTCTCACCCGCCGGGTCCGCCGACTGGCGGAAGTGGACGTCCCGGCACGGAGTCACGTCACCCGGTCCTCCATCCTGGGCGCCGCGTGTGCGCTCACGCTCGTTTGGGTCACGGGCGTCGTGATGGCTCACCCGCTCGCGGACGGACACACGCACCCACATCACTGCGATCACCAGCACGCCCCCGCCTGGACGCACCTGTTCTGCGCGTGGGAGGCAGCAACCCCTCGGGGTTCCGTCTGCCCGCACGAGATCCGCTAAGGCTCCCTTCGACACTCCTCCGCGGCCGCACTTGCCGGCATGCTTTATGAACCATAAAATCGGCTCGTCGATCCAGATCCCCGATGTGCCGGGACCGGATCCCTGCAGCCGACCCGGTCGCGGAGAACGGTAGTGAAACGGACCCTGCTTCTTGCTCTCTTGGGCGCGTATGCGCCTGCTGTCTCTGCGCAGCACCCGCAACCGGCCCATGCCGGAGCGACGGACATGGCCAGCCACGCGGGCCATACGATGACTGGCGTGCTCGGACTTCCGCAGTCGCGCGAAGGCTCGGGCACCTCCTGGCTCCCCGACCTCTCGCCGATGCACGCACTCCACGCGACGGCGGGCGACTGGAACCTCATGCTGCACGGCAACGTCTTCCTGCAGCACATCTCGCAGGGGAGTGACCGCGGGAAGGACCAGTTCGGAAGCATCAACTGGGTCATGGGGATGGCCCGGCGGGAGTTCCTCGGCGGCGAGCTGGGGCCGCGCGCCATGGTTTCGGCCGAGCCGTGGACCATCTCGGGGTGTGGCTACCCGATCCTGCTCGCCACGGGTGAGCTCTGCGACGGCGCGCCGATCGTGGACGAACAGCACCCGCACGACCTCTTCATGGAGCTGGCGGCGGAGTATGGACGTGCGCTCACCGACGGGACCGCGTTCGAGCTCTACGGTGCCGCTGCGGGTGAGCCCGCCCTGGGTCCGGTCGCCTTTCCGCACCGGACCTCCGCCATGCTGAATCCGCTCGCCCCGATCAGCCACCACTGGTTCGACGCTACGCACATCGCCTTCGGCGTCGCCACGGCGGGACTCTATGGGCGGCAGTGGAAGGTGGAGGGATCCCTATTCAACGGCCGCGAGCCCGACGAGGATCGCAAGGGGATCGACCTCGCTCCGCTGGACTCCTACTCGGGACGCCTCTGGTGGATGCCGAACGACCGGTGGGCCCTCCAGGTCTCGGCAGGGCAGCTGAACGAAGCCGAGCCGGGACACGACGTGGGAGGCCCGCGCGTGGACGTAACGCGCTACACCGCCTCCGCAACGCATCACCGCCCGGTGATGGCGGGGGGAATCTGGGCGACGACCGCGGCCTTGGGGAGAAACGTGGAGGAGGGTACGGGGACGAACGCCCTGCTGATCGAGACCAGCCTGGCGCCGGACACCCGGAATCAGTTCTTCGGCCGGGCCGAATGGACCGAGAAGGCGGGGCATGACCTCGACCTGGCCCACGAGCTGGAGGACGAGGTGTTCTCCGTCGCGCAGCTCTCCCTGGGCTATGTCCGGCAGTTCGGCCCTGTCGCGAGCCTGCTGCCGGGGATCGGTGTGCAGGGCTCCGTCAGCTTCCTTCCTGAGGACCTGGAGCCGTACTACGGAGAGAGGAATCCGCTCGGCTTCACCGTCTTCGCCAGCCTTCACCCGGCGCCGATGCGTATGGAGATGCCGGCCCCGGTCGCGCCGATTTCGATGCAGGGCCATGCGGCAATGGAGCACCAGGGGATGCCGCACGACCGGATGCAGGGCGGCGTGCAGGAGGGGATGGAGCACCACGCGATGATGCAGGGGGATCCGTTCGACCTGCCCGCGATCCAGGTCGCGCTCGAGACGGAGGGCATCCGGCTGGGTGCGCCGAGCACGGTCCAGCAGCCTTTCTGGAAGGTGGCGACCCACACCTATTCGCTACCGGAGGCCCAAACCCCGAATGCGGCCCTCCAGGTCAACGTCTACGCGTCTCCGATGGCGGTGCACGAGGACGCGATGGAGCGCAAGCCGGCGATTCCCGCGTGGGTGGCTCCTCCGCACTACTTCCACGTCCGCAATGCGCTGCTGGTGCTCCTCGCGGACCCCGCGCGGGATGCGGAACTGATCCTGTCCGTCGAGAGAGCGGTCCGGTTGCTGGGCGGCATGCGGATGCCGCACCAGCCCGGCATGGGGGGCGCGGGACACTAGCCTGGCATCCTTGACTCAACGGTCCGGGGCTCGTGCGTCACGCACGAGCCCCGGCCGATCCTGAACCATGCGTCAGTTCATCGCTGCGGTACTCAGCCTAGTTCTCCTCCTGCCCACGCGGGCAGTGGCCCACCAGCAGCTCCTCCGCGCCGCGCCGGAAGAGGGTGCCTCGCTCGCGCACGCTCCGCAGGAGATCCGTTTGACGTTCAACCAGGCGGTCGAGCCCGCGCTGGCGCGCTTTCGTCTCGACGGGCCGCTCGGGGAGGTGACGCTCGCGGCCATCAAAGTGCCGCCCGACTCGGCGAAGGTGATGGTGGCGAGGATCACGGGTCGGCTCGTGCCCGGAGCTTACACGGTGCACTGGCGGGTCACCGGTGCGGACGGCCACCCCGTGCGGGGCGAGTACCGCTTCACGATCCAGCGGGATGCCGCCGGGGTGGCGCCGGATCCAATGGCAGCGGGGACAGTCGCTCCCGACCCGGGACCGGCGGCGCCCGGATTGGAGGCTCCGCCGGTGGAGCACCACGTCAGTGGAGCCAGCGGTTCCGGATTCGACGCCGGGTCACCGCTGTATGCGGCGGTTCGCTGGCTCACGTTCACCGGCCTCCTGGTCGTGATCGGGGCGGTGAGCTTCTCGCTCGTCCTGCTTTCGGCCCTCCGCCGACGGGAGCCTGCGCTGCAGGCGGAAGTGCTGAGCCGCGCTCGCGCACGGGCGGCATCCGTGGGAATCATCGCCGGAACGGCGCTCTCGATCGCTCTCGTTCTCCGCCTCCTCACGCAGTCCGCGGCCCTCCATGGCTCCGGCGCAGCGTGGTCCGGCGAGCTGGTCGGCGTCATGCTCACCCGGACGCTCTGGGGATGGGGATGGATCCTCCAGGCGGTGGCGACCGGGATCCTGCTGATGGGGCTATGGCTGGCACGCGGGGGGCGTCGGGGTGGCTGGGGTCTCGCAGCGATCTCGACCGTCGCGCTGGCCATGACCCCGGCGCTCTCCGGCCACGCGGCGGCGACCTCCTCCGTGGCCGTGATCGCGGACACCCTGCACGTCCTCGCCGCGGGCGGCTGGCTCGGCACTCTGCTGCTCCTGATGCTGGTCGGCCTGCCGGTTCTGTTCCGCGCAGCCGGATCGAGAACTACGGCGGCCGCGTCGCTTCTCTCCGCGTTCTCACCGCTGGCCCTCGCCTACGCTGGTGTCCTGACCCTCACCGGGATCTACGCCGCCTCAGTTCACCTTCCCGGGGTCGCCGAACTCTGGTCCAGCGCGTATGGGCAGACCCTGCTCGCCAAGCTGGCGGCCCTATCCGTGGTGTTCGGGACCGGCGCCTATAACTGGCTGCGTGCCCGCCCGGCACTCGAGAAGCGAGGGAATCTGAAGCCGCTGAGGCGCTCCGCGACGGCCGAGCTCGTGATGGGCGTGGTCGTCCTTGCCGTCACGGCCGCGCTGGTCGCCACGCCTCCTCCGGGGGAGGGTGGATCGCTTGCTACCCGGACGGAACGCAGTCCATCCGCGCAACCCGTTCCCGAATCGATGCCATGAGCCGGATCTGCGTCACAGCACTCCTCATCCTGCTGGTCGCCTGCGACCGCTCCCCGGAACCCGGATCGATGCCCGGCATGGGGGATATGGGGGGTATGAGAGGGATGGGCGGCATGGGCGGGATGATGCAGCACGAAATGGCCGGATCGGTGGATACGGCTGGACTCCGCGGCCTCACCGTCCCCGCGGAGTTCCAGCGCGGGCGGGAGATCTTCCAGGCGAACTGCGCTCAGTGCCACGGCGAGGCCGCGCTAGGCACCGCTCAAGGGCCACCGCTGGTACACAGCGTGTACGAGCCGAACCACCACGCGGACGCCGCCTTCGTCCTGGCAGCGCTACGCGGGGTGCGCGCCCATCACTGGGGCTTCGGCGACATGCCACCACAGCCGCAGGTGAGCCGCGAGGAAGTGACGGAGGTCGTGCAGTACGTGCGGTGGCTGCAGAGGGAGGCGGGAGTCTACTGACTGTCTGCCAGACCGCGGAGGCGCGGTGGAGAAACATCCTCGCGGCTGGCCGCCGGGAGGAATCCACCCCAAACCTGGAGGGATTGCCGATGTCGAGTCGTTGTTTCCGGCGGTCAGCGCTCGGCCTATCCTCCTTTCTCCTCTCCTCCTTCGCCCTCGGGAGCGAGCCGCTCGATGCCCAACAGGCGATCCCCCGAGATTCGGCGGAGGTGGTCGAGGTCATCGAACGCTATCACGCGGCTCTCGCCTCGGGCGACACGGCAACGGTGATGGCGCTCCTGACAGCAGATGCGGTCGTGCTGGAGAGCGGGGGCATCGAGACGCGGGAGGAGTACCGCTCGCACCACCTCCCGGCGGACATCGAGTTCGCCCGGGCGGTTCCGCGGGAGCGGGGACCGCTTCGCGTGCACGTGAACGGAACCGGTGCCTGGGCAGCCTCCACCAGCGTCTCGAAGGGCAGCTACCGGGACCGGGAGGTCAACTCCCTGGGCGCAGAGCTGGTGGTCCTTCGCCGAACCGATGACGGGTGGAGGATTGCGGCGATCCACTGGTCGTCACGCAACGGCCGATCCTGAGACGACGCCTGCTTCCCGATGGGCGGCGGGGGATGGGTTGGCGGGCGGTCCAGCGGCCTGCTCGTCAATCAACCCGATGATCTATCGCACATCCCCTCCGCCTCCCAGCCGGGGCCCGTGCGGACGGTAGTGGCCGCACGGTGCTCCAGATGGTTGCATATCAGCTCCCTCCTCGCGGTCCTCAGAACCTCGTACACGGAGGACACTGCCTTCCTGACACCGGGGCAGTAGCGATCGAGTCGCCCAGCCTCGGGCCCTCGGAGCCAGTGGATTGCGTCGGGTCCAGGGCCCCCTGCATCGTCTGCACTAGCCTGCACACGCGGGCGCTCTCCGCGGGAGTACCCCCGGCGGATCGGACGACGAGACGTGGCATGCCACCCCGATCGGACGCCGACCTTCCCCATCCCCTCTCTCCGGATCACCACCATGCCAGTGACCCGCCCGAACGCCCGCCGCTATGATCGCCAAATCCTCGAGACTCTCAGGCACCTCAGGGCGATGACGACTCACCAGGCCGCCGCCCTCTGCGGCGCTCGCCGTTCCATCTACGACGTTCTCGCCACGCTGCAGCGGGAGAAGACGATCCGGACCTATGCCCTTGACGAATCTCTCGGGGCTGCAAGCGTCCAGGTAATCCAGCTCGCCAGAGACTCGGAGGACTGCGCTGAGACCCATCTGCAGATCACCGAGGCGCTGCTCTGGTCCATCGAGCAGGGCTGGCGCTGGGCGGTTCGTAAGCCCCCGCTCGGTGGTGAACACGGGAGAGCTGTGGATCCCGGTGGTTCCCGCCGAGCCGGACGACCGGACGGCTGAGGACGCCCTGAACCGGATCGCTGAGCTTCCGGACGTGGAGGTTCTGTACGTAGATCCCGACCGCGAAGCGTCGACCTGGGTCCGGCGTGAGGCCGCCCGCCGGCTTGGAAGGGTGATCCACGTTCCTCCGCACTACCGCAACAGGAAGCATCCGAACGAGCTCTATCGCTAACCTGCACGCGCTCCAAGCGAGAGAGTCACAGGCGGTCGGTCCGCCTGTGACTCTCTCGTAGAGCTCGGCAGCCTGCACACGCCCCCCCACGAAAGCTGCTGTCGATACCTCCTAAGCCCGTGCAGACAACGGGCTTACTTGCTTCGTTTCCCCTCAGGTTCCGCCATCTCAGAAAAAGTGCCATACACCCGAGGTTGCGCTCGCGCGGGGGTTTGCCTGCGCGGGACTCCGTCCGGGTATCCGTCGATCGAGGAGAAGTGTATTCCCCCGAACCCGAGGCGGGCGTGGCGGAGAAACCGAGGACGATCCTGAGGGTGCGGAGGCGGAGCGATGACCCGCCGCTCCCAGCCGGCACCGCGTACGTCGACTGGGACCGGATGTATCCCAGGGAGCGGGCCGAGCGTCGATACAGACACGAGCACGTCCAGGCTCCCGATGGACGAACCGGCGAGGCGGTCGAGTGGGAGGAGACGGTCTACTACCGCCCCGATTGGCGGCAGGTCACGCCGACGCGAGCATCGAACGGGTGGGACGAGGTCCGCTCGATGGTGCGCTCCATCTTCGTCGTGGCGGGATTGTTCGTGGTTGTGGCGGTCGGTTGGGATACGATCGGAGGCCCGCTCCTGTTGTGGCTCGCGCTGTGGCTGGGCCTGTCGCTCTGGTTCACGTGAGCTGGTCGCACGCGCTCGAGTGGAGTGACGACCCGAGGGTGGACGAGCTGCGCCGGGCGATGATCGCTGAGTACCACGGAGAGCCGCCATGGGAGACGGAAGGCTACACCTTCGTCGTCTACCCGTGGCGAAGCGGGGAGCAGCTCGCGCTCGGAATCATCACCCTGACCGCCAGTCTTCCACTGACGCGAAGCCTGCTACGGGAGCTCGGCGCGGTTGAGGTCGGGGCCGAGCGCTTTCACTTCCAGGTGCCGCAGGCGTTCGACCGTCCGGCGCACGACTATGACCCGCTCCCCTGCATTTACATCGTCTCGGCGGAGTCCCCGGGCGAGGAGCCGACCAAACCGGTCCCGCAACTCCTCATGAGTTCGGATGTCTTTCCGGGAATGATGTGTCTCGTCCCGCTCACCGAACGCCCGAAGGGATGGCCGCCATGAGCCTGAGTGTGAATGATGCCCTGGAGCTCCTCCGCTTCGCCCAGGATGGCGCGCGGTGCACGCGGTATCGGGAGCGCGGGTGGGGCTTCGTGGTCAGCACGGACCGGATCACGGAGCGCGATATGCCCACGCCCGACGACCCCCTCCTCGGTGAAGTCGCACTCAAAGCGTCTACGATGGGAGGGGAGCAGGTCTGGCTCACCCCACGGCTCGTGGACAGCCTTGGTACTCTCATCCTGCAGGGCGAGTGTCGCGCCTTCCTGTACAGCGCGGACCCGATGGCCAAGTACGACGAGCCCCTCGGCGAGCTACGCGTAGTGCTTTCCCCGGCGCCCTCTCCCGACCACTTCGAGGAGGGAATCCGGTTCGAGGGCATCTACGAGGCCGGCGACTCGCGCTCCCTCATCTGCCTCTGCCTCAAGCGCCCGGCCGGGTGGCCGCCGTGAGGATAGGAGACCGCGGTCGGCGCCTCAGCCGCGCGGCCAGTACATGATCACGCTCACACCGATGAGGCAGAGAACGGGTCCGACAACCTCGGGGCGGTCGGGTCGGACACCGTCCACCCACCACCCCCAGAGGATCGAGAGCACGACGAAGACGCCCCCGTAGGCAGCGTAGACCCGGCCGAAGTGTGCCGGCTGGAGCGTGGGCACCACACCATAGAGGAAAAGCAGGAGCCCTCCCAGCACACCGAGTGCGAAGGCGCGTCCCTCCCTGAGCCACAGCCAGACCAGGTAGCCCCCGCCGATCTCCATGAGCCCTGCCAGGAGAAACAGCCCTACCGATTGGGCGATGAACCTCGCGCTCATCCGCTGCGCTGGGCACGACGGAGAACCTGCATCCGACCACCTGGATGTCATTGTCGCTCCTGTCTCACATGGTGATCAGCAACAGCCATCGACCTGGACGGGCGGACATGGCACACTGCCGTACGAGCAGAATACGCAGCAGTCGCCCTCCTTCGGCCGCAGCACGGCCCCACATGCCGGGCAGTCCCAGAAGAACTGGCAGGCGTCGGTCGGCATCGCCGCCTCGGTCTCGTGACCGCAGCGGGGGCAGTGAACGACCGAACGTAGCCGCACGGATTCGGTCATGCGGCACCCCGGGTGACGAGACCGATGGCGGGTCGAAGCGCATTCGCCGATCCGCGTCCGAAGCGGTGCTCAATCGGCATGCCCTCGCCCTCGAGCGGAGGTGGTCTGTGTCAGAGGTAGCGCGAGCACCGCGGCGCTCGCCGGGCAGACGCTGGCGAACTCGCGCGAGACGCGCAGTGCGGCGGGCACCTCCGCGCGCTCCACCGGGACGAACCCGAGGCGGGGAAAGTACCCCGCCGCCGTCCTGGTCAGCAGGTAGACGGTACCGAGCCCCTGCGCGGGGGCCCAGGCGAGTCGATCCCGCACCAGCCGCTCCCCCAGCCCGCGTCCCCGCCACCGCGGCGCGACCACGACCGAGCGCAGCAGCCCGTTACCCTGGTAGCGCTCGATGCCCGCCGCGCCCATGAGAGCGCCTGCGTCCTCCGCGACCGCGTAGCCGGTGGGGAACTGCTCGTCCAGCCCCTCGCCCGGGAGCTCCGCGGCCCGCAGCAGGGCCTCCAGCGCCGCTCGGTCCCCGGGGCGGGCGGGGCGCAGGACCGGCGGCTCAGCCACAGCAGCCCGGAGCGCAGCAGCCCCCCTCCGCCTGTGCCACCGCCGGCGCGGCCGCCGCGGGCTTGGTCGCGCGCACGAAGGCGCTCATGAAGCGCCCGTCGAGCACCGGAGACAGCGCGTCCACGTCGAGACCCGCACCCGCCAGGAACATCCTCGCGTCCTCGTAGCGGTAGACGCGCGTCGGCTCGATCCTGGCGCCCTCGAAGCCCGCCGTCTCCAGCAGGCGTAAGAACTCGCCCTCCTCCAGCGCGCCGGCCACGCAGCCCACCCACAGCTCCATGCTGCGCTTCACCTCGGCCGGTACCTCACCGCGCACCACCACATCGCTGACCGCGAAGCGCCCACCGGGCTTCAGCACGCGAAAGGCTTCCTCCAGCACCCGCCGCTTGTCCGCCGAAAGGTTGATGACGCAGTTGGAGATGATCACGTCCACCGACGCGTCCGGCAGGGGGATGTCCTCGATTTCGCCCTTCAGGAACTCGACGTTCTGCGACCCGGCGCGTCGGGCGTTCTCCCGCGCCAGCCCCAGCATCTCGTCAGTCATGTCCAGCCCGTACGCCTGGCCCGAGGGACCGACCCGGCGGGCGGAGAGCAGCACATCGATCCCGCCGCCGCTGCCCAGGTCCAGCACCACCTCGCCCTCCCTCAACTCAGCCAGCGCGGTCGGGTTGCCGCAGCCCAGTGAGGCGAGCACCGCCTGCTCGGGGAGCTGCGCCGTCTCGCCTTGAGCGTAGAGGTCGGCGGTGACGGGGTCGCAGCCACCGTCGAACGCGGAGCTTCCGCAGCAGGAGCCCCCGTCCCCGCCGATCACCCGCAGCGCCGCCTGCCCGTACTTTTCCCGCACGACCCCCTTCACGCTGTTCTCCATGGGATCCTCGCTCTTCAAGAGGTTTCGGGTGAATCACATGCTCCGGCACATCAGCCTGCCGTCACCCGAGCTGCGGGACCTCCTCCGCGGCTCCGTCTTCTACCGACTCACCCCGGGGCGGGCTTACCGCCGGTGCGCAGGTACTCGGCGAAGTCGTCCGGCAGGTCGCTGGCGCGGATCGCCTCCATCGCCCGCTCCAGATCATACTCCACCCGCACGTACTCCACGCCGGGCGTCTCGCCGCTCACGTCCAGGACCACGTACCCCGCGCGCCAGTCCCCGTCTTTGGGGCGACCGACCGAGCCGGTGTTCACGAAGTGGATGCCCTCCACCTCGCGGTGCCACGGCTTGTGCGTGTGCCCGAAGCAGAGCACGTCGCCCTTCTTAGCCCCGGCCATCTCGGCCATCTTCAGGCAGAAGGAGTCCGGGCGGTCCTCGGTCCAGTAGAGGGTGTTGAGCGTCGGGGTGCCGTGCACCAGGATCATCGCCGGACCGGGCTGATGCCCACCGTTGGGCCGCAGGTCGAGGCGGAAGGGCAGCGCCGCGAGGAAGCGCTTGCTCTCGGCCGAGGTGTGCTTCCGCGTCCACTCGTAGGAGAGGTGTGAGAGCTCCTCTTGGCGCGGGTCCTCGTACTTGCAGCCGCAGTGCTTGTAGTCGGTCGCCGTCGTGGAGTCGTAGTTGCCGGCGATCCCGGGAATCTCGCGCTCTCGCAGCAGGGCCACGGTCTCGTTCGGCCAGGGAGCGTAGCCCACCAAGTCCCCCAGGTGGTACGTGGCGTCGATGCCGCGGCGCGCCTCGATGTCGTCCAGCACCGCCTGGAGTGCCGGAAGGTTGGCGTGGATGTCGGAGATCAGGGCGTAGCGCATTGGACTCCGGAGTTGTTCGGGTTCACGGGTGGGCCGCGCGAGAGCGTGGCACCTTGATTTCGGTCGCGCACACGTCGCCCGGGCCGGAGGGGCCTCCCACCTCCACCTCGTCGCCGTAGTACTTCCGCTGGAGCCAGAGAGAGACGTTCACCAGCCCGATCAGTACCGGTACCTCGACCAGCGGCCCGATCACCGCGGCGAAGGCAGCCCCGTGGCCGATCCCGAACACCGCGATGGCGACCGCGATGGCCAGCTCGAAGTTGTTGCTCGCGGCGGTGAAGCTGAGCGTGGCAGTCTTGGAGTAGTCCGCCCCCACCTTCCGCCCCATCCAGAAGCTGACCAGGAACATCACCACGAAGTAGATCAGCAGCGGGATGGCGATCTGCACCACGTCGAAGGGCCGCGCCACGATCTGCTCGCCCTGAATGGCGAACATCACGACGATGGTGAAGAGCAGCGCCGTAAGCGTGAGCGGGCTGATGCGGGGGATGAAGCGCGTCTCGTACCACTCACGTCCCTTCGCCCTCACCAGCGCGAAGCGCGTGAGCATCCCGGCGACGAAGGGGATGCCGAGGTAGATCACCACGCTCTCGAAGATCTGCCCCATGGAGACGTCCACCACCACCCCCTCGAGCCCGAACCAGGTGGGCAGCACGGTGATGAAGACCCACGCGTACACGCCGTAGAAGAGCACCTGGAAGACGGAGTTGAACGCCACCAGCCCGGCGGCGTATTCCGAGTCTCCCTTCGCCAGCTCGTTCCAGACGATGACCATGGCGATGCAGCGCGCCAGCCCGATCATGATCAGCCCGACCATGTACTCCGGGTAGTCGCGCAGGAAGAGGATCGCCAGCGCGAACATCAGCACCGGGCCGATCACCCAGTTCTGCACCAGCGAGAGACCGAGGATGCGGGTATTGCGGAAGACGTCGCCCAGTTCCTCGTAGCGTACCTTCGCCAGCGGCGGGTACATCATCAGGATCAGCCCGATGGCGATCGGGATGTTGGTCGTGCCCACCTGGAACCGGTGGATGAAGCCCTCCACCGTGGGAACGAGGAAGCCCAGGGTCACCCCCGCGGCCATGGCCGTGAAGATCCAGAGTGTCAGGTAGCGGTCCAGGAAGGACAGGCGACGGGTCATCGACTCAGACATGCGTGTGCTCCATGGTGGATCAGGTGCGCCGGGCGACCGAGGGTCCGGGCCAGCGCGACAAACATCGTCGATCGAGGACTGCGTCGGACCTTGCTACATCCGCGCACGGGACCGGCGGTGATGCAGCCAGTGCCCCATGAGGCCCGCTGCGAGCAGCGCGAGCCCGACCAGCCACACCTCCCGCTCCACCCAGAAGGCCAGCCCGAGGCAGCCGACGAGGCCGGCGGCGGGGATCCAGCGCGGGTAGAGCCGGTGCTCCTCGGAGAGGCGCAGCGCCGCCAGGTTGGTGATGGCGTAGTAGACGAGCACCGTGAAGGCGCTGAACGACCATGTGGTGCGAACGTCCCCAATCAGCGCGATGCCGGCGACCAGCAGTCCGCACGCCCACACCGAGGCGACGGGGCTGGCTCGCTCCACATCGATCTGCGCGAGAAACCCGGGGGCGTCGCTCCGCCGGGCCATCGCCAGCAGGACCCGGGAGAGGCCGAGCACCAGGTTGAGCAGCACCCCGGCCATCGCGGCCACCGCCGCCACCGCGAGGGTCTGCGCGAGTAGGGGGACCTCCAGCGCCGCCGCGACCTCCTCCAGTGGGGCGGCCGTCCGCTCGGCCGCCTCGCCGAACGTATCCGCTCCCAGCATCCCCACCCCCGCCACCGCCACTCCCAGGTAGAGCAGGGTGACCACCCCCATGGTCGCGACGATCGCCCGTGGGATGACGCGCCGGGGATCGCGCACCTCCTCGCCCAGGGTCGCGACGCGGCCGTAGCCTGTGTAGGCCACGAACATCAAGGCGGCCCCGTGCAGGAGCGCTGCCACGCCCTCACCGTTGCCCGCTCGCGGCAGGAAGGGCGTGAAGTGGCCCAGACCCCCCGCCGCCACCCGGGGAAGTGAGAGGGCGACGAGGAGCACCAGCCCGGCGAGGGCGACGCCCACCACCACCGCATTGCCGAGGTTCGAGCGCCGGATCCCGCCCGCGACGAACGCCGTGATCGCGATGGCCGCCGCCACGGCGACGGCCACGTGCCACCCGCCCGCCTCCCTCCCCAGTAGGTCCAGCAGGTAGCCGGAGAGTCCCAGCGCCGCAGTGGCAGCCGAGGCGCTCTTCGCCAGCATGAACATCCAGCCCGCGGAGAAGCCGAACGCTGGCGAGAGCCAGAGATAGCCGTACTCGTACGTTCCCCCGCTCACCGGGTGCGCCGATGCGAGCTGGGCGCTGGAGAGGCCGTTCGCCGTAGCTATCAGAGCGGCCAGGAGCGTCGCCGCGACCACCGAGGGACCGGCGACACCGGCCGCAATCCCGACGCTCACGAATACGCCCGTGCCCACCATCGATCCCAGCCCCAGGAGCACCGCGCCCCCCACCCCGACCTCGCGCCGCAGGGCTCCCTCGCGCGAAGGTACCGATGAGGTGCTCACGGCTCGGTACCGGCTACGGCGGCGCCGGTCTGCGCGAGGCGCACCGCCAGCAGGGACGCGCTGGCGGGGCAGACACCGGCAAACTCGCGCGACGCCTGCACGGCGGTCGGCACGTCGGCGCGCTCCGCCACTCGGAAGCCGAGCCGGGGGAAGTAGGCGGGTGCCGTGGTTGTCAGCAGATAGACGGTCCTCAGCCCCTGCGCGGCTGCCCACGCGAGGCGGTCGCGCACCAGCCGCGCGCCCAAGCCGCGGCCCCGCCACTCCGGAGACACCACGACGGAGCGCAGAAGCCCGTCGTCTCCGTGCCGCTCGATCCCGGCCGCGCCGGCGAGCCCGCCTCCGGCTTCGGCGACCGCGAATCCCGCCGGGAACTGATCCGCCAGGCCGTCGAGTGGGAGACCGGCGGCGGCGAGCAGCGCCTCCACGCCCGCCCGGTCCTCGGACCGGGCGGGGCGGACGAATGCCAGCTCAGCCACAGCACCCCGGGCCGCAGCAGCCCCCCTCCTTCGCGGCGGGCTTGGTGGCCCGCACGAAGGCGCTCATGAAGCGCCCGTCGATCTCCGGGGTGAGCGCGTCCACGTCGAGACCCGCACCCTCCAGGAAGACCCGCGCGTCCTCGTAGTGGTAGACGCGTGTCGGCTCCAGCGACGGGTCCTCGAAGCCCACCTCCTGGAGCAGCGCCTCGAACTCGCTCTCCTCCAGCGCGCCGGCCACGCAGCCCACCCACAGCTCCATGCTGCGCTTCAGCGCCGCCGGCACCTCCCCGCGGACCACCACGTCCGAGACCGCGAAGCGGCCCCCCGGCCTAAGCACCCGGAACGCCTCCCGCAGCACCTGCCGCTTGTCCGCCGCGAGATTGATGACGCAGTTGGAGATGATCACGTCCACCGAGGCGTCCGGCAGCGGGATGTGTTCGATGTCGCCCTTGAGGAACTCCACGTTCCGCGCGTCCGCCTTCCGGGCGTTCTCGCGGGCGAGCGCCAGCATCTCGTCCGTCATGTCCAGCCCGTACGCCTTCCCCCTGGGGCCGACCCGCCGCGCTGAGAGGAGCACGTCGATCCCCCCTCCGCTGCCCAGGTCCAACACCACCTCCCCCTCCTTCAGCTCCGCCAGCGCGGTGGGGTTGCCACACCCCAGCGAGGCGAGGACCGCCTGCTCCGGGAGCAGCGCCGTCTCGCCCTCGGCGTAGAGGTTGGCGGTGATGGGGTCGCAGCTCCCGTTGAACGCCGCTCCCCCGCAGCACGAGTTGCCCTGTCCGGCTACCACCCGCAGTGCCGCCTGACCGTACTTCTCGCGCACGACGTCCTTCACGTTGGTCTCCATGGCGCCCTCACTCAACAAGAAAGGTTGATGGATTGGAGAAAAAAAAGGGATCCCTCACGGGCAACAGCGTCCCGACGACGGCGCGTCCTCGGCGGGACGCACCGACTGGAGGTGCGCGGCCATCTCCTCGAGCACCTCGGGGTTGAGAGAATAGTGAACCCAGCGGCCCTCCTTCCGGTCGGAGACGAGCCCCGCGTCCTTGAGCTTTCTCAGGTGGAAGGAGAGGCGGGACTGGTAGGCACCGAGCGCCTCCTGGAGATCGCAGACGCAGTGCTCTCCGGACGAGAGCATTTCCACGATCTGGAGCCTCGTCTCGTCCGAGAGGGCCTGGAAAGCGCGCGCTAGACGCTGGGCATCGGAGGTGGTCGTCGTGCTCATGCGGGGCAATATATCAACTCTGATTGATCCGTCAAGCCCCCCGTCCAAGCCATACACGCTGGTCGTCCACGCCTCCACGGTCTCCCGATCCAGCACGGGTAAGCGCTTACGACGCTGCCCCCGGTCTGATGCGGGGGCAGGAAGTGGGCGACGCCGGGTACATCGTCGGCACTCGATTGCGCGGAGTGCGGTCGCCCCTGCACGCTCGCGGTAGCCTGCACGCGCACGGGCTCTCGGCGGCGACTGCCCACGCGCCTGCCGGAACGCGAGACCTTTCAGTGCGCCCCGACTCGACTGCCTCCTCTTCCCTTCTCCACCGAACCTCACCATGGCCGAGACCCGCCCGAACGCCCGCCGCTACGACCGTCGCATTCTCGAAACGCTCCGGTTCTTCAAGGCAATGACGACCCACCAAGCCGCCGCCCTCTGCGGCGCCCGCCGTTCCATCTACGACGTCCTCGCCACGCTGCAGAGAGAGAAGAAGATCCGGACCTACGCTCTTGACGAATCTCTCGGGGCCGCAAGCGTCCAGGTGATTCAGCTCGCCAGGGACTCTGAGGACTGCACCGAGATACATTTGCAGATCACCGAGGCGCTGCTCTGGTCCATCGAGCAGGGCTGGCGCTGGGCGGTTCGTAAGCCCCGCTCCGTGGTGAACACGGGGGAGCTGTGGATCCAGGTGGTTCTTGCAGAGCCGGACGACCGGACGGCTGAGAACGCCCTGGACCGGATCGCCGAGCTTCCGGACGTGGAGGTTCTGTACGTAGATCCCGACCGCGAAGCCTCGACCTGGGTCCAGCGGGAAGCTGCCCGCCGGCATAGAAAGGTGATCCACGTTCCTGCGCACTACCGCAACAGGAAGCATCCGAACGAGCTCTACCGCTAACCTGCACGCGCTCCAGGCGAGAGAGTCACAGGCGGTCGGTTCGCCTGTGACTCTCTCGCGAAGTGCGGTAGCCTGCACGCGTCTGGCACGAAGGCCGCCATTGTTACCCCCTAAGCCATTTCACAGCACTGGCTTACTTGATATCGTTCCCCCTCAGGTTCCACCATCTCAGAAAAAGTGCCATAGACCCCAGGTGGTGCTCGCGCGGGAGTTTGCCTGCGCGGGAGTCCGGCCGGGTATTTATCGATCGAGGAGACGTGTATTCCCAGAACTGGAGGCGAGCGTGGCGGAGAGACCGAGGACGATCCTGAGAGTGCGGAGGCGGAGCGATGACCCGCCGCTCCCCGCAGGCACCGCGTACCTGGACTGGGACCGGATGTATCCTCGGGAGCGTGCCGAACGGCGGTACAGACACGAGCACGTCCAGGCTCCTGATGGACGAACCGGCGAGGCGGTCGAGTGGGAGGAGACGGTTTACTACCGCCCCGATTGGCGGCAGGTCACGCCGACGCGTGCGTCGAACGGATGGGGCGAGGTTCGCTCGATCGTGCGCTCCAGCTTCGTCGTCGCCGGATTGTTCGTGGTCGTGGCCGTCGGCTGGGACACCATCGGAGGCCCGCTCTGGTCCTGGCTCGCGCTCTGGCTGGGCCTGTCCCTCTGGTTCGCGTGAGGTGGTCCCACGCGATCGACTGGAGTGACGACCCACGGGTGGACGAGCTGCGGCGGGCGATGATCGCGGAGTACCAATGTGGGCTGCCCTGGGAGTCGGAGGGCTACTCCTTCGTGCTCTATCCCTGGCGGAGTGTAGAGAGGATCGCGCTCGGCATCATCACCCTGACCGCGAGCCTCCCGCTGACCCGGAGCCTGATGATGGAACTCGGCCCGGTGGAGATCGGTGCTGAGCGCTTCTACCTCCAGGTGCCGCCAGTGTTCGATAGTCCGGAGCACGATTATGACCCGCTCCCCTGCATCAACATCGTCTCGGCGGGCAGTCCGGGCGAGGTGGCGGCCAAACCGACCCCGCAGCTCCTTATGACGTCGGACGTGTCTCCCGGGATGATGTGTCTCGTCCCGCTCACCGAACGCCCGGAGGGATGGCCGCCATGAGCCTGACCGTGAATGACGCCCTGGAGCTCCTCAGGTTTGCCCGGGACGGCGCGAGGTGCCGGAGCTACCGGGACCGGAGGTGGGGCTTTACCGTCAGCACGGACCGGATCACGGAGTGCGATGTGCCTACCCCCGACGACCGGCTGCTCGGCGAGGTGGGGTTGAAGGTGTGCACGCTCGGTGGGGAGCAGGTCTGGCTGACTCCTCGCCTGGTCGATGGGCTCGGCCCGCTCATCCTCCAGGGCGAGTGTCGCGCCTTCCTGTACAGCGCGGACCCGATGGCCAACTACGACGAACCTCTCGCCGAGCTCCGCGTGGTGCTCTGCCCTGCCCCGGCACCCGACCATTTCGAGGAGGTGGTTCGCATCGAGGGCATCTACGAGGCGGGTGACTCGCGGACGCTGGTGTGCCTCTGCTACGAGCGCCCGGCCGGGTGGCCTCCGTGAGAATCAACGCCGGTGAGGACGGCACGGCAACGGGCTGAGGGCCGCCGCCGCAGTCGCTGACGGCAGCGCTGAAGCCCGACCGTAAGTCCTGTGGAAGCTCGTCGTCTGGCCGAGGGATCCCTCGGGGCGGAGTGTGCTCTGCCCCGTCCAGAGCCACGTGCTGAAGCACATCGAACATCGAGACGAGATGCTGTACCTGCTTGCGGGCTTGGGGGTCTACCACCTCCTGATGCGATATGCCATGCGAGCGATTCGCCCGCTCATCTGGGCGGTGGCGCTCGCCGCCACGGCCTGGCTCCTGGGAGGAGGCGCACCGTAGCGGGGGGCCTCCTCCCTTTGCCCGGACCCGTACGCATCGCGGGCACACGGCGCGACGCGCAGTCCAGGCCGGCGCCCTCGACCGAGCGGTTCAATCGCGACGCAGAGAGTGCTCCGCGTCCAGGCGAGCCAGCAGTCCCTCCCAGAGCACCCGCGCGGAACCCATTTCGGGGTCCACCAGCAGCAGAGCCTCGCGGATTCCGTCTCGCAGCGCGAGGTCTCCCTTCGCGCGCTCGTAGAGCCGCTGCCAGTCCTCCGTTCCGCCACGCCCCAGCAGGTCAACGAGGTCTAGGAACCCCACCTCTCGCGTGATGCGTCCCTCACGCCCGCTGCGTCCGTACATGCCTTCCTCGGCGTTGCTGGTACCCACCCGATTGACTCTGTCGGCACCAGGGTACGCGTCGGCGCCGTGGCCGGTCCTTCCAGTTCGTCACCCAGGGCGCAGGGCCTCGCCGACACTCTCGGCTCCGGCGGACGATGTCGCCTGTCCAACGGCATCGGACCAGGTCCAGCGCTTCCGTCCTCCCGGGCCTGGACCCTGTCCCGCTGAGGGCAAAAGGCGCCACTGCAAATCTTATTATTCCTGCAAGATGATCCGCGGATCCGCCTTGCGAGAGCGCCGTTTCGCGGTTTTTCGGAATCGCTGCTCCCTGGGTTCTCAAACTGGGGTGGGGTCCAGCTATCTGTGCACGCAGAGGCACGGTGCCTCTGCGCGAACCCGCACAGAGAGCCACCGATGTCGAAGAGCAAGCCCCAGTACGTTGCTGGCGCCGCCATGTTCAGCAGCAAGCGTGACGACTGGGCGACTCCGCCCGCCCTGTTCGCCGAGCTCAATGCGGAGTTCGGTTTCACCTTGGACCCGTGCTGCAAGGTGGCCACCGCGAAGTGCGACAAGTTCTTCGCCATCGACCGCGGCGACGACGGCCTCGCCGAGAGCTGGCAGGGCGAGACGGTGTTCATGAACCCGCCGTACGGCAAGTCCGTGTCTACCTGGATGGAGCGCGCGTACCGAGCCGCGCGCGAGGAGGGAGCGACCGTGGTCGCGCTCGTTCCGTGCAGCGCCGACACCGGCTGGTGGCACGAGCACGTGCTGGACGCAGGCGCAGAGGTCCGATTCGTCAAGGGGCGCGTGCGCTTCTTCCAGGATGGGCGACCCGGCGGGCACGCTCCGTTCGCCAGCGCCGTCGTCATCTACCGCCCCGAGAACATCGGCCAGGCGCCTTCCCTCGGGAGCATAGTGCAGGCGAGGAAGCGCGCGGCCTGAACCTGGGTCGTCGGTCGGGCGCTGGTCAGCGGGCGAGTGGGGCGGACGACGAGGAATCCACACCCCGCCTGCTGGCCGTGCCCAGCGACCTGAGGACAACGATGTGAATGCGTTGCGTGTCGTGCGTCTCGCTTGTCGGCCCAACCGGCCCGCAGATGTCGCCCTAAACGACCCTCCTCTGAGGGAGCAACCAACCGGATGACGCACATGACCAGAGAAGAACTAACTTACCTGCTCTTCCGCGACGACCCGAGGATACGGGAACTCGCCATCCGCAATGCCGAGATCCTGCTGTCGGACGCGAGGACCGACGCCGGAGCCTGGACTGAGGACAACGGCTTCGACATGGGGTCGGAATGGAGCAACGAACGCGGGGAGGACATCATCGAGCTCCTCGAGGAAACGGACGCTCGGAGGATCGACGTCTGGGACGTAGAGGCGAATGAGGAAGATATTCCTGCATACCGGTTCGCTGATGGCTCCCTCATTCTCGCCCTGCCCTCGTACTGGGACTTCGCCCTGCCTCTCGGGGAGGAAGACTGGTACTGGATGTCGGTCGACGTCCTGCTGCGGCGAGCGTAGGTAAGTTGGATCGCGTAATAATAACAGAGGCGGATGTGGAGGGTACCGGGGTGAACGGCAGTATCGCTCGTACCCGATGCACTGTGGGCCGCGATCGAGCCGCTTCGCCTCGTGGAGGGCCATCCCCTTGTACGTCCCGTGCTCGCACTTGTCGCTCTCGCTGATGAAGATGCGCATCAGGGTGCGCTCGCCCTCGAAGCGGTGTGCCATGGTTCAGCCTCCCGGTCGCAGGAGTAGGGTGGCCGCGGAAAGTCCCAGGGCCATCGCCATGAGGCCCAGGCCCAGGGAGCCGAAGGCGTAGAGCGACGCCCGCACCCACGCGCCTTCCTGCATCAGCGAGATGGTCTCGAAGGTGAAGGTGCTGAAGGTGGTGAACGCCCCGCAGAAGCCCACGGTGAGCATGCTCCGCAGCTCTGGGGAGAAGGAAGACAACTCGGCGCCTCGTATCGCGAGGCCCAGCAGAAAGGAGCCGAGCAGGTTGATCGCTAGCGTGCCCCAGGGGAAGGCTACCCCAGCCCAGGTGTGCACCCATCCGCCGAGGCTGTAGCGGGCCAGCGTACCGAGCACGCCACCGAGAGCAAGGTAAGCGTAGAGCATAGATCTCCCAAACGGAAACGCCTCCCGTCCGGCCCGGAGGTCGGAGGGAGGAGTCATCAGCGGCCGAAGCCGCAGTTTCGGCGAACTCCATCGCCAAGGCGTGTGCAT
Organism: uncultured Gemmatimonas sp.; assembly: GCA_964634395.1. Lineage (GTDB taxonomy): Bacteria > Gemmatimonadota > Gemmatimonadetes > Longimicrobiales > Longimicrobiaceae > WHSP01. The sequence continues at coordinate 15,460 of CAZWJE010000022.1, read as the reverse complement.
CTACGATACCGCTTTATCCCCTGCCCATGCAACCTCGATGCGGTCCGCGGCTCACTCGCCGTTGCGAAATCCTGTTACGCGGTCATGGCCGGTCTGGCGGCGCGGGAGTCGAGGTGCTCGGGAACGAAGAGACGTACGCATCTCTCAGGACCCGTGGGACACTGCTCCACTCGCTTGACAGCGTGGTGCAGGTGACAATGCCCTCTCTGCCCTCGCGCGGCGTGCTGTCGCGGTGACCAACTCACCTGAGCCTGCCGGGGACCGCTCCCGGCCCCCAGCAGGCTCGCACCACGACATCTCCGATGTCGCAGTCATCGAGCGCCGCCTGCATCCACCATGACACTTCCCGGAGGACAGCCACCGGTTCTCCACCGCTGCGGGCACAGGCACGGCCGGCCCAGCGTGGGAGGTACCAACGAGCGGCGAAGTGCCCGAGAGTGAGCAGGAGCACGGCTGCCTCGAAGATTCGTCCGCGGCGGCCGCCGCGGACGAGCCTCCCAAGGCCATCGGGACGATTCACCACTCGCTCGGGAGCATGATGCAGGTGACGATACCATCCCCGCCCTGCCCCCGCTGTGGAATGGTGGTCGCGATCCAGAGACGGCCATCGCCCTCCCCGTAGCTGCTCAGGACCGTACCATACCAGAACGTGAGCGTCTCGAAGTTGGCCTCGTAGCTGTCCTCTCCGATGCGGCCCCAGTCCCCGCGGAGGTGTCGGGCGACCAGCTCCGGGATGTCGAGCTCCAGTTCGTCGGCGCGCGCGATGGCGCCGCGAGTCATCACCAGCCGTCCCATCGGGACGCGCACAGGCTGAGAGCCGGGGATGTGGTGCACCTCCACTACCCGCGAGGTGACCTTGCCTCCACCAGGGACCCTTCTGGGATCCTCGCGGGACAACCGGGCAGGAGCACGGAACTCGAGCGGCGAGCCCAGCTCGGGAGGCCAGGCGGCCGGGGGCTCAATCTCCCAGCTGCCGTCCGCCAGGCTGCGCGAGGTCGGCGACGCGACGTTGTCGCCGCTCACCCACCAGCGGCCGTCGGCGTCCATGCCGACACGGTACAGGGACCCGGACTCGGTGGTGATCTCCCAACGTTGCATGCGGTCTCCGATCTCGAGGGTTGCGGTCGGTGTCGAAGACAGCCTACCGACCCATCGAGTCAGCGTCCGAACCGGCAGAGCGATTGCGGGATGTCGGGTGCGAGAGGCGCGACTGAGAAGGCGATCGGGGGGAAGTGCGTCGCTGCATGGCCATCGAGAGTGGCTGGTCAGGTCGGACGCCCGCCAGACGATCAACCAGGGAAGCTCCGGTATTGCCTAGATTTGCGAGGCACCATCAGCCCTGGACGCGCTGGCGGTTGCACGCTATTGCTGAGCCGCAGCGATTGTTGAATCAGGCTTCCCCACGATACGGAAAATCCCATCCGCGAACTCGACGCTCCCGCTCCAGGAGCACCAGCCGCAACGAGAGGCCCCCGCCTCCGTCGAAGGGAATCTCCAGGTGCGCACCCTCGTACACGTCCCGGATCTCTCGCTTGGCGGGCATCAGCCGAAGAGCGAAGCGGGCGGGCAGCGCCCTCGGGACCCGCATGGACGCATAGCCGATGACCCGTCGGGGCGTGGCGACTACGAAGCGCACGACGCGGCGCTTCCCCACCACCCAGTAGGACCACCCGCGCCGGGCATCGAAATCCGGCTCATTGTTGGTGGCGTCGAGCCACCATTCGAGGTCCGAGAGCTCTTCACTGAGCACTTTCTCCAGGACGTCTATGTCGATCGGGGGTGGCGGCGGATGCTGTGTGAGCCAGTCGAACAGGTCGGGATCGGTCTCGCCACCGACACTCACTCCGAGTTCCGTCTGCCAGTGCAGCCGGGACAGGTCGAACAGCCACGTCTTCGCCGCCTCTGACCGCCACCACTCGGGGGGCGTTCGCCAGCTGAGGATCGAACCGATGTCGTGGAGCGAATCGACCCCGATGCGGAAGGCGCTCTTGGAGGCGAACTCCGGGCCGAGGTCACGCCCCTGCGCTGCGTCGTCCAGCCAGGAGGGGACGAACAGCGCTCCACGGACGCGCGGGTCGCGTCGCCAGGCGACCCACTCCGGACCGTCCTCACCGGCGCCGATTCCCTCGTTGGCGAGGAGATCATCCGAGCGAACGCCTGCGACGAGGGCCGCGACCGTGCGGGCCCGCAAGAGCGACCGCAGCACTTCCCTCGATCTGGAGGTCAGGACTGAGAGGGCGGCCTGAATGGGAGAGGTTCCCAGGCGGGAGGTCGTATCCTCCGGTGCGATCGTTCGCGGCGGCTTGAACCGTCCGCGGTAAACGCCGAGGCATTCCCGGAGCAGTTCGTGCTGGGGGCCGAGCACGGGACGGAGAGCCCGATAGCGGGCTCCCGTGAGCTCCTTGATCCAGCGGGATGCCGTTGGAGCAGAGACGCACGTGGCCTCCCACGCGTCGCGGATCGCGTCTGGAAGTCCGACCCGGAGGAAGCGGTTCGCGATGGTGCGGAAGAAGAGTTGGTACGCGCTGAGACCCTCTCGGTGCCGCCCGCCAGCACGGAGGCCGAACCATGGCTCATCCTCGTGTGAAGACCAGGACTTACGGCACGACCGGCAGCGGAACCGAACCCGTGCGGGGCGCTCCGCCGTCACCTTCGTCTCATGCCGGTAAGCATCTCGCGCCCCGCAGTGCTTGCAGACGTACTGCACTCGTTCGTCAGTCATCCAACCTTTTTCGGCAGAATGCTGGCGCACTCTGTCCGACTTCCTTCACCTGGTCTGGCCCGAGGCTCTAACCTGGCACGGATCAGGGCGCGAGTGTATCGAGGTGGCCCCGACGGAGGGGCTGGCGCATACCCTTCGCGAGGCACCAGCCGGCAGGTTCGCCGACCCCCGCGGGCGGCCATGCACTTCCGCGGTTGCGGGAAATCCGGGTTCGCCGAGTCATCCACTCACTCGCATCCGCGGCCCCCATGCAGCACCCGTACCGGTCGCGCCTCTGCCAACGATCCTCGTCACAGGGATCCCTACACCGGCTGCTCCGTCCGGTGGTACCGCCCCTCCCCATCCCGCCACGCCTCCCCCGCCCCGGCCAGAAGTTCGAGCTGTTGGCGCACCAGCGCTGTTGGTGCCTCATCGAAGTGCGCGGCCGCCTCCTCCGGGGTAAGCGCAGCCGCACCGAGAAGCACCTGGAGTGCCGAGAGCTGTTCCAGCACCCGCGCCGGCCACGGTCGCGCCCCGTCCGCCTCTGGTGGCGGGGCTTCCTCAAGGGCGACCGGTACCGCCACACGCTCCTCCCCGCTACCAAACCGAGGTACCTGGTATTCGGGACGGAGCCACCGGATATGTCCCTGCTTCTCCTCCTCCACGCGCCCGTCGTGAAGCGCCACCAGCCGGTCCAGAATCTCCTCCCGCGACAGGGACCGCGGCCAGCCGTAGGCATCGGAGACCAGCTTGTCGAGGGCGTCGTGGAGGTCGCGCAGCACCGCGCACGCAGCAAGCTCGTGGGTCTCCCGCTCCCTCGCCGTCAGGGCGTCGCCCGAACGCAGCTTCTCCAGGACGTTGTACATCCCTGTCATCGTCACCCGGGCGTCTCGAGCGAGGGCCTCTTTGCGGTGCCGGTCCAGCGCCTCCGCCACCTCGGCGATCGCGCCCCGCTGCACGGGCGTCGCCTCAGGGAATGGGAAGGGGTCGAAGCAGACGGAGTTGTTATAGCGCGGCCGATCTTCGAGCGTCCCACCTGCGGCGAGTGCCCAAGTCACATGGGCCGTCGAGGATAGGACTCCGAGCAGGAAGGCATCCGAACTCGCGATGCAGATCAGCATGTAATCGGGAGCGACCTTCCCGTCCAAGAACGAGAACACCCGGTGCTTCATCGTCTCGACAGTGGCGATGTATCGGGGGAGCCCCGCGACGGCGTTGCGGAGCTTCCGCTGCGGCTCGCCGAACCGCCACCACAAGTCACGGTAGGCAGGCCGCTTGTTCGCATCGCGCTGCGGCTTGACGCGCGTGCGGAGAAGGTCATAGAGCACCGGGAAGGCTCTCGCATCGGCCTCAGACCCGAGTCCGAAATCAACGACGTACTCTCCCTTCGGGCGATCGGTGAGGTCCTTCCCGCCCCGGTAGGGGCGAACGATGGACTCATGGCATACATCCATGGCCCGCAGCTGCAGAGCCTCACCCTCCTTCACCTTGAAGCCCGAGCCGATGAGGATGAACCCGTGGTAGCACATCCCGGCGTTGGCCAGAAGCGGTGTCTTCGCCGCTGAAGCTACGTCTGCGTGGGTGGTCAGATCGGAGTTCAGCGCAGAAACACGTAGTTCCTGGATCACGTTGCCCGCCCCGTCCACCACGACCGCGGTCCCGGACGAGGGCTCGCGCTCCAACACCGTCATCGCTACCCGAACGGCCGCACTTCCGACCTCGTCCACCCATGGATGGTCAGCCACTGCCCACGTAACGCGTGCTCCCTTCTCGGCCGCACGGTCGAGGATCACCCGATTCTGCGCCTGCGTGATGGTGTTGGTGGTGATCAGACCTGCCCGGACGGTACGGCCCGACGCAACTGCGAGGGCTGCGCGATACCACCAGTACATGACGTAGTCGGCGCTCTCAGGAACCTCCGAGTACGCACTACGGAGTGCCTCTACGTACCCGTCGCCGAACGCTTCTCTCTGTCGCGGCTTGCCCATGTACGGAGGATTTCCCACGATGAAATCCGCCTGCGGCCACTCCGCCGGATGCGCGCCGCGGTACTCCATGTAGCGCAGCCTGGCCTCCGGGTCGGGCACCGGCTTCCCGGTGACCGGGTGGGGGATGCGCGGGGTGGGATCGGGGCGGTCCTTCCCGGGATCGTGCACGACCTCGTCCCAGGCCAGCACCGCGTCGCGCAGCTCGAGGGTGCCGGTGTCCCGCAGCACGGGCTCGGGCGGCTGAACCCCGCCGTGATGCGCCGCCCAGAACTGGTGGTGGCCGATCCAGAGCGTGAGCTCCGCGATCTCGCGCGCCCATGGCTTGACCTCAATGCCGTGGAACTGCCACGGCCCCACTTCTTCAACCGCTAGCTCCGGTTGGCCGGTAATGCGCTCGATCTCCCGCAGCACCTCCAGCTCCAGACGCTTCACGGAGTGGAGCGTCACGTAGAGGAAGTTCCCGCTGCCGCAGGCGGGGTCGAGGAACCGCATCCCCCGGAGCTCCTGGTGGAACTCTCGCAGTCGCGCGAGTGCGGCCTCACGGCTGGGCCGCGTTCCCCTCTCGGTGAGCCGGAGAACCTCAGCCTGTACTGGCGCCCATCGCTCGCGTAGCGGCACCTCCACCGTCTGTCGTACCAGCCGCTCCACGTACTCCCGGGGCGTGTACTCGGCGCCCAGACGGTGCCGCTCCTCCGGGTCGAGTGCGCGGGTGAGGAGGGTGCCGAAGATAGTGGGCTCGACGTGCGTCCAGTCCGACTTCGCGGCCTGGAGGAGCACGAGCATATCGGCTTTGGTGAGGGGGAGCGTCTCCTGCTTGGCGAAGAAGTGGCCGTTGAATCGCAGGAGCCGGCGCAGGCCGAAGCGCCGGCCCTCGTCCATCGCGCGCCAAAGCTCGCGCATCGCCGCCGCGAACTCCTCGGGCTCCGTGAGGAACTCCTGCAGCGCCTCCTGGAACGGCTTCCCAGGGAGGAGTCCGACGTCCTCCGCGAACATCGTGAAGACGGCCCGCATGAGAAACCGGGCGACCCGCTCGGGCTCGAACCCGCGGTCCTCCAGCGAGGCGGAGAGCTCCGCGAGGCGAGCCGCCACCTCCCGGGTGACCGCTGCAGCGCGCGCCCGCGGATCCCGAACATGGGGCTGGGTCCATACGTCGCGCAGTAGCGCGATGTCGTCGGGGCGGTCCGCCAGCGCCGCGAGAGGGATGCGGTGACCGAGATTGTAGCCACCGAACGAACCTGCCCAACGATCCCACAGGAGGAGCGTTTTCCCCACGTCCAGCACCATCAGGTACGGCGGAGGCCCGCCCGAAAGCGCGTGCGCGTAGCTGAGCGCCTGACCGAACGCTCGCCGGAGGCGGGCATCGTCCGAGCCACCCGCCGCCGCATCCTTCGCCTCCAGCACGAAGCAGCCCTCCTTAAAGAGGTCGATGAAGTTCGTGCTCTCCTTGCCGTCACGGCTTACCACTTTCACGGGCAGCTCGAACTCGTAGCCGCTCCCACGGGGCTGGGGTGGCTCGACCTCGAGGGCCTGAGCGAGCTGCGTAAGGTAGAGCTGCGCGTTCGCGCGCTCCCCGGCTGGGACTTCGGCCCAGCGGGCGGCCAGGTCCCGAAGCTGGCGGTCGATCGGCATTCAGGATGAGGACTGGGAAAAGGCAGGAACGCCGCGGATTTCACCCTTCCCCAGTGTCGCACCCCGTCCACGGAACGTCAAGCCGTCGGAGGCGACGGCTTGTTCGCGGAAACGATTGCGGGTGGAAGGGCCTCCTACCCTTCCACCCACCGTTGTGAATCATCCGCACCGCAGTGCGTATCACGCTCCGTCCAGAACTCGAAACTGACGAGAGAAGATCCGCACCAGCTCCTCGTGCACCCCCGGAGTGATCCAGAGCTGCCCGGCCGGCATCGGCTCGGACGCCATGCGGCGCGGGCGCCGGTCCGCCGCGACAAGGTACCACCCGTCCACCTCGCGCCGGAGGCGGATCCAGGTGGCGGCCGCCCGCGGCGCCTTGCGCCCGTATCGCCGGGTGGTGTAGCCGCGGGGTAGGAAGACGTACTCGCACCCCTTTCGGTCCGACGAGGATACTCTGAGCGTGTCCAGCTCCCCTTCGGCTGCACGGGCGATCTGCGCGATGGCGCCGGGCGTGAGCGCGCGGGCTCGTGCACTCCCCTGGACCTCGTCCAGCAGGGTCTCGAGAGCGTGGTGATCGGAAACGCTGATCCGCATGACTTCTCCTCTTGATCCGGAGTGAATCCGGACCGCACCGACCGTCGGCGGGTCCTGCACAGCAGCGTGTAGGACCAGGAGGGCGCCTGAGAAGTGGGCATGGCCACCAATCGGCCGCGCGCGTCGCCAATGCCTCAGGGATCGCTATCGATGCCTGCCGCCAAGGCGTCCAGCCGACGGAAGGACGCAACTTCGCTGGTGATCTTGCCCCCGCCAGGGATCCCTCGCGGATCGCCAGCCTCCATATCGTCCGGCGCCTCGAAGATGAAGGAACGGCCAACCACCGGCGGCCAGCGCACCGGGGGCTGGATCTCCCAGCAGCCGTGCGCGAGGCTGCGCGAGTCGGGGGTGGGCAGGTTGTCCGCCGACACCCACCAGCGGTCGTCCAGGCGCCGGTGCACCCGGTAGAGCGAGCCGCGGACTGTCCGGATCTCCCAGGCTTCCATCATTCATCCATGGTCGAGGGTACCCTGGCAGTGAGTCGGTCGCTCCACGCCGGCGTCAAGCGGATGGGCGACTCGTGGGGAGCCGATCTGCCATGCAGGATCGGTAGAAGCGATGCTTCGCGGGACACCTGGGACACGACCCTGCCCACCCCCAGCGATCTTGAACCGGACCGGACCGGATTACCCGGGAATGGCGACGTCCCGTCCCACGCGTCCCAACAGGCAGCAACTGTTGGGACTCAACCATACAGGACGAGGCGCCCCCGCCCCCGGTAGGGAGCAGAGGCGTCCGACCTGCCCGATGCAGCCGATCAGTATCCGGGAACCTCCGACGGCGCCCGGAGCCGGATCCGCCGCCATCCCCGCGTGCTCTTGTCCGGGCACTTCTTGAGGCTGTTCGAGGTGGTGTAGCCCGCCTCCTCCATCGCCCGGGTGACCCGCTTCTGGAGCTCACCCGAGCCGGGCACGCGGTACTCGTTTCTCGACAGGAACTCCTTCGCCGCCGCGTACGCGTCAGCGGTGTACACGCAGCTCTCCACCTGGTCCTCGACATGGACGCTGACGAACTCCGCATAGGGGTCCGACGCGTCGAGGAGGTGCTTCACCCGCCGGTCCTGCTCCTCGCTCAGCTTCGGCAGCCCGTCCCGGAGAAGCCGCTGCGCCGCTTCGACCACGACCTTCAGGATCCCGGGCCCCTCCGTCCTCATCAGGTGCTGGTCGAAGTCGGGAATCGGATCCAGGTTTTGCGGCTTCACAACGCGGAGGAGGATCAGACGCCGCTCCCATGCGTCCCGGTCCTGCTCGATGCGCAGGCGGAGGTCGGGGTTGCCGGTGACCATGAGCAGCGACCGGGGCGTGAAGCTCATCCGGATGTTGCTCGACTTGAACTCCACGGTCATCGTGTCCTGGCCGCTGATCTCCTTGAGCTGCTGGCTGCACCCGAGAAGGGAGTTCTCCCTCGCCTCGGTGACGTAGAGCAGCTTCTTCCCGATCCAGGAGACCGGCTCGAACGGGCGGTCAGACTTCTTGGGGATGAACTGCGCGGTGTCGTCGATCCCGATGAGGGAGATCAGCAGCTTCACGAGCGTGGTCTTCCCCGCCCCTCCGGGCCCGAGGATGACGACGATGCGCTGGAATGGATTTCCCAGGAACGCCATCGCCAGCGAATCGATCAGCAGCCGCCGGTCCTCTTCTGCCGGGAACATCGACTCCACGTACTCCAGGAACTTGGTCGGGGGTGCGGCATGCTCGTCCCACCGGATGGGCAGCTTCGACCGCACCGGCCGCTGCGGCGAGAACGGATCGAGTCGCAGAGTGCGGAGATCCAGCATTCCGTTCTCGACCGGGATGACGTGATAGTCCGGCTCGAACTCGGAAACGCGCATCACGGACTCCGTCATGAGGGCATCGGCAACCGGCGCGAGGACTTTACGTGTTCGGAGTTTGAGGATTTCGGCCCGAAAATGCTGGAGGGATCCCGCCGAGCACTGCTCGATAAGTTTCACCACCTCAGAGCGGACATCCTGTCGTCGAATCGGCTCGTACAGGCCGCTTCCCGAGGCGTAACGGTAGAACTCCGCCTCCTCGGGGCAGAAGACCACGGGCGCGGAGGGGCTGCCGGCGCGGCCGATGCAGCGCGCGATGAGGTACTCCGAGGCGAAGCCGACGAGCTCCCCGTCGCGCTCGGCGAACGCTTGCTCCTCGGCGGCCGAGAAGGCCGTGGGGAACCGGGCCCGGAACCACGCCTCTGGCATGACCGGGGTTGGGGTTGGCCCCGGGGACTTCTTCGGCGTGCTGGTCTGCTGAGGGGTGGTGGGCTGTCGGGCGAACTTGCGTCGCCGACGGACGTGTGTGTGTACCATTCCTTCACCTTCACGAAGAAACGCCCTCCTTGGTGGCCGACCTGCGAATGCGCACCTGCGCGCGCACCGCAGCACCAAGGAGAGCGTGAGTATTCCTGGTCGATTCCGGGTCGGCTCCGGTCACGAACACAGCGTGTCGGACCGAAGGGCGCGATGCCAAGTGGGGGGACCGTCCACCGTCCCCGGCGGCAGCGCGGACCCGACCTGAGCCGTCGCGGAAAATGCTGGATCCCTGCCACTCGAGCGGTCGCTAGATCATGCAGCGGATTCGCCGTGTCGCGCTAAGCCGTTCCCCTCTACCCGTTCACCAGGAGCGCGATCTCGAAGCGTCCTCCCAGTGCTGCCGGCTCACGGTGGACAACCCGCAGCCCGGTACCCGTCAGCAGGGGGCCGAGCTGCCGGGTGACGTCGGAGAAGAGCGCGTTGGTGACCACGTTGAGCGCCCGACGCGCCACGGATGGATCCCGGTCATCGGGCACGAACTTGTCGAAGATCACCGCCCGTCCGCCCGGGCACAGCACCCGCGCCGCCTCCCGGAGGCACGCCACAGGGTCTGGAATCACCGCCACGATGAGGTGGAGGATGACGGCGTCGAAGCTGTCGTCCGGAAGCGGCAGCGCGTGACCGTCCATGACCTCCGCCGTCACCTCCCGGCGAAGACCAGCCGCCCGGCGCCGGACGCGCTCCACCATGGCGTGGGTGATGTCCCCCGCCACCACCTCTACTCCGGCCGGCAGGTGGAGAAGGTCCGCGCCCGTGCCCGCCCCGACGATCAGCACCCGCTCGCCCGGCTTCAGGTCCAGCAGCTCGATCGAGCGCCGGCGCTGCGTCCCGAACGACGCGACACGGTCGTAGAGCGGGGCAAACGCGGTGTAGCGGATCCGATTCCAGCGGTTCGTGTTGATCGCCATCTCAGAAGGCCAGCCGCACGCCTGCGTTGAACGCCCGCCCCTCCAGCGGAGCCCACACGTCGGTGATCCACCGCCCCTCCGGGCTGCGGGCGGGGAGCACCAGGCGATCGTGGGCGGTCTGGCGGGTGTCCAGCAGGTTCTCGGCATTGAGGAAGACGCGGGCGCGGCCCAGCCGCTTCTCCACCAGGAACCCCGTGACCACGTACGGCTCCGAGGAGGAGCGGTAGGGGTTCTCCTCCAGCGTCTGGCGGCCGGTGTAGTAGAGCTCCACGCCCACCCGGCCCCACTCCTCGTCCTCCCACGCCCCCACCACCCCCGCCGTATGCCGCGGCGTGAGCGGGACTTCGCGACGGCCGGTCCCCTCGGGGTCCAGCTCCGTCGAGTGCGTGTAGACGTGCGTGGCCGTGAGGTGGATGGGGCCCTCGTGGTAGCGCGCCAGCAGCTCGGTGCCCCAGGTGCGCACCGGCTCCGGCGAGTTGAAGAGGGCCAGCCGTCCGCCCTCCGCCGAGCGGACCATCAGCGCGTCCTCGATCTCGGAGCCGAAAAGTGTCGCGTTCAGCTCCCAGGGGCCAAGGTGGCGTCCGACGTCGAGCATGGCGCTGCGCGCCCGCTCCGCGTCCAGCTCATCGGTGGGCACCAGCCGGGCGAGCCCCACGGCCTCCGTCTCCTCGGTGAAGGGCGAGGGGGCGAAGTAGCCGGTGCCCGCGGATGCCCGAATCACCCACTCCCCGGGCCGGATCAGCGCCGAGAGCCGCGGGTTGAGGAAGGCGCCGTACTCGCTGTGGTGGTCCAGCCGGGCGCTGGCCGAGAGCGTCAGCCACTCCGTGGGGGCGTACTCGTCCTGCGCGAAGAGCGCGGGGATGGTGTAGGCGAAGTCGAACGCCGGGACGTCCTCCGCATCGTAGCGCTCGCGCTGCACCGCGGCGCCGAGCACCCAGGCGTGGGCACCGTCCTGGCCGGAGAGCGCGGCCTCCGCGAAGGCGGTGGCGTGCACGTCCCGCTCGAGCGCCTCCCCGAAGCGGTGCCGATGGCGCTGCGCCATCGCCGAGCCCCGCACGCTGAGCAGGCGTGAGCCGCCGAGCAGCGCGCGCGCCATCAGACCGGCGTCCAGGCGCCGCGTTTCCAGCTCCTCCGCGAACGCCGTCCCGGCGGGGGTGGTGTGGTCGGGCAGCGTGCCGCCCTCGCGATCCTCCACCATCCCGCCCACCGTGGCGAAGGCCGAGCGGCCGTGGCCGTCGTTCCAGAAGAGGCGCGGACGCACCGTGGCGCGGCGGAAGCTGGGCAGGTCCGCCCAGCCGTCCTCGTCCACGTCCGCCTGCCCCTGCCGGTGAACGCTGGCAAGCAGGGTGTAGCCCCGGCGCTCGTCCACCTCGTCCGCGAGCCAGAGCACCGCGTCACTGCCGCCAAGCGTGGTCTGGTTGAGGAGCAGCTCGCGCTCGTCCTCCGGACGGCGGGAAATCAGGTTGACCACTCCGCCCAGGGCGGTAGCGCCGTACAGGGCCGAGGCCGCGCCCTTGATGACCTCCACCTGGCCCAGGTCCATGGGCGGGATCTGGAGCGGACCGAGTGCGCCCGCCTGCCCGCCGTACAGCGGCAGCCCGTCCGAGAGGATCTGGGTGTAGCGGCCGCGCAGACCCTGGATGCGCACGCTGGCCCCGCCAAGCGACGGCGCGGTCGGCTGGACGCGCAGCCCCGCTGTCTCATTGAGCAGCATGGCGATGTCGCCGGGCGTCATCAGCAGCTTCTCCTCGACCTCCTCGCGCGATACCACCTCCACCCGGAGCGGCTCGTCCTCGATCCGCCGCTCCGTGCGGGTCGAGGTCACCACGATCCCCTCCGTCTCGATCGCCTCCTCCTCGAGCTCTACCACCACCACCGTGTCCGTGCCGGCGGCGAGCAAGAGCTCGGCCCCGGCAGTCGAGAAACCCAGCTTGCGTACCCGGAGGACGCGCTCTCCGGCAGGAAGCCCAAGGACCGCCTCCCCGTCGGCGTTGGTAAGGGACCCGATCGTGCCAGACGTTACCTGTGCGCCCTCGACGGGCGACCCTCCGCTCAGGACGCGCACGGTCACCCGCGCGGGCTCCTGCGCATCGACGGGCTGCGCTGAAAGGACCATCCCCGTGACCAGACAGACCATCCCGAGCCGCATCATGAAGTTCATCCGTTCAATCGTCTTGGCGGCGCCCGCCGGGCACCGGCATGAATCGTAGACAGAGCATGGCCGCGTCCACTGACATGGGCGGCGATTCTCCGGATCGGTCAATGGTGGATGGCGCCGGCAACCCGCCGCGCGCCGGGCCGGTTACTGGATGGGGGGACGGAGGTGGGGCTTGGAGGATACAGAGGGTGGAGCACGCCGGCCCGACACGACCGCGCGCCGAGCGCCGGTCGGCCCGATTGAGGTGGCGATCGGAACGATAGCGGGAGTCGCCTGCTGCGTGTTTGCGCAGGCGCACTCGCACAGGCAGGGGCAGTCCTCCTCCGGGTGAGTCTCCGTCGGGCCGTCCTGCGGATCGCCAGCCGGCAATGCGGAATCCGTCGCGGCGCCGACCGCCGCGACACCCACGGTCTCGGCGGCCCAGACGACCTCGACGGCGGAAAAACCGATACACGCCAAGACGAGCAAGGCAACGAGGCGCCGCCAGGGAACCACCGGTCCGCGCGTCAACAGGGACTCACTCGCCGTCGCTCTCGGGCGCATCGTAGCGGGGGCAGACGTACACACCCTGGGCGACGTCGGCGAGAATCTCGTCTGCGAGCGACAGCAGCCCGCCCACGCCCTTGTCCGCGAGACGGTAGTACGCGAATCGGCCCCGCTGCTCCCGGGTGACCAGCTCGCAGTCGAGAAGGCACGCCAGGTGATTGGAGGCGTTGGATTGCGTGAGGCCCGTGATCTCCACGATCTCGCTCACGCTGAGTGCGCGATCGCGGAGCACCTCTAGGATGGAAAGGCGCGACGGATCGGCGAAGCCGCGGAAGAGCTTGGCCTTGAGACTAAGCGAGCGGGCGAAGTCCGTGGTGAGCATGGTCTCGTTAGGAATCCGGTCTTGCACATCAGCGCGAGCTGATGCATAATCCATCAGCACTCTATGATATGAGAGGAGCGCGCGTAGGGGCAAGTGGGCCCCTCGAAGAACAGAGCTTGAAGTTGACCGATGAGCAAGGCGGAGAGCCCCGTGCGCTATCGTGTGATCGGGATGGACTGCGCCAACGATGCGGCCGAGATCGAGGCGGCGGTGCGCGCCGTGGGTGGAGTGGAGGCGGCGAAGGTCTCCACCGCCTCACACATTCTCACCCTGCACGTGGATGATGAGGATAAACGCCTCCACGAGGTGAAGGACGTTGTCGCTCGCCTCGGCTATGGATTGGATCCCCTGGTGGAGGGCGCCAATGCGCCCGAGGTCGCAGCGGCGCACACGACGCCCGAGTATCGCCGGGCGCTGTGGCTGGTCGTTCTGCTCAACGCCGGTTACGGCGTGGTCGAGATGGTCGGCGGCTTCCTTTCGGGGTCGCAGGCGCTGAAGGCAGACGCGCTCGACTTCCTCGGGGACGGCCTCATCACCTTCCTCGGGCTGCTCGCGATCGGATGGAGCCTCGCGTGGCGTGCGCGTGCCGCACTGATCCAGGGACTGTTCCTGGGAGCGCTCGGTCTGGGCGTGCTCACGAACACCGCATACCGCTTCGTAGAGCAGCAGCAGCCGGAGGCGGAGTTGATGGGGATCCTCGCCGTCGTGGCGCTGGTGGTCAACGTAGCGGCGGCTGCAGTACTGATCCCGCACCGCACTGGAGATTCGCACGTGAGGGCAGTGTGGCTCTTCTCGCGCAACGATGCGATCGGCAACGCTGCGGTAGTGGTCGCCGCCGCATTGGTTGCGTGGTCGGGCACTTCCTGGCCCGACCTCGTGGTCGCGGCGGTGATCGCGGGACTCTTCCTGCATTCGTCCTGGTTGATCGTTCGGGACGCCCGCGCCGATCTGCGGGAGGCGCGCGCTTGACCGCCTGGCGCAGTCCGGCCGAGTGCGTCCCCACAGTCCGTGGGCGAACACGAGGCGAAACTATCGCAGCAGGTCGATCGAACGAGACAGCGGAGGCTTCGTATCCGCGTCCCAGGGTCAATGCGTGAGCCGGGCCGGGTCCGTGGCTCAGGACGACGTGGCCTTGCTCGGCCGCATTCGGCGGTTTGGTGGAGTTCTGCGCCGCCAGGGTAGGGTGCAGCATGGAAACGCCACACCCCACCATCGACAACCGGGCCAAACTACTGCTCAAGCTGCACCAGTTGCTCGAGCAGCGTCGCCGCTCGCTCCAGGTCGGGCATCTCGTCCGGGCTGAAAAGGACATCAGGCGCCGGGAGATCAAGGCTACGCGTCGACGCTGGCGCTACATTAGGGAGGAGTTGGCGCACCTCATCGTGGGGACACCGGATCTCCTCTCGCAGCTCGCGATGTTGACCCTCAGGGCGGCCGAGCAGGACGTCGGGGCCCCTCGGGTGCTGCTCACGGGCGGCACGGGGTCGGGGAAATCCGCGATTGCGAAGGCGGTCGCAGAAGTTGCGCAGCAACCCTACCTTCGGCTCTCGGCGGCTCACACGGTCGAGACAGGCTGGCAGGGGAGTTCGATCGAAGACCTGCTGGGAGCCTGGCATGGCGCCGAACGCGGCGTCGGCGTCATCCAGATCGACGAGATCGACAAGACTACCGTCGATCTGGACACGCACGGCAACGGCAGGTCGAAGTATGTCAAGCAACAGGCCCACTTCCTGGCGCTCCTGGGCCGCGAGCCCGTCCCGCTCTCCAGTGGGAAGATGCTCGACACGTCGCGCTACACGGTCCTGGTGACCGGGGCATTCGCCTCGCAGCCCTGGAGCACTTCTGGCCGCTCGCCGACCACCGCGGAGCTACTGGGCGCCGGCGTCATCGCCGAGCTCGCCGACCGGCTCGAATACCGGATCGCAGTGCCACCGCATACGGCAGTCACGCTGGCATGCCTCTACCGCAGGCAGCTCCACGAGGAGTTCAAGGCCGTGAGATCCCTGGCGCGCCGACTTGGCTATCGGCTCCGCATCGCGACCGAAACGTACTCCTACGTGGCCGCGGCCGCCGCAGCGCGCCGAGCCGGTCCGCGCGAGGGGCGGGGCTGGCTCGAGGCGGCCTGCCATGCCGTGATTTCTCGCGCCCTGGAGGAGGGTCGCAAGCCGGGGGGGCTGGTCGTCAGCCCCGATGACGTGCACCTCCAGGCACCGCACGAGCCACCGAGCCGCGACGGAGGGGATGCGTGGGCAGCACCAGCGTGGACGTAGTATCTGGTTGCCGAGTGCGGCCTCTGCGGCTAG
>CAZWJE010000021.1:28919-46630 GCA_964634395.1 uncultured Gemmatimonas sp. | reverse complement strand
GGCGGTGGGGACGCTGCGGATCGAGGGGGAACGAGACGACCGGGTCTTCGCCGAACAGTTCCAGAACCAGCCGTACACGATCGTCGACTGACGACGACGGAAGGATGACTGCCTTGAACGCGATTCTCGTCCTGCTGACGGCCCTTCCTCTCCTCGCTCCGGGGAGAGGAGGGACGTCTCCCGATACGCTGGTGGCACTGGACGCGATGGTCCCGGTGTCGGCCGGCAGCTACCTCCCGCACTATTCCAGGGGCAGGGAGCGAGTCGAGGTTCCCGCGTTCGAAATCGATCTGGTCGCCGTCACCCGGAGCGAGTATCTGGCTTTCGTCGTCGCGCACCCGGAATGGCGGAAGAGCGAGGTCAAAGAGATCTTCGCGGCGTCCACCTACCTGGCGGACTGGACGGATGACCTGGATTTCGGCGACGAGGCGCTGGCGAGGGCGCCGGTGACGAACGTATCCTGGTTCGCGGCGAACGCGTTCTGTGAATGGCAGGGCAAACGGCTTCCAACCACGGACGAATGGGAGTACGTGGCGAGCGCGAGCGAGACCGAGCGCGATGCCACCCGGAACGTCGAGTTCCTGCAGCGTGCGCTCGATCTCCACACGCGGCGCGCACCCACCCTCCCGGTGGGGTCCGGATTCCGGAACGCCTACGGTGTCCTGGACCTGCACGGGGTCGTCTCCGAATGGGTGCTTGACTTCAATAACGTGATGGCGTCGGACGACTCGCGGGCGGCGGGCGGCGGGCATGATAAGCAGCTGTACTGCGCCGCGGGTGGTGTCGCCGCCACGAACCCGAGCAACTACGCCGCGTTCCTCCGGTTCGCGACGAGGGCCGGTCTGGACGGACGGTCGACACAGGGAAGCCTCGGCTTCCGTTGCGCGAGGAGTGTGCGATGAAGGACCGATACGAGCATATGATCCGCTGGCGGACCTTCGTTCCGTTGGTGATGGTTCTGGGGTTCGTCTCATGCGGTCCGTCGGATGGTCCGGCTTCCGACATCGGGCGGGACGCCAGCGCGACGACGGAGGGCGTGCTCGCCTCGTCCGCGACGGGCGATCAGGCGATCGCGACCGTCTCCACCGGCCATGAGCATCACCATGCGTCCATGGCCGATGGCCCGGACGCCGTCGCGGCTGAACTGCCCGGTCTATCGCTCTACCATCTGGAGTCCGAGTGGTGGGACCAGATCGGAGGACGGCGGTCGCTCGCTTCGCTCGAAGGACGGGTGCAGGTAGTCTCGATGGTCTATACGCACTGCGCCTACTCCTGCCCTCGTATCCTGGCGGACCTGAAACGGATCGAGTCGGAGCTCGGCGAAGCGGCGGGCGATCGGGTGGGGTATGTGCTCTTCTCGATCGACCCCGAGCGCGATACGCCCGAGCGGCTCGCGGAGTTCGCGGGTGACGTTCGACTCGATCCGGACCGCTGGAGCGTCCTGGCCAGCGACGATCGACACACCCTGGAACTGGCCGCGATCCTCGGCGTGCGTTTCGTTCGCGAGTCCCCGACGGACTTCGCCCACACGAACATGGTCGCGGTGCTCAATCCGCGGGGTGAGATCGTGCATCGGCAGTTGGGCGTGGGCGACGTTGGCGAGACGATCGCCGCCATCCAGGGCCTGCTGGAAAGCGATTAGCCCCCTACCTCGAAACCGGCCCCGACGCGCAGACGACGCGGACATCCATCGGCGTGATGATGCTGCTGGTGATGGATCCGGCGAGAACGTTGAGGAAGCTGCGCTGCGTTTCGACCCGCGCGACCCCCATGGGACATTCCGTCCGGGTATCGATCTCCGGCGGCGGGACCAGCCCCGCCGCGAACGACATCTGCCAGGGACGGTCGATCGAGGTTGGAGTGCCCGGCGCGCCGGTTTCGACCGTTACGCGGTAGCAGCCGCTCGCGGTGATGCAGAGCGCCCCGAGTATCAGGAAGCGGAGTGACATATCGAGTCCCGGCGTTCGGTGATGTAAGGCGGTGATGTAGGGCCCGCGCGGCATGATCGTTCTCAGTCGGGATCCGGAGTCTCCGGCGGTCCGTTCCGTGGCTCAGCCTCCAAGGTGAACGACGACCCGCTCGCCTGTTCGTCGTGCGAGGCGGATCGCGTCTCTGATCGTCGCGTCGCGTGCCTCGATGCTCGCGTCGACCGGAGCATGGAGATGAACTCCTCCGCCCATCGTCAGTGGCGCCGCCGCGCAGGTGATCGTGACGCTCTGCGGAGTATAGATGCCGAGCGTGATCACGCCCACGAACCCATTGAGGAAGGTCTGCTCCGTGACGATGACCGCCACACCATTCGGACATCTCGTCGCCGTATTGATACTCGTGGCGGGAACCAGCCCGAGCAGATAGGTCGCGGTCCACGGCTCTTCGATCACGACATCCCCTGCCGGGGCGCCGGTTCGAACGACCTGATGGTAGCAGCCAGTGACGAACAGCGTGACGATCGCGAGACTCGCTGGCCTGAACCAGGCTGGCATTCCTCTCCTCCGAGCGTGGGTTCCTGGTTGATCCGACGGACAGCCGCGCCTACCAGCTCTTCCGGTAGACGTAACCCTTCATCGACGCCGCGTACCGGATCACGTCGGTCGGCCACCAGACGAGCTGGTGTGAGGCGCCCCAGCTCTTCGATCGGGCCCCGCCCGCTCTGAGCACTCGCGCCACGACCGTCGCGCAGTTCTTGTCGATCAACTTCCAGTGAGCGCCGCCGGGCTTGTTGCGAATCCCGTCCCACTCCGCGCGCATCGCGGCGATGTCAAGACTTTTCAGCGCGACCCATCGGGACGGGAGGTTTCTGCCCCTGTTACCGGTCGCCCGTCCCTTCCAGACCTGCGTGTCGCCGTCGAAGTCCTCCGCCACGCCACTTCTGACGAGCGGGTTGGCCCCGCCACCGCCTCCCATCCAGCTGACGTAGTTGTCGCGATCGTTGAAGAGCTTCATCATGCTGTCCGTATTGGTCTCACCCTGGTAGGCCGACGAGTCGATGATCATCGCCGCGTGGCCATTGGCGAGGGCGGACGACGGCTTCCAGTAGATCACGTAGGTGAGCGGCCGAGTGACATCGAGCGACCCACTTCCCAACGACAAGGCGATTCCCATCGTGTTTCCCCCGGTTACCCGTTTTCACCCTATCACCATCTCCACTGATCCGGGACCACGCCGCACCCGCCGGAGAAGGAACATCGTTCGACGATGGGAAGCGAGAGTCGGAGACTACGGTACAGAACGTAAACTGGTGAGTCAAGAAATACGATCGCTCCGGGCGCTTCTCAGCTCCCCGCGCCGGACGTGTCAGTGATCCGCACGATCGGCAACCCCGAATTCCGCATCTTCGTCGCGATCGCGCCAGTCACGAAAGCGGTCTCGTTCTTCCGGCCCGGCCGCACGTAGGGGGCGCCGGTCGAGTCCACTTTCATGAAGAAGCCCGCCACCTGGATCGTTCCGCCCATCGGGTTCGAGCCGAGCACGACGATCTCGCTGTACCCATACTCTGAATTCGGCTTGACTCGGGAGAGAATGTCATCGGGCGTGGAGAGGGAGTAGGTCGCTCCGACGCGGCGGATCTCGTTCCGCAGGTCGTTCATTTCAGCGAGGCTCATCGGGTTCGCCGGATCGTGCGCCTTGTAGTTCTTGAACGCCTGGTCCTTCGCGTGCGCGCTGACGATGTTCTCCTTCGGGACCCGCAGGATCAGCCCATAGGGGTAATAGGAGGCGACGTGTCCATCGCCGATCAGTGAGGTGCTCAACGCGAAGCTCCGGACGATCGTCGGCTTGTCCAGGATCGCGTCGTAGGAGACCCCCCGCCCGGTGTACGTATTCATCATCGCGAAGACGATGTAGCGGAAGCCGGGCGGCGGCGGATCGGTCGCCGGGCTGAATCCGTTCGGATCCCACGAGTCGCGATTGGGAGACGAGATCAGGAGCGGGAGCCGACTCTTCATCTCGGAAACGAGCTGGCCGAGCGTCCAGTTCCGGTACTTTTCCTTGAATGACGCGGCGAGCCCGGTCGGCTGCTTTCCCTCGGTGAAGAGGAGATAGAGAACGGCGCGAATGGCGTTGCGGCGTTCCGTCTCGGCGTCGCCGCTCGTCGAACGTGACCCCAGCGAGAGCGCGTCTCCGATCGCGTTGCGCGTGGTGCCCAGGTTTTCGATGCTCGCCTCGATCAGTGTCGCCGCTTCCCTGCCGGCGTGTTTCTCGATCACCTCCGTGATCCCTTCGAATCTGTCGTCTCTCGTCTTGAACAGGCCCATTCGGGAAGCTCCTTGATGGATGCGGTTCATGCGACCCACGTCGTGAAGTCGCGACGAATCCAAGTATCGTCGAATGGTCGCTCGGGGCAATCGCGTTGGGTGCGTCGCTTCACCGCGCGAAACCCGCGGGCCCCGACGACCGCGGTCGACCCTCGTGGAACCCGACATGCAATCGGGGTATAGTCATTTCGTTCAGGCAGGACACCAGACAAGCGGGTTATCGTATGCGCACGAGGTTACCGCTCGCACTGATTCTGAGTTGGGTGATCGTCCACCCCGGGGGGGCCGCCGCGATCTCGCGAGCGTCGGTCGATGGGCCCGGCCCATCCGGAAAGGATACGCCGGAGGAACTCGTCGTGCTGGTGCATGGGCTCGCGCGCACTCCGATCTCGATGTTGCCGCTCGAGTGGGCTCTCGAGGATGCCGGTTACACGGTCATCAACTGGGGCTACTCCAGCGTCTGTTGCGCGGTCTCCGACCTTGCCCGCGAACTGGCGCGGGATCTCGCCGCGGAAGTGAAACCGGGGACACCCGCCATCCACTTCGTGGGCCACAGTCTCGGCGGAATCATCGTGCGATCGATGATCGCCAGTTCGCCTCCGCCGAACCTCGGTCGCATCGTCATGCTGGCGCCCCCCAACCGAGGGTCCGCCGCCGCCGACCGCTTCGAGCCCGCCCTCGGCTGGCTCCTCAAGCCCCTGGGCGACATCACCACGGACGAGCCGGACAACCCCGTCTTCTCGCTGGGTCTCCCGCCGAGCGTGGAGGTCGGCGTCATCGCGGGTGCCCATGACGGCAAGGTCTCGGTTGCCGAATCACACCTGGAGGGCGAGACTGACCATGTGGTGGTCCCGAGCGCGCACACGTTCATCATGGCCCGGGACGACGTGCGGCAGCTGGTGACCCGGTTTCTCCGAACCGGCGATTTCGAACCACCCGCCACTCAGCCGTAGTCGGTCGCCGCGCACCATATTTCGGTCGATTCGACCGGGGGGATGATTCCGGATCCGTCGGGTCCGGTCCTCGCTCACTGATACCGTACACAGGAGGAATCGGTCACAGGCCATGTGGCTCCTTCCCGCGTTTTCCGCGATTGGCCGGCTCGCGACCCGCACCTACTACCGGCTGCACGTGGAAGGATTCACGCCGCCGAAGGATGGTCCGGTCCTGCTGGTCGCGAACCATCCGAACTCACTGCTCGACCCCGCGCTCGTCGCGGCGGCGGCCCGTCGGCCCGTACGATTCCTCGCCAAGGCACCGCTCTTCAAGGAGCCGATCATCGGCCTGCTGGTGCGCGCGATGGGATCGATCCCCGTCTATCGCCGTCAGGACGACCCCGCTCTGATGGAGCGCAACACCGATGCGTTCGACGCCGCCTACGCCGCCCTGCTGTCCGGCTCCGCCGTGGGCATCTTTCCCGAGGGGATCAGTCATGATCGCCCTTCGATCGCGCCATTGCGTACCGGCGCGGCGAGAATCGCGCTCGGCACCTCGGCCCTCATGGACGGATCATTCCCGATCGTCCCCGTCGGCCTTGTCTTCCGCGACAAGGAAGTGTTCCGGTCGGAGGCGATCGTGGCCGTCGGCGAACCGATCCGATGGGATGACCTCGTTCCGCTCGGCGCGACACCCGAGGCCGTTCGCGAACTGACGGAACGAATCGACCGGGCCCTCCGCGAAGTGACGCTGAACCTGGAATCCTGGGAGGACATGCCGCTCGTCGAGTCCGCCTACGCCATCTTCGCGGCCGAGTTCGAGATCAATGAATCGGCGACCGATCAACTCTCCCGCCTGCGAACCGGTATCCGAAGGCTGGCCGAACTGCGCCGTTCAGGAGGCGACCGATGGCGGCGGGTCGCGCGGGAGATCCTGCAACACCGTCGGCTCCTCGCCCGCGCCGGCCTCACCCCCGCCGACCTGCGCGCGGACTCGAGCCTCAGCCGCGCCGTCTGGCGCGCGGGCCGTCTGATCCCCTTTCTCACCGCTCTCGCGCTCGCCGGCGGCGCCATCGGTACCGTGCTCTTCTGGCCACCCTATCGGTTCGTCGCGTTCGCCGAGAAGACGCTGAAGCCGGATCCCAGCGTCCGCTCCACGACGAAGCTTCTGGCGGGTCTCGTCTCCTTCAGCGTGTACATCATCCTCATCGCCCTCGGCGCCGGATTCCTCTTCGGGGCCGCCACCGGCGTTCTGACGGTCGTCATGCTTCCTTTCGTCGCGATGATCACCCTCGGCTTTCATGAACGATGGCGCGCCGGACGCATCGAGGCGCGACGTCTCATCCTCAAACGCACCCGTGCCGGCCGAATCGCGGAACTCCGCGCCCGACAACGTCTCATCGCCGAATCCATCGACGAACTCGTCATGGGACCCCCCACCGCGGTTTCCTGATCGCGCGCGGACCGGTTTCGGTCGGAACTCACGCGCCACCGAGATCCCGTCGGGCGCCGGATTCTTCCTGACGTGACTTCGGTCATGGTGCCGGACGATCCGCCGGGAACTTCCGCGTCCGGGCAAGGAGAGTCGACACCGATCCCGCCACCGCTTCACCTGACGCCAGACCCCCGTGCCGGCGCCCTACCAGCACGTCGATAGCCCCCGGCTCGCCCCGCGGGGGCGGGCTGGCCAGCGGTTCGTCGATGAGCCCATCGCGCGCGGCTTCCCGTACCGCCTCGGCGGAACTCCCCCGGTGATTCGGTGCACTACCATGGTCCGGAGACATCCTTCGCGCGGGCGTAACGGCCCGCGTGGTTCGGTTCACGCTGATCCAGGTGCCGCCCGAAGACGCGGCGAGCGTATCACCGAAAACAGAACTGGTTCATGACCTCTGACATCTTCCGCGACCTGTTGAACAATCCGCTCGCGGGGGCCACGCTGGGCCTTCTCGCGCTGACCTTCGTTTCGCTCCTCCTTCATCTGGTGGCCAGGCCCTATGTACTGAAGGTGGTGCAGCTGCTGATGCGACGTACGCGGGTGGAATGGGACGAAATTCTGTTCCGCAACAAGGTTCCGCACCGTCTCTCCTTGCTCATCCCGCTGCTGGCCTTCGAGATCGGGCTCGGATGGATCCCGGGGTTGAGTGATGGCTTCATCGATTTTCTCCAGCGTTTGCTGGTGTCCTGCGTATTCCTGGTCATCGCGTTGACGGTCAGCGCTTTGCTGAGTGCCGGTCACGCGCTCTATCAGAGGCTTCCGTCCGCCGAATTGCGGCCGATCAAGAGCTACGTCCAGCTCGTGACGATCGTCGTGTACGGAATCGCCGGGATCTTCATCGTTGCCCGCCTCGCGGGTGAATCCCCCTGGTTCTTCGTCAGCGGACTGGGCGCCATGATGGCGATCATCATGCTGATCTTCAGGGACACGATCCTTTCACTGGTCGCGAGCGTGCAGCTCACCAGCAACGATCTCATCAGGGTAGGCGACTGGATCGAGATGCCGCAGTTCGGGGCGGATGGGGACGTGACGGATATCGCGCTCAATACAGTGAGCGTCCTCAATTGGGACAAGACGATCACGGTGATCCCGACCCACAAGTTCCTGGAGAACAGCTTCAAGAACTGGCGGAACATGTACGGCGTAGGGCGTCAGATCAAACGCTCGATCTCCATCAACACGTCCTCGATTCGGTTCCTCACACCCGCGGAAATCGAGAGGTTTCGACGTTTCGCGCTGTTGACGGACTATATCGATCGGAAGCTCGAGGAACTCGTGGAGTTCAATGCCCGCTATCCCGACGATCCTGAACTGATCATCAATCAACGCCGTCTCACGAACATCGGGACGTTTCGCGCCTACGTCGACGCGTACCTGCGCAACCATCCGATGATCAACAACGACCTGACCTTCCTCGTGCGGCAGCTGCAGCCGACAGCGGAAGGGTTGCCGATTCAGCTGTATGTATACACGACGGACACCCGCTGGGCTGTTTACGAGGGTGTCCAGGCTGACGTCTTCGATCATCTCATGGCGATCATCCCCGAATTCGGCCTGCGCGTGTACCAGCGACCCTCGGGAAACGACTTCGAGGGTCTGTTGGAGGAGGGCGCGCCGCTCCGCATCGTCGGGCATCCCGCGCCGCAACCGAGCCCGGGTTGATCGTTTCCGCCTTTCGAAGCGCTATTTCCATCGCGCCCGTCATCGCGCCCGCCGGATCATGCACGAATCGATTTCGTGTCCCGACAGTGGCGGGCCCGCCCCCATCGTGTGTCCTCCGCCCACGCAACGGCGAGCCATGGGAAGCGCGGTGCCTGGCGAGAAACACTCACGGTCCGCGGCCGCTACGCTGGCCGTGCGACATGTCGGATTCGCCGGCGTGGATGGGACGGATCCTACGCACCTCCAGCGGGTAAATATGGTCTCATCGAGGTTGTGCGCGGTGGGTGTTCTCCGGGACCGTTGTTCGGTACCGGCATGAGCGCATGATTGGAGTGGGCTGTGACGGTCCATTCCCGCGGCGCCTGAGGCCGCGCTTCGATTGTGGTATCCCCCCGGCGCCGTTGGGTAGGCGTCCAGTCGCTTCGCGTTCGCGGGGCGGGCAGTATCCCATGGTTGTTGAGAAGCGTCGCCGAGTATAGTCTATCCATGGACCGCTCGGGATGTCATGGGACGAATCAGTTCGTGATGGGCCTTGTCTCGACCCGTGACGGGTCCTGGTCGGAACCCGCGTCGCGGGCGCGTGTTCGTCTCCGTCGTGGTCGGGCGGTGGGATGCACGAGTGAGTTCAGGGCGAGAGGAGGTGGACGAGCGAGACGCAGCCAATGGTGAGGAAGTTCGCTGTGCCTGGTATCAGGTTCGTTCGTTTGTACTCTGTTCGTTCGATCGACGAGGCCGCGCGACGCGCGTGTCATCGTACGAGCACTTCAACAAGTTCGGGAGAGGACTCGATGAATCGTTTTTTCGCATTCGCGGTGGCCGGCGCACTGGTGGCCGGGGCGAGTGGAGCCGATGCCCAGGATCGGATCTCCTCTCGTCTCGATCTCGGTGTGTACGGGGGATACAGCTGGACCAGTCCGTGGTTCGCGTACGACGACGCTGACTTCAGCATTGGCGCCAACCCGGTGCTGGGCTCCACGGTTACCCTGTGGGGGACGCCGGCGATCGGCCTTCGCGCCAACGGCTCGTACATCCCCTCGACAGGCCCGACGGCCGACGGGATTCCGGCCGAGATCGCCAACCTGGATTATCCGTACAACAACTGGCTCGTCGACCTGAGCGCGGTGTTCAGGCCGTTCCGGCCGAGCGACTCGGAACTCCTTCCGTCGCTGTATTTCTGGCTCGGCGGCGGCATCGTGCGGTCGGACTTCAGAGGCGCGTCGCGAACCGGTTGCGTGCCGGAGTACGATCCGTACGAAGTGTGTGTCAAGACGGATCCGAACAAGGCGACGAACGGTCAGGGCACGGTCGGTGTCGGCTTCGACTACATCCGTCGCGAGAGCCTCTTCGGATTCTTCGGAGAGATCGGCACGCACATGTACAATTCGCCGACCCACCTGGTCGCGGGCTCGACCGCCGAAGACAAGTTCGCGGTGACGGTTCGCGGCGTCGCGGGCGTGAAGCTCGCGCTCGGCTCGATCTTCGCGCCGATCGTCCCGATCCCGCCGGCTCCGCCGCCTCCTCCGCCCCCGCCCCCGCCGCCGGCTGAGCGGACGATTCAGGTGTGCGTGGTGCAGAACGGTGCCGTCCAGAACATCTCGGCCACGTTCTCCCCGGCGACGAATGACACGACGGTCAACGGTGTCGCGTTCGCCCAGGCTCACCCGGTGACCGCACCGAACTACGCGGCTGGCGCCAACTGGTTCATCCAGTCGAGCGACATGGCGTACGCGGATCGTGACTGGGTGAAGTACGGTGTGAGCCGTGTGATTCAGCCGTCGCAGGTGCAGCGCGTCGGTGAGTTCCAGGGCACTTCGATCTTCGCCGAGTCGGGAGCCACCGCCCCGTACGAGGTCGTGTACATCCCGGTTCGTCCCGGCTGCGAGTTCCAGCCGTACACGCCGCGGGAGATCATCCGTCCGCGCGGCTGAGTTTCGCTGGGCGGCAAAGAACGAAGAAGGGCGTCCCTCGGGGCGCCCTTCTTGTCTGAGCGGCGATCCGTCACGATTCAGATTCGTCATGGTCGATCGCCGTCATCGAATAACGAAATCCGTACGAATCAATGATCCGGTCCAGACTCGAAAATCGGTTTCCAGCACTCCACCGCGGCTCTTCGCACGCCCGCCGCTTCATCCACGCGGCTCTGTTCCTTGCCGGGTCAGGTCTCGTGGCCTGCAATCCGATCTACTATTCACCAAGCACTCACAACATCCCGTTGCTGGAAGGGAAGGGGGATCTCGCGGGAGCCGTGGCCGTTCAGTCTGACAGGATCGAGGCCCAGGCGGCATACGCCCTTTCCGACTATCTGGCGGTCCAGTTCAACGGAGGCTTCCTTTCTCCCGACGATCTGGAGAACGGCGACGGCGGCTCCGGTCACTTTCTGGAGCTGGGATTGGGCTACTTCAGCCCGATAGGACCGCGAAATCTGACGTGGGAGATCCATGGACTCGTTGGCCACGGGGCGTTCGAGAATCATTTCCCATCCACGTTGACGGCGAGCCCCGGCAGTACGGGTGAACTCGAGGGAAACATGTTCCGCTTGGGCATCCTTCCCGTCCTCGGATATCGCGCTCCCTTCGTGGAGGCGGCGGTCTCATCGCGAATCGCGATGCTGGGCTATACGGGCGTCACCGGGAGCCTGGTGTTCGAAGGCGAGGATCAGGCCTCGCTTCTCCGACGGGACGGCCGCTACTACCTGCTCGAACCCGCCCTGACGCTGCGGGCCGGGATGGACTGGGTGAAGTTCCAGCTTCAGGCGGGATACAGCTTCAATATCACCGATCCGAATTTCCGCCAGGATGATTCGATGGTGACGGTGGGAGTCTTCCTGCGAGCCCCGCGACCAAGATAGCCGGTGGATTGTCGGGACGGATACGGCCTCACTCCCGCTCCGGCATCGCGCGGCTCTCGCGGCGACTCTTGACAGGGCGCGGGAGTCGTCAGACTTTCCGGCGGGATGGTGTCGCGATGAGGTAAGTGGTTAGCGAATTGTGTCTTACGCCGCACTCACCCCGACCCGTCGTCCGGATGGTTTCCGCTTGATCTTTCCGGCGCGCTCGCCAGGGCGCGCCTGACCCACGAAAGGAGGCAACGCCGTGCCCAGCATCGATCGTCCGCTCGGTGGTACCGCGCTTCACTTCCACCTCGACGACGCTCGCCGTGGTGACCTCATCGACACGGAATTGCTCGCGAAGGCGGGACGCAGCGCACGGACGCTGATCAAGGATGGCCCGCTTCGGGTCACGCTGGTGGCGCTGGAGTCGGGAGGCGCTCTCGCGCCGCATCGGACGGACGGGCCGATCACCGTACACGTCATCTCGGGAGAGATTCTTCTGCGGGCGGACGCCAACGAATGGCGAATGACGGCGGACGACCTGGTTTCGCTCGGTGCCGGCGTGGAGCATAGCGTCGATTCGGAGACGGGCGGCGTATTCCTGCTGACCGTCGCGACGATCCCGAGGGAGTGATCCCGCTTCCATCTCTCAGGCGCGTCCGAATCCACTCACCGGACGTCGCGGGATCCCGAATGTTCGCCGTCCCGCCCCTGGTCGTGTGTCACTCCGGAATCGTCACATAGACACCGCCGTCCGGGGCGACCCGTACCGGGTAGGTACGCAGTGGGCGGGTGGCGGGGAGGGCGCAGACCCGGCCGGTGCAGACCTCGTAGCGGGCGCCGTGCCAGGGGCACTCCAGGATACCGTCTTCGACCTCGCCGCCGTCCAGCGGGAGGTCTTCGTGTGTACAGATTCCATCCAGTGCGTAGATCTCTCCATCGACGTCGCATAGAACGATCTCGCGCCCTTCGACGAGGAAGGCACGTGCCTCGCTGGCGGATACCGCGGACCTGCTCGCTGCTCGGACTTCCATTTCCGGTCCTTTCCATTGTACATGTGCCGGCGCGGTCGGCGCCGTTCCGACCGGCGAATCGGCGCCGGTGCTTCCCCCGAGCATAACGGGATGCATGGGCGATGGCACGTCGGGATTCCTCCGGGTTCGCGCCAAGGATCATGGTAGCGACATGGATCCGGTGGAGAATGTGAGCTACGTCACGGCGGAAGCGACCGGATCCGGTGGAGGTTGGGATATGACGCCGGTCATGATCACGGATTCCTGAAGCGGCTGGAAGTCGATGGAAGAGCAGGGAAGACTCGCCAACCGGTATATCCGCTACGCCGCGGTTTTCGTGGCGGTGACGGTCATCGCTGGCGTCTGGCTGCGCGTGAGCATGCTGCGCCCGGAGAAACTCGCGGGCTTCGCCTTCGGCAACCTGGTGCATGCCCACTCGCACGTGGCCTTCTTCGGATGGGTCACGATGGCCGGGTTCGCTCTCATCCTCCGCGCGTCCGGAGGCGGAGCGCCGGGGTGGTTTCGCTGGCACGCCCATCTGATGGGGATCGCCTCGGCGGCGGCGTTCCTCGGGTTCCTGCGGGGCGGGTACTCACCGACCACGATCGCTCTCTCCGCGGTGCATGTGACGCTCTGGGTGGTGTTCGCGATCGGCATCCGGTCGGCCCTGGCGCGCGGGGGGCGTACGGAGCATACCTTCTTCCGCGCCGCGCTCGTCTTCCTGATGATCGCGGGCGCGGGGACGATCGGGACCGGCATCCTGAGTGCCCGCGCGTCCGATCCCTGGACCAGCCGGCTGGCCATCGAACTCTTCCTGACCCCGTTCGTCGCCGGGTGGCTCGTGCTGGGAGCTTTCGGAGTGGCGTACGCGGGTCTGTCCGGTTCCCGTCACGCGCGACTCGTGCTCGTACTCGCCGTGGCGGGGGCGCTTCCATCAGGGCTGCTCCACATCACCGCTCCGCCTCCCCTGCCGTGGCTCATCCCGTTGGGACGCGCGGGGACCCTTCTCATTGGAGCCGCGACGCTCGTCTTCGCCCTGGAGGTGCTACGCGCGCGGCACGAGGTGTCGTCATTCCTTCGTCTCGCCGGCGGTGCGGCCCTGGTCAAGGGACTCGCGGAACTGCTCGTCGGGTTCGGCCTCGCTGACCACCTGGTGGGAAGTCAACCGCTGGTGATCGCCTACCTGCACCTCGTGCTGCTCGGGATGGTCACCTCGATCCTCGCGGACGCGTTGCTTGCGCCGGCGCGCGTCACGACGCCGGCCACGCTGCACGCCGCCGGACTCGCGCTCCAACTCGGCGCGCTGGCCGCGTTGGGTTGGGCGCCTCTCTTCCGCATCTCGGTCTCGCTCGGGTGGGGGACGGATGGCCTCCTCGCACTCGCCTTGCTTGGCGGCCTGTTCAGCGCGATCGCCTTCCTCATCGTCAGCGCACGCATCCTCTTCCGCGACCCGGTTCGGACGCCGAGCGCCGTTCGGACCGTTTCCGTGCCATGAGGCGCCGGACCGTTCGGGCCCTGACTCGGGGCTCGCGGTTCACGCGCCGCTCACCGTCCGTCGGGCAAGACCCCGTCGCGTAGCACGCGCACGAACAGGTGGCGGACGCCGAGCCCGGCTGATGCTGTCTTTGGGGAATGGATACCAGGCCGCCACGTGTGGGCGGCGCAACCAGTCCGCAAGCACCGGGAGGTGCTCGTTCTCGAAAGGCCCCAGGGTTGAGCGGCGTAATCTGGCCGACATCGCTTCAGTACGCCGCCACCTCCTCGACCGCGCGGGCCACGTCTTCCGCCTCGGGGAGAATCGCCCGCTCGAGACTCGGGGCGTATGCCACCCACGTGTCGAGGCTCGCCACCCGTTTCACCGGCGCGTCGAGCCAGGGGAAGAGTTCGTCGGCGATCCGTGCCGCGAACTCGGCCCCGATCCCCCAGGAGAGCGAATCCTCATGCGCGATCACGACGCGATTCGTCTTTCTCACCGATGCGGAGATCGCGTCCATGTCGAACGGGCTCACCGTCCGCAGGTCGAGAACTTCGACCGAGATCCCGCGCTCTTCCAGAGCCTTCGCCGCGATGAGGGATCGTTGCACGAGCGCTCCGCACGTGACCACCGTTACATCGGTGCCCTCGCGGACCACGCGGGCCTTGCCGAAGGGGATCATGAAGTTGGGGCCCGGATAGGCGCCCTTGTTGTAGACCTGCCGGTAGAGATGCTTGTGTTCGAGGAAGATG
The DNA here is from genome assembly GCA_964634395.1 of uncultured Gemmatimonas sp. Classification (GTDB taxonomy): domain Bacteria; phylum Gemmatimonadota; class Gemmatimonadetes; order Longimicrobiales; family Longimicrobiaceae; genus WHSP01. Next base: position 32,216 of record CAZWJE010000021.1, on the reverse strand, counting down.
ACCGGATCCTCACAGCGGATGGCCGTCCGCAGCAGCCCCGCCGCGTCGATCGCGTTGGAGGGGAGCACCACCCGCAGACCGGGGCAGTGCGCGAAGATCGATTCGCCGGTCTGGGAGTGATAGAGCGCGCCACCCTTGAGGTATCCGCCGTACGTCACCCGGATCACGACCGGGCAGTTCCACCCGTTCGCCGAGCGGTAGCGGATCATCGCGAGTTCGTCGCGGATCTGCATCATCGCCGGCCAGATGTAGTCGAAGAACTGGATCTCGACGACCGGCTTCATCCCCCGTAACGCCATGCCGATCGCCCGCCCGACGATGTTCGCCTCCGCGAGCGGTGAGTTGAACACGCGCACCGACCCGAACTCGCGTTGCAGACCCGCCGTCACCTTGAAGACGCCACCCTTGCCCGCGACCTTGTCGAGCAACTCCTCATGCGAGGTGTCGGCGACGTCCTCGCCGAAGACCACCATCCGCGAATCGCGCCGCATCTCGTCCTTCAGCGTCGCGTTGATCAGGTCGACCATGGTGGTCTCAGGCCCCTGAAAGCGCGGATCGTCTTCCGTATCGAACTGCTCGCCGCGCGGGTCCGCGTCGGGCGAGTAGAGGAAATCCATGGCGGTCGACGGGTCGGGCTGCGGTGACTCCAGCGCCTGCTCGGCCGCCTCGTCGACGACCGCGCGGGCTTCCGCTTCGATCCGGTTCAGTTCCTCGTCGGACACACCGTACTGTTCGCGGAGCAGCTGGGCCGTACGGGTGATCGGATCACGCTGGGCCTCTTCCCGCCGCATTGCCTCCGTCTTGTAGTGACGTTCGTCGTCGGAGAGCGAGTGCGAGTACGGACGGATCACGTGCGCGTGCACGAAAGCCGGCCCTCGGCCCGCGCGCGCGTATTCGACGGCCTCCCGCATCGTCTCCCACGACTCCACGATATCCGTCCCGTCGCATTCCAGGATCTTGAGCCCCGGAAAGCCCGTGACGAGCCTGGAGATCTTTCCGCCGGGCGTATTGACCTCGACCGGGACCGAGATCGCGAAGCCGTTATCCTCGACGATGTAGACGACGGGCAGGCTGAGGTTGCACGCGGTGTTCAGGCTTTCCCAGAACTCGCCCTCCGAGGTGGTCCCCTCGCCAGTGGTGATGAACGTGACCTCGTCGCCCTTCGCCCGGACGAGGTCGATGAGGCTCTCGTCTTCGATCTCGAGCGCGCGACGGGCGGCCTCCGCGGCGCCGATCCCCGGGAGAAACTGGGTGCCGGTCGGGGAAGAGCCGGTGACGATGTGCAGTTCGGGACTGCTCCAGTGTGTCGGCATCTGTCGCCCGCCGGACATCGGGTCCGCGGCGGCGCCGACGGCCTGCAGCATCTGGTCGAGGGGGCTGATACCGAGCTGGAGGCAGTAGGCGCGATCGCGATAGTAGAAGAAGAACCAGTCATGGCCAGGACGGCCGTGAGCGCCCGCGGCGATCTGGATCGCTTCGTGGCCCGCGCCGGAGATTTGGAAGAAGATCCGGTTCTGGCGCTTGAGCTGGATTTCCTTGTCGTCCAGTCGCCGGGAGATCAACATCACCCGGTAGAAATCCAGGATGGTTTCCCGGTCGAGCGTCGCCTCGTGGCGCGTGATGTCCGTGGCCATGTGGATTCGTTCAGGTACGGTCGGCGGTCCGCTTCCGTCGTGGCGGGACGGCCCCCATTTCTCCCGTGTTCCCGGGGGTGCTCGCGCTCGCCCGCACGACCGGAAACCAACGCCAATTATAGTCCGCTCGGCAAGCATGAGCCAGCCTCGCCGGGGTGTGGGTTCAATGCGGAGCATACCGCGAACCACGATCGTGAAGAGAGGCGGACCCGGCGAATGGGCGTGAGACTACGGGGCGCGCCGCTCCTCCTTCCGGTGTCACCGCCGAGGATCGCGCCGCTCTCGGGCGGGGCTCCCTTCAGGTATCTCCCAGCGCCGGTTCGTCGATCTCGCCGTCGTCCGTCGCTACTCGCCCGCTATGCTCGGCCGCGCCCCGGGGGCGTTCGGCGTTCCAGGGAACAACCCAGGGAAGCAGCAGGAGCGCCGGCAGCCCGATGGCCAGCGTGAGGAGGAAGTACGTGGGCCAGCCGGTGATCTCGGCGATCCGGCCGGCTGGCGCGACGATGATGTCACGCGCCGCCGCCATCAGGCTCGAGAGCAGCGCGAATTGCGTGGCCGAGAACCGTTTGCTGCAGAGACTCATCAGGTAGGCGACGAACACCGCCGTCACCAGGCCGCCCGAGACGTTTTCGAGGATGATCGCCACGACCAGCACCGAACGGATGGCCCCGACGCTGGCGATCCAGTAGTAGGCCAGATTGCTGAGGATCTGGAATACCGCGAAGATCCACACGCTCCGGTTGATCCCGATCGCCGCGATCACCGCGCCGCCCACCAGCACGCCGAGGATCGTCGCGAAGAGCCCGATCCCGCCCTGAATCGCGCCAACCTCCGTCTGGCTGAACCCGATCTGCAGGAGGAACGGTGTCGCCATGTTCTGGCCGAACCGGTCCGGCAGTTGGTAGAAGATGATGAAGAAGAGAATGACCAGTCCCCAGACGGGTCCGGTGCGGCGGAAGAAATCGAGGAACGGCTCGACGACCGCCTCGCGCATCGACCGTGGTGGGGGTGCTTCCAGGACCGGCTCGGGGGCCCAGAGTGTCGCCAGGATCCCGACGACCATCAGCAGTGAGATGAGCAGATAGACCGTGGGCCAGGGCAGGCGATCGGCCAGTACGAGCGCCGCCGACCCGGTGACGAGGAGCGCGATTCGGTAGCCGAGCACGCCGATCGCGGCGCCGGCGCCCATCTCGCGCTCGTCGAGTGCGTCGACCCGATAGGCATCGAAGACGACGTCCTGACTCGCGCTGAAGAACGCGATAAGGATCGCGTTGAACGCCAGGAGGCGCAGTCCGCCAGACGGATCGTGGAGCGACATCCCCGCGATCGCGAGCAGCAGCGCGATCTGGGTGATTACCAGCCACCCTCTCCGCCGCCCGAGCATCGGTGGGACGTACCGATCCATCACCGGGGCCCAGATGAATTTGAGCGAGTAGGGCAGGGTGACCAGGCTGAACAACCCGATCGTCGCGAGGTCCACGCCCTCGATCGTCATCCACGCCTGGAGCGTCCGGTTCGTCAGGAAAAACGGGAGCCCGGACGAGAAACCCAGCAGGAGGATCGCCGCCATCTTCCGTTGCCGGAAGACGCGGAGGATCTGCTCGAGATGACCTTCGCGTTCACCGTTACTCGTCATCGCGCTTTCTCGTTGTCCATCACGGGG
>CAZWJE010000021.1:18723-28819 GCA_964634395.1 uncultured Gemmatimonas sp. | reverse complement strand
GGATCCTGGAAGTAGCCGGCGTATCCACCGAAGAAGGTATCGTGCGGCTCCGCCACGATCGTCGCCCCGGCCGCGCGGGCCTGCTCCATTACTTCGTCGACTTCGGAGGGCCCCGAGACGTTGTGACCGATCGTCAACTCGGTGGGCGCGGGAGCCGCGCGGTGGAGCCCGGTGTCTCGAGCGATGCTTTCTCTCGGCCAGAGCGCGAGCCGTAACCCACCTTCCAGCTCGATGAATACGACCGCGGCGTGCTCGCCGAGTTCCCGCCCGATGATCCCTTCCGTGGAAAGGCCGAGGCCATCACGGTAGAACTCGAGCGATCGCGTGAGATCATCAACGCCGAGGGTGATCACGGTGATTCGAGGCTTCACGGCCGACGCGGTGAAGGTGGAAGCGGTATGGAGATCGGATGGACTCGCGGCGGGCGCAATCGCTGTGCCCCCTGTCGCCGGTCGATCAGCGTCCGAACTCTCGCGGGCGAGGGCATTCGGGGCAAGGTACGGGGCATAAGGGGCCGGGTGCGCCAATCTGGCCGCGGGTACGCGACGGCGGCATGAGCGGGTGCCGCGTTGGCCGGGTTGGAGCCTGGAAACCGGGCATGTCCCCTGCACGACCAGCGGGACGAGCCCGGCGGGGGTGGCCCTCGCCGGAAGTATGAAACCAGCGGTCTGAAACCAGGAAAGGAGATTCTCTCATGGCGATCGCTCCCTACCGTCCGTCGACGGATATCCTGCGTCCGTTCTTCGAAGACTTCTTTGGCCCGGTGACGGATGGCGGGCGTCTCGGAGGACTGTTGAGGGCCCCCGCCGCGGACGTCGTCGAGACGGAGAACGAGATCCGCGTGGTCGCGGAGATGCCTGGCATCGACGCGGGGGATCTCAACGTCGATATCGAGAACAACGTTCTCACGATCAGCGGGGAGAAACAGGAACGGCGAACCGAGGGTGACGAGAACAGCACCTGGCACCTCACGGAGCGCCGGTATGGACAGTTCAGCCGCTCTTTCGTGCTCCCGCGGGACGTTGACGCGGAGAGCATCCGGGCGGATTTCGACAATGGCGTACTCACGGTGACGATCCCCAAGAGCGAGCGAGCGCGACGTCGCCGGATCGATGTACGGAATGGCGGTGGCGCGGTCCAGGGCGGTGAGCGTCAGGATGAGGTGAGCTCCGGCTGATCACCGGCCGGGTGAAGGGCCCTGTTCCCGAAGACGGAACGGCCGGGTGTGATTACCCCGGCCGTTCTCGCTCGCGCGTGCCATCCATGCCCCGGCGGTCCGCGCCAGCGAGCGCGGAGGGCGGTGGGCCGCCCGAATCAGCGAGCCGTCCGCCCCATGAGGAAGGCGTTGGCCCCGCGCGCGGCGTTTCTCCCGTCCGCGATCGCCCAGACGACGAGAGATTGACCTCGCGACATATCCCCCGCCGCGAAGATTCCCGGCTCGCTGGTCATTCTGTCGTCATCGATCACCACGTTGCCGCGCGCGTCGAGGTTGACGCCGAGTTCGGCGATCATCCCGTCCCGCCGCGGCCCGAGGAAGCCCATGGCGAGAAGGACGAGGTCGGCGGCGATCTCGCGCTCGGTGCCAGGAACCTCCTCGAACCCGGCATCGACCCGCCGAACGTCGACGACTTCGACGGCGCGAACCCGGCCGGCGTCGTCGCCCAGGAAACGGCGGGTCGAAACCGCGTAGTCACGGGGGTCGGCACCGAACAGAGCGGCCGCTTCCTCCTGGCCGTAATCGAGTCGGTACACCCTCGGCCACTGGGGCCAGGGGTTGTCCGGGGCACGCTCGTCGGGCGGGCGCGAGAGGATCTCGAGCTGCACGAGGCTCCGACAACCATGACGCAGGGAGGTGCTGACGCAGTCCGTTCCGGTGTCGCCACCGCCGATCACGACCACGTTCAGATCTTTCGCCGGGATGTAGTTGCCGTCCTCGAGGCCGCTGTCGAGGAGGCTCTTCTCCGTGGCGGTCAGGTAATCCATCGCGAAGTGGATCCCCGCGAAGTCCCGACCTTCGACCGTCAGGTCCCGCGGAACGGTGGCGCCCCCACAGAGCACGACCGCGTCGAAATCCGACTTCAGACTGGCGGTCGGGTAATTCCCGCCGATCTCCGTATTGGTCACGAAGACGACCCCCTCGGCGGTGAGCAGGTCGACGCGACGCTGCACGAGGTGGTTCTCCAGCTTCATCTGCGGGATACCGTAGGTGAGCAGCCCGCCAATCCGGTCGGCGCGCTCGTACACCGTGACTTCATGGCCGGCACGGTTCAGTTCGGCGGCGGCGGCGAGACCGGCCGGGCCGGACCCGACGACCGCCACCTTCTTTCCGGTGCGGTACGCAGGTGGCGATGGCACGATCCAGCCTTCTTCCCAGCCCCGGTCAGCGATCGAGACCTCGATGTTCTTGATCGTGACCGGTGGCTCGTTGATTCCGAGCACGCACGAACCCTCGCACGGCGCGGGGCAGACGCGGCCGGTGAACTCCGGAAAATTGTTCGTCTCGTGCAGGAGATCGAGCGCGGTACGCCATTCGCCGCGCGAGACGCGGTCATTCCACTCCGGGATCAGGTTGTTGAGCGGGCATCCGGAGGTGTGTCCACCGAGCATCTTCCCCGTATGACAGAACGGGACGCCGCAGTCCATGCAGCGAGCGCCCTGCTCCCGCAACGTGGATTCCGGAAGATGACTGTGAAATTCCTTCCAGTCGCGGATCCGCTCGAGAGGCTCGCGGCTGATCGGCACAAGCCGGGGATACTCCATGAAGCCGGTCGGCTTGGTCATGAACGACACTCATTTCTTTCGGATGATCATTGCTTCCCGCCCGGCGGAAGATCGCGCGGACGGAAGCGACGGCTCGACGCGCGAGAGGGGCGCGCGCTCCCGCTCCCCGGGCGTTCGTCCGATGCGACGCACAGGTGCGGAAATGATGCCGCGTCAAGCGTGAGGTTCGATGGAAAAATGGCGGAATCCCGCGATGCGCGCAACGTGAACGGGTCGCTTTTCGCGCGCCTTTTCACCGACGCCACGCCGCGCCGGGGTCGCGGAGGGTCGCGGGAATCCCGGAGAGGTTTCCGGATCGCGGCCGCGTTATCGCCGGGCCGAGGTCGCGCTACAGCCGCGCCGCGGCCGCGCTGTCTGGCGGCGCGGGCGTGCTGTCCGCCGGTACCCGGGTGCTGTCCGGGCTCGCGGGCGTGGCCTCGGGTGGTGCTGTCGTGTCATTCGGCTCGGGCGCACCCGGATCCGGATCAGTCTCCTCGGCCGGCGCGGGATCCGGGCTCGGCGCGGGTGAGGGAACCGGTTCCGGCGCGGGTGTCGTTTCCTGCCGGCGGGGCGTGAGGAGCCCACGCAGCCGGTCCGTCACCGCGGACTCGACGCGCTGGCGGGCGGAGTCGATCGCCTCGGACGGGGACGCCACGGGTGGGATATCCGTGCCCAGCAGCCGGCCCGCCGCCTCGGTCGCTCGTTCCCGCACCTCCGCTTCCGCTTCCTGGCGCGCGCGATCCGCGAGCCGGGCCCCCGCCTCGGAGAGATCGAGAGAGGCGGACGCATCGCGGCTCGTACCGGAGAGGCGGAAGCCCACGGGGATTCGGCCATCGCCGTCCGCGACGGCGCTGGCGATCGCGCCGAGACGGCCGCCCGCGGCGGCGGTGAGCGCCGGGCTCAGGTACAGGGTGCCCGCGAGATCGAGCTGGCCCGAGACGTCGAACGAGCCTCCCGCGCGGATCGCCACATCGCCGGCCTCCATGGTGGTTTCCGTCAGGTAGACCCGCGAACCGGCGAGACGGAACGCGCCCCGCCAGTCCTGGAACGCGATGGTGTCGAACCGCGCGAGCCCCACTTCTCCTCCGATCGCGCGCGCCATCGACCAGTTCACGATCCGTCCACCCACCACGGCCAGATCGCCTTCGCCACCGACCGAGGAGATCACCGGAAGGAGACGTTCATCGAGGGCCATCGTGATGCCGCCGCGGGAGCGGAGCGCTCCGTCCAGGTGATCCCGGAAAGCGGTGAACCGATGGAGGAACCCCTCGGCTCCGATCCCGTCCAGGCTGAATTGGAGCTGGAATGGAGCGGGCATCGTGGAGTCCGCGGCGGCGTCGAGCCGGGCCGCGAAGCCGATATCCCCACCGAGGAAACGCAGCCGGCCCGCCGGGATGTCGAGACGCCCATCGGCGATGGCCACCTGGACTTCCACATCCTCGTAGGTGACCCCCTTCTGGGTTAACCGCTCCGCGAAGTAGCGGCCGCTGGCGTCGATCGGCGGGAGACTCGGCCGGCGAAAACCGAGGGAGTCGGCGAGCGCGGCGGGGCTCTGGCCGTCGACGGTGACTCCGGCGAGATGGGCGAAAACGATCTGTGGGTATGTCGGATCGGCCGGATCGTATGGGTTGATCTCGTCGAGGTCGAGGTTCCGCGAATCGGCGGCGAAGACGGTGCGGAGAATCGCGTTCGGCTCTCCGAAGGCGAAAGGCAGCCAGTCGTCGGCGGCGAAATCGAGACGGAGATCGCTCCTTCCGAAAGAGCCGGAGATGTCACGTCCAACGAGTTCCGCGCCGGCCAACTGAAGCGCGCCCCCCCTCAGGTCGAGCGGCGCCGGCCACTCCGGCGCGGTCAACGCGATCTCGGCGAGGGTGACCGTTCCGTCGAGCGCGAGCGCGGCGGGCTCGCGGAGCGGGCCGAGAAGAGAAAGGTCGATCGCCACGGCGCCGCTCGCCGTCCAGCCAGCGGGGAAGAGGTAGAGCGCCGCCGCGCGACCCAGGTCGACCTGGGCGGCGATCGACGCGTCGGCGACGGGAGCGGCGAAGTCCTCGAGCGCGAACCGGAGGTCCAGCGGCGCGCCGAGAACCCGGCCACTCATCCCGTCGGTCGCGGCGGAGCTTTCCGTGAACTCCACACGGCCCGCGAACTCGGTCAGCACCGGGTCGCCGCCGCGAGCGAGCGAGATCTCATTCACCGCCAGTGATCCAACGACCGACGGAGTCAGCCCCGCGCCGAGGCGGCCGTCCACGCTCACATCGAGCCGCGCCTGGCCGGCGGTGGCCGTCCACTCTTCGCCGGCGGCCGCATCGGCCGGCCAGCCGCGCCACGCGGCCGGGAGCGAGGCCAGCAGGGGGGTGAGCTCGGTCTGACCAGTGGAGAGCTGGAGGGACACCGCGCGCGCCGTCGAATCGGCCCACGCGACGACTTCACCCGAACCCTCCAGCGTCATCTCCTGGAAGGTGAGCGCGAAGTCATCGATCCGCGCATGCTCCGCGAGCAAATCGAGCTCGGCGTCATGTTCGACCGCGAGACGCACGTCCCGAAGCGGTACGGCGAACCTGCCCGGCAGGTCGACCGTGACGCCGTCGGCGGTCAGGCCGCCCGAGAGCCGGAGCGTAGCGAGGACGCCGTCCCGCAACCGCCCGTCGAGCCGGATCTCCTGGTTGAAATCCTCCACTCGGGCGACCCCTCCCGTCACCAGATCGCGGAACTCGATCGAACCATCGACGATACGGATGAGGTCGATCTCGAACGTCGAGTCATCCCAGAACCCCGGTCCGTCGGCGGGTGGATCGTCGGGCTCGGGAATCGCCTCGGCGAGCGAGTCAGCCTCGATCATCACCACGGGCCGATCGATGACGATCGAGCGCAGACGGAGTTCGCGGCGGAGAAGCGGAATCAGGCGGGGTCTCAGGTCGATCCGGGCGACCGACGCGAGAGGCACGGCGGGGCGTGCCGTCGCGATCTCCCCGGCGCGGGGAGACGTCGCGCCGATCATCACTTCCTCCAGAGAAACCGCGGGAACGGGCCAGATCCTCATCCGCACGCCGCCCACTCCGATTTCCCGGCCCAGCGCGGTACTCGCGCGCTCCGCCGCCAGCGCGCCCACCCGCTCCGCCGGAAACGCGAAGACGAGCGCGATCGCCAGGGCGATGAAGAGTGCCGCCAACGAACCGAGGACGGCGATCAGAATCCGCTTTGGTGGAGTCATCCGGGCGCTTCGAAATCAGCAGGGGGATCCGGGATCCGGGCGCTTCCGTCCTCGCCCTCGGAGCCCTGGATAGTAAACACGGCGGCTCGTTCGGATCCGCGCGCGCCGGATTCCCCGACCTCTCGACGCGGGTGACACGCTGCGCGATCGGGCCGGGAGAAGTACGTTGCGTACCGCCGGAGACGCGGTCGCGAGTCACCGTCCCATCACCCTGAACACCCTCCTCCAATGCGCCTGTTCACGGGTACGAGCGGCTTCGCCTACAAGGAGTGGAAGGGCGAGTTCTATCCCCGTTCCATTCCCGCCGCGAAGATGCTCGGTTATTACGCCGAGCGCTTCCCGGCCGTCGAGATCAACAACACCTTCTACCGGATGCCTTCCGAGGACGTACTGCGACAGTGGGCCGGGAGCGTTCCCGAAGGGTTCGTGTTCGCGGTGAAGGCGCCGCAGGAGATCACCCACCGAAAGCGGCTCAAGGATGTGGGTGAGCCCGCTCGCGCGTTCTTCGGGGCGCTCGGCGCTCTCGGCGACCGGATCGGTCCCGTGCTCGTCCAGCTTCCTCCTAACCAGAAGAAGGATCTCGCTCGGCTGGCCGCGTTCCTCGAACTTCGTCCGCCCGGGCTTCGTGTCGCCTTCGAGTTCCGCGAGGAGTCCTGGTTCGACGATGAAGTCATCGGGCTCCTCCGAGCGCACGGGGTCGCCCTGTGCATCGCGCACGGCGAGAAGGTCGACGCACCCATCCTGCCCACGACGGATTGGGGGTACCTGCGGCTGAGAAAGGGGGATTACAATGAGGCGGAACTGGTGGAGTGGGTGAACATCGTCCGCCGCGAATCACCTGGCTGGACCGATGCGTTCGTCTTCTTCATGCACGAAGACACCGCGACCGGCCCGAAGCTCGCGCGGCGATTCGCGGACTTCTACGCCGGCCCGGCCGACGACCGATATACGCCCTGATCACGACGACAACCGATCTCGAAACGTGGGCGGGTCCTCACGGCGCGGTCAGGTGGCTCGCCTGAAAATCCGCGACGGCATGGGATCGTCCCGTCCGGCCCCGCACCGCCCGCGAATCCGTCAGAGTACGAGCGGAACGAGCAACATGCCCGCCAGAGTCACCACGATCACGGCGATCAGGTTCACCCGGATCCCCGCGCGCACCATCTGCCCGATGGAGAGATAGCCGGCGCTGAACACGATGGCGTTCGGGGGCGTTCCGGCGGGCATCGCGAATCCCCAGGAACAGGCGATCGCGACGACCGCCATCAGGACCGTCGGCGAGAGACCGAGCGTCACGGCGATCCCGGCCATCACCGGCATCGCCATCGCGGCGATCGCGGTGTTGGAGGTGAACTCCGTGAGCAGGATGAAGAGCGCGACGGAGACCAGGAGCATCACGACGACCGGCCAGTCGCTGAGGTTCGAAATCCCACCCCCGATCCAGTCCGCGAGACCGGTTCGGCTCATCTGATCGGCCAGCGCGAGCCCGCCGCCGAAGAGGAGCAGCACGCCCCAGGGAATCCGCGCGGCGGACTTCCAGTCCAGCGCCGGCTCGGTCGAACGTAATCCGATCGGAACGACGAGCAGGAAGAGGGAGGCGATCATCGCGATCGTCGCGTCCGTGATATTGGGCAGATACGTCGCGATACCCGGGATGGTGACTGAACCGATGGGTTTCGCGTCGCGCATGATCCAGGCGACGACCGTGAAGGCGAATACCATCATCACGAACCTCTCGCCGCGCGACATCGGGCCGAGCCCCCGTCGCTCCGCGGTGATCACCGCGCTCGCGTCCCCCCGTAATGCTCCGGGCGGATACATCCGCATCAGGACCATCCAGGTCAGTGGCAACATCACGATGACCAGAGGCACACCGATCACCATCCACGCCACGAAGCTGATCTCGACTCCCACCAGTTCCTCGGCGGCCGCCGCGAAGAGCGCGTTCGGCGGGGACCCGATCAGCGTGCCCACCCCACCGATCGACGAGGCATAGGCGATCCCCAGCATGAGCGCGACCCCGAAGTTGTAGGGCCCACCGGCGCCCGGCTCACCCGGCTTGGGCCTGAACATCTCCCCCGTCGCCAGCGCGATCGGCAACATCATCGCCGCCGTCGCGGTGTTGCTGATCCACATGGAGATGAACGCGGTGGCGACCATGAACCCGAGCACGAGCCGGGGAGGGTTGGTCCCGATCGCACCCATGATCCCCAGCGCGATACGCCGGTGGGCACCCCACTTCTCCATCGCCTTCGCGAGAAAGAAGCCTCCCATGAACAGGAAGATCACCTCGTTCGCGTAGGGTGCGGCCGCCTGCGACATGGTGCCCAGGCCGAAGAGCGGGATGAGCACCAGAGGTACCAGCGCCGTCACGGGAAGCGGCACGGCCTCCGTGACCCACCAGGTTCCCATCAGGAGCGCCAGAGCGGCGGCCTTCCACCCTTCCGGTGTAAGGGTTTCGGGGGGTGGCGTGAAATGCATGATCGCCAGGATCACCGGACCCGCGATCAGCCCGATTCGCGCGGCCAGACCACCGCCGGCCTCCTCATCGTCCGGAACCCCTTCGGGATGTTCCGGTCCGGACGGTTCCTCCTTCTCCACCCCCACCACGCCGGCGTCTGATTGGATCTTCATCCGCGTTCCCTGTCGGTCGGTGACTGTGGCTCGCCAGGCGGCCCCCCTCCGTCACGGGAGCCGTCAGATGTTCATGCGATAGGTGTCGGTGCCGCAATGTACATCCGCCGACCGGGGTGTCCAATGGTCTCGGGGATCGGACGGCGGCGGCCCGGCCCGTACGGAGCCACGCCCCCAACGCCTGACGGCGTCTGAATCTACCCATCCCGGGTGAGGCGTCGGTCCGGCGTCGAGTATCGGTCGCGGGTGACCCGATTCATCGCGGGAACGCGAGCCGAATCGCGCGGCCGATCCACGCACCATCCGCGGCCCCTCCACGGATACCGCAAGGTGTACTTGCGGGAGTGCAGGGCAAACATTACTTCCATCCGAAGGGACTGTGGAATGAACTCCTATCCAGAGGGCCGCGAATGAACGTTTCCCTGTGTCGAATCCTGTTTGGTGTGGTGATGCTGGCGGGGGCGGCGGCGGCCGAGGTGGCGGCTCAGGAGCCGGCCCCGTCGGTGGCGGTGACCGGCGCGGTGGCCCGGCCGCTGACGCTATCGGTGGCGGATCTCGCGGCGCTCCCGCGCGCGAGCGTCACCACGTCGAGTGGCGGGATCGAGACGCGCTGGGAGGGCGTATGGCTGCACGAGGTGCTGCGCGCGGCCGGGGTGCCGCTTGGCGCGGAGATGCGGGGCCCAATGCTCGCCACCTACGTCATGGCGGAGGCGTCGGACGGGTATCGCGTACTCTATTCGGTCGGTGAGATCGATCCTGAGTTCCACGACAACCAGATCCTGCTCGCGGATTCGGCGAACGGGCAGCCACTCTTTGGTGACGATGGGAACTTCCGGATCGTATCCCCGCTCGACGGTCGAGGAGCGCGTTCGATTCGCATGCTGACCCGCCTGGAGGTGGGACGGGTCGAGGAGTAGTCGAGATGCTGAAAGCGGTGGCGGCGGGCCTGGGCGTGGCGATGGTCGCGGCCATGGGGGCCACGGCGGCCGGATCGGGGCCTCCACTCGATCCCTTTGAATGGGATATTCCCCAGCCGTTCCCGACGCCTCCGGTACCGGCGGACAATCCGATGTCGGCGGCGAAAGTCGAGCTGGGGAGATACCTCTTCCACGACGAGCGGATGTCGGTGAACGGCGAGCAATCGTGCGCGGGGTGTCACGTGCAGGAACTCGCCTTCACCGATGGCCGTGCCCGGGCGGTGGGGACGACGGGCGAGATGCATCCGCGTGGGGCGATGAGTCTCGCGAATGTCGCCTACAACCCGTCGTTGACGTGGGACGACGCGGATCTTCGGCGTCTCGAGGACCAGGCGCTCGTGCCCATCCTGGGGACCGAGCCGATCGAGCTGGGGATGAGCGGATCGGAAGAGCGATTCCTGGCGCTCATTCAACGGGACCCCATCTATCAGAGACTCTTTCCCGAAGCGTTCGAGAGCGATTCCGACCCCTGGACGATGACGAACGTTACGCGGGCGCTGGCCGCGTTTCAGCG
>CAZWJE010000021.1:0-18623 GCA_964634395.1 uncultured Gemmatimonas sp. | reverse complement strand
ATTCCGACCCCTGGACGATGACGAACGTTACGCGGGCGCTGGCCGCGTTTCAGCGAACACTCATCTCGGTCGGCTCGCCGTACGACCGGTATCGCTTCCAGGGTGATCCCGACGCGTTGAGTGAAGCGGCGAAACGGGGCGAGATCATCTTCTCGTCCGGCCAGAAGGCCGCCTGTTTCCAGTGCCACGGGGGGTGGAACTTCAGCGGGTCGGTGATCTACGCGGGCGGGGAAGAAGCCGCTCCGGCGTTCGAGAACACCGGGCTCTACAATCTTGCCGGGCCCCTTTCCTACCCGGTGCCGAACACCGGACTGCATCGTCACACGGGGCGTGCCGAGGACGTTGGCGTGTTCAAGGTGCCGACGTTGCGCAACATCGCGGTTACCGCGCCCTACATGCACGACGGCAGCATCGCGACGCTCGATGAGGTGATCGACCACTACGCCGCCGGCGGGCGGACGATCGTGAGCGGGCCCTACGCGGGCAATGGCTCCATGAACCCCGGCAAGGCCTCCAACCTGGACGGATTCTCGATCACCGAAGCGGAGAAACGTGACCTGATCGAGTTCCTGAAGAGCCTCACCGATGAGTCGTTCCTGACCGACCCTCGCTTCAGTGATCCGTGGGAGCGATGAGTGAGGAGGGTCGATCGTCACCGTCCCGGGTGGTGGTGACTACCGCGTCCGCCTCGATCTCGACGAGCATCGCCGGGTCGATCAGCGCGGCGACCTGGACCATCGACGTGGCGGGACGGATTCCGCCGAAGGTTTCACCGTGCGCCCGGGCCACCGCCCGCCAATCACGCGCGATGTCCACGACGTAGATACGGGTGCGCACGATGTCTTCGAGCCGTGCGCCCGCCCGCGCGAGCACCGTCTCGATATTCCGCAGCGTTTCCTTCGTCTGGGTGTAGGCGTCCCCCTCGCCGACGAGTGTCCCGTCCTCGGCGGTGGCGGTCGTTCCGGACACCCAGATCCGATCGTCGACCCGGACGGCTCGCGAGTAGCCGACGATCGGCTCCCAGGGTGTTCCAGTCAAAAAGTTCTCTCGGTTCGTCATCCCGCGACCTCGTCGTGGAATCCGGGTCAGCGCGCGAGGCCGAGGAGATCGGCCTTATCCCTCCCGTATCCGCAAGCGCGAAGCGGACCGCGCCGCCGGGGTGAAAAAGGTCCGCCGGTACCGGGAGCCGACGGTCACCGCGGTGGATTGCCGTTGCATCGGCCGGCGTGAACGCCGCGACGATCCGGGCACGGACCGCGCGCGAAAGGTGGTGAATGGAAGGGGCGGAAGGAAGGCCGACGCAAGGGCGGAGCGGCGTGTGGTACGTCCCGGCTGACGGCTGACTCTCCGGACGCCGGGCACGGCTAGTGCGTTTGCCGACGGGCTCCAGTCGCCCATTGGACCGCGGGGGGAAGGAGGATCCGTGCGTCAGGCTGTCCCTTCGACACTTCGCGGCCGACTCTTCTTCCTCGCCGGGATGGCGGCGATCCCGATCATCGCCGCGATCGCGTACGACGCCTTCGTCCGCCGCCGCGCGGCGATCGCCGAGACCGGGCGCGAAGCGTTCCTTCTCGCCGAAAGCCTGGCCGCCGAGGAAAACCGCCTGGTGGACGAGGCGCGACAGCTCCTGGCCCTCCTTGCCCAGGTCCCCCGGGTCCGTGACGACGCCTCGGTCGAATGCCGGGAATTTCTCGCGGAGGTGATGGACGCCAAGAGAAAGTACGCGACCATCGGGCTCGCGCGACCGGACGGCATGGTCCACTGCAACGCGCTACCGATCGCCGCCCCCGTGGACGCCAGCTCCCGCAGATGGTTCAGGCGGGCGGTCGAGACGGGCGAGTTCGCGATCGGAGACTACCAGATCGGCCTCGTTACGGGTGTCGCCTCCGTCCATTTCGCGTATCCGATTTTCCAGGGGAACGAGCTGACCGGTGTGGTGTTCGCGGCCCTTCCACTGACCTGGCTGCAGAGACATATCGCGGGTGCCGATCTCCCGCCGGGGAGCCGCGTGCTCGTGCTTGACGGGAACGCGACCGTGATGGCCAGCTATCCCGAGGGCCCCGATCTGATCGGCCAGAGCTTGGCGGGTACCCGGCTGGCCGCCGTGATCCAGGACCACGAGGGTGATCCTTTCGACGTGGTCGAGGGAGCCGACGGGGTGTCGCGCCTGTACGTCACGACCGTGCTCGAATCCCTTCCGGAGGATCAGACGGTGACGATCAGCATCGGGATCCCGATGAGCGTCGTCTACGGCCCCGCCAACGCCGAGACGGCCCGTGCCCTCGGCATGGTCCTGCTCGCGCTGTGCCTCGGGATGGTCGTGACCTGGGTGGTCACCGATCGACTGGTGTTGAAGCCGGTCGACTCGCTGCTGCACGCGACGCGGCGGTTGGGCGGCAAGGATCTGGGTGCGCGGGCGCCCGTGACCGGGGCTCCCAGGGAGATCGACGATCTGGCGACGGCCTTCAACGGAATGGCCGACACGCTGGAGCGGCACGTGGGGGAGATCGAAGAGAACCTGGTGCAGATCAAACGGCTGGATCGGGTCCGTGCGGTGCTGAGCGGGATCAGTGGCGGACTTCTCCGCAGCGTCGATCGCGAGGAGCTGCTCCGCGAGGCGTGCCGGATCAGTGTCGAGGACGGAAAATTCCCGCTCGCGTGGGTGGCCGAGCTCGATCCGGACACCGGGAAGATCCGCGTTGCCGCTCACGCGAACCATGCCGGCACCGAGATCGCGGTTCCGGATGCGCTGACGACGGACGACGGACTCGCCGCGAGCGCGCTTCATCAGAGGAAGGCCGTAGTTTCCAACGATGTCGAGAAGGAGTCGTGGGGAGCGCGGGTTCACTCGTTGGGCTTCCGGTCGGCCATCGCGCTGCCCCTCGGTGGCGCGGACGGCGCGCCGGTCGCGTTGAACCTGTACACGGCGGAGAGCGATTTCTTCACCGAAGAGGAGATGCGACTGCTGCACGATCTCGCGGCCGACACCTCGATCGGCCTCGCTCTTCGCGACCGGGAGGAAGAGCTTCACTACCTGGCCAGCTATGATCCGCAGACCGGCCTGCCCAATCGCAGTCTCTTCGCGGACCGCCTTCGACTAGCGATTCACGGGGCGCGCCGCGACGAGGAACTGGTCGCGGTGATCCTCCTCAGCATTGACCAGTTGTCGGAAATCCACGCCATCCTCGGTCATCAGGCGGGGGACCTCGTCCTGCGGACCGTGGCCGAACGCCTGAAGGCGCTCGCGGGTGAGGCCAACACCACCGCCCGGTTGGCGAGCCATGAGCTCGGTGTGGTTCTGACGAATATCATGAGCGTCCACGATATCGAGCGGTTCGTCGACGATCTCCTCGAGAGTGTTCCGCGGGAGATATCGAGCGGCCGTGAAGAGATTCGCGTCTCGTTCCGGATCGGTGTCGCCGTCTTCCCGGACGCGGGAGATGAGCCGGAGGCACTGATCAGGAGCGCGACCCTCGCGCTCGACTCGGCGAGCGCCGAGCAGAGCTATCCGGTCGCGTTCTACTCGGACGAACTCAGCGCCGCCGCGCAGAGCAGGCGCAAACTCCAGCTGGAACTTCGCGCCGCCCTCGATCGGGATGAGATCGAGCTCTTCTATCAACCGGTGGTCGGCCTGGCGAGCGGGAAACCGATCGCGGTGGAGGCACTCGCGCGCTGGCACAGTCCCGAACTGGGTGAGGTCCCTCCCGGCACGTTCATTCCCGCCGCGGAGGAGATGGGCATCATTCGCGAAATCAGCACCTGGGTACTCACGACGGCCGCCCGGCAGGGGCGGCACCTGGACGACTCGGGTTTCAGTGACCTTCGCGTGAACGTGAACGTCTCCGTGAGCTACCTCCAGGATCCCGTGTTCAACGAGAGCCTGGCCGGAATCATCGAAGAGACCGGGATGAATAGCGCCCACCTCGGGATCGGTGTCGAGATCACGGAAAGCGCGCTCATGGAGAACATCCGCAAGGTATCCCCGGCGCTGAAACGTCTGCGGGAAGCGGGAATCATGATCTACATCGACGATTTCGGTACGGGATACTCGTCGCTCAGCTACCTCCGGATCCTGCCGATCGACGCGCTGAAGATCGATCGCTCCTTCATCGATGACATTCCGGCCGATCGGGACGCGGTGGCGATCGTGAAGGCCATCATCGCGCTTGCCGGCATCCTCAACCTCCGGGTGATCGCCGAAGGGGTGGGGACGGAAGAACAGCTTTCGGTCCTGCGGGAGCTGGGGTGCGATGCGGCCCAGGGATTCCTCTTCAGCCGTCCGCTCCCCGCCGACAAGCTCGAGGAGTACTTGCGACAGAACGGATACGACGAGAAGAGTTGAAGGGTGAAGCGGCGGGCTCGTGCGGTCTCGCTCCGCCGCGCGAGCCCCGCTTCCCTTGCCGCTCGCCCGGCCCGTTCCTATCGTCCCCGATCGAAAGTCCCATCCCCCGTACCCTCAGGAACGAACCCTCATGATCATCTCACCTGGCGCACGGCTCGTGAAACGCCGTGGTTCGGCGGTATCCCTGGCCATGATGGCGATGCTCCTGGCGCCTTTGGCGGTTGCGGCACAGTCCTCATTCCTCGGACTGAACGTGGACGCCGACCGGAACCGGGTCCTGCTGGAGATCCCCGAAGCCCGGCTGGGCGAAGACTTCCTCTATCTCAACACGCTGGCGACCGGCGCGGGCGTGAGTCGTCTCGGCCTGGATCGGGGCCAGACGGGCACCAACGCGGTCGTGCGGCTGGAACGCCGAGGCGCGCGCGTGCTGATGGTGCGCGACAACCTGAGCGTGCGTTCGCTCTCGGGGGATGAGGCGGCCGCGCGCGCGGCGAGTGAGTCTTTCGCCACGTCGGTCGTCGCGTCCTTCCCGATCCTCGAGGGAGAAGGCTCAGGCCGCACGATCGTGGTGGACGCGTCGTCTCTATTCCTGGCGGATGTGTACGACGTGATCGGCTCGGTTCGCGGCGCGGGGCAGGGAACGCTCCGGCTCGATCGCGACCGCAGCTGGGTCGATGAGTCGATGTCGGGCGCGTTCCCTGAGAATCTGGAGGTGCGGGCGGTCCTCACCTTCCTGACCGATGTTCCGGGCGCCGACCTCCGCCGGGCCGCGCCTGACGCGAAGGCGGTCACCTTCGAGCAGCACCACAGTCTCCTCCGGCTACCGGACGACGAAGGTTTCCGGCCGCGTGTCGCGGATGGCCGAAGTGGTGTCAACTCCTCGACCTTCTTCGACTTCTCGCAAGGGTTCGAGGGGACCTACCGCAACGCGTACGCGAGCCGTTGGCGTCTCGTGCCCAGTGACATCCCCGCCTACCTCCGGGGTGAACTGGTCACGCCGGTGAAACCGATCGTCTATTACCTGGACCCGGGGATTCCGGAGCCGTACCGAAGCGCCTTCCGAGAGGGTGGGATGTGGTGGAACGAGGTTTTCGAGGCCGCCGGTTTCCGGGACGCCTTCCAGATCCGGGACCTGCCCGCCGGCGCGAACCCGATGGACGCGCGCTACCCGATGGTCTACTGGGTGCACCGCGTCGCCCCGGCCGCGTCCGTCGGCCCGTCATATCGCGACCCGCGGACGGGTGAGATCATCAGCACGGTCGTGCGGATGGACTCGTACCGGTCTCTCGTGGACTACAACATCTATGCGGGCCTGGTGCCGGCGGCGGGTCCCGAAGGGCTCTCCGTTTCAGCCGAGGATTTCACGATGGCGCGGCGTCGTCAGCACGTGGCGCACGAGATCGGCCATACCATCGGTCTGGCGCACAACTTCGTCGCCATGTCGCAGGGTGCCTCGTCGGTGATGGATTATCCGTTCCCGACGATCGACGTTGACGATGGCGGTCAGATCGATCTCTCCCGGGCCTACCGGACGAGCGGCGGAGCGTGGGATTCGCTCGCGATTCGCTTCGCCTACACCTGGTACCCGGACGAACAGTCGGAGCGGGAGGGTCTCGCGCGGATCATGGAGGAGGCGCTCGACGACGGCCTCCGTTTCATCACCGGCGGTCACGCGGGCGCGGCGGGTTCGATACCGGAGGCGACCCAGTGGCTGAGTGGCGGCTCCGCGCTGGAGGCGCTACAGAGAACGAGTCGCGTTCGCCGGGTGCTCGTCGAGAGCTTCGACGAAACGGCGATCCAGCCGGGTGAGCCGATGTCGTTGCTGAACCAGCGATTCGCCCACGTATACCTGCACCACCGCTACGGCCTCGAGGCACTGATCAAGTACATCGGCGGGATGGAGTTCACTTACACGGTACGGGGGGATGGGCAGACACCGACCCGGGTACTTCCCGCCGCTGAACAGCGGCGGGCGCTCGGGATGGCGCTCGACGCGCTGGAACCCCGGGAACTGGCGATCCCCGACCGGGTCGCCGCGCTCATCCCACCCTCGCCATTCGGGACGGACGGGTCCGAGATCTGGCTGCCGTCCGCGGCCGGTCCCGCGTTCGATCCGGTCACTCTCGCGGGCGGGCTCGCCACCGAAGTCGTCGAGGCGATCCTCCATCCACAGCGGGCGCAGCGTCTCGTCCTCTTCCATGCGCGGGACGAAGGCAATCCGTCGCTCTACGAGGTGATCGAGACGCTCGTGGAGCGCACGTGGCGGGCGTCCGACCGTGACGCGGGCGAGAGACTTCTCCGCCGGACCGTTCAGCGCGTGGTACTCAACTCGCTGCTCGATCTGGCGGGCGATCCGGATGCGACTCCCGAGGTCCGCGCGATCGCTGAGTTCCATCTCTCCCGTCTTGAGGCGGATCTGGACGACCTGTCGGGAGGATCCGTCGAGGACCAGGCGCATCGGGCGGTCGCGCTACGGGATATCGAACGCTACTTCGATGGCGGAGACGATCCCGAATCCCGGTCACGCTTCCCCGTGGTTCCGCTCCCCTGGCCGTGATCCGGGGGGCGGGCCTGCGGGATTCAGGCGATGCGCGACGCCTCGCGCCGAACAGAGTCGCTCGCGGCGTCGAATGCTGCCTCTCGCCTCGTCCGGCGCGCCGGTCAGCGACGGGTCATTACGAGGATCGCTCCACCGACGTGGCCCAATCCGAACCTCGTGGTGGCGTCCGCCGAACTGAGGTACTGGATGGTCGCGACCTGATCGGCGCGGATCCCGCGCAGTTCACCAATGTCGCCATACCGTGTCCCGTCCAGATAGACGACCGGGAAGCCGGAGTTCGGATCCTGGATCGAAGTCGGCCCTCGCTGCCGGAGCCACGCCGGGCGGATCCGGTCGACCACGAAGTATGCATCGTTGGCCTCGAGACCGAGGCTTTCGATGCTCTCGCTGGTGATCAGGTTCCCGGATCCCGACCCTGACCCACGGGTCGTGGACGAGCAGGCGCCGGCGAACAACAGCAGGACCAGGGCGATGATCGTACCGGTGAGTCGTCGGTCGGGGTACCACGTTCGCAGCGTCATGGCGGCTCCACCTTGGCGGTCGACGCGATCCGCCCGGCATCGTGAGGTGACGCCGGGGATCGCGCTGTCGAGGTGACGGAAGGGGGATCCCCCGGGTGGACGGGGAAGACCATCTCAACCATCGATCTCCGGAACGGGGTTGTCAAGGATGAGCTACCGACAATGAGCCACCGACAACCAGTCAACGCATGGACGGTGAGATCGGGTGGGCGGGGGGCGGTCGGCTCCCGACTGGCTACGGTGCCAGGATGAGATGGTCGTCCGCGACGCGCGCGTGGTTCGCGCCCCTTGGAAGCGGAAGGAGAAACGCCCCGTTCGGTACATCCGGCCCCTCGGGCAGGTCGAGCAACCCGATGATCGTGGGGATGAGCGGGGTGGGGATCGCGAGTCCTGCGACCTCCGCGTCGGTGATCCGGACGAGAGCGTCCGCGCCGGAGAGGGTTTCGATCGTACCGGCGACGGACAGCCCCACGTCCGATGGCAGAAAACGCCGGATCTCCTCGAGCCCTCGGATCTCGGGCAGGCGGGCGGGGTCGACCGAAACTCGGAGCGAGAGTCTGTCTCCGTCGATCCGGATGGTAGGTGGCGTAATCATGTCCAGATCCCACAGGTCGGTCCGCTGGGAGATGAGCCCCGTCAACTCATCACCGGACAGCCAGATCTCCTCCATGTCCAGTTGGAGCCGTTCCAGCTTCGCGGCTCCGCTTTCCGCCGCTTCCGCGTTGGCGGTGACGCTGGAGGCCTCGTCCTCGCGGCTGGTTTCCGACCCGGCTTCACTCCCCCCACCCCAGGGCAACGGCGAGCCACGCAGGTATAACCAACCGCCGCCGACGAGAAACACGAGAAGGAAAAGCGAGATGATGAAGCGCATCGCGTAACCACCGTTCTCTCTGATTTGACCGTTGAGGATGACCGGTCGGAGCCGGGCATCTCTCCGATGAATGACACTCCGTACTTTTCGGGCCGCCCGGCCCGGGTTTCACCCATGGATCGATCCAGCACGGGCGCCGACGGGGAAGCCGCTCGACACGGGACCGGTGCCGAACTTCCGCTTCGAGGTGACTCCAGCCTCCAATTCGGGCGGCTCTCCGGCCGGTGCCCCGACCGGATACGATAAAGATATGATCGGTCCGGCGCCATGAAGAGGCGGAGTCGGCTTCCCCATGGATTCCCAGCGGCGCGAGACGCCGACATGGCCCGGATTCTCCCCCGACGATCCGGGGATGGACCGTCGGGGGACGGGATAACCCCGGTCCGCTCTCGCCGGCCCGCCTTCGTCCGCGTACGTTAGCACGTCCGTGCGTCGGGTAGCGGACCGATGCCCCCCGATCCGCCGTGGGCCGGCGTCGTCGCGTGACCATCGCCGATCATCATTCGTTCACCACCAGTCGCGGATCCCGATTCCTCGCCGGGATCCGGGATCCGGAAGAAGGCTGATCGCGTGCTCAACGTCGCGCTCACCGGAAATATCGCCTCAGGCAAGACGACCGTTGGATCCGTCTGGGTCTCGCGGGGTGCCCGCGTAATCGAGGCCGACCTGCTCGCGCGGCTCGTGGTCGCGCCCGGTACCGACGCCCTCGAACGGATCGTGGCGCGATGGGGACCCGGCGTCCTGCTTCCCTCCGGCGAACTCGACCGGGCCGCGACGCGCGAGATCGTTTTCCGCGACCCGGCGGAGCGTGCCTGGCTCGAGGGGACCGTTCATCCGGTCATCGCCGAGATCCGGAGAGAAGAGATCGCCTCGGCTGAAGAGGACGGCGTCGAGGTCCTCGTATCCGACATCCCTCTGCTGTTCGAGGCGGGGCTGGAGGACGAGTTCGATCTGGTCGTCCTGGTCGACGCGCCTGAGGCGGTACGCCGCGCGCGGATCGTCGAACTGCGCGGACTCGATCCGGCGGCCGCTGACCGGATGATCGCGGCGCAGATGCCGGCGGCGGAGAAGCGGGCGCGCGCCGATATCGTCATCGACAACGAGGGGTCGCTCGCAGACCTGGAGCGTCGCGCGATCGAAGTCTGGACCACCATCGAGGAACGAGCGGAGGCGGAGGCGAGAGGATGACCAGTCCGCCGCTCCGCATAGACATGCACCTCCACACGTACCGATCGTTCGATTCCCGGAACCGACCATCCGCGCTCCTGGCCGCTGCGGCGGAGCGAGGTCTGGACCGGCTCGTGGTGACCGACCACAACGAAATCCGGGGCGCGTTGGAAATGCGCGAGATGGATCCCGACCGCATCGTCGTTGGTGAGGAGGTGAAGACGCGCGAGGGGTTCGACGTCATCGGTATACTCATCCATACGCTGATCCCGAAAGGCACCCCGGCGCGTGAAACGTGCGAACGCATCCGTGACCAGGGCGGGATCGTCTACCTTCCCCATCCGTTCGATGGGTCACGCGCGGGAAGTCCGGGGCTGCTCGACTCACTGGCGGAGTTGATCGACGTCGTGGAAGTGCACAACGCCCGCTGCTTCCCGACATCGCTCAACGATCGGGCACTCGCATGGGCCACCGAGCGGGGCAAGCTGATGGGAGCCGGTTCAGACGCGCACACCATCCCCGAGTTGGGACGCGGGTTCGTGGAAGTGCCGGGCTTCGAGAAGGAACGGGATTCGATGCTCGCGGCGCTCGGCGCCGGTCGAGTCGTCGGTCGCGTCAGTACTTCGCCCTTCTACCGGTTGGCCTCCAACTGGGCGAAGGTGCTGAACCACGTCCGTCCCGCCGTCTGATGCGGTCACGGGCGGATTCTTCGACCGGGGTGCCGCAATGAACCGCGACGATCCATCCCGCGATCGGCCCGGGGAGGGCGGGGAGTTCGATCTCGCGTCGATCTTCCTCGGTCCGAAGGCCGAGAACGCCGAGACCTTCGAGCGCCTTCTTCTCGACGCCTTCCGCGACCACGTCTTCTGGCGTCGGAATCATCATCCCGAGGACGGGTTCCTCGTCGAGGAGTCGGAGAAGTACGAACGGAGCTATGAGCGTTCGATCTCGATCCTCCGCCAGGAGATTCTCGGCCTGCTGGCCGAGCTGAAGGCGGGCGTGCCGTTCTTCAGCCAGCGCTACATCGCGCACATGGCGTCGGACCTCACGATGGCGTCGTTGCTGGGGTACTTCGCCACGATGCTCTACAATCCGAACAACGTCTCGGTCGAGGCATCGCCGGTGACGACGCGGATGGAGCTCGAAGTCGCGGACCAGCTGGCGCGGATGATCGGCTACGACCCGACCCGGCAGTGGGGCCACCTGACTTCGGGTGGAACCATCGCCAATTACGAAGCGCTCTGGGTCGCGCGGAACGTGAAGTACCTGGCCGTGGCGATCCACTGGGCCGCCCGGGAGGCGGGAATCGACCTGGCCGTCGACCTGCCGGGCGGTGATTCGGAAAGTATCGCGGAGCTGGATCTCTGGCGCCTGCTCAACATCACCCCCACGGCGTCGCTCGATCTCCTCGATCGTTTCGGCGAAGCGCTCCCCGAGCCCGGAGACGCCGTCCAGATCCTCGATCGCCACTCGCTCGGTGGGCTCGGCTACCAGGAGTTCGGACGGCGACTCTCGATGGAGTTCGGCGACTTCCTCCCGCCCGCGGTCGTCCTCGTCCCCTCGACGGCTCACTACTCCTGGACGAAGATCTGTCGATCGCTGGGCGTCGGTGGCTCGAATCTGTATTTCGTTCCCGTCGACCGTCACTTCCGCATGGACCTGGACGCCCTGGGCGAGACGCTGCGCGAACTGGCGGCGCGGCGCCGGCCGGTGATCGCGTGTGTCTCGGTCGTGGGCACGACGGAAGAGAGCGCGGTGGACCGGCTCGACCGCGTCGCCGACCGGAGAGAGGCGGCGGCGCGGGATCTCGGAATCGCGTTCCATCTTCACGCGGACGCGGCCTATGGTGGATACGCCGCCGCGATCACGCGCCGGCGAGACGGCGGTCGGGTCCCGGCGCCCCATCAGTCAGCGGAAGGAGCGGTGGGCGAGTGGCCGGCTCAGGAGGTTCACGACGCGCTCCTCGCGCTCGAGCGAACGGACTCGGTCACCATCGACCCGCACAAGCTCGGCTTCGTCCCCTATCCGGCGGGCGCGGTCTCATTCCGGGATCGCCGTGCCCGGCATCTGGTCGCCGTGGACGCGCCATACGTGTTCCACGGGGATGAGGAGGAGTGGGGCAACATCGGGCGGTATATCCTGGAGGGTTCGAAGCCGGGTGCGGCCGCGGCGGGCGTCTGGATGTCACACAAGGTGCTGCCGCTCGACGTCGACGGGTATGGCCGGCTGATCCGGGCCACCGCGAGCGCCGCGCGATTGCTTCACGATCGGCTCGGCGCGCATGACTGGGCGCCCTTCCGGATCGTCCGCCTGCCCGCACCAGACATCAACCTTGTCTGTTTCGCGTTCGGACACCCGACCCTGGCGACGCTGGAGGACACGAACGCGCTCACCGCGCGCGTCCATCACGCCATGAGCGTCGGTGCCCGGACGCGCGAAGTGCCGGATTACTATGTCTCGATGACCACGCTCCGGCCGTCCGAATACGGCGCGGCCGCGCTGCCCGTCGTGGAGGCGCTCGGGTTCACAGAGGAGGACTACCTTCGGGCGGGTGGCGTCAGCGTTATACGCTGCACGGTCATGGATCCGTTCCTGGCGAGCACTCGCGGTCCCGCCGACCATATCGCGGGCTTGATCGAAACGCTCTCTTCGGTGCTCGAGGAACACCTTGAGCCGGCGAACGGCTGAAGTCACGTGCGCGCGGCGTCCCTCGATCGACGGGTGACGCGGCACGGACGTCGAGGCCCGCCAGGCCCGTCATCCCGAGGCCCCCGCCATTCCAGGCGGCGGGCCTCGGATTGACGAAAGGGACTACCCCGTCTCTTCCTATTCCTCCTCTCCCTCCTGTTCGGCGATCTCCTTCGCCTGCTCCAGGTACCGCCGGAGTTGATCCGTCTCCATACCATGGAGCTGCCGGACGATCGACGCGAACTGCGAGCGCATGGACTCACCGGCTTCGCGGTTGAGGTCGTCGTCGATGTCGATCGGCCATACGGGCCAATCGGTCTCCTCATCCGACTCGGCGGGGTTGATCCCGTCCAGCGGATGAAACACCAGGGCGACCCCGAGCTCCGTCGGTTCATCGACGTAGGGGGCTACCTCCGCCTCGACCCAGTAGAACGCGTCCGCGTGTTCGAAAATCCGGAACCCGAGCGCCAGCCCGAGCGTTCCCTCATCGTGCGAGTGTTCGTGATCATGATGATGATGATGGTCATGATCGTGAGCATGCCGATGTCCTTGATGCTGGTCCCGCTGCGCCATTCCCTTCCTCCTCCCGTGTGATCGATCCGTTCGATTCGACTCGCTGCCTCAGCCCTCCCGACCCGACCGTTCTCCATCACCGGCGCGGTCGACGCCGGCCTCCGCGGGGTGGTTTCCCTCCCCGCTCTTCGCGCTGTCCCTTTCTTCGACCACCGCCCCTCGCGCCGCTGGTCTTCCCCCCTCCTCCCCGGCCACCGCTCTCCCGTCCACCCCCCCGGTCCGGCCGGGGTCGTGGCATCCCCGCATCCGCGCGTGCGGGGAGTTCATCCCTCGACAGGACGGTCAGTTCCCGGGCCTCTTCGATCGTATCCGCCCGGATGGACCCTCGTTTCCCACGCAGCACCGTCCAGTGGAGGGGTCGGTCGAGCGTCGGAAGGTCCTGATCCTCGATCCGCCAGAGCAGTTTCTCGTTGATCCGCGCCCGCGCCACCGCGAGCCCGTTCTCGATCGCGTAGTCGAGAGGGACCTCCGTGTCGCGAATCGTCACGGTATCGGGAAGCGCCAACCATCGCCGGTATTCTTCCGAGCTGACGAAATCGGTCGGATCGATCGACAGGTCAGCATCGACGAAGGCATCGAACGACGAAACGTTTGCGAGCCGCGCCGCGAAATAGTCCATCAATCGAGCCTCGCTCACATCGGCCACCTTCCCGCCCGATCGCCGGAATACCTCTCGCAGCTGACGGTACGTTTCCCTGTTGCCTCGCGTGTCACGGTGCGGGACCGTTCCCGCAGCCATCGCCTCGGCCAGCGCGCGCCTCGCGCTTTCCGCGACGTCAGGCGAAAAGTCGGCCAGCGGCGTGTCATGCGCGTCGAGCTCAAAGCCGTGGTACGCGCGGATCCGACGTTTTACCAGCGGCGCGCGACGCTTGGAGGGATCAAGGATGACCTGGCCCTCCTCCACTTTCGCGTGCTTCCAGAGGAGGTCCCAAGGGATCTGCGTGCCTTCGATCGCCCCTCGCGTGCGGCCGAACCGGTCGGAAAAATAGCGGAGATCACCCACGATCGCGCCCCAGTTTCCGCAGACACTCGTCTGGGACACGCGGACCTGCTCGCCCCAGCTCGTTTCCTCGTCGATCACCAGGGAGAAGGGCATGACACGAGCAAGCAGATCACGCCATTCGTCCGTCAACCGCGGGGAGAGATCGGGAAGCGTCGCGGGCAGCGGAAGTTCGAGCGACCGATAGATCGAGGCGAGCGCGAGGGCGGCGTCCTCGATCGCGCGCACCAACACGCCACGCTCCTCCGACCAGGTCGAGAGAGATTCCGGATCGAATACGTGGCGAGGTAGCCCGAACACGGTGCCCATCATCCCGCACTGTTTCAGGGCATCCTGGTAGAGACGATACGCGGTGAGGTGGTCACTGCCGGGCACCACGTATGGCTGGATGAATCGATCCTGCCGAGTCATCCGGTGGAGCGAGTCGATCGACGCACAGGTCGCGACCAGGGGGATGAGGCGTTCCTCCGAGTTCACGAGCAGTTCCCCCCAGGGACGGTCGACCGGAAGGACCTCGACCTTGCGCCCGTACTCCGTGAGCCGGGATCCCGAGATGAGGCCGCGTTCCGTGAGCCCCGCGACCGCCCGGCGGTAGGCGATCCGATCGAGGGGGATGGGGAGATCCAGATCGTCGGCGCTGACGCCCACGTCCGCGCAAGTCATCGCGACGCGTTCGGGATCGCCGGCCAGCTGGAAGTTGGGTTCGGTCGGTCGGAGGGCGTCGAAGGAGATCTCTCGCTCGGAGAGGATCCAGACTTCGCCGTTCTCGACCCGTCCGTGTACGCGACCCGCCATCTGCAGGATCTCGTTGGCGCCGAGCGGCAGCCGGGTGAGCACGCGCTTCCCGCCGCGGACGATCGTCGTGAACTGCGCGTCCTCGATGACCACGGTGTCGAGACCGCGGATGTTCAACGCGGACTGACCGGCGGCGGTCATGGAGAGCAGGTAAGGGTGACGGGCGTCGCCCTCCAGGAACGGACGGAGTCTGGAGACGGGTTCCCCACCGTGATAGAACGTGGTGAAGATCCGTTCCCACCGTTCCCCCACTTTTTCGGCGATCATCTCCGTCGCCGCGCGAGTCGGAACGAATACGGCGACTCCTCGCCTGTCACGGACCACCCGGCGAAGAAACCGCTCATCAAGGAACGAGAGCGGGTTGGTGGTCGACACGACGCCAACCTTCGCGGCGAGTCGCGGATCGAACGCGGAGGTTTCGATCACTTCGGCGGAATCGAGGTAACGTGCGTAGAACGTCGGGTCGACGGTGGCGGAGAGCCAGATGAAGCGGCAGCCGGCTCGCTTCCCGAGAGCGAGGCAGAGTTCGAGCTCGGCGCTCGTCTGGTGGATCTCGTCGACGACCAGCGTGTCTTCGCCGCTGATCAGGTCGTCCTGCAACCAGCGACGGGCGATCCCGGTGGTGACGATGACGACGTTCCACGTCGGGGTTTCGGGGGTCGCCTCGCGTTCGCGGTTCACCACACCCGCGACGAGCGAAGGGCCGACGATCTCCTCGGCGATCGGGCGAATCGCCAGCGTCTTCCCGGTCCCCGTCCCCGCGACGATCCCGAAACCCTTGCCGGAGGCGGCCAGACGCCGGAGGTCGTCTCCGTGTTCGCGCATCAACACCGTTTCGACGTGAGTGAGCGCGATCCCCAGTTCGATCGTCTCGCAGGCCGCGCGCGTCGGCGCGATCACGACGATCCGACCTCCGGTCGGACGACCCGGATACCGCCCTGAGGGTGGCGTCGTGGGGATGCGCACGAAACTCCTTCCGTCATCGTTCAGGTGAAACGGCCACGCGCGCTCCGCCTCGGCGCGCGATTGACTTTACCGGAGGGACGAAGATCGCGCCACTTCCCGCCGGGGATTCCCCGGATGGGTGTCAGTCGGCCACCTTCTTTGACAACTCCGTAAGGGGTCGGTTAGCTTGCCGCACCGTTCTGACCCGCCGGGGATTCATCGAATGCGACAGCATCAGACACCGCTTACCGACCTGCCGGAACTCGCCCGGATCCAGGCGCCAGTCGCCGATCGGCTCGACCGGGTGGTCGACGAGTTTCGCCGGATACTCGTCGCCGATTTCGATGGGATCGGGGAGATCAACAACTACCTCCTCCAGGTCCGCGGAAAGCTGTTCCGACCCAGTCTGCTTCTCCTTTGCAACGAGGTGGGGTCCGAACGAACGAACGAGGCGGAGACGCTCGCGGCGGTCATCGAACTCATCCACCTGGCGACGCTCGTCCATGACGACGCCGTCGACCATTCGGTCATGAGAAGGGGGATGCCGACGATCAACGCGCTCTGGAGCCATCAGGTATCGATCATCATGGGCGACTACCTGTACTCGCGCTCGATCTCGGAACTCACTCGTCTCGGTGACATCGAACCCATCCGCATCCTCGCCTCCGCGTCGAACTCGATGTCGGTGGGGGAACTCCGGCAGCTCGCCTCGTATGACGCCCTCGAGTTCAGCGAGGGTGACTACATCCAGCTGATCCACTGCAAGACGGCATCGCTGATGTCCGCCGCGTGTGAGCTGGGCGCTTTCGCCGGTAATCGGGATCTTCGCGCGCCGCTCGCCCGGTTCGGTCACGAACTCGGCATGGCGTTCCAGATCGCCGACGACCTCCTCGACTATACGGCCGATGAGGCCGTCACGGGCAAGCCCGCCGGCCTCGACCTCCGCGAGCACAAGGTCACGCTGCCACTCCTGGCCGTTCTTCCCGATCTCTCGACCGCCGAGTATGAACGGGTCGAGTCGCTCTTCGCGACCCCGGAACCCGAAGACTCCGAGATCGCCGCGGTCATCGACCTCGTAACGGTCCATGGCGGCTTGGATTATGCTAGAAACCGAGCCCTCGAGTTCGCGAACAACGCGGCGGACGCGCTCGAGGACCTCCCTCCCGGGCCAGCGCTCAACTCGCTCAAACAGAGCATCGCATATGCCGTCGAGCGGCGCCGCTGATTCGCGGTACCTCCGGATTCCGGCAACGGACCATCGATGAACGTCACTTTCCGACGGCGGATCGGCCGTCTCGTCGCCGTCCTGCTCGCGGGTCTCGTCCTTGGCGCGCTCCTCACCGAACTCGCGGTCGGATTCATGCCCGACAGCGCCACGCGGGAGTTCTTCACGACATCGGTCGCCGCCGCGTTCGGGCCTCTCGTCATCGACCTCGTCGCCCTGGGTCTGACCCTCGGCCCGCTCGTCTTCCACCTCAACGCGCTCAGCGTCGTCGGCTTCCTCATCGTCTGGCTCGCCGCCCGCTCCTGGCTGTAACCGGGATTCGACGCGGATTCCAGATGATCCGGCCATGAGATGGGGCGACACGACGGGCTCGGCCCGCCCCGCTGATCTTCGGTGGCCTCCGGCGCGGTCCAGGGCGGAACAGGGAAAAGCGAAAGAGGGGCCCCAGAATCGGGCCCCTCTTTCGCTTTTCCGTCCGACCGTCGATCAGAGCGGCATCTGTTGCGCCTGCATCTGCAGGGCACGCAGGTCGTCACGGCGGTCGACGATCGTGGCGGCGCGGCGGAGATCGTCCATCCACCGGGCCAGCACATCCTGCTGCACCGTGTAGAGCATCGCCTGACGGAGCGCGTCCCGGGAAGCTTCGAACTCCGTACGGTCCGCCTCGGTCCTTTCCGTCGGACGTACGATATAGAGGCCACCCGGTGTCCCCACGACATCGCTCACCTCGCCGACCGGAGTGCCGAACGCCGCGCCAACGACCGCGTTCGCCTGCCCGAACGCGGGGTTGACCCCGATTCGCGTGATCGGCCCCGTCGTTTCGATCGTCAGCCCGCGCGCCGCGGCGGCCTCCTCCAGCGTCCTGCCTCCGCGAACTTCCGCGACGATCTCCTGGCCGATCGCGCGCGCCTGCTCGAACTTGCGATCCACGATCAGCTGCCGCCGGACCTCGGGAGTCGCCTCCGCCAGCGGAATCCGGCCCGCCGCCTGATACGCTTCTTCCGACACGATGTAAAAGGCCTCTGGCGTCTCGAACACCGGGCTCACGTCCATCGGCTCCGGCGAGAGCCGATTGTCCTGGACCCACTCGAGCGCCTCGATCGCGCCTCCGACACCGGGAACGTACGGCGCGTCCTCCGAAACCACGACGCCCGTCCGGAAGATGGCTCCGGTCGCGCCCGCCGCTCGCTCCACCCCGCCACGCTCCGCCAGGGATTCGAGCGAGTCGGCCTGGACGTACAGCGCGTCCAGAGCCTCATCGCTCGGCTCGTAGGAAACGAGGATGTGGCTCGCCGTCACCTGGTCGTCGGCCCGCTCGCGTACCTGGATGAGATGGAAGCCGAACTCCGTCTGGACCGGTTCCGAGACCTCGCCGACCGGCAGCGAGAACGCCGCGTCGGCGAAGGCGGGAACCATCATCTCCCGGGTGAAGCTGCCCAGGTCGCCACCCATTTCACTCGAGCCCCGGTCGTCGGAGTCCCGAGCGGCGACGTCGCTGAACGCGGCGCCGGACTCGATCTCCTCCCGGAGCATGCTGGCCTTGTTGAACGCCGCGATCGTGTCGGAGGCCGTCGGCGCCTTCGAGATGTAGGCAAGCGTCAGCCGCGCCGTCGCCGTCCGCTCGAAGCGGTCGCGGTGCTGGTCGTAATAGTCGCGGATCTCCCGGTCCGTGACCGTCACGTCACCCGGTACGAGTACGGAGACGTTCAGGGGGACATAATCCACCATCGCGGTCTCGTTCCGGTCTCGCCATACCTGCCACAGCTCGGCGTCGCTGAGATAAGCGCCCGAAGTCACCTGGCGGATCAGTTTCGACCTGGGAATCGTCGACCGGTAATAGGCTTCGAGCTGCCGGAGGAGATCCTCGTTCGCGGCGGGGCCGGAAAGGAACTGCTGATACTTGCTGATGTCGAACTGCCCGTCCGT
The DNA here is from genome assembly GCA_964634395.1 of uncultured Gemmatimonas sp. Classification (GTDB taxonomy): domain Bacteria; phylum Gemmatimonadota; class Gemmatimonadetes; order Longimicrobiales; family Longimicrobiaceae; genus WHSP01. The sequence continues at coordinate 10 of CAZWJE010000021.1, read as the reverse complement.
CAGGAAGAGC
>CAZWJE010000020.1:10709-46968 GCA_964634395.1 uncultured Gemmatimonas sp. | reverse complement strand
CGCCGACCCCTCGCTCCCGAAGCGAGTGCTCTACCGGGCTGAGCCACGTCCCGAACGATACCAATGAACCAGCGGACGGGGTGGGATTCGAACCCACGAGGGCGGTTAAACCCCACACGATTTCCAATCGTGCTCCTTAAGCCGCTCGGACACCCGTCCAACGATGCACGAAGAAGGCCGAGCCCCCGGGATATCGCGCTGTCCGAATGGCACAGCGGAGAGGGTGGGATTCGAACCCACGGACGCTTTCGGCGTCACGGTTTAGCAAACCGCTCCCTTGGGCCTCTCGGGCACCTCTCCATCCGTCGACTGGGGCGGCAGGATTCGAACCTGCGATCCTCGGATTAACAGTCCGATGCTTTGCCACTCAGCTACGCCCCAAACAGCGTAAAGGGAGGGAAATGGAGAATCGCGGTGAGGGCGAAGCTCCGCATTCCCGACCTTTCAACCGTCACGAAATTGCCCCGCCAGGGGTCGAACCTGGACTTTCCTGATCCAGAGTCAGGCGTGTTGCCAATTACACCACGGGGCATCTGATAAGAGCGGGAGACGGGGCTCGAACCCGCGACCCTCAGCTTGGGAAGCTGATGCTCTGCCAACTGAGCTACTCCCGCGCCCAGATGCGACCTGCGCCGCGAACCCGATCGTCGACCCGGTGCTCCGTCCCGAAAAAGCTAACCTCGAACGCCGGACCGAGCCAGAGCCACCGGTGAGATTTGAACTCACGACCGCTCGATTACGAATCGAGTGCTCTACCCCTGAGCTACGGTGGCACCCATGGAGCCGAGGGGGATCGAACCCCTGACCTCTGCAGTGCGATTGCAGCGCTCTCCCAGCTGAGCTACGGCCCCCTGAACCATCTGTCATCACTTCCGGTAGCGCGGGCCGGCGGGCCCGCGCATGGGCGGTACAAGACTCGAACTTGTGACCTCCACGATGTCAACGTGGCGCTCTAACCAACTGAGCTAACCGCCCGGTCCACGGGTCGTATCGCCCGTTCTTCCGACCGTGTTTCCCTTCCCACTTCCCGGTTCGCGCCGCCGGGCGCGCATGGTGGGGGTAGGATTCGAACCTACGTAGGCTTACGCCGGCAGATTTACAGTCTGCTCCATTTGGCCGCTCTGGTACCCCACCCTCCATCCACCGAATGCGCCCGGAGAGATTCGAACTCCCGACCCTCTGATCCGAAGTCAGATGCTCTATCCAGCTGAGCTACGGGCGCTCATCCCATAACTCATGGAGCCGAGGGGAATCGAACCCCTGACCTCTTGAATGCCATTCAAGCGCTCTCCCAACTGAGCTACGGCCCCCAAACCGAAGGATGAAGGAAAAATCCTCCTCATCCACACACCCGTGTTGTCAAACGCTCTCGCGCAAGCGGGGCCGACGGGACTCGAACCCGCGACCTCCGGAGTGACAGTCCGGCACTCTAACCGACTGAGCTACGGCCCCGACCCACCTGGCGGAACACGACGCGCGGGCAGTGATCCGACGCCCGCGCTCGTTCCTTCGCTCCCACGTCCTCGCCCCTACGTCCTCCCAGAGCGGGCAACCGGGCTCGAACCGGCGACCTCAACCTTGGCAAGGTTGCGCTCTACCAACTGAGCTATGCCCGCGTAACCACACCGGCGAACCCCGCTGACTCTGGCGGCGTTCGGACTCGCCGCCGCGAAAGACTCGATCCCGCCCGAGGAGAGACCTTGTCCGCCTACGCTCCCACGGGGAATCGAACCCCGGTCTCCACCTTGAAAGAGTGGCGTCCTGACCGTTAGACGATGGGAGCCCACTCCTCGTGCCTCAGAGCCCACGACGGGACTTGAACCCGTGACCTCTTCCTTACCAAGGAAGTGCTCTACCGACTGAGCTACGTGAGCGCCGACGCAAACGCCGGCGAGCTTTCCCGCCAGTACCCCGTAGGGGAATCGAACCCCTGTTTACGCCGTGAGAGGGCGTTGTCCTGGGCCACTAGACGAACGGGGCGTCCATTCCTCTCGAAGCACGGCAGGAGGGAATCGAACCCCCAACCGCCGGTTTTGGAGACCGGTGCTCTACCAATTGAGCTACTGCCGTTCGAGACACCCATGGCCAGGGAGGGAATTGAACCCCCGACACTGCGATTTTCAGTCGCATGCTCTACCAACTGAGCTACCTGGCCCAACTCGCGCGCGCCGCCGTCGCGCCGCGAACCCCACGAGACCAGACGCCCCGAACGCGTCGTCGACCCATGGAACGGGGCTGCCCTGACGGTCGGTCCGAGCCGGATCGCCCAGAACAAAAAACCGCCCGGCAGCGGCGGCGCGATGACCGGCATCGAAATAGCGGGGGCGGGATTCGAACCCGCGACCTTCGGGTTATGAGCCCGACGAGCTACCAGGCTGCTCCACCCCGCGACAGAATACGTAACATAACCCGCGCCACCGGGGTCGTCAACTCCCGACACGTGCGTTTCGGCGAGGCCGTTCGCCCTCCTCCCGGGACTATCCGACGACCAGATTGATCAAACGATCGGGCACGAAGACGACTTTCCGCAGCGTCCCGCCGTCGATGAACTTGCGGACGTTGGCGTCACCCAGCGCGAAGTCCCGGGCCTCGTTCTCGGTGATCCCGCGCCGCATGGCGAGTCGGGCGCGGAGCTTCCCGTTCACCTGCACGACGAACTCGACCTCCTCGGCCACCGCTTTCGCGGGATCGAACTCGGGCCATCGGCCGTTCTCGAAGATCGACCCCTCTCCGCCTGTTCTCGACCAGAGTTCTTCGGCGAGGTGCGGAGCGAAGGGCGCGACGAGGATAACGAGCGGCGCGACGGCCTGCCGCTCCGGCGTGCGACCGCCCGCCCGGACGACGTTCAGGTACTCCATCATCGCGGCGATCGCGGTGTTATAGGAGAGGTCGCGAAGGTCATCCGTACACTTCGCGATCGTCGCGTGGAGTTTCCGCTCGACGACCGGGTCGATCGGACGATCCTCGGCGGAGAGCACGGCGTCCCAGAGTCGATTGAGGAAATTGTACGGGCCGCTGATCCCCATCTCGCGGAAGTCTCCGCCCTCCTGGTACGGACCGAGGAACATGAGATATGTGCGGAAGGTGTCCGCCCCGTATTCTTCGATGAACTCGTCAGGCACGATCACGTTGCCTCGCGACTTCGACATCTTGGCGCCGTCCTTGACGATCAGGCCGTGAGCCCGAAAGCGGGTGAATGGCTCTTCGAAGTCGATATGGCCGAGATCCTTGAGGACCATGGTCACGAATCTCGAATAGAGCAGGTGAAGCACCGCGTGCTCATTGCCGCCGATGTAGGCGTCGACCGGGAGCCAGTCCCGCGTGATCTCCGGATCGAACGGCAGCTGGTCGTTCCCCGCCGATGGATAACGGAGGAAGTACCAGGCCGAGTCCAAAAATGTATCCGAGACGTCCGTCTCGCGTCGTGCCCGTCCGCCGCACGAAGGACACTCGGTCAGATACCAGGCCTCATGCCGCGCCAACGGGGAGACACCGGAGGCGTCGGGCCGGTAGTTCTCGAGGAATGGGAGGGTAACCGGCAGCTGGTCCTCCGGCACCGGTACCGTTCCACACGAGTCGCAGTAGAGAATGGGGATGGGCGGCCCCCAGTATCGCTGGCGGGAGATGCACCAGTCATGGAGCCGGTAGTTCACGCGCGCTTCCCCCTGGCCCCTCGCGGCGAGGTCGGCGGTGATCGCGGTTTTCGCCTCTCGCCATTCCATCCCGTCGTATTCGCCCGAATTGACCAGCGTCCCCTCACCGGTGAACACCTGATTCAGGGGCGTGTCCGCCGTATCGTCAGGCCCGGCGATCACGCGCACGATGGGGAGGTCGAACTTCGTCGCGAACTCGAAGTCCCGTTCGTCGTGACCGGGCACGGCCATGATCGCGCCGGTGCCGTATTCCATCAGCACGTAGTCGGCGATCCAGATCGGGATCTCCCCGCCCGTCGCCGGGTTCACCGCGCGAGCGCCGGTATCGACACCGGTCTTCTCCTTGTCGGTCGTCTTCCGATTGACCAGGTCGGTCGCGGCGACGGCCCGCAGATACGCCTCGACCGCGGGGCGGCGTTGCTCGGTGGTGATCCTTTCGACGAGCGGGTGCTCCGGCGCGAGCACCATGTAAGTCGCGCCGAAGGTCGTGTCGGGCCGCGTGGTGAACACCCGCACGGCCGCGTCCTCGACACCCGCGACCTGGAAGATCAGCTCCGCGCCCTCGCTCCGGCCGATCCAGTTCTCCTGCATCCGGCGGGTCGTGTCCGACCAGTCGAGCGTCTCGAGGTTGTCCAGTAGCCGCTGGGCGTAGTCGCTGATGCGGAAGAACCACTGGGAGAGGGTGCGGATCTCGACAGGGGTACCACACCGCTCACAGGCGCCGGCGATCACCTGTTCATTCGCCAACACGGTGTTGCATCCCGGGCACCAGTTGACCGGCGCCTCCTTCTTGACCGCGATCCCGGCCTTGTAGAGCTGGAGAAAGATCCACTGCGTCCACCGGTAGTAATCGGGAGACGTCGTGTCGACGGTATGGTTCCAGTCGTACATGAAGCCGACGCGTCGGAGCTGCCGCGTGAAGCGTTCGATATTGCGCGGGATCAGCTCCATCGGGTGAACGCCGATCTTCAGCGCGAAGTTCTCCGAGTGGATCCCGAAGGCGTCGAAGCCGATCGGCTGGAAGACATCCTCACCGAGCAACCGCCGGTACCGCCCATGGATGTCCGCGCCCGTGAACGCGTAGATGTTTCCGACGTGCAGCCCCTCGGCCGACGGGTAGGGGAACATCATCAGGTTGTAGAAGGGCCTTCCCTCGCGGCCGACGCGACGGATCTCCGCGTCGGTAAAGGAGTTCGTTCCTCTCTTCTCCCAGCGTGTTCGCCACTTTCGCTCGACCTCGGCGGGGTAATAGCTGTCGGTGACGTGCGTCTCGTTATTCATCTTTATCGTCAGTGTGAGCCGGGCGAGCGGAATCGCCCCAAATTAATACACTCACGGTTCTCATGTCATCTCGCGGAAGCCACCGTCGCGCCCACGCCGACGAGCGACTCGACGGCCACCCAGGGGTCGCCACCGCTTCCCGTAGCCGCGACGATCCGCTCGATGGTGAGAGGAAGGTCCCGCCCACTCGCCTGGAAGGCCCGCTCGAAGAGGTCCAGTCGATGATAGTAGATGCGGCGCGCGATGAGGGAAGCGTTGTTGAGTGGAGCCGCCATGAAATTGCCGTAGCCGAGATAGCGGAACCGGGGTCGCACCTCGGTTTCGAAGCGTCGGCGCGCGCGGTCGAACACTTCTTCTCGCGCGGCGATCTTCTGTTCGCTCGTGAGGTCGGGACGGGCGTAGAGGTCTTCGAGCTCGGCCACGACGTCGGAAAGAAAAGCGCCGAAGAGCATCTCGTCGTCCCATGCCTCCCGGGCCCGCTCACAGAGCTGAGGGTCCGGGCGTACCTCGCAGAAGAACATGATCGCGCCACGGGCGCCGACGAACTGGGCAAGGCTCTCGTTGAACATCGCCTGCCCGCCGAGATAGATCGTGTTGTGCACGATCTCGTGTACGACGGTGTTGGCGAGCGTCACCGAATCGTAGCGAAGAAGCGGCGAGACGAGCGGATCATTGAACCAGCCGAGCGTGCTGAACGCCGATGTGGGTCGCACGTAGGCATCGTACCCCCGACGCTCCAGATCCTCGACGGCCCGCCGCGCGCTGCGTTCGCTGAAATAACCCTTGTACGGGACACGGCCAGCGATCGGAAACCACCACGTGTACGGCTGGAAGCTGTCCTTGCGCGCGGCGGAAAGCACGAGCGCGAGCGTGTCCGAATCGAGCTGGGAGAACGTCGTGTAGCTTTCCCCCGCGGCCAGGTTGAGCACCTCGTCCGCGAAATCCCGGGCCCCGATGACGAGTTGCAGCTTCGCCCGACGCTCCGCGGGCACCGAGGGGTCGGCGATCATTCGGGCGATCGACTGGCGGCGACTGAGAATCGTCGCTTCCGCCCAGCCCGCCCGGATCGCGAAGACGGGCGAACACCCTCCGAGGACCAGCAAGAGAGCGCCGAGCCAGAAGCGCCCGGCGGCACGTCTCTTCACTCGTTTCCCCTTGGTCTCGTCATGGACTCCGGGCTGAGCACTTCGTTGAGTCGCGCCTCGTCGAGCCAACCCTTCTCCTTGACCAGTTCGTACACACCACGACCGGTTTCGAGCGCCTCCTTGGCCACCTCGGTGGAACGCTCGTAGCCGATGTACGGGACGAGCGCGGTGACCAGACCGATCGAGCCGTACACCATTTCCCTGAGTCGATCCTCGTTCGCCGTGATCCCCAGCACGCACCGTTCGCGAAGGACGATCGCTCCCCGGGTGAGCATGTCGACCGACTGAAAGAGATTGAAGGCGATGACCGGCTCGAAGACGTTGAGCTGCAACTGCCCCGCCTCCGCCGCGAGAGTGACGGTGAGGTCGTTGCCGATCACCTGATAACAGATCTGGTTCACGACCTCGGGGATCACCGGGTTGACCTTCCCCGGCATGATCGACGAGCCGGGCTGCATCGCGGGCAGATTGATTTCGCCGAGACCGGCGCGGGGGCCCGAGGAGAGAAGGCGGAGGTCATTGCAGATCTTTGACAGCTTGATCGCGACGCGCTTGAGGACGGAAGAGAGCTGGACGAAGCCGCCCGTGTCCTGGGTCGCCTCCACGAGGTCGGCGGCGGTCACGAGGTCCAGGCCGGTGATGCGCGACAGATGCCGCCGGACGCTTTCGGCGTAACCCAGGTGCGTGTTGATGCCGGTGCCGATCGCCGTGGCGCCGAGGTTGATTTCCCGGATCAGTCCACGCGCCTCTTCGAGCCGATCGACGTCCTCCTCGATGGTGACGGCGAACGCGGTGAACTCCTGGCCGAGCGTCATGGGCACCGCGTCCTGAAGCTGGGTGCGGCCCATCTTGAGGGTATCCGCGAACTCCTCGCCCTTCTCTCGAAAGCCGCCACTCAGCTCGTGCAAGGCCGTGATGAGATCGGCCATGGCGGCATGGGCGGCGAGCTTGACCGCGGTCGGGTAGACGTCGTTCGTCGACTGGGAAAGGTTGACGTGATTGTTCGGATGGACGACCCGATAGTCGCCCCGTTCCTTGCCGAGCAGTTCGAGCGCCCGGTTCGCGATCACCTCATTGGCGTTCATGTTGGTGGATGTACCCGCGCCACCCTGGACGACGTCGACCACGAACTGCCCGTGCAGGGCGCCCTCGCGGATCTCTCGGGAGGCCTCGATGATGGCGTCGGCGACTTCATCGTCGAGCAGGCCGAGTTCCCGATTCGCCTCCGCCGCGGCCTCCTTGATCGCGGCAAGGGCGTTGACCAGCTGGGGATACTGGGCGATCGATATCCCGGTGATCGGGAAGTTCTCCGTCGCCCGGATCGTCTGGATCCCGAAATAGAGGTCGTGAGAGAGGCTCCGGGCACCGAGGAGGTCGTGCTCCTCGCGCAGCGCGCCCGTCTGATAGCTGGCGCCCCGTCCGATGAGCCGAACGTTGGCGTGACGGAGTCGCGAAGAAATCACCTGTGCCGCCGCGAGGGCCAGGCGACCGTAGAGTTCCGGTCGTTCGGCGATGATCTTCTCCACCTTGCCACGCGCGACCTCAAAGACTTCCGCGTCATCGGTTACCCGGCCCGAGGTCGAATGCGGATACTCCTCCAGCAGGCTGCCCTCCCCGAACGACTCCCCCGGTCGCAGGACGTGGATTACCTCGGGGCGACCCGTGAGCCCCTTCACGATCTCGATCCGGCCGGAAATGAGGATTCCGAAAGCGCGGCGAGGCTGGCTCTCGCGAAAGACGAAGCTCCCGGCGGGGTAGGTCTTTCGTTCCGCGATGCTGGCGAGGTAACGCATATCCGCGGCTTCGAGCACACGGAGAAGAGAATTTCGGGCGACCTTCTGGGCCTCGGTCAACGGGCTCATTCGACTTGCTCATGGCGTGGGTACGGACGGCGTCTGACCGATCTGGCTGGAACGTGACTTGCGCCCCGGGAGCGGACCCGGAGCAGCGAAAACCGAGCCCGACACAGAGGGGCTCCGGCCGCCTTGATCAGACAGTCGAGGAGTGGAAATGCGTCGATACGGAACAGATTTCGGGCGTTATGACCGCGGATATCGCCTCTCCCCGCCCGGTTGGGGGTCAGGCTGGCCGGGTGATCGATACGAGCGCGAACCCCCGGGCAACGGATACTGGATCCCGAGCCCCCCTCCGGACGAATGGAGTTGGGGATTCGGCCCTTATGAACGTCGAACCGGCTGGGGCAGAGATCCCTGGCGTCGGGGATGGAAGTCCCGCGCGCGAATCGACTACGGTGATCCATTTGGAGATCGCGCGCGAAGGACCCCGTTCCGAACGCATCGGACGGACCCGCGTGACGGCCGGTTCGACCCGACCCCGGGGCGTGACGCGGACTACCCTGATTGGTGGGGTCCGCGGGCGTACCCGGGCCGGCGGCACGATGGCATCCCGTATGACGGGGAATACTGGTTCTAGAAGCGCGACGGGCTCTCAGTCTCTCTTCCCCATCCGGCGTTTCAGTTCGCGCAACCGCGCCTCCACATCGTCCGGTGGTGGAGGCGGCGGGCCGCTCGAACCACCGCCCATCGCGTTGTCGATATCGATACGCGCGTCGAGGGTGTCCGCATCGCGTGTGATTCGCTCGGCCATCCGATCGAAGTCGGAAAAGCCGCCGCCGGCGTCGGCCGCGCCGGTTCGGCGGCGGGCGTTCGCCAGCCGGATCTGCGCGACGAGGCCGAAACGGTTGGTATCGGCCTCCTTGTAGCGCGCCGACATCTCGTCCGCCTCGGCGCGATGGAGGCTCAGTTCGGCTTCGGCCGCCGCGAGCTTCTGCTCGAGAACCGTTACTCTCGCGGCATGTCGCGCGCCGAACTCCCTCGCGACACGCACCGTCTCGGCGTCACCAATTTTCTCCGCCATCGTCGCCCGCCGCTCGCAGAGGGCGACCATTTCGCGTTCGCGGCCGAGTTCCTCCCGGACCCGCTCGATCTCCCGAGCGTACTCGGGGATCGCCGCCTTCGCGGCGACCAGTTCGCGCCGCATGGCGGTGAGCAGGGCGGAGACCTGATCCTCGGGGTCCCTGGAGTTCGCCTCGGAGAGGAACGCCTCGATACTCTCGCGGAAGAGCCGCCTGATGTCGTCTAGCATGGCCGGAAGATGAAGCGCGAAAGGGAAAGTGGGAAGGGCGAGCGAAATAAGCGGGGCACGCGGCCTCGTCAGATCACCGTGGCGCGCGGCCGACGCCCACGGTAAAGAGGCCTGAACCTTGCGCCCCCCGGGGGTCATGGAATTCTCGGGGCGCACGGCCCGCTCAGGCCGCTCCGGCCCATTCGCCCATCGGTCCTCGACGCACTCCACGATGCCGCCCCCTCGCCGCGCTGACCTCTCCAGGGAGGAACGGAGATCGCTGACCCATGGCGACTTCTGGATCCCCGACGGGGAGAGAGAGACCTACAAACGCGCGCTCGGGGCGCTGAATCGCGGCGGCATCCCCTACGTGGTGACCGGTGCGTACGCGATCCATGAATACACCGGAATATATCGGGAAACCAAGGATCTCGATGTCTTCGTCGAGCCCGTCCATCTCGTGGCGACGATGCGGGTCCTGCGGGAAGAAGGGTTCCGCACCCGTCTCGTGCAGGCGCACTGGTTGGCCAAGGCCGAATCGGGTCAGCACTTCGTCGACGTGATCTTCGGAATGGGGAATGGCCTCGCCCTGGTGGACCGGGACTGGTACCGGCACAGCCGGCCCGCGATCCTCGCGGCGCAACCCGTTCGAGTCGCGCCCGCTGAGGAACTGATCTGGCACCGACTCTTCATCCATGAACGCCATCGGCATGACACCGCGGATATCCTTCACCTCATCCTCTGCCGGGGAGAACATCTCGATTGGGACCGGTTGCTCGAGAGGACGGGGCGGGACTGGCCACTCCTGCTGAGCAAGTTGATCCTCTTTGCCTATGTCTATCCGGAGGCGGAAGGGAAGGTACCCGAGCGCGTCGTCCGACGGCTTCTGGACCTGGCGCGAGCCGACGTCGAGCGGCCTCGGTCGGGCGCCTCCGTCACACGGGGCACCCTCGTCTCCCGGTTCAGTTTCTCGATCGACGTCAACGAATGGGCGATGCACGACGCCCGACGGGCACAGATCGAACTGGCCGAATCGGCGCCGATCCTCCGGGAGGTCGCGCGGGCGGATGTCTGGGATGAACGCTCGCGGTTCGTGCTCGAGTTCCTGCGCGGCGGCGGCAAGGGAGAGTCCGGTCGCTAACCGTCGATCTCCTCCAGAAACCTCATCAACGCCGCTTCCTCGGGATAATAGACCACGCCCGTGTCGGCCTCTTCGGGGCGAGGCCTTGCCCGCATCAGCCGCTCGATCGTGTCTCCGACCAGGTATCGATCGAGAACCGCGGGGTGGATATAGGCCCCGCGGCAGACGACGGGAGTATTCCCCAATTCCGTCGAGACGAGATTGCAGGTGAGGACGATGTTGCGTCTCGCCTCACGGAGAGAGGCCGCGGGGCCGAGGTCGGCGAGGACGGTGGAAGCGCGGAGCGTGCCGCCCCAGGTCCGGATATCCTTCGAGGTGTAGCGTTCGTCGAAGATCGACGCGAGATAGGCGTTCACTTCGGTCGCCGTGACGTCGCGGACGGTGCCGTCCTCGTCGCGATAACGGAAGAGCCGGGACCCGGGCAGCTCGAGGATCTCCTCGACGATCTCGACGAGGGGCGTCCCGGCGACGACTCGCCGCTGGTCGACACGACTCTTTCCGACATAGCGGAAGACCAGGTCCTGGCCGGCGATGATCAGGTGCCGCTTTTCGAGCGTGGCGATGCCGAACGTCCGGTTACGCACGGCATAGCGTTCGCTGCCGATCCGGAAGAAGCCGCGGTACATGAGGCGCACGACCGTGGCGAGCACTCTCTCCCGGCCGAGCCCGCCACCGCGGAGATGCCGGTTCGTCGCCTCACGGAACCGGGGGATCGCGCGGGCGAAGGGGAGCAACCGGCGGAATTTGCGTTGCGCGCGGCCGATGACGAACCGGGCGTGGTAGCGATACTGCCGGCGACCCGCCGCATCGATGCCGATGGCCTGGACCTTCGCGGCGGGGTCCGGATCGATCTCGACATTCGTCCATGCCGGCGGGATCGCCAGAGCGCGGATCCGACGTAGCGTCTGATCTCCCCGGATCGGCCGCCCGCCGACCCCGAGGTACGTGAACCCGCTTTCGGGCGTCCCGATCCGCCTCCAGCTCCGCCCGTCCTTCCCTGTATTCTTCCCTGAATCCTTCCACATGCGGTCCCGCTGTAACTCCCCGCCATCCACTTCCGAGATTACATCCCGTCGTCTCGGCTTCCCTCGACCTCTTCGCGCCGCGCCGCGATCTCCGCCGGACTCCTGATGGGGTAATACGGCTCGCCCATGACGGTGGCGAGTGCCCGAATGCTGTCGGCCAGCAGATTGTACCGCTCGACGTGTTCGTGATTGCTCTCGACCGTGGCCCGCCACGATTCGAAGAGAGCATTTCTCCTGCCCACCTCGCTGTTGTAGTCGGCGAGGCCATCCCGGTAGACCGCTTCCACATCGCGCGCGGAGCGAAGATCGTAGATGCTCTGCTCCATGAAATCGAGCTGTCGGCGGCTCTCCCGAAGCCCCTCGTCGATCGCCTCGATCTCCCGGCGGAGCGTATCGGCGCGCAGCTGGGTCGTGATCACGCCGAAGCCAGCCTCGTCGACCTGGCTTTCGAGTCGGATGATAGCGTGTCGCTCGTCCGAGTAAACGACATAGCGCCAGAGGTCCTGGCTCGCTCTCACCAGGATGAGCAGAAGCAGGGCCCCGCCAAATACGAGCAGATGGTACCTGCGCTTCATCGACGGCGTTAGCGGAGTTTCGGTTCAGTGATACGGCGGCGGCCGTGCACGGGCGGCGGGGCCCCGTCGTCGCTGACGGCGGATCCTGACCCCCCGGGGGGATCGAGCCAAGCCGTCATCCGGGGAAGAAGCTTATCGGCCCGGACCGCCATCGCAACCGCGGCTCCGTCAGGGTCCGCCTCTTGCCCCTGATGGACGAATACATCTTGTTGACCAGCATAAGGATACACCATGCCTTACTCCTCCGCCGACGGATACGCTGACGGGTTCGTGAGCGGACCCGTCACCGGGAATGGAAGTACGCCCCCGAAACGGGCCGGACACACGATGCGGCTCCCGGGCTCTTTGAAAGCACCGCTGCTGCTCGCGCCCATCGCCGCCATCGCCGGATTTCTGCACGCTCACGACCCCGACGGCCTCGCCAAGACCGCGTCTCGAACGCTCGACGCCGCCGTCTTTCTCATCGGTGGCGGTCTTCTGATTTCGGATCTGCTCGACCTGCGACACCAGCGGCCCTTCCGCCCGGGCGCGCCGCTGTTCGCCGCCGCGGGCCTCGTCGGGTTGCTCCTCGAGCACACCGATCGTGAACACCCTCCTCGACTCGGGACGATCTCCCGGAGTATCAGGTCCGCCGCTCAACGGATTCCCCGGCCGCGAACGACATATCGGATCGTCGTGCAAGCCTGATGTTACCGGCGACCAGGCGCCCACCGCTGGCGTAGAATCTGCGTAACTTCAATAGTGATAATCATTTATGACCACACCCGACGTTTTCGGGGACGGAACGATCGAGAGAGCGGGAGCCCGCGATGCCAGAAGAGCGAAGCGACGGGACGCCGACGAAGCCCGATGCGGGCGAGCGCCCGCCCGGTCGAAAGCCCTCCCCGGGAGCCGGGGATCGAGCACCGGGCCGCAAGCCGCGGAGCCGTGGCGCGAACGGCGAGGCGAGGTCGAACGCAGGCGCGAGGCCGACGCGGAGAGGGACCGGCCTCGCTGAAAGACGGGGCGTGGGAGGGACAGGCGGCACCGACGAGAAGAGCGGCGCGCCACCCGTGGAGCGCCGGCGTGGAGATGATCGACGTCAACATCGGGCGGCGTATCCGCCGGCGGTCGAGCGGCGGCGCAATCCGGAGCGTCGCGCGGTGCGTTCGGCGGGAGCCGGGTTCATCGAGGGGTTACTCGAAAATCCGGTCCGCGGCGGGCTCGTTGGCCTGGCGGTCGCGGGAACGGCGGCGCCGATCGCGCTGAACCATTACCAGAACGAGTTGCGCACCGACGAGACGCACGAGGCCACCGTCGACGAAGAAAACACTGACAGCTCCCCCGAGGGCGTTGCGGCGGCGTGGCGGAACATGGAAGACCAGGACCGGGCCGCGTCGCGGGATCGGGAATCCGTGGTCCGACGGAGCCTGGAAAGGTATGCCGAGTTCAATCTGACGCGTCAGCTGGCGGAGCAGATCTTCGACGCCGCGACCCTGCAGCGGATCGATCCGGAGGTCGCTTTCGGCCTGGTCCGGGCGGAGAGTTCCTTCAAGAACACATCGACGAGCGAGGTCGGGGCGATCGGATTGACGCAGCTGATGCCGAAGACCGCCGAGTTCCTGGAGCCCGGAATCAGTCGATCCGAGCTGCGTGAGCCATCCACCAACCTCAGGATCGGCTTCGGTTACCTGCGTTCGCTCATCGACAAGTATGAGGGCGACGAAGACCTCGCGCTGCTGGCCTACAACCGCGGCCCCGGCACGGTGGACCGAGCGCTCGATCGCGGTGAGGATCCGAACAACGGGTACGCCGACTTCGTTCGCGGCAAGGAAGGGCACGGGCACTCCCTCTACACTCGTTAGGGCGCGTGGGCGGGCGGGAGACGTCGACGACCGCCCGCCGTGTCGCCCCGTTCGCCGCGACGGGCCGCCGCTACCCGCGGTCAGCGATGCCCCGGATCAGATAGACCCACTCCCATCGACCATCAGTCCGGCGACGGAACCCGGCCCGAGGGCCGCGATACACCGGATCCGAGACGAATCCGGGCGGCGCCGACCATATGCGGCCGTCCGAAGTGCGAACGCCACGATCGAGGAGGTCCGGGAGTTCGTCAAGGCTCCGGTAATCCTCGGCGGCCCAGAAAGCGAACGCCTCTTCCGGTGTCTGGATTCCGATGAAGGCGTAGGTGAAATCCCCGACCATGACGGGCCGCAGCCGAGCGAGGTCACGGTTGGCGACGGCGGTGCGGATGGCGAGCAGGAACTCCGGCAGCGTTTCACCCGCGGCGATCTCGGGGACGAGGGATTCGGTCACGAGCCCGTTCTCGTGGACATATCCCTCGACCATGGGGTCGCATACCCGACAGACGGCGCGGATCCCGAGCGAATCCCGCCCGATCACGTCGAGGCGGGTGAAGAGATCGAGGGTGGTCGCCAGAGCGCCCGAAGCCGAAGTGATCACCATGCCCGGTGCGGCGGTCCAGGCGATGGAATCCGGGAAGGGCGGAGCGATCGGTGGTACGGACTCGGCGGCGGCGGGAGGGGCGTTCGTCGCGATCCCGGCCTCCGTCGTGGGCGCGCACGCGGCGAGGGACAGCAGCACGGTCGCGGTCATCGTCGCGCCGATGCCGCGACCCCATCCGCCTCGCCGCATCCCGAGCGTCGCGCTAGATTGCCCCGTCCCCCGAGCGCGGAGAGCCATGAGTCCGATCGTCCTGATCTGCGCGGTGGAAGTCGAGGCGCGGCCGCTGGTTTCAGCGCTCGAACGTCTCGAAGAGGTCGTCATCGGCCGCAGAGACGCCTGGCGTGGCCAGCTCGCGGGTCGGGAAGTAGTGGTGATTCCGGGCGGCATGGGCAAGACCAACGCGGCACAGGCGCTGACCGCGACCGCCGAGCGCTTCCCCATCCGCGGCGTACTCGGCTTCGGTGTCGGGGGCGCCTATCTCGGCGCGGGCATGGTGCCGGGCGATGTCGCGCTGGCCACCGAACAGCACTATGGCGATGAGGGCGTCGAAACGCCGGCGGGGTGGATCTCATCCGAGGGGATCGGTATCCCCCTGCTCGACCTCGACGATGGGCGTCTGTTCAACCGGTTCCCCGTCAACGAAGCGGGCCTCCGCGTCGCGGCCGACGCGCTCCCGCACGCCGTCACGGGGCCGTTCGTGACGATCTCGACCTGCTCGGGAACGGCGGCTCGCGGCGCGACGCTCGCCAAACGCTACTCCGCCATCTGCGAAACGATGGAAGGCGCGGCGTTCGCGCACGTGGCGAGACTCTACGACACGCCATATCTCGAAGTCCGCGGGATCAGCAACCTGGTCGAAGATCGCGACCTTTCCCGGTGGGACCTCGCCACCGCTTCGACCGCCGCGTGCGCCGCCGCCGCGGCGATCGTCGCGGCCTGGGATCCACCAGACCCGGAACTCTTCCGGCCCCGGCGCCGGGAACCATAGCGATGGCGAAACGTTCACTGACGCTCGGGTTCTCGCCCTGCCCGAACGACACGTTCATCTTCCACGCGCTCGTCCACGGCCTCGTCGATGCCGGGGACCTCGCGTTCGAGACCCACCTCGCGGATGTGGAAACGCTCAACGCGATGGCGTCGGCCGGTCGGCTCGACGTCACCAAGATCTCGGTGGGCGCGCTCCCCTGGCTGCTCGGCGAGTACGTGCCACTACGGAGCGGCGGCGCCGTCGGACGCGGATGCGGGCCTCTGGTCGTCGCGCGCGAGCCGTTGTCCGTGGAGGCGCTGGACGGTCTGCGCGTCGCGATCCCGGGGCGAATGACGACGGCCAACCTTCTGCTGCGTCTGCTGCGTCCCGCCGCCGCGCCGGGGATCGAGCTGGCGTACGATCGGATCATGCCGGCCGTGGCGAGCGGTGAGGTCGACGCGGGCCTCATCATCCACGAGTCGAGATTCACCTACCGGGATCACGGCCTGACGTGTATCGTAGATTTGGGTGAATGGTGGGAGGCCGCGACGGGCGCTCCCATTCCCCTCGGCGTGATCATCGCGCGACGGTCGCTGGGTGCCCGGGTCGCCGAGATCGAGCAGCTGATCCGGGAGTCGGTCGAGCATGCCTTCGACCACCCGAAGGATTCGGGCGAATACGTGCGCGCTCACGCGCGGGAGATGTCGCCCGAGGTGACACGCCAGCACATCGAACTGTACGTCAACGAGTTCTCACGCGATCTTGGTCCTGACGGCGAACGTGCGATACGCACTCTCGTGGAGCGCGCCGCGGCGGCCGGACTCATCCCGTCGGATAGCGCCGTCGCGGATCTCCTGTCGGTACGGTGAGCGTGGACGATCGTCGGGCGACGAATCCCACTGGCCCCGAACACCCGACGTCGAGGGACCGCGAGCGACACCTCACCTGATCGCGGAGCCCGACCGATCTCGGATGCGGAACATTCAATAGCCGTAGTGGCCGACGTCGGGCTCGTTCGCGAAACGGCGGAACGCTTCGTCCGGGTCATCCTCCTCATCGAGGAACGAGCGGAGTCGCCGGAAGGAGAAACGGAGCATACGTTCCCGCAGGAGTGTATCGGGCGGGGAGGCGGGGAACATCCACGTCGGGAGGTAGCGGTCGACCTCGGGCTGGTCGGAGCTGGTTTCGATTCCTCCATCAGGTGGCGCCACGCCCAGGCCGGTTCGAACGAGTTCATATCCGACCGCGGGGTCGAGACCCTCATCCCAGGCGATGTCGTAGGCCAGTTCCGCGAGATCGAGCGGGATGCCTTCGATTTCGGACTCCGCGAGAATCGCGGCCCGGCGGCTGTCGAGTTCGTCCGGCGAGAGACCATCGTCGACGACGTCGCGGAAGAGAGACTCGCTGCCGAACCAGGTATCATCGCTCCGCCGCCGGCGTCGCCTCTCCCGATACCCGGCCAGGGCCCGCTGAGCGGATGCCTCTCGTCTCTCCACCGAATCCGAGTTCGGTTCGATCACGCGACCTCCCGGCGATTCAGACCGATGTCCGTCCTCCGTATGTCGGATCCGGCCGTGTCGGTACGTTCCACGAGAGGTGCAAGCGACGGACCAGTGTCGACCCGGAAAAGGTGTCGGACCGGGGGAGAGGAACCCCGGGGGGGCCAGCGGCGCGTGATTGGCGGGTGTATTGCAGTTTCCACGGAATGCGACGCGCGGGATTGCCTCCCGCGTGACGATCATGACCTGTTCCCGATGATCCGGCGCAGCCAGGAACTATGCGTCTCATCGAGACTCTCCGGGCGTCGTGCTCCCATCGCGCGGCGTCGGCAATTACTCGATCGGTGGTGAGGCTTCGAATGGAAATTCCCAGAACCGGACTCGCGCGCGCCTCCCTTCCCCTGTTGCTGGCGCTCGCCGTCCTGGTCGTGATCCCCGACGGGCTCGCGGGGCAGTACTTCGGGCGAAATCAGGTCCAGTACCGGACGTTCGATTTCCGGGTGCTGCAGACCGAGAACTTCGACATGTACTTCTACCCGGAGACCGAGGCCGCCATCCATGACGCCAGCCGGATGGCGGAGCGGTGGTATACACGGCTCTCCACGATCCTCGACCATCGTTTCGAAGAACGACAGCCGGTCATCTTCTACGCCTCGCATCCGGATTTCCAGCAGACGACGGTCGTCGCGGGGATCGGCGAGGGAACGGGAGGGGTGACGGAGGCTTTCAAGCAGCGAGTCGTCCTTCCCTTCTCGTACAGTTTCGAGGAAACGGACCACGTCCTCGGCCACGAGCTGGTCCACGCGTTCCAGTATGACATCTCGGGGCTGGGTCGCGCGGGCGGCGGCATCGAGGCGGCCGCGAGGCGCTTCCAGGTACCGCTCTGGTTCATCGAGGGGATGGCGGAATACCTTTCGGTCGGGCCGGTGGATCCGCACACCGCGATGTGGATGCGGGATGGCGCGCTCCGCGGCGAACTCCCCTCGATCGAACGAATGACCTACGACCCGAGTGTCTTCCCCTATCGCTGGGGGCAGGCGCTCTGGGCCTATGTCGGCGGGCGATGGGGAGATGCCGCGATCGGGCAGATCCTGAAGCTCACCGGCCAGGGGGTCCCCTATCCCACCGCTTTCGAGCGGATCCTGAATACCACCCTCGACGAACTCTCGGGGGATTGGCATGCCGCGATCCGCCGAGCATACCTGCCGATGCTGGCTGATCGGCCGGAGGCCCGCGAAATCGCCGAGGGCCTGATCACGGGCGAACGGCGCGGCGGCAGCATCAACCTCGCGCCCGTCCTGTCGAACGACGGCCGGTGGGTCATCTTCCTCTCTGAACTCGATAACCTCGACGTCGAGATTCACCTCGCCAACGCCGAAACGGGCGAGGTCGTGCGGACGCTGCAGAAGGGCACCGCGTTCGACCCGCACTTCGGCAGCATCCGCTACATCAGCTCGGCCGGCACCTGGTCACCGGACAACCAGCAGTTCGCCTTCTCGGCGTTGCGGGAGGGTAGCGACGTGCTCGCGTTCGTGGACGTCACCCGGGGTCGACGCCTGCGCGAGATCTCGATACCGGGCGTCGACGAGATCAGCAATCCGTCCTGGTCACCAGACGGCCGGACGATCGCCTTCGCCGGCCTCGCCAACGGTGCCTCGAACCTCTATGTGGTCGACCTGGAGACCGAGGCCGTCACCAGATTGACCGAGGGCCGCAACGCGGTCCTCCATCCCGCGTATTCGCCGGATGGGACGAAGATCGCCTATACGACCGATGCGCGGACCGACTTCGACATCCTCGAATACGGGCCCTACCAGCTCGCGGTGATCGATGTCGCGACTCGCGAGATCACCATCGTCCCGGGCGTTCAGGGCCCGAAGGCGATCAACCCGCAGTGGACGAGCGACGGTCTGGGGCTGTATTACATCGCCAATCCGACCGGCATCCCGAATATCTACCGGGTGGAGATCGAGAGCGGCGACCTCTATCAGATCACCGACCTCTTCACCGGCGTGAGCGGGATCACCGACGTGAGCCCGGCGCTGACGGTTTCCAAGAGTGGAAACCGCATGCTCTTCACCGAGTACGCCGCCAACGGATACGACATCTACGCGATCACCGACCGGGATCAGTTGCGAGGGACGGCGATCGAGCCGATCTCGCCGGACTCGATGGAGGCCGCCGTCCGCACCGCCGGGCTGCTGCCACCGGTGCCTCGACCGGAAGAAGGCGCGTTCAACCGGGTTTCGCAGATGCTCGCGAACCCGACATCGGGATTGCCGTCACCGGCGGTGGTCGCGAGCTGGCAGGTCGCCCCGTATCGGCCCCGGCTCGAGCTCGACTATCTCGGGCAGCCCCAGGTCGGGGTCGCGATCGGCGGTGGCGCGTTCGGATCCGGCGGATTGTATGGGGGGATCTTCGGGCTGTTCAGCGACATCCTCGCGCGGCACCAGGTGTTCGCCGCGGTCCAGGCGCAGGGTCAGCTGGACGAGATCGGCTTCGCGGTCCAGTACCTGAACATGCGCGAGCGGTGGAACTTCGGCGGCGCGGCGCAGCGCGTGCCGCTGGTGTACGGCGGATACGCGGAATACATCGACCCCGTCAACAACGAGTACGTCCAGTCGATCGAACGCTACCGGTTCTTCGATTCAAGCATCCAGGGGTTCACGCAGTATCCCTTCTCGACGGTCCAGCGGGCGGAGTTCAGCGCGGGACTCCGGCAGATTTCCCGGGATATCCAGGTCTACGAGTACGCCTATGACCTGACGACGGGGTTCTTCCGCGAGGAACGCATCGAGAACTTCGACGGGCTGGCGCTCAACTTCTTCGAAGCCACGGCCGCGCTGGTGTACGACAACTCGCTCACCGGATACACGTCGCCGTTCGCCGGACAGCGCTACCGATTCCAGATCTCGCCAACGTTCGGTGAACTCCAGTTCGTCCAGGCGCTCGCGGATTATCGGCGCTACCTCTTCTGGCGACCCTTCACGCTGGCCGTGCGCGGCCTGCATACGGGACGGTACGGGGCCGATTCGGATTCCGAAGTCGATGGGCAGCGGGTCTTCGCCGACTCGTATCTGGGCCAACCCTGGTACGTGCGCGGCTACAACGACGTGTACAGCGAGTGCCGCGCGAGCGGGCAGACCACCGTCGACACCTGCGACCTGCTGCGCAACCTTCTCGGCAGCCGGATCGCGGTGGCGAGCGCCGAGCTTCGCTTTCCGTTGATTCGCCAGGTGGTGATCGGCAGTTCGATCGGGCTGCCTCCCATCGAAGGCTTCGTCTTCGGCGATGCCGGAATCGCGTGGGACCGGCATAGCTCGCCGCTCTTCCAGACGGGGATCCCGATCAACGCCGACGAGCGGGGGATCATCACCAGCGCGGGTGTGGGCGCACGGATCAACCTGCTCGGCATGATCGTCATGGAGGTGAATTACCTGCGCGCCTTCGCGCGACCCGACGAAGGATGGCGCTGGGCGTTCAACTTCGTCCCGGGCTTCTAGACTGTAGTGGAGCGGAAGTCCCGTGAACACCGCGCGGGACGCTTGACAAAGCCGGGCGGGATCGCCAGGATACGCCGACTTCAGCGACGGCAACCGGGCGATTTCGCCCCAGAGAGTCCGATGGAGATGGCCGATCATCAGCGTCAGGAAGTAGAGGCGGATCCCACGCCCGACTATACGGTTGGAGAGATCATCCTCTGGATGGTCGGCATCCTCATGATCCCGCTCGTCCCGATCCTGATGGTGTGGTTCCTCACTCCGTGGAGCGGGATGTAGGTCACGGAGAGGCGAAGGCGGGAAGGCCCCCTTTTTTCGGGGGCCTTTTTCTTTTGGCGTCTGGACCATCCCTGGCGCGCGGATCCGGCCCCGCGGCTACTCGAGGTCGTACGCCTTCAGCTTCTGCCACAGCGTCGTCCGCCCCATCCCCAGGAGTGCGGCGGCGCGCGTGCGGCTTCCGTCGGCGTCCTCGAGCGCCTTGGCGATGGCGGCGCGCTCGGCATCCGGCGCGGGGGCCTGGTACCGGCGGGTGGCGTCGGCCCGTACGTCCGGCACCCGATCCTCGTCGTCTTCGGCGGCACCCTCGCGGACTTCCGGTGGCAGATGCCAGGGCTGGATGCGGTTGCCATCGCAGACGATCGCCGCGTGCTCGATGGCGGCGACGAGTTCGCGGACATTGCCCGGCCAGTCATACGCCCGCAGCACCTCGAGGGTCTCGTCCGAGAGGCCGGCGATCCGGCGAGTGAGGTCCGTGACAGCGGCGTTCCAGGCGGAGAGCGCGGCGGCGGCGAGCGCCGGGATGTCTTCCGTCCGATCGCGAAGCGAGGGAAGACGGATCTGGAAGACCTTGAGGCGGAAGTAGAGGTCCGCGCGGAACTCCCCATCTTCCACCATCGCCTCGAGGTCAGCGTGGGTCGCGGCGATCAGCCGGACATCCACCGGTATCGCCCTGGCGGTGCCCACCCGCGTGACCTCACGCTCCTGGAGGACGCGGAGGAGTTTCGCCTGCATCCCGCCGCTGATGTCTCCGACTTCGTCGAGGAAAAGCGTCCCTCCGCTGGCTTCCTCGAAAAGGCCGCGCCGATCGGCGATCGCGCCGGTGAAGGCACCGCGCGCGTGACCGAAGAGTTCGGATTCCAGGATACCTTCCGCGAGGGCCGAGCAGTTCACCGCGACGAACGGCCGGGCCCGGCGCGAGCTTTCCGCGTGGAGCGCTCGCGCCACGAGTTCCTTGCCCGTCCCGGTCGCCCCGCGAATGAGAACCGTCGATTCCGTACGCGCGACACGTTCGATCGCGCGCAGCACGTCGCGCATCTCCGAACTGGAGCCGACGATCGCGGAGGCGCCCGTGCCGAGGACCGGTGCCCGCCGCGCGAGGATCACGCGGATCTTCGAACGCAGCGCCTGGTTGTCGCACGGCTTGGTGATGTAGTCGTCCGCGCCCAGCTTCAACGCCTGCACCGCCGTGTCGACGGTCGCGTAGCCGGTGAGCATCAGCACCGGAATCGCGTTTCCCCCGCGCCGCACTTCCTCGAGAACGGAGAGACCGGACCGGCCCTCCATCTTGAGGTCCAGGAGGACCAGCTCGTAACTCTCCTCACCGAGCTTCTTCAACCCTTCCTCGCCGCCCGCCGCCGAGTCGACCTCGTACCCTTCGTCGACGAGGAGCGCGCTCGTCCCGACACGGAACGCGCGATCGTCATCGATGATAAGGATGCGGGGACGTTCCGCCGGATTCACGGTCATCTCATTCCTCTTTCCGGTCTCGACCGCCGTACTGGCCGTCAATCGGCGCTCCCGGGGGCGGGGTCCGGGCTCAGCGTAAGTGTCTCGCGCGGAAGGCGCACGACGAATCGCGTACCCCGGCCGAACCCGTTTTCCACGCGCAGAACGCCCCGGTGCCCCCGCACGATACCCTCGGAGACGAACAGACCGAGCCCCACGCCGCGAATCCCCGGCTTGGTCGTATAGAACGCTTCGAAGATATGCGGAAGATGCTCGACGGGAATCCCGGCCCCGGAATCCTCGATCACCATCTCGACGGCCGCCGCCTCGGAGCGGGTGTGAACGCGGAGTGTACCGCCGTCGGGCATCGCGTCGACCGCGTTCGCCACGAGGTTGGCCAGCACCTGCTGCATCGCGTCGGGGTGCGCCACGACGGCGGGCAAATCGGGCGCCAGCGAATACTCGACCTCGATCCCGTTCTCGACCAGGTCAGCGGCGGCGAGCGTGACCACCCGCCGGACCAGCTGGTTCATGCTCACCGGCGTCGCGGCGTCCGAGAGCGGTCGGCTCTGGTCGAGGAGCTGCCCCGTGAGCACCGCCATTCGCTGCAGTTCCTCGCGGGCCAGGGTGAGGAACTCATGGTTCGGATCACCCGGATCACTCCGCCGATCGAGAACCTCGAGACAGTTCTGGATATTGTAGATCGGGTTATTGATCTCGTGGGAAAGCTGGGCCACGAGCCGACCCATCGCCGCCAGCTTCTCCCGATGGATCAACTCGGCCTGGGTGGACCGCAGGCGTTCCTCACGCTCCGCGATCGCCGAGCGCATCTCCGCGAAAGCGTGGGTCAACTGCCCGACCTCGTCGGAGGAAGCGCGAGGGAGCGGCGCGTCATAGTTTCCGCGCGCCAGCTCGGTGGCGGCCGAGGCGAGCGCCTGCGCCGGGCGCGCCACGATACGGGCCACGAAGTACGCGAGGCCCAGCGCAACGAGCAGCGCGGCCACACCGATCCCGAGTACCGAGCCACGAACGCTCTGCGCCAGCCTCAGCTCCTGGGCGACGGGCCGGAGCAGAAGGATCGCGGCACTCGTGTCCCGGGCCGGAAGCGCGCTCGAATAATAGAGATAGGGAAGACGCTCCACCACGCGTCGCCAGATCCCGCCCCGCTCGATCACCGCCGGTAACTCCATCGCGCTCAGGGCGCTCGCCAGGCTGTCCGGCAGCGTCGTCGCCATCACGGAATCACCGACCACGAGCGCCACTTCCGCCCCCCCCGTCACGTCCTTCAACTCCCGGACGATCGCGTCGTCGAGCCGGCTGCCGACCCCCACGATCCCCACGTAGCCGCTATCCGTCCAGACCGGCCATACCGCGAGCCGGATCGGGGCGCCCGATTCCTCGGGGAATACGACGATCGACCCTTCCCACGTACCGAGCGTGATGGCGGCGGTGTCGAGCGCCGGACCGGCGACCGAGCCGCCCGCCGAGTCCACGGCGAACACTTCCAGCCGCGGCACGACGTACTCGCGCAGCGTCCGCCGCAGGGTCACCGTGTCCCCGCTCGCCAGGTTGTCGGCGACCCCTCGCTCGAGCGCGACCCGTCGCGCCGTCTCCAGCAGCGCGTCATCCTGCACGCGCCAGTACGTGCGGAGCGCATCGTTCGCCGCGACCAGTTCGACCGTCGCCCGTTCGTATACCCGCTCCTCCACCGCCCTTCCGATCATGACGAGCGCCGGCAGCATCGTCAGCAGCGTTCCGACGGAAAAAAGGAGGAACACCTTGGAGCGTACCGATACGCCTTTCATCACACCGGACGAACCGAAGTACCCGGCCGCCGACGTTCACTGAACACCCATCCCCGTTCAGTGAACGGAATACCGGCCGCCGACCCTTCGCGAAGGCACCCGATCGGCACTGGCTGATTCTTCATAAACGCCCAATTTACAGGTACTTACGGAATTCTTACAGAGATGGGCGACGTGGTATGCCAGTTGCGCATAGAATGGGCCGACCGGGACGAGTTCCCGGGTCTCGCGGGAACCTGAATCGATTGGAGAATGAAGATGAAGAAGCTCATGGGCGCCTTCGCCTTTGCGGTGCTTGCCGCCTGCAGCCCGCAGGAAGAGGTAATCATGGAGGAGCCGGTACTCGAGGAAGTCCCGCCCGCGCCGGTGGTGACGGAGCCGGTAACACCCGCGCCGGTCACACCGACCACGCCGATGACGACCGATTCGGTGATGATCGATAGCGCCGCGCCGACGACGACGACGCCCTGATCACGACGGGGGCGACACGAAACGGGCCCGGGGGATCAGACCTCCGGGCCCGTTCTCGATCACGCGAGGATCCTCCGTCAACGAGGTCTCACGATCCCCGCCGCCGTTCATCCCTTCACCCGCAGCCAATCTCCGATCCTTCGAATTCCTTCCTCGACCTCGTCGATCGGCGCGACCCACGAGATTCGAATCCATCCTTCGCCACTCGCCCCGAACGCCAAACCCGGCACGGTCACGACCCGGGTTTCCTCGACGATCCGCTCCGCGCTCCGCGTGGACTCGCGCGCCAGCCGCGGCGGTAGCTGGATGAACCCGTAGAACGTGCCCTCGGGCGGGATCATTCGCAGTTCCGCGCGCCGGGCCGCATCGAGCACGCGCTCTCGATTCGCCCTGTAGATCGGGGCGTGATCCCCTAGGCGATCGTTGCGCAGGAGAGACTCCGCCACACGCTGCGCGAAGGCGGTCACCCCGGTGACCATGAACTGGTGGACCTTGATGGCAGCCGCGATCACCTCGGCCGGTCCGGCCAGCCAACCGACCCGCAAGCCAGTCAGCGCGTTACTCTTGGAGAGCGAACCCGCCACCAGCGTGTTCGGGTGATAACTGGCGATGCTGGGAGGGCGCTCGTTCCCGAAATGGATCTCACGATAGACTTCATCGGCCAGAACGAAAACGTCCTCGCGCCCGGCACTCGCGAGCCCCAGCGCCAGCTTCTCCAGCTCGAGCGCGGACCATACGCGCCCGGTCGGGTTCGTCGGGGTATTGAGGATGATCACGCGCGTTTCCGGCCGAATCGCGGCCAGCACCTTCTCCGCGTCGGGCCGAAAGTCATCGGCGGCGTCCAGCTCCACGGAACGGTTCGCGATCCCTTCCAGGATGGCGATTTTCGGGTACGCGAGGAACCCCGGTTCGATCACCAGGACCTCGTCATGATCCGGGTCGCAGACAGACTTGATCGCCAGATAGAGCGCCTCTTCGGAACCGATCGTGACGCATACGTTTTCCGTGGTCGGGGGACCGGTCGTCCAGTCCACACGTCCCAGGTAGGCGGCGATCAGCGCGCGAAGGTCGGGATGACCCGCATTGGGCGCGTAACGAGACCCGTTCCGACGCGTCCATTCCATCGCGTCCTCGAAGGCCGTCATATCCGGTGGGAGCGTCGGCTCGCCCAGACCGAGGTCAATGTCCCCTGGCTTCTTCCTTTCGTGAATCGTACGGATCAGCGAAGGCTGGATCAGCGAGATGCGCGGATTCATCCGGATTCCGGGGCGGTGGTGAGAAGATCCCGCAGAAGTTTGAAGTTGTGTACGAGAGAATCGATCGAGCACCATTCGCCGGCCTGGTGCGCCTGGGCGGTTTCGCCCGGGCCGAAGTTGAACGCCGGGATTCCACGCTCGGTGAAGCGCGCCACATCCGTCCAGGCCTGCTTGGCGTCGATCTCGAGGCCGTTGCGCTCGCGCCAGGGTTCGATCAGGGGATGGTCGAGGAAGACGTCGCCCGAGGGCGCGACGTCGACGATCTCCACTTCGGCGTCGTCACCGACGAACTCCCGGAGTTCGGCGATCGCGTCGTCGCCGGTGCGGCCCGGCGCGAAACGTACGTTGACGTTCAGCATCAGCCGGTCCGGCACCACGTTCGCCGAATTTTCCGTCCAGGCCCGGGTAACCACCATCACCTCTCGATAGGTGAGGGGTCCGAAGGCGACTTCGCGGCGTTCGAGGCCACCGAACCGCGTGAGCAGCGGGACGGCCTTGTAGATCGCGTTCTCTCCCTGCCAGGGTCGGGCGCTATGGGCACGCTTGCCATGTATGGTGAGTCTCGCGTGCATCGTCCCCATGCAACCCATCTGCAGGACGCGATCGGTCGGCTCGAGGACGACGGCGAGGTCGAGACGGGGCAGGACACCGCCGCTGAGTACCGGTTCGAGACCGTTCTCGGCGTGTGGGCCCTCCTCCTTGTCGTAGAAGATCCAGACCGGGCGGGCGGCGGTCAACTCCGCGGATCGGGAGAGAAGGGCGAGCATGTTGGCGACGCCCGCTTTCATGTCGCTGGCGCCACACCCGTACACACGTCCATCGCGAATCTCGGTCGGTTGGGCGTCGGCGCAACGCACGGTATCGAGGTGGCCGACGAGCGCGATCGTGGGAACGCCGGGCGCGGTGGATCCGGGCGAGGGATCGCAGACGACGCTGTTCCCGATCCGCGTCACGGCCAGTTCGCCGACCGCGTTCGCGCAGAGCGACTCGACGTGATCGGCGATCTTCTCCTCCAGGCCGGTCTCGCTGGGGATCGCGCAGAGTTCCAGCGTGCGGCGCGCGAGTTCGTCGCGGAGCGCAACGTCCTCTCCGGCGCTCATACCTGGACCCCGAATGTCCGGAGAACGTCGTTCAGGGAGGTCTTCTGGTCGGTGGATTCCTTCCGCTGACCAATGATGAGCGCGACCGGGGTGTGGTAGGTCCCGGCCGGGAACTCCTTCGCCTGCGTCCCGGGGATGACCACCGAGCGGGCGGGCACCCGTCCTCTCGTGACTTTCGGCTCCGGACCGGTGACGTCGACGATCGGCGTCGAGGCGGTGAGCACCGTGTTCGCGCCGAGTACGGCCTCCGCCTCGACCACCACGCCTTCCACGACGATCGACCGCGAGCCGATGAATGCGCCGTCCTCGATGATGACCGGGGTCGCGCCAGGGGGTTCGAGAACGCCGCCCAGACCAACCCCGCCGGAGAGGTGCACCCCTTCGCCCACCTGGGCACAGGAGCCGACCGTTGCCCAGGTGTCCACCATCGTGCCCGCGCCGACGCGCGCTCCGATGTTCACGTAGCCCGGCATCAGGATCGCTCCGGGTTCGAGGAAGGAGCCGTAGCGGGCAACGCCGGGCGGGACCACTCTGATCCCCTGCTCCTTCAGACGCGTCTTGACGGGGATCTTGTCATGGAACCGGAGGTCGCCGACCTCCATCGGCTCCATGGGGCGTAGCGCGAAGTAGAGGAGAATCGCTTCCTTGACCCATGTATTGACCTTCCAGGTACCGTCGACCTTCTCCGCGACGCGCACCCGGCCGGTATCGAGCAACTCGATCGTTTCCTCGACGGCCCGCTCCGTGACTTCCTCGCCCAGCCTGGTCCGGTCCGCGTACGCGGCCGAAACGACCGCCTCCAGTTCCGACAACTCGGTCATTCCCTTCCTCCATCCGCCGATAGGTAGCATTGTCCAGGTCACGAGATGACCTCGCTCCGGAGGAATCTGCGTGCCACGTTGACGGCGGGCCACCCTGAGGAGCACGGCGGATGGCACAACCCGGCCGGAATGCGTTACATTGGCCCGATCACCGCGCGTCCCGGCCGAGCGGATCCATGGTATGGTGGCGGGTGATCCGTCCATCGCTCGTCCGCCCTGGCCGTCGCTTCACGCTCTTTGGTTTTCCATGTCCGGTTCGTTGAAGAAAAGACTGATCGGCCTCCTGATCTTCGTGGGGCTCTTCAGCCTCGGCGTGTCCGTCTACGCCGCGACCGAGCTGGGAATATTCGGAGGCGTACGTTTCAACGGGACACCGTACCCGGATTCCCCACCGGCACCGGCCTTCACCCTGATCGACCATCAGGGCGAGACGGTCTCCCTGGGTGATTTCCGCGGCCGGGCGCTGCTCCTCTTCTTCGGCTTTACCCGCTGTCCGGACGTCTGCCCACTGACCCTGGATCGGCTGGCGCGAGTGCTGGACGAGGCCGGGCTTCCCCCTGACCGCGTCGTCGTCGGGCTGATCACCGTCGACCCCGAGTACGACACCCCGGAGCGGATGGCGGAATACGTGGCCCGGTTCGGACCATCCGTGATCGGTCTTACCGGGGACCGCGCCACCCTCGAACCGATCTTCAAGGGATACGGGGTCTACGCCCAGGAGATGCCCGGACACGACGGTCATCCGGTCCTCGCTCATTCATCCCAGGTTTTCGGGATCGACGCGACCGGGCGACTACGGGTGCTCATGCACGCCGACGAGGCCGCCGACCTGGTGGAGCACGATATCCGGACGCTGCTCAGGCTGGGCGGATGAGCGACGGCAACGCGAAAGGCGAACCATGACCGATGGCGAAGTGGGGACCGAAATCCCCGACAGTATCCGCAAGGTGTTGAGGCGGTTCGAAACGCTGACCCCTGACATGACCCGGCAGGCGCTGGTACAGTACGCCAACCGGCTTCCACCGCTGCCGGAACACCTGCGAGCGCTCGATCGTGAGCCGTTCGCCGTGCACGAGTGCATGACCCCGGTGGCGATCTATCCGGAATACGTCGACGGGAAGATGCAATTCCACGCCGATGTCCCCCAGAGCGCGCCCACGATTCGCGCACTCCTGGCGATGATCTTCGAGGCGGTGAATGGCCAGCCACCCGCGACGGCGCTGGCGATCCCTCAGGATTTCGTCCGCCTGATCATGAACAAGCTGGGCCTCGGGACCCGAGAAGTAGGGCTCAACGCCATGGTCGAACGGCTTCGTCGCGCGGCACGCGAAGCTGAGTCCGGCGCCTCGTGACTCCGCCTTGCGTAAGCGACCCATAAACGTTCTCTTACGGGCTTCGCCCGGACGTGGTTCTTCGCCCCCCGAGCCCGTATCCACGGATCGGCCGGCGCAATTCTCATCCGTGTACGCAACGATGTTCAGTTACTCTCGCGGGCTATCGGGGCTGTTCGCCGTTGGCGCGGCCCTCGTCCTCGCCGGATGCCCCGGCGAATTCTCCGGTGGGTACGAAAAGGTCGCCGTCCGTGAGCCTCCCGGCCTGATGCTCGCGGCCGCGCCCGATCCGCCTCCCGCGATCGCCGGCTTCGGCGGCGCGGCGGCGACGGTACCGGTACTCCCGGCGGGCGCCGCACCCGCTGGCGTCACGCAGGAGATGGTCGAAGAGGGACAGCGACTCTACGGGACCGTCTGCGTCGCCTGCCACGCGGGGGCCGGTGCCGGAACGGTCGCGGCACCGTCTCTCAATGACGGCGGATGGTTGAACATCTCGGGATCCTTCGACGAGATCGTGGGCGTCATCCAGTCCGGTGTTCCTCAGCCACGGGAGTTCGCGGCCCCGATGCCGCCGATGGGCGGCGGCAGCTTCAGCCCGGAACAAGTACGAGCGATCGCCGCGTACGTCTTCGCGCTCAGTCACCAGGAAGGCGCGTGAGCCGCGATCCCGGGACGTATGGCTCCATCGCGAATCGGTACGACGCCTGGATCGAGTCCGAGGCAAGAGGCCCGGTGCGCCCCCGTCTCCGGCGCTCCCCGGACGATGACTTCAGCTATTCACCAGCAGACCAGGTTAATCCGGATATGACCCGAACCGTCCATGCCGCCATCGGAATTGGTCTCGGCCTGGCCCTCCTGGCCCTCGCCGCCATCGCCTTCTCCCGGGCTTCGTTCTGGGCGGGCTTCTCGCGATCGGGCGCCCAGGTGGGCTTTACCCTGATCGGGATCTTCCTCAGCATCGCCGGCTTCGGCGGCATCATCGCCACCTGGAACCACAACTTCCGCGTGGTCGTCGGGAAGGGCGGCGGAGCACACTGAGGCAGTCGCGCGCCTGCCTGACGCGCGGCTGCCGCGCGTCGAACCGCCCTCGATCCCGATCGAGGGCGGTTTTTTTGTCCCCGACCCATGCGTGCGCGTCTCTTCCCTTCCCATTCACTTCCTCCTCCTCCGTGGCCTACAATTACGACATGGTTCGGTCGGGCGTGCCCCGCCCGGTCCGTGCCACGGCCGGGTTCCGACCTGACGAAACGGCTCCGCGAACCCCGCTCCCGATCGGCCAAGGTCCTCCTCCTCGGGTTTCCACCCGTCCGAAATGGTGACGCATTCGTTTCCCGCTCCTTTCGCGAAGATCATTGACACCTTGAGTCCCGCGCTGTAACGTGCGGACACAGCGATTTTCCATCGATCAATCTGGATGTATCCGCCCGGGGCGCCCCTTGCGCCCTCGGCTCCGGAGTCCCGCGCGTCGCGGTGCTCCGAGGCACGCCGTCTCGGTGCCAAACTTTCACAGCAGTACTCAAGGAGTGAGAAGTATGAAGCGCACCGTCCTCAAGGCGGCGGTCTCCGCTGCCGCAATTCTCATCCTGGCCGCTGGGTGCTCTCAGAGCCCGACTTCGCCAGCGCCGACCGATGGGAATGCGGGTCTCCACGCCGAGGCGTTCGGCTGAGGCCCCGACGCCCGATCGGAATGAGATAAGGAAAGGGCTCCCGAAATACCCGGGGCCCTTTCCTGTTGAAATCCAGAGCACTACCGCAAGCACATGTTTCATCAGACTCAGCTCTTGCTTGAGAAGGTCGATGCCTTCGAGAAAGTTGGGCAATGGCGAGATGCTGTCCAGATATGCGAAACTCTGTTTCGGGACGGCACGCAGACTCGGGATCTTCCCGATATCCTCGAAGCACTCCTTCGGCTCGGATTGCTATATAGCGCCCACGAAGAGACTGAACTCGCAGAAGATTACTTCTCTCTTGCCCTCGAAATCAGTTCACGTACGGGGGATACGCTTTATGAAGCACGCTCCCTGAACAGTCTCGGAGTCGGCCATCAACGCACGGGGAATGTAACAGCTGCTTCTGAGTTCTTTCACGCGGCTCAACGCGCGGCAGCTTCTATTGACGATGGACGGGTCAAGGGTGATATTGATGTAAATCTTGGAATCGGCGCGAATATAAGTGGTGATCTTTCATTGGCGCTTAGCCACTATCAACGTGCCCTTGGAGAATATCGCTCAATCAACGCACCACAACGTATTGCGCGAGTTCTCAACAATCTTGGAATGCTCTACACGGACCTAGGCGATCTCGCCATGGCCGAAACGACACTGAGCGAGGCGCTCGCGATCAGCCGCTCCGTTGGTGACCTTCGAGTCGAAGGCATCGTCCTAACTAATCAAACTGAACTACTGCTCGAACGCGACGATCTCGTTGGCGCACGGGCCAGTTGTGATGACGCTTTCGAAATTGCCAGCCGAATCGGGGACGAAACACTAAAAGCAGAAATTCTCAAATCATACGGTGTCATCTATCGCAAAACCAACAAACTCCATCTCGCCGTTTCTCACTTCACTCAAGCTATTGATCTCGCTGCCTCGCTACGCCGGCCACTGATCGAAGCCGACACCAATCGTGAACTTGCCTTAGCCCTTCGACAGCAGGATCGCAATCAAGACGCCCTCGCCGCGCTCAATCGCGCCCACGATCTCTTCACTACCCTACAAGCACGCAGTCGTCAAGCCGATATCGACAAACGTTTCCGTCAACTCGAGAACGATTTCCTATCGCTTGTGGCGAAATGGGGCGAGTCGATCGAGGCCAAGGACCGCTACACGCGTGGCCATTGTCAACGGGTCGCCGCCTATGCTTGCGAACTCGCGAAACTCGCGGGCCTCTCGTCGCAGGAATTGATCTGGTTCCGAATGGGCGCCTTCTTGCACGATGTCGGCAAAATCGCCGTCCCTGAGGACATATTGAATAAGCCAGGCAAGCTGACAGACGATGAGCGCATAATTATGGAACGGCACACCATTGTGGGTTATGAGACTCTTACAGCTATAGAATTTCCGTGGGACATTCGACCAATGGTTCGTTCGCATCATGAACGATGGGATGGGAAAGGTTATCCAGATGGGTTGGGTGGTCTAGAGATACCTCTGTCCGCGAGAATCCTCCACATTGCCGATGTGTATGACGCCCTTACGACGACGCGGAGCTATCGCCGGGCACTGTCTCCGAGCGAGGCATTTGACATTATGGTCAGAGACTCTGGATCTTTCGACCCAGAACTTTTCGACATTTTCGGCCAACTCCTACCCGAACTCTCTGGACTTTCAGAGCATCCGCCGGCGGAGTATGATCCAATAGCTTCATCAATCTAAGGCCTTCTTTCGGCCACATCCGCTAATATCCTTCCGAATCCAGTAGCTCCACTCGTTTCATAGTATTTTCGGGCCAATTGGAATCGACGCATCGCCGACATTTCCCGTCCCTTGCGAAGTTCGAGCCGACCATACTCCAAATTGATTTCCGCCTTTAACGATATTTGATGCCATCTCGTCGCGCATCTGTACGCCTCAGTGAAAAGTCTACGAGCTTCGTTTTGTCGGCCGGTATCTCGATGGATCATTGCGAGAACACGAAGGGCCTCACCTAGAAGCTCATTGTTGTCAAGACGACGGCACCTCTCCAGTGCTCGGCGCGCCATCTTCATTGCTAATCGGCCATCTCCCAAGCCAAGAATTGCCAAGGCCCTTTCTGCTTCGGTGAAGATAGCCTCTTCCGCGATTCCATCCGTGGCGTAGTAGGTCGCCGCGTCCGAAAAGAAGCTTTCTGCCTCTTCGAATCGACCCATGTAACGATATGCCATGCCGAGATTATGGGAGGACGCGGCGATTCCATACGGATTGCCGATTTCTCGATAGGTGGTCAACGTACGAAAAAGCTGGGTCACCGCCATCTCCCACTCGCCCTGCTGACACAACACGATACCGAGACAGTTGTTTGAAGAGGCGGCAAATTTTGCGGACGAGGCGGCCGTGCCGCTAGCCACACAACGCGTTGCCGATGCGCGAGCCTCAGCGAGACGACTTTGGAGAATTAGAAAGTGTGCATGCAAGAGTTCGATTCGATGCGAAAGCGCATCATCCTCGACGGAGGTCGCGCGCAGCAGCTCTTGAGTTAGGCGCAAACCTTCTCTGCTGCGTCGAAGGTGAAGCCAGGCTACGGCCAAACTATATCCGAACTCTCGCTCGAGTATCAGATGCTCACGGTCGAGCCCGATTAGATTGCGTTCAAGCTCCCAGTATTGACGAGTTTCGATAAGTCGTCGCAGCTGTTCGATTCGGACAAGTTGGCGGTCGTAGTTGCTCATGACATCGCCTCCCAGCGCGACAGAAGCGTATATAGGTGTTTCCTGCTGGTTTCCAATGCCTTGGCGGCCTCGCTCTTGTTCCCTCCGCAACGAATCACCATGGCATGAGCGGCCGCGGCCTCGATGACCGAGAGGGCCGCGGGAAAGGGCAGCGGACCATTCGAGGGTGAGGGTATATCCTCGGGGAAGAGATCATCGACGAAGAGATTTCCATCGCCGAGGAGAACGGCCCGTTCGATCGCGTTTCGGAGTTCGCGCACGTTACCGGGCCAGGCGTGCGCGCGAAGGGCTCGGCGGATGTCCGACGTGAGTGGCGCGCGGCGCACCTCATATTCCTTGCTGAATCGATCGAGGAAATGCTCGGCCAGCAGCAGGACGTCATCGCCGCGTTCCCGGAGGGATGGCAGGCGGATCGGCACCACATTGAGCCGGAAGAAGAGGTCTTCGCGGAACCGACCATCGTTGATCGCGGTGGGGAGATCGACATGCGTAGCCGCGACGACACGGACGTCGATGTCGACCTCACGGACGCTACCCAGCCGTCGAACCCGCTTTTCTTCGAGGACGCGAAGCAGCTTTCCCTGGAGGGAGACGGGGAGGTCCCCGATCTCATCCAGAAAGAGCGTCCCGCCATTGGCCACCTCGAAGAGACCGGGTTTCGCGACCCGGGCATCGGTGAAGGCGCCTGGCTCATACCCGAAGAGCTCCGCCTCGAGGAGATTGGACGGCAACGTCGTACAATTGATCTCGACGAACGGTCCGGACACCCGGGCGCTGTTGTAGTGAATCGCCCGGGCGATCAATTCCTTCCCGGTACCGGTCTCCCCCGTGAGGAGCACCGTCGCCGTGCCGCGGGGAATCACGCGTGCCGTCCTCCGTAGTGCCGCATGCAGTCGCGGGCTCGTGCCGATGAGGCGCGTGAAGTCGAAGCGATGACGCTCGTCAGCGGCGAAGACCCGTGCCTTCCGCTGGTCCTCGAGGCGCTCGACCCGCTCCGCGACCCAGTCGCGACAGAGCAGGAGATCCTCCGGAAAGGCAAAGTAGTTGGCCGCGCCGGCCTGGAAGATCGAGGCGACGATCCGGTGGTGGGTTTCGGCGCCAACAACCACCGTCTCCGGCGCCTGTGCCGCACCGAGTTCGCGGAGTGTCTCGGCCACCTTCCGCTCCATCCCGCCGGCGGCGACGATCACCCCACACGTTGTTTGCAGCGCGCGAATCTCGCCAACGGAATCCGCGACTTCGAGCGTCGCTCCCGCGTATTCGGCCAATTGAGTCCAGATTTCGGCGAACGAGTCACTGAGCGTGATCACGGCGAGGCGTATCGACATTGGCGTGCGAATGCTCATCGTGGGGGCGTGACACGGCTGACGAAACGAATGTAGATCCTCTTCGCGGGTCGGCAAGCAATTGCCACCCCGGGAATCAGCTGGATCCCTCAGATACAGTTCGTTGACGCAGTGGTCACGCGTAGGAGGAGGAATCCGGCTCGGAGGAGCTGATCCACGATTCATGGGACGACACGGTCGGACAACGATTTCCGTGAGCGACACCACGTCGACTCGCAGCGTGCGGAGGAGGAGTGGGAGCGTGAATGGCGCCGAGTGGATCGATGAGTTCGACGGGACCAATTCGGCCGATGCGATGATCGGCATGGAGGAAACACGGCCGATCGTGATTCCACTCTGAGCATAGTTCAACGGATCCGCTCCACCGGGCGATGGCGGTTCCGACACCGCCGGGCGTCACACTGTCGCGGATGCTCCCGCGGGTGTAACCCGAGAACACGCCGGGTCCCCGGCAATACCGGCGGAAAGGAGCAGGTAACCAACAATCTTCCATACACTTGCGTGGCGTTTCGCGGGGCGGGGACCCGTTGGAATAGCGGTTGCTTCTCTCGACGCCCGCCAGCGGCACGATCGTACCCCTCCACCGGCCGATGGTGATCGTCCATCCCGGGCACCCGTCTCCCCATCCACGAGAGTCGATGTTCCCTCCAGCATCCCTCCGACAGGACAATCGCAGGTCGCGGCACCACCGCAGTCATGCTCGGATGGAATCGATCAAACCGTCGGGTGGCGGAGCGTGTCGTCGCCCGGCGGTCCGAGGTGGAATGGCCCCTCCCCCCCTGCCTTCGAACGGAAGATGAACGCCAGCTACTCACCGATGTCGTCCCGCCTCGACCGCCCCGCCCAGGTTACGTCCGTGGATATGAGTGGCGGCGGGCGTGGTTACGAGCGATCCATGGCGGTCTACCCGATCCTGCATCTGAAACCGCCATACACAGCGAGCGCGACGGCGGTGATGGTGAGGGAGGTTGACGCGAGCAAGATCGTCCCCGGGTCAGTCCTCGCCCTGCACATAACCGCCAGGAACATCGACTGGTCGGAGTGCTCGGAAACCGTCCGTGGGCTGAGGCACCGGCTGCCATCCGTTCCCGTGGTTCTCTCACTGGGTCCCGATATCCCGGACGGACTGTTTCTCGCCAGACAAGCGACCCGAGCGTCGGTGCGGGCGGTCGTGTCGGGAGCGGCGCCCTTGGGCGAGTCACTTCGCCGCCCGTTGACCGATACGCAGACGCTTGGTGCCGACGTCGTCGAATGGCTCGGGCTCTTCGGAATCCGTCTGACGCCAACGCTCAATCATCTCGTCTCCCACATTTTTTCGGACGCCCCGCGCTTCCGCGAGGTGGCTGACCTCCTCCGTGACATCGGGGCGGCGGAATCGAGTACGCGATTCCGTTTCCGGAAGAAGGGGCTTCCGGCGCCCAGCCGATGGCTACAGGCCGCGCGAGGGCTGCACGCGGCATTGCGCATCCAGCTCGAACCGGAGCGATCGATCCTCGCGCATGCCTGCGACCTGGGATACGCGGATCATTCGGCGCTCTGTCACCAGATGCGTCGCCTGTTCGGTACCACGCCGGCGGCCGTGCGCGGCACGTTGGGATGGGAATGGCTGCTGGAAAGGTGGGTCAGGAACAACGTGCTCGCCGGCAAGGCGCCGCCAGCGGCCGCGAGGACGAGGGTTGCCGTCCGCGAACCCGTCTGACCGCTGAACCTCGACGCCGGGCAC
>CAZWJE010000020.1:0-10609 GCA_964634395.1 uncultured Gemmatimonas sp. | reverse complement strand
GAGGTCGATGGCCGTTGCCAGGATTGAGGTCGATGGCCGTTGCCGGGATTTCCGTGTCGAGATTCGTGAGCCCATGGATCCGGGCTCTCGCCCGTCGAACGGGAGGATCCCGCCCAGGAGTCCATCGATGTGATCGAGAGACCCACGGAAGAGGAGCCCTTGTCGATCCGGGTTACAGTTGACCCGGCGTGTGGCCGTGGCGCCAATCCCGACCTCTTCTCGAACAAGCCGCGGGGACAGGCCATCGCTATACTCTTTCTCGCACGGCCGTGCGCGTCCATGTAGGCGTCTTCAACCCGTGACGAAGGAGGGGAAAGCTCATGTGGCCCGAAACGATGCGGCAAACGGGACTGATCGAACTCACCGAGTCGGATCTGCGAGATGTACGAGGGGGGACGGTGCCGGCCATACTGCAATACGCGCTGTATTTCGGCGCGGCGTTCAAGGCCGGCTTCTACTTCGGGTACTCGGAGGTCGGGCCGGCACTCTTCGGACAGTAGGATTGTTCCGGCGTGAAGTGATCACAATTCAATGAGGGAACGAACATGGACCCGAACTATGGCCCGCTCCGCTCGGCATACGACCGGCATCCCGGTATGGTGGTTGGAGTGATCGTGGTGTTGTTGACGATCGGATTGTTCCTCGGGTACAGGCTGCTCGGCCCGGCGATCCTGGGGTGACATCGGGTCCTCCAACCTGTCACGAAGGGGACCAGGAAGATGAACACGAGCACGATGGGACCGGCGGCGCTGGACCTTCAGGGGATGGGCGTCCAGTTACTCGACGAGAAGGAGGTGCTGGAGGTTACCGGAGGCATCAACCCGGTGATCATGGCGGGATTCTATGTTGCCGCCGGCGCCGCGGGAGTGCTGGCCGTCGGAGTCGCGGCGGGAATCGCGGTTTACTACTTCACGCATTGACGGAAACGCGTCCGGCGCCGGGCGCGATGATTTTCGAAACGACAGCGGAACATCACCTCGGCCGACGCGGCCAGGCCGGCCGAGGTTACCGTTGACCCGTCTCGACGGCGAAGGCAATACCGCGGGTGCGCAGAATACGTTCGACCGCCTCACCGATCTTGTTGTTGGGGGTCGAGGCGCCGGCCGTCAGCCCCACGGAGACGGGACCGTCGGGGAGCCAGTCTTCGGCCTCGATCTCGGCGGCGCCGTGCGGTGTGCCGACCGGCTTGAAACGAATCGTGCCGGTTTCAGGGTCGATACGATCGCTGTCGGAGATGTGAAAGGTCGTCGTCCAGCGTGCGCAGATCACCGCGAGATGGTTGGTATTCGACGAGTTGTACCCGCCGATGACGACCATCACGTCGGGAGGTCCGGCGGGGTCCTCCATGAGTGCCACGATGGCGTCCTGCCGTTCCTGGGTCGCCGAGCAGATCGTGTCGAAGGAGCGGAAGTGGTTGGAGAAATCAAAATCGGCCTCGGCGCCATAGCGACGTTCGAGCGAACGTCCGACAGCGGCGGCGATGGCGAGCGACTCGCCCGCGAGCATCGTGGTCTGGTTCGCGCAGCCGATCCTCGTAAGATGGAGGTCGGGATCGAAGTCCGGGGACGTCTTGCCGGCGAAATGATCGAGGAACTGCTCACGGGAGAGCGCGGCCGGAGTCTTCTCGATGTAGTTCATGACCAGTCGCGCCTCGTCCATGTCGAAGACGACGATGTATTGCCCGCCGGGATGACGGAAGACCTGGCTCGCCGTGGCCTTCGTTTCCTCGTGGCGATACTTCCCATGGATGAGCGCGGTGAAACCCTCGCGGGCATACTGGCCGACGCGCTTCCAGACGTTGAGGACACTCCCGCAGGTGGTATCCACGAGCGAACAGCCGATCGTGGAGAGCGCGGCGAAGTCATCGAGCGTGACACCGAACGCCGGCAGGATCACGACATCTTCGGGCTGGATGCCGCTGAAGTCGAATCGTCCATCCGCGCCGGGATACAGAAAGTCGATCCCCATGCTCCGCATGCGCGAGTTGACATGCGGGTTGTGAATGATCTCGCCGACGAGGAAGAGACGTTTGTCGGGGAAATGAGCGCGAGCCTGGTATGCGTAATCGACGGCGCGATCCACGCCATAGCAGAAGCCGAAGGAATCGGCGAGCCGAACGGTGATTCGTGAATCGTCGTCACCGAAACCCAGTTCATTACCCGCCGCGCGAATGTTCTCGACGAGTTCGCTGTGGTATTCGGCCTCGACGATCGGGGCGATCTCACGCGTAAGACCGAACCCGCGACGGTAGTAGCCGGAAGTGAGGTCGGAAACGGGCTTGTTCATCAGGCCGAAGTCTGGACGTCATCACGACTTGCTATCGGGAACGGTAACCGCGGCGAGGGTTCCGGGCAACCGGCGGCGAGGTTCCGCCAGTGAGGATCGGCGCAAAGGAAGGCGGAAAGAGGTCGCCGGTGGGCGTCTCGTTCGTCAATGCGTCATCGGAATGGGAATTGCCCGGCGGGCGTGCGGATTCCTACGTTCTGGTTGGCCATCGGACCGCCGCATGGAGTCGGCGTCGCTTCGAAACTCGTGGAGGGCAGTTGAAGCAACGGGGGAAAATGCTGGGCGGAAAGCCGCCCAGACGCGGAGGGCGGCTGACGAACGCTCATCGTGAACCGAAACCGTTACCCAGGAATTCGGGTCAATTCCTGCTGCTCATCGCGCTCGGCTGCATCGTGATCGGCGGCGTTATCGGCTTCGCGGTCGGAATGGACCGCCAACTCCGAGGTGGGCTGTTACGACAGCGCACGGAAGCGATCGCACGGACGGACTGGGTGCCCATCCAGGAGCTTCCGGCCTACGTTCCCCGCGCCTTCATAGCCGTCGTGGATCCGGGACTCGAGACGACCGGACGCTTCCGGGGTCGCAATGAGGGACGGACGATTCCCCGCGAGCTCGTTCGCCAGATCCATATGCTGGACGACGGTCTCTTCGGAAGTGCCAGGGAACTGGCGATGGCCCCCGTGCTCCAGCGGCTGGCGCCGGATCGGGAACTCATCGAGCTATACCTCAATCGGGTCGCGCTGGGTCACGGCGCGGATGTGGCGATTCACGGCGTCTATCACGCTTCCAGGGAATACTTCGGCAAGGACGCGAGGGATCTGACGTTGAGCGAGGCCGCGACACTCGCCGGCCTGCTCCTGGAGCCACGAATCCAGCGACCGGCGGACGTACCGGGCGCGGTGGGGGTGCGACGGAACGAGGTGCTACGGGCATTGCTCGATGAAGAGGCGATCACGACGGAGGAATATTCCGCGGCGGTCGGTGAGCGGCTCGGATTCCAGCCCGGGCTCGTGGCGATACCGATGACCCGGAATCCGCCTTCCGCGATGGATACTTCGGTGATCCGGCTCCCTCCGGAATACCGACCGGTACCGGAGGATACTATGGAACAGGAAGCTCAGTGATCGGCCGCGAGAGATGGCCCTGGGAGAGGCGCCAGCCCGCGTTATCGCGAGTCAGAACACCGGACACGCGGAAACCGGGGTCGTCCGGGTCACCGTCGGCCGGGGCATACACCGCCATGAACCAGGCGTAGAGGATACCCGGAGCGACCGAGACTTCGATATGCCGGGTCGTGACGGGACCGCCACCGGTCAGGCCGACCATCCGGTCGACGAACGTACCGGGGTCCACGATCAACTCGTTCGCGTCGGGACCGATCGCGCTGAACTCCTCTCGAGGAACAAGGACACTGTCGACCGCCGCGCTCCCTCGACCGAGTGCGTCGGCCAGAGCGGCGATCCGGTTTCGCACCTCCGTTTCCGCGGTGGCAACGGCGTCAGTGCGCGAAGCCTGGTTATCGATGTACTGTTCCGGAGTTCGTTCGATTCGACAACTCGCCAGGATGACGGAACCGATGGTGAGCAGGCAGAAACGTCTCAAGGGTCTGATGATCTGTGGGGAAGGACGAGTCGCTGAATACTGACGGCCGGAACCGTCCTGTCAAGATACCGATTCGCGGTTCGTCACGTACCTCATGAGCGCGAAACGCGATCCTCATGGCATGAAACGCGATCGATCTTGACGGCTCAACCGGGTCGCGTCATAGTCCATGGTCACCTCTGATACCTTCGGGGTTACTCGCCGGAACGTGGTCGACATGGGACACGACTTTCGCGGTCCGCGCGATGGAGATCGACGTCAGGCTCAGGGAAAGTGTCGATCCGGACACGAGGGGATTCACCTGAGCTTCGCTATGTGGATATGTCCGGAAGGAAGTCGGATCCGGGCACGAGAGGATTCACCCGCGGTTGACGGTATGTAATGATCTGGTTTGGCAAGATCGAGCGACTCGTGACTCAGCCCCCCGCCGAAGGGCTCGGCTTCGCCTGCGAGGCGAAGCGGATGCAGACGGCGCTGGAACGAGTCGCGGAAACGACGCCGGGACTCTGGGGCCCGCCTCTGCTCGACGCCCTCGCGGCGACGGGCTGGGTCGATCGTCCCACGGCCGAACGCCTTCTTCCTCTGTTTCGTCACTTCGACGCCGACCGACACTTCTCCGAACACCTGCGCCGGCTTTCATTCCGAGGCGCTTCCGCCGCCGACGAATTTCGTGCCGGCGTGCGTCACGTGATCGATGAGATTACCGGTAGCGCGACGATCGATCAGGTAGGACCGGAACGCTGCGTTCGTTTCGCTCCGGTACCGTTCGAGGGTGTCGTGCTGGCACATCCTCAGGTGAGCTTCTCCATCGCCGGCCGGACACGTGACGCGATCGTCGCGGCGATCGAGGAAATGCCTGACGCGATCGTCGTCGTCGCACGGAACTTCGATTCCGCCGCCACCGAACAACTTCATTCCCTGCTCCACCGGACCGGCGTTCCCGGCACCCTCGTGACGGTCAATCTCCTCCTCGGAATCCGCGCCACCTCCATTCGTTATCAACCGGACCTCGGGCGTGTCATCGATCTGCTCTCACGCGGCGGCGCGCTTCGCTCCGCCGATATCGCCAGACTCGCTGACCGCGCGGCCTGACCGACCTCTTACGGCCTTTTATCACCCACGTCCGCCAGCCATTCCTCGAGCGCTTCGATGCGCTCGGCGGCATCGGGCAGTTCGGTGTCGATCGACTCTCCAGCGGCCGCCATTCGATGGAGATGGAGCGACCGCGAGAATCGCGCGCGTGCGCCAACCGTGTCGCCACGACCCTCGGTTCGCCGGCCGTCGAGGTAGAGCAACTCGGCGAGGAGCCGGCAACGCCCCGGGTCTGGTTCCCCGAATGGAGCGATCATCATCGTCAGGCTTTCCGGTATGAGATGCGCGGCGAGACCAAGGTCGAAACCGGCTTGCGACGCGATCTCCTCCACCTCGGATTCGACGTCGACGATATCCTCGAGCGGGTCGTCGAGACGACCGGGAACCTGACGAAGGAGTCGTCCCAGCCTCTCGATCAGACGCAGTACGTGGTCCCGATTGTGGATCACCATTGAGGATACCTGAAAGTGAGTCGTTCCGAGATGTTCCCGGGCGCGGATCGCTCGTTTCCCGCGTAACCGTTCAGGGAGAAATTCGTTCCGATCCGGACGAAGAACATGCTCCGGACATGTCTCCCGGACAGCCTTCCGATCCCATTCCCGGATGGCTCCACGAATGACTTCCGGGATCCCTTCCGCGCGAGTCCACCGGCGATCTCCCAGCGATTTCCCAGTACTTTCCCGCTTGACTTTCGGTGTTTCTTCGGTTATCGTCCGGCTGAGCCCCCGGTGCGCGCCGCCCCGGGGGTTTCGTGCCCACATGGGAGATGCGAGTGACGCTGGCGACGACCCCATGACAGAAGGATCGCATGACCGCCATCGCCGAACTCCGTCGGATCATCGAGGCACGATTCCCCAACGCGGTGCCCCCTCCGGAGCGGACCGTCCCCCAGGTAGCGACGGGGGTGGCCGCGCTCGATCGGGTGTTACCGGG
Organism: uncultured Gemmatimonas sp.; assembly: GCA_964634395.1. Taxonomy (GTDB): domain Bacteria; phylum Gemmatimonadota; class Gemmatimonadetes; order Longimicrobiales; family Longimicrobiaceae; genus WHSP01. The sequence goes on along the minus strand of CAZWJE010000020.1, from coordinate 4,696 downwards.
AGGAGGACTTCCGCGGGGGCGTTTGACGGTCTGGATGGCGGGAGCGGGCGGATCGGCGGTGTTGCGGTCGGCGTGCGCGGAAGCGATACGACGAGGGGAACGAGCGGCCTGGGTGGATGGCGCGGGGTGTCGAATGCCGGATGTGTCATGGGAAGGGATCCTGATGGCGAGGCCGCGAAGTACCATCGAGGGACAGGAGTGCGTAGAGGAGCTCCTGCGATCGGGAGGGTTCGCGATCGTGGTCTACACGGGAGGAGTGACGATTCCCGCCACGCGCTCTCGCCTCTGCCGGGCGGCGCGTGAAGGTGGGGCGGCACTCGTCGAGATCTCGGACGATCCGCATCTGGCGACGGTACGGATCCGGTCACGAACGGGGCCTGAACGGTTTCGATGGAATGAAAACTCGCTGGGCGAGCCGTATCTCCTCGAGGCGGTGTCACTGCGCGTGACCGTGGCGACGGCCGGGAGAAGCCGGGAAGCCGAGGTGATTTTGAAGGTAGCGAGTCATGAGCATTCTCTGTCTGTGGAGTCCGGGCTGGCGGATCGAAGGGGAGTTGATCGGGGGAAGGTGGACCGACCTCATCACGGTTCTCCTGACGGAAGCGCCGAGAGTCGCGGTGGAGTCGGAGTTCGTATGGGTGGATGGGCGCGGGATGGACACGAAGCGGTTGGCGGAACGGTTGTTCGGACGATTGGCGGAGAGCGGAATGGAAGCGGTACGGGGGGGCATAGCGGCGATTCCGGTCGTGGCTGGCGCGGCGGCGCGCACCGGGAAGCAGCGTCTCACCATCGTGCGGCCGGGTGAAGAAATACGGTTTCTCGCTCCACTGCCTCTCGACCTTCTGACCGAGAAAGGAGACGTGGAAGACGAGCGGTTACTGGGGCTACTCGAAGGTGTGGGGGTCCGGAAGTGCGAAGAACTGGTGATGCTGGGACCCGACGCGATCGAAGTCCGTTTCGGCGCCAGGGGCACGCGGCTCTGGAAGCTGGCCCGCGGTGAGGACCGTCGGATTCTCTTCCGTCCGATTCCTCCCGAGCGGCCATACGCGTCGATCGACTTCGCCGACTATACGATCCACGACGCGACCTCGCTCATCTTCGTCCTCAACGCATTGCTCGACCAGGTATGTGACACGCTTCGTGGGCGAGCCCGGCGCGCGCGTTCGCTCACGCTCACGCTCACGCTCGCGAGAGGGGGTCACGTCGAGAAGACGTTGAGTACCTCGCGACCGACCGCCGACCGCTCGTTCTGGATTCGTCGGCTCCGCGCGACCCTGGAAGGGATCCGGCCGGGCGACTCGATCGCGGGAGTGGCGCTCGAAGCCCGTCAGGACGAAGCGGTATCGGCACGACAGGGAGACCTCTTCGATCGCGGTTTCGCGACCGCGACGATCGTGGAGGAAGCGGTGGCACGGCTGGTGGATACTTACCCCGGACTCTTCATCCAGCGTATCCGGAACGATCACCCACTCGCCGACCGGCGGACGCACTGGGAAGAAGCGACCGTCGAAGAAGGCGTGGACCGCATGCGTCGATCGCTCGTCGACGGGGAGGAAAGCTCGAAGGGCGCTATCGGGCATGAACCGGGGAAGACGGGAACGACGAGACGGGACACCGGCTCAGCCACGGCGTCGGACTCCGCCCTGGCGCTCCGGCTTCTTCCCGAGCCTCTTCCAATTCACGTTCACGCCCGTGTTCGTCGGGACCATGACCTTCCGGTGAGTTTCCGGCAGGGTTCCAGATGGCGGAAGATCACCGCGGCCGGCCCCCACCGGGTCTCCTGTGGGCATGAAGAAGAGAACCCCGAAGCCAGAGAATACTTCCGTTGCGTCAGCGACGAAGGCGAGTTGCTCTGGATCTACCGTGACGCGATGACGGGGACCTGGTATCTGCACGGATGGTGGGATTGAGCGGTTGACCAGGGACGTCGCACGAACCGTGTCTCCCTGAAAGATGACACGGCAACGCTTCGACACGCCGGTCGAGACCGATCACGCCGGCCCCTCACGCGAGACACCGGTCCTCACCGAGCGTAAAACTCGACGATCGCCGATTCGTCGACAATGAAGGGCACGTCGAGCCGAACGGGCATGCCGCTCACCAGACCGACGAACCGAAGGTCGGGGTTGAGCCAGAGGAAGGAAGGAAGCTGGACCTCCGGACCACGTTCGACCGCCACGATGACGTCCTCGATCCTCTGTCCCCGATCCGAAACAGCGATCGTCTGTCCGGGAGTGACCAGATACGCCGCACGATCCACACGCCGGCTGTCGACCCGAATATGACCATGCGAGACGATCTGGCGGGCGGCACGGATCGTCGGCGCGAAACCCAACCGAAAGACGACGCTGTCAAGCCGGCGCTCGAGAAGAGCGAGCAGGTTGTCACCGGTCGGACCCGGCTGGCGCGCCGCATCCTCGAAATACTGTCGCAGCTGCCGCTCCGAAACACCGTAGTGCCAGCGAACCTTCTGCTTCTCCTCCAGACGAATACGATAGGCGCTCTTCTTCGCCGGACGCGATGACGACGCACGCGCGCCACGCACGCTCCGACCGCTCGATACGTGCGCTTCGGCATCCTTCCGTGTAAGACCAGGCAGTGGCGTTCCCAGCCGTCGAACCACCTTCAGACGTGGACCCGTGATTGGCATATCCGCCTTCCATATGGGGGGATGACTCTGATCTGAATACCTTCGGCACCTCAGCCTTCACCAGCGCATGACACGATCCCGTCACGATTCCGTCGTGATCGGTGACGACGACGCCCGGCCCGCCGGTGCTCATCAACCTCAATTCCCGATTCGGCCCAACCGCCACCTCCGATCCAGCGGATCCTGACCGCGAGCCGCTTATCGGGTCGGCCACCGTCAATGCAGCAGACGCAACGACCCGAGCATGCTCGCCGCCGACCGCGTGGCACGGGCATGCATCATCTCCGGACGCGCCGCGACATATCGCTGACAGACGATCACCATCCGCCGCAGAGACCGGATCTCTCTCCGGCTGAAGATGAACGCCGCCGAATCGTTCGGAGTCCGAATCGTGAAGCATCGGCCGTCCAGCGCACCCGGGTCTTCCCGCTCCAGTTCGAACTCGGTCAACAGCTGTATCATCGATTCGAGATCGTCGCGATCCAGGGAAAGCACCGCGTTCCCCAGGGTCAGCTCAACACATCCGCAACAGCCGCAGAGGATCGCGCTCCCACCATCGATCCGGCAGATCAGTGCTTCCTCGCGGCTCTTCCCTTCGTCGGCGCGCAACATCATGGAGTTCTCTGGATAGGAGAGATGAAGCTCAGACCGGGCCGCCCGTCCGACGAGCGCGGCCGGCGATATTTGCAAATGAAACTCATTCTCAACCACGACACCCAGATTACCTTGCCGGGGCGTCAGCGTCAAGAGTCTCGATCGATCACGGGGGAAGGGGGCGAACGGAGAAGCGAAAGGACCGGCGGAGTACCCCGAAGGGCTCCGTCGGTCCTCGCCATATCGTGAACCCCGTCCTTCAGGAAGCGACGGGTCCGACCGGAGTGAAGGGGATCAGATCCCCATGCGCATCTTCACGTAGAGGTTCCGGCCCGGCTCGGGCAGGCCCCAGACGAGTTCGAAGTTCTCGTCGAGAAGGTTCCTGGCTCCGATCGAAACCGTGGCGCGCTCGGAGACGGCGTACTCGGCGACAGCGTTCAGGAGCGTGTGACCGCCCGTCTCGATCTGGGTTCCGGCGAGCGCGTTGTCACCGGGAACGGTGATGTCGCTCCAGCGGTCGGTGGCGAATTCCACGCTGGGAGTCAAGTTGAGTCGCGCCATTGGCGTCCACGTCGCGAAGGCGAACGCGGTGACGGGCGGGACCTCGGTGAGGTGAAGCGGGGGGAGCCCGTCGGCCTCTCGTTGCCGCTCGAGGACGTCATCGGTGATCTCCCGGTTGATGTAGGAGACGTTGCCGCCCGCCAGGAGTGTGGGCAGGAGCCGCGCTTCCGCCGAGATCTCGAAGCCAAGGAACCGCCCATCGCCGACGTTCTGCGTCTGCACCGTGTTGGAACCGTCCATCAGCGGCACGGACTGAATGAGGTCACTCAGCAGGTTGTAGAATACCGACGCCGACAACGTGGTGCCGCCTCCCAGGGACTCGGTCACCCCGAGTTCCATGTTGATGGCGCGCTCCGCGCCGAGGTCCGGGTTCGGGGTCGCGGTGCCGAATCGCGTGCTGTAGAGTTCCCAGAGCCCGGGGAACCGGGTGCGGCTGGAGACGCTCGCGTGGAGCTGCCGGTTCGCGCTCGCGCGCCAGATCGCCGCGCCCTGCCAGTTGAAGCTGTTCGCCCCGCCCTTCGCCCGCTCGAAGATGCCATCCGTCGAATTGTACTCTTCCGACCGTTCGACCTGATAGCTCTCATAGCTCACCCCCGCGACGACGTCGAAGTTCGAAGCGGCGCGCCAGGTGTTCTCCACCGCGGCCGACCAGGTCACGTGACTCTGCGTCTGCCTCGGCTGGACGGAGCTCGCCGTCGGATGATCGGGCCGGTCGTATTGGTACTCGACGTGGATGTCGTCCCGGTAGTGGAACGCCGTCCGGAGGTCATTGCTCGCGCCCAGCCGCGTACCGAGCTCGATCGAGGCGCCATAATTCTCATCGTCGTAAATACTCTGGAACCCTCGCCCCAACGACTGGACGGTGTACGTATCATCGTCGTACGCGTAGAG
>CAZWJE010000019.1:38493-50562 GCA_964634395.1 uncultured Gemmatimonas sp. | reverse complement strand
GGCGGGCCGGCGCCGGGCGCGGGCGGTGCCGCCGGTTGCGCGTCGGTCGGGCTGGCCGGCACCGGCACGGTCGGAGCGGCCTGGCTGCGAACACGCTTCGAGCGCAGGAGCGCGGTGGCCGCGGCCGCGATCTCCGCGGCGGGGAACTCGTCGAAGAGCGGGCCCAGCACCATCATCTGGGCGGCGAGGTCTTCTTCATCGATCGCCTGGCGGATCTCGTCGCGGAACGCGCGGAGCGATGCCTCTGAGCCGCTCGCCGGCGGCTGGATGATCGCCTCGAGGCGCAGAAGGGACTGCTTCGCGATCTCGCGCAGGTGCGGGGACTCGCGCGGGGTCGTGACGATGATGGCGTCCGCGTCACCACCATGGCGGGCGGTCAGGGTGCGCACGTCGAAAGGAACGTCGAAGCTGATCGTCTGGTTGTGCGCCGGAGGCGGCCCGTCGTCCTGATCTTCGAGCTCGGCCAGCAGGTCGGCGCGCGTAACGTCACTCGACGCGATCGCGATGTCGGCCTCAAGATCGTCGGGCGAGCCGACCATGAATCCGCGATTGGCGAGTTCTTCGGCGAGGTCAGCGGCACGTTCGTCCGTGGCGCAGAAGACGACGGGCGGCGGTCCGTCGCCCCGCTCGGCGGCCAATTGCGTCGCGAGCAGGCGGAATTTCTCGCCTTCGGGCGCCACCAGGTAATGGATCGTGCCTGTCGGCTCTTCCGGGCGATGGGGGGTAACCGCGGGCTCCGCCGGATAGCGGATCGCGCGCTTCACCCGCCGATCGATGAGATCGTTCAGGTCGGGGGTGAAACCGGCGGCGAACACGATGCGTTGCGCGTCTCGGGGGACGAGGTCGAAGAGAGAATCCAGCACCTCCTGGTCGCCGAGCGCCATCAGTCCGTCCGCGCCGTCCACGACGATCGACTCGAGATCGTCGAGCTTCAGCGTCGAGGCCCTGATCGCGTCCATCGCCTCGGTCACGGAAGTGACCACGATGTCGCCTTCGGCCGCGGCGATGCCCCAGGGTGAGCCGGGCGCGGCCACGGCACGAGACACCGACTGGGCGTACGGGGTGATGGAGAGCGCGAGCCACTCCGCGTCCTGGGCGGTTGGCGCGATGATGAGCGCGCGCACCCCGGGAATGCTTTCGTCACCGTCGTCACCGTCGTCGTCACGCGCGCCGAGAGCGTCCAGGACACCGAGCGCGTACGCGAGGGTCTTGCCCGATCCGGAGGTCGCGCGCGCGACGACGTTCGTTCCCCGCCGAATCGCCGGGATCACCGCTTCCTGGACCGCGGTCGGACCGGTGAAATCGTCGTCGTCGAGCGCCTGCAGCAGTTCGGCGCGGAGGCCGAGTTCTTCGAAGGAAGCCATGAATCCCGGTTGCTGGGATGCCTCAATATTCCCGGGGCGGATCGCCCGCCTGATACGGAAGCTGATTGAGGAGGTGACGCACGACGATGTCCAGTTTGGAGGTCCGGAGCTGGTTCGTCCGGACCGAGACCAGGGTCGCCGCGCCGTGTCGGTGCGCTTCGATCACGGCGGTGCCTTCGGCGCCCGAATAGGTTGCCCCGTGGTGACTCGAACGCGTGCGCTCCAGACCCGCGCGCTCGGGCAGCAGTTCGTGGCTCATCTCCAGTACTTTGGACACCGACAGCACGGTACTCCGCTCGTAATCGGACATCACTCGTTCTCCGGACCGTTCCCGATCGCGCCGTCGATGAGGCGACGCAGTTCATCAGCCGGTCGCGTCCCGAGGATGACACTCGCCGTCGCGCCGGTGCCGAGAAAGATAGCTGGCGTTCCCGGGATGCGCAGCCGGTCCCCGAGAAGTTGGTCCGCATCCACCTCCCCGGCGTAGCGATCGATGTCGAGCGCGATTCTCAGATCTTCCGGATCGAGCCCGACTGAAGCGGCCGCGTCACCGAGCACGTCGATCCGCGCGATATCCGCGCCGGCGCTCCAGAAGAGAGTGTAGATCGCCTGTCGCAGGGGGATCTCGACGCCGTGTTCTCGTCCGAAACGGGCGGCCTCATGAGCCTTGCGGCTCGACGGCGGACGTTCGGGCCGGCGCAGGGTGAGGCCGGTGTCCCGCGCGAGGTCGATGATCGCGGCCCACTCGGTGGGCGACAGGGCGAGTGAAGGAGGTGCCTCCGGCGCGGGATACAGTTCTCGAGCGCGGAAGCGCAGCTCGGCCCGGGCCGCCGGAATCTCCCAGAGGATCGACTCCGCGAGATAGGAATAGGGGCAGGCGAAGTCCGTGAAAACCGTGATCAGCGTGGGGCGTGACCCCGCCGCGTCCGGGCCGGCGTTCGGGGGGCCGGCGGCACCGTCAGCGATCACCGACCTGGATCTCTCGCCGAACGGTGAGGCCTTCCCGACCCGGCACCTCGACGGACAGCTCGATCGCGTAGACGCCGGGCTTCACTGGCGGCACCTCAACATGCACCGACCGGGGAAGGAGAGGGCCGGTCGTCACGGGTTCCTCCCAGCGAAGGCGGATGGCGTCGGAGTCGCGGAGGAGTCCGGTTCGCTGACCGAGGCGGCGCAGCCACCCGACCCGGGGCTGCAGCAGCCGGAGCGACATCGTCAACAGGTCATATTCACCGGGATCGATTCCGTACGTCTCCCAGTATATGCCGATCCGTTCGCCGGGCACCACCCGGGCCGAGCCACGCGCCAGGGGTACCGCCTCCTCGAGCGATTCCGGAAGCTCCGTGTCGCCGCGTAGCAGGAGCAGGTCGGAAAGGGAGATGAGTCCGGGCGGTATCGGCGAGAGATCGACCCCGTAGCGAGCCCGGGCGATGCGTTTCTCCGCCGGGACGAGGACCTCGATCCCCACGACCAGGGGGATGGCCGGGGCCTCCATCACCATGGCCCCGAACGGCTGACGAGATTCGGCGGTATGGGTCAGGACGGCGAGCGATGGGTCGCGGGCGGGGAGCAGCGTCAGGCTCGCGTCGACGTCCACATCCGGGGGCAGGCTGTCGCGCGGCAGTTCGAACGCGGCGGCGATACGCGCGGTTTCCCCTCGGGGGAAGATGGCGACCTGATGCGCGAGCGGCGCGAACCAGCGCGCGATCGTGTCCGGTAATGGAATATTGTAGCCGGCGCGGGTCTTCTCCTCTTCGACGTCCCATTCGCCGGACGTGGCGGTCGAATCGAAGAGCGCTTCGGGCGGGGGCAGGAGGCGGCGGGGGGCGCTCGAGTAATGGCTGACCAGTGGCGGCGGGCCGCTCGTCATCCCGAAGTTGCGCGTCTGCTCCCAGCCGACCGGCCAGCCATAGCGGATGAGGATCTCGCGCAGATCCCATCCCCACGAGAGGCGTTCGACCGTCTCCGCCCGCTCCTGCATCTCCGCCCAGACGTGGCGGGAGAGATGCTCCGCGTGGAGTTCGTTGCCGGGCCGGATGAGGAGCGGGTCGGCGAGGCGCCAGAAGCGATCCTCGAAAGCGGCCCGATCATCGTCTTCGAGTCGTCTGTAGAGGCGTACGCTGCGCTCGTCGAGGATCAACGAGAGGTCGGTCCATCGCTCGCGCTGGTCCGCGTCCATCGAATCGAGCGCCACACGGAACGCCGAATCGGCCTCCGCGGGCCGGCCCGAGTAATGGAAGGTGTATCCCGCGAGTGCGGCGCACCACCAGGTTTCCGCGCGGCACTGGCGGACGGCGGCGTCCGCTTCGTCGAACTCCCGCGCCTCGACGAGATACCGTACGCGTTGACCGACGATCCAGTGATCTCCCGGGATGATCTCCGCCGCCATGCGGAGGCCCAGGACGAGATCGGCTCTCGCCTCGAGGACTTCCTCGGGCTCCTCCGGCACGGTCCAGTCGTCACCGCCCCCCATGTGATTCAGGCAGAAGCGGCCGATCCGTTCGTCACAGCGCGAACTGCCGCCACCCCAGGTATAGCCCAGCTGGTTGCGGCGAATGCGCTCGAACGCCGCCTGGTCCTTGCGGCCGGCGTCGACGAGATCGGCGGAATCTTGCGGAGTGACGAGCCCGGGGTCCCAGAGTGGGTCCTGAGCGTGCGCGGGCATGGCGGCGAGGGCGAGAAGCGCCGCGAGGATTCCGGCCGTTCCGAGGATCGCTCGTCGCATGGCGGCGTGGGGTTCGGTCGGTGCCCTCCTTCCAGGGCCGTACTTCTATCGTACTAATATTCGCGGGACGACGTTGGCGGGGTCAATGATGTCGCCGACCGCCGGTACTCAGAACTCGTATCTCGCTCCGTCCACGCCCAGGTCGAGATCGGGGAAGACCCGTCTCGCCGTCTCCAACTCGCGGGCGGGAATCTCGGGTGGGAGATGAACGAGTACGAGCCTGCGTACGCGCGCCTTCGCCGCGATCTCCGCCGCCGCCGAGGCCCGCGTGTGGCCGCCATGGTCGCCGGTCGCTTCATGAACCAGGATATCGCCGCCATGCGCGAGGCGCGCGATTGACTCCGAGGGCGCGGTGTCCGCCGAGTAGGTGATCGTACCTCCACCGGGCCGGGCCTCGAAACGCGGCGCGAGTACCGGGACGCTGTGTACACCGGGCGAGGCGGTGATCCGCCACTCGGCGTCGTTCCAGACTTCCGCGCCGTCCTCCAGCGCGACCTCACCCCACTCGATCTTCGGCATCCCCCGCCAGCGCGACGTGTCGAACGCGGCAAGCGCGCGGCGCGCGGTCGCCAGCGCGGGAGCCGGCCCGCGGACGGGCAGCCGTGCGTGTTTTCCCGTCAACCAGAGTTTTTCCATGAAGAGGGGAAACCCACTGACATGGTCCGGGTGTTCATGGGTCAGGATGAGGGCCCTGATCGAACCCGGGTCCAGATCCGCCGCGAGGAGCCGCTGGATGACGTCGCCGCCGCAATCCACGACGATGACCGAGCCCGCGTTCTCGACGGCGAGCATCGTCGTCGTACGGTCGGGGGTGGAGAGCGCCGCTCCCGTGCCGAGGAGGTGCAATGTCGCCATGAGCGTTCCAGAGGGTCGCGGGGAGATGACGCGGGTCGGAAAGCGCGACGATGGTGACCGACCGGGGCTTCCGCATGGCGGTGAACGCCGGAAAGCATGACGCGGGGCCGAGCGATCCCTGGCCGGATTTCAGAATGGGAAATCCCAGTTGCAGGGATGGTTCGGATCGAACAGCAGGGCGCGCAGGTTCCCGTCGTAGTTGGTGATGACGTTCGCCTCCAGCGAGCCCTCCGCGGGGGGTACGATGGAAAACGAGAGTGCTCGTGCCGAGTACGCCATCGAGTCCGCCGGGGTTCTGGCGTGGTTGACCGCTGAGTCGAGATGGGCGTAGGCGGAGAGACGAATCTCCGCGTGACGCAGATACGCGCCGTTGAAGGCCACCGCCGCGCTGGCGGCCATACGAGTGAACTCGTCATCCGACTGGAGCGCGGCATTCATCGTTTCCAGGTCGCTCTCGGCGCGGTCCGCGAGGACTCGCGCGACACAGGCCTGTCGATACGCGGCTTCACGTTGTCCGCGAACCGCCGGATCCACGCTATCCTCGGCGCACGCGGCCAGCGCGATCACGGAGGTCACGAACGCCAGGGTGAGCCGGCTTCTCGTCATGGGACCGTCAACTCTCCCGGCGGGGTGGGTGGCTCCAGTGGAAAGAGCTCACGTTCCACGAGGTCGCAGAGAATATGGATGATCGTGATGTGTGCCTCCTGGATCCGCTCCGTCGCGCCTGATGGTACGTGGAGGGGTTCGCTCGCGATCCGCCCCAGCTCCCCGCCGTCGGCGCCCGTCAGGCCAAGAACCCACCCGCCCCGCTCCAGCGCCGCCCGCGCCGCCATTACGATACTCGGGGAATTCCCGCTCGTGCTGATCGCCACGAGGACGTCGCCGGGACGCATCAACGTTTCCGCCTGACGCCGAAACGCGGTGGCATACTCGTAGTCGTTGCTCCAGCAGGTGAGTATGGGTGCGTCGAGAAGGTGGTGCGCCGGGATCCCGGGCCGCTCGGCACGGTAACGCGCGACGAGTTCCTCCACGAGATGCATCGCGTCGCAGGCCGAACCGCCGTTTCCGCACGCATAGAGATGACCGCCCCCACGAAACGTCGCGGCCAGACGACTCGCGACGCGCGCGATCGCCGGCGCGTCGGCGGCCAACGCTTCCTTTACGCGCGCCGATTCCCGCAGTGCCCGCTGGACGAGATCGAGCCGGAAGTCGGGGTTCACGGGCGTATTCGCCGAGATGAGCGAGGCGGATCCGTCTCGGATCGGGGTAGCATGGGTCGATGTGACTGGGTCAGCAAGACCTTCGTGACTCCCTCCGTCGGGAAGCGGGACGGAGGCGTGGATACTTCATGGCGCGTGCACCGGCTTCATGGCGCGTACGCCGGCCATTGGCTTTCGGCGGGGCGTGTGCGGATGGACGGATCTCGCCCCATGAGCCCGGAAGCACGAATCCGACCTCCCGCGCGGGGCGGGGATCGGATCCCGGGTCTGACTTTACCGGCCGCCCGCGAAGGTGGGGCGAATCAATGCTCGCCCATACCCCCGGCGTTCTTGAGCAGAATTCCCCCCACGATGAATGGCAGGAGGTTGATCGAGAGGCTCGCCAGCGCCGGGATCATCTCGGCTCTTCCGAAGAAGAAGAGAACGATGCTGATCGCCGGCAGCGTGATCAGCCCGGCCGCCAGAAGCATGATTTTCATCGATCGATTGTATGGGCGCGTGAACGTGATCGCGATGTGAATCGCGCGGGCGAATCCTACGCCGATCCCGGTACCAGCGCAAGAGAAACGAGGTGTTGAACCGGAGGTCGACAGGTAGGCTCGTCGGGGAGATCATGGCCGGGCGAGGCCTGTCCCAACCGTCGGTTCTTCGTTCCAGCCGGGATCGGGTCGTTCGCGGGGGAGTGGCCGGCACGCCTTCCGGTCAGTGGTGGGGAGAGGTCATTATTCGATGGGACGGATGAGCCATTCTTCGATGGATCGCGGTCCATCAGTCACCTGTTCAGTGAAACGTCATGAGAATCGACCTGGCGGGGAAGGCCGCGGTGGTGACCGGGGCGAGCAAAGGAATCGGGTACGCGGTGGCGGCCGATCTGGTGAGGTCGGGCGCGGGAGTCGTGCTGTGCGCGCGCGGCCGGGCCGAGGTCGAAGAGGCGGCCGCGCGGCTCTCGAAGGAAGGACCCGGCATGGCGGTCCCCGTGGTCTGTGACGTGCGCGACCACGACGACGTCAGGCGGCTGATCGCGACCGCCGGCGAACGGTTCGGGCGCATCGATGTGTTGGTCAACAACGCGGGAATCGGCGGAGGTTTCGCGCCGATGGGTGAGCTCACGCCGGAGACCTGGCGCGCGGTGATCGAGACGAATCTGAACGGCGTCTACTACACCTGTCACGAGGTGCTTCCGTACATGATGCGTCAGGGCGATGGATGGATCATCAACATCGGGTCTCTCGCCGGAAGGAATCCGTTCGCCGGGGGAGCGGCGTACAACGCGTCGAAGTTCGGCCTGCTCGGTTTTACCGAGGCTCTGATGCTCGATGTTCGGGACGCGGGGATCCGGGTCAGCACCATCATGCCGGGGAGTGTCGCCACCCATTTCAGTGGCGGCGGCGCTGGCGGTGGCGACGCGTGGAAACTGTGGCCGGAGGATGTGGCGGAGGCTGTCATCGACCTGCTCGCCTATCCCGGCAGAGCACTGCCATCACGAATCGAGATGCGGCCGAGCCGCCCGAGGAAGTGATTTCGGCGCGCACCGGGCGTTCCGCATGCCGGGTCGCCCGGGGCTTTCCGCGATCTGATTGCCATCCCGCGCGGGGTCGGCCACATTGCCGAGGGTGTGGTGACGTTCCGGAACGGGTCCGGGACGATGAAGAATCAGACGTGCGAGTGACCGCCACCCCGACCCGCTCATAATCCGCCATTCGGCAACCAGACATCATCCCATGTCATCCAGCGAAGAGTTCCGGACCGAGCGTGATTCGCTCGGCGAGATGCGTGTTCCGAAGCATGCCCATTACGCCGCGCAGACGCAGCGGGCGGTAGAAAATTTCCCTATCAGCGGGTTGCGATTTTCGCGGCGGTTCATCGCCGCGCTCGGCAATGTGAAGAAAGCGGCCGCGCGGGCGAACCTTGCCCTCGCGCAGCTCGAGCCAGCGGTCGCCGAGGCGATCATCTCGGCCGCGAATGAGGTGATCGAGGGTCGGTTGGACGACCAGTTCGTCCTCGACATCTTCCAGACGGGAAGCGGTACCTCGAGCAACATGAACGCGAACGAAGTGATCGCGAGCCGCGCGACACAGATCCTCGCGGCGTCGGGCTCGAACGAGCGGGTCCATCCGAACGACGACGTCAACATGGGGCAGTCGTCGAACGACGTGATCCCCACGGCGATGCACGTGGCCGCGCGGGTCGCGATCCACGCGGATCTGATTCCTTCGCTCGAGCGGCTACGCGATGCGCTGCGCGCGAAGGAGACGGAGTTCGACGACGTCGTGAAGAGTGGCCGTACCCACCTGATGGATGCGACGCCGGTGCGACTCGGGCAGGAGTTCGGGGGCTTCGCGGCACAGATCGACAACTCGATCCGGCGGATCCGCCTCGCGAGCGAGGAACTGGCGGAGCTGGCCCTCGGTGGTACGGCGGTCGGTACGGGCACGAACCGGCTCCCGGAGTTTCCGGGAACCGCGATCGGTTTCCTCAACGAAGCGACCGGGCTCGGTTTCGAGGAGGCGCGGAACCACTTCGAGGCACAGGGCGCGAAAGACGCCTACGTGTTCGCGTCGGGCGCACTCAACACCCTGGCGGTGGCGCTGCTGAAGATCGCCAACGACATCCGCTGGCTGGCGAGCGGGCCGACCGCCGGTCTGGCCGAGATCACCCTGCCGGCGATTCAGCCTGGAAGCTCCATCATGCCCGGGAAGGTCAACCCGGTGATGAGCGAGGCGCTGATGATGGTATGCGCCCAGGTGATGGGAAACCACGTCACGGTCACCGTCGGGGGTCAGCACGGGAACTTCGAGCTGAACGTGATGATGCCGGTGATGGCTCACAACCTCCTCCAGTCGATCGACATTCTGGCCCGGGGATGTGACGCGTTCCGCACGAAGGCGGTGGAAGGTATCGGGGCGAACCGTGACCGGGCGCGGGAACTGCTCGAGAAGAACCCGTCCATCGCGACGGCGTTGAATGCCTACATCGGATACGATGAGGCCTCGGCGGTCGCCAAGGAAGCGGCAAGGAACAATGAATCGGTCCGTGAAGTGGTGAAGCGCCGCGGTCTTCTCAGCGACGACCAGCTCGACGTGGTGTTGAATGTCCGGGAGATGACGGAGCCGGGGATTCCCGGGGGTGGGAACGGGCCCGGCGGCGCTGGCTGACCCGGTCGGCGCCGGCCGTCCTCTTCATCCTCGCTGGAACGGATAGAAGTCACCTCCGAGCGGAAGAATCCGCGTGAGCTCGTCGAGCGCGGAGCGCGATTCGTCGATGAGGGCGGGATCGTCGAGATCTTCCAGCGCGAGTTCGGGACGGTAGTGCGCACGGACCCATCCCTCGAGACGGGTCGCCAGGTCGTCGGTGAGGATGAAGCCGACGGACATGGCGGCCCGTTCACTTTCGGTGACGGCGATCCGCAGCCGCAGACAGGCGGGTCCCCCGCCTCCACGCATGCTCTCGCGGATGTCGACGTATTCGACTCGTCCGATCACGGGGTCGGCATCGGCGGTCATCTCGTCCATGAACGTCCGGGTCGACGGCGTTTCGCGCACTTCGACCGGAGCCACGAGGGTAAGTGAGCGCGCTCCCGGTTCGCGCACGAGTTGCGAGTTGAAGAGATATGACTTCACCGCGTCAGTCAGCGAAACCCGGGTGGCCGGGACCTGGGTGAACACCGGTTCGAACAGCCCGTTCGATTTTTCGCGGACCTCCCGATAGAGCGCGTCGCGGTCCGCGAACGCCCGCTCATGGTGGAAGAGGGTGCCCTCGTGCGATACGGCGACGACATCGTTATGGAACGCGCCGGCTTCGATGGCTTCCAACGACTGGCGGGCGAAGATCGTGCGCGCCGGATCGAGTCCGTGGCGCCGGCCGATGGCGCGGGATGCTTCGAGCGTCTGTCGCGCCGGGAAGCCGGGCGGGTCTTCTCCGGCCGTCCTGCCGTAGACGAATATCTCGACACCGGCACCGCCACCGTGAAGTCGCATGTGGTTGGCCGCGCCCTCGTCGGCCAAAGCCGGATGTGGGTGGAGCGACGGGTGGACCGCGAACCGCGCATGGTCCGCGAAGAGACGGCGGAGTGTCCGCTCCGTCTGATTCGGTTCGAGCGACCGATGCAGCATCGTCTGCAGGTTGGCGACGGAAACATGTACACGGCCATCGCGAGTATCCGCGCTCGGGGAGACGGTGGCCGCGTTGGCGACCCACATCGCCGATGCATCGAGCGCCGCGCGGACGAACGCCGGCTCATCCTTCCATGCGCGCTGGTAGACCTCCGTGTTCGTGCCCGTGAACCCGAGCGTTCGCAGCCACTCGATATCCGGCCGGGCATGGGGGGGAAGAACTCCCTGCGGTATTCCCAGCGCGGAGAGTAGCCGCATCTTCGCGATCCCCTGCAGGGCCGCTTCGCGTGGGCGCGAGGTGGTGTCCGCGTTGTGTTCGGCGGCCAGGTTCCCCTCGGCGAGTCCCGCGCAGTTGTGCGTCGGACCCACCAGACCGTCGAAATTGACCTCGATCGCGCTCATTCCGTGCTCGTGGTTCCGGGCCACCGGGGTACACGGGTGGCCGGCCGGCGAGCATTGCAGGAAGGACGCCGGGGTGAAGCCGTTCCATCGCGCGTGGCGATGGTGAATCCGGGCCCCGACGAGCGTCGGTCGATCGCTCCGCGCCAGACTGATCGGGCAACCTTTGCGTCCCGGCGCTGAAGTCGTTTTCTTGTCGTCGCTTCCGGAACGTCCCCAGAACCGTCCGAGACCGTGACCACCGTAGACCCTTCCGCATCGGATCGCGAATATTTCGTCATCTTCAACCCGATGGCCGGTCGGGGGCGAAGTGGAGCGTCCGGGATCCGGGAGCGGATCGAGACGGGGTTCCAGACGGTGGGGGCGAAAGCCCACCTCGTCGCGACCAGGGCGCGCGGACACGCGGTGGAACTGGCGGAGCGGGCGGTCGCGGAGGGATGGCCGGCCGTCGTCGCCGTCGGAGGTGACGGCGTCGTCCACGAGGTCGCGAACGGGCTGATGCGGAGCGCGGGGGACGGACCCTCGATCCCTCTGGGAATCGTGCCCGTGGGCAGCGGGAATGATTTCGTGAAGCGGCTGGAAATCCCTCGCCACCGGCCCATCGACGCGATCCGGAAGCTCGTGGCGGCGACAGCCCGTGGTGTCGACATCGGTATGGTCACCCACACCGCCGGCGGGGGAGCGCCGGAAGGCGTCTGGTACTTCGCGAACGGGGTGGGTCTTGGCTTCGATGCTCAGGTCGCGCAACACTCGAGCCGAGTGAAGCGACTTCGTGGGGTCATGATCTACGCGTGGGGGGTGATGAAGACGCTCTCCGACCTGCGTTCCCCGAAGATCCGGGTGATCGTGGACGGCGGTGAGATCGCCGACCGGGAGCTGATCCTCGCCACGGTGAGCAACGGGCCGTGTCACGGCGGAAGCTTCTGGCTCACGCCCGACGCGCGGATCGACGACGGAGTCTTCGACATCCTGATCGCGGATGCGCGATCGCTTCCGGAAGTGCTGATGCTCCTGCCCCTCGTGCCGTTCGGAAAGCACGTCGGCGGCCGGGCGGTCGAGTTGCACCGCGGGAAAAGAGTCGAGATTCGAAGCGACGTTCGACTACCGATTCACGCCGACGGGGAGCTGGTGGCCGAATGGGTGAACGAGCTGACGATCGATATCCTCCCCGGTCGGCTGACGGTACTCGCGTAGTTCCGTGGGCCCGGTCGGTGACCGTTGGTCCGGGTGCTGGGCGGGGAGCGCCTCCCTCCACGATTCTCGACCGCTCTCGTCGGCATCGATTCTGCGAGAATCGGATCCCCGCGCGACCGCCGAGACGCACCGGGTGACACGGTACCGCCTCGGTCCGGCCCGTCGTTCCCGCATGGCGGGTCTCGCGTGGCGCGTGGGCG
>CAZWJE010000019.1:21798-38393 GCA_964634395.1 uncultured Gemmatimonas sp. | reverse complement strand
GCGAGCCGCGGTTCGGCGCTGGCGGCGGTCCTCGCGCCGGGTGCCTGGAACTCCTGGAGTTACCTCGTTACGCGGGTGGCGATGGATCAGGCCCGAGGCGCGAGCGGATGACTTCATGAGGTACAGGGCGAGGTGCAGCATGCGGACGACTCATTTCCCTGACGATCTCCGCGGCCTTCTCTGGCGAGGCGGGCGCGGGCTCTACGCGTGGGCGCGAAACGACGGTGGCAACGACCCGCGCACCAACGGCGAGTACTGGCTGCTCCGCCGCGTGGTGGCGCGCGCGAAAGCTCCGATGGTGCTGGTCGATGTCGGGGCCAATCGAGGGGATTGGACGGTCGTCGCGCTCGCTTCGGCGCTCCGGCCGGGTGACGTCCGGATTCACGCTTTCGAGCCGGCGGCGGACCCGCGGCGGTTGCTCCTCGATCGTCTCTGGCGTGATCCCAACGTCGTGATCCATTCCGAAGCCATCGGCGACAGCGAAGGTGACGCCGCGTTCTTTACCGGATCCGACGCCCTGCGCGGCGGATCACTCGCGCCTCTCCCCGGTCGACATTCCGAACAGGTACGGACAACCACGCTCGACGCCTTCGCGACCCGCGAACGCCTCCGCCATATCACCATGGTGAAGGTCGGCGCGGGTGGGTTCGATTTTGACGTGATGGCGGGGGCGCGGGAGCTTCTCGAGGTGGGAGCGATCGATATCCTGCAGTTCGACTACGACTGGCGGTGGCTCCCGAACCGACGCTCGCTCTGGGACGTCTTCGAGAA
The DNA here is from genome assembly GCA_964634395.1 of uncultured Gemmatimonas sp. Taxonomy (GTDB): domain Bacteria; phylum Gemmatimonadota; class Gemmatimonadetes; order Longimicrobiales; family Longimicrobiaceae; genus WHSP01. The sequence continues at coordinate 37,622 of CAZWJE010000019.1, read as the reverse complement.
GATCACGACGCCTGGCTACCAGCTGGGCAAGCTTACCGCCGGCGCGATCTGTGTCCATGAGGACTGGCACCCGGAACTGGACCGGTTCTTCGAGAGCAACTACGCGCTGGTGCGAAAAGGATCACCGTTCGAGTCGCTGACGGAACCGTTCGAGTTCGATCGCAGGGATACGCTTCGCCGGGCGAGGCGTTAGCCGCCATGGTACGGGGCCGCCCTCGAGCGGGTCGGCCCCGGATCATGAGCCCGCTTAGATGTGGATCGCCCGTCCGTCGACCGCGAGCGCGGCCTCCTTCATGGCCTCCGGCAGCGTCGGGTGCGCGTGGACTGACCGCGCGATGTCCTCCGCGGATCCCTCGAATTCGATCGCGAGCGCCGCTTCAGCGATCAGGTCCGACGCCCGAGGTCCGATGATGTGGACGCCCAGGATCCGGTCCGTACCCTCATCCGCGAGGATCTTCACGAACCCGTCCGTCTCGCCCATCGCCCTCGCCCGCCCGTTCGCCTGCCAGGGGAACTTGCCGGCTCGGTAGGCGACTCCGGCCTGTTTCAGCTCCTCTTCCGTCTTCCCGACCGACGCGATCTCCGGCCAGGTGTAGACCACGCCGGCCACGGCCTCGTAGTTCACGTGCCCATGCTTGCCCGCCATGTTGTCGACGGCCGCGATGCCCTCCTCTTCGGCCTTGTGCGCGAGCATCTTCCCACCGATCGCGTCGCCGACCGCGTAGATCTCGCCGACGCCGGTGTGGTATCGCCCATCCACCTGGATCACGCCCCGATCGAGTTTCACACCGGCTTCCTCGAGGCCCATCCCCGCCGTGTAAGCACGGCGGCCCACCGCGACGAGCACGTAATCCGCCTCGATCGGATCGCTTCCTTCGACGGTCACCGTGACTTTGTCGCCATCCCGCGTCGCGCCCGTCACCCTCGTGCCGGTCCGGATCTCGAAGCCCTGTTTCCCGAGGATTCGCGTCGCCTGTTTCACGACTTCGGCATCCATTCCCGGGAGGATCGTCGGCATCGCCTCGAGCACGGTGACGTTCGCGCCCAACCGACGCCAGACGCTCCCCAGTTCGAGTCCGATCACACCGCCACCGATCACGACCAGCCGACCGGGGACCTCGGGGATCGAGAGCGCGCCGGTCGAGTCGATGATCCGCTCGTGGTCGAACTTCAGGAACGGGAGTTCCACCGGTTCCGACCCCGGAGCGAGAAGGACTTTGGGCGCCCGGAGCGTTCGCTTCCCTTCCGAACTCTCGACCTCGACCGTATCGGTTCCCGTCAGACGGCCGAAGCCCCGAACAGACTCGATCCGATTCTTTCTGAACAGCCCGGCGACACCTCGGGTGATCGAGGTCACCACCTCGTCCTTCCGCTTCAGCATCGCGCCCACGTCGATCGTGACTCCGTCGACAAGGAACCCGTGTGTCGCCGCCTTGTGCGTGATCTGGTCGTAGAGTTCCGACGAGTCGAGAAGCGCCTTCGACGGGATGCAGCCGACTCGCAGGCACGTCCCCCCGAGCGCATCTTCCTTCTCGACGCACGCCACCTTCATCCCGTACTGGGCCGCCCGGATCGCGGCGACGTAACCACCTGGCCCGGCGCCGAGAACGATGAGGTCGAATTGTCCGTTGTCCGCCATTTCTTCGCGTCGCCTCAGCCTTCCAGGAGCATCGTCTCGGGATCCTCGAGCAGTTGCTTGACCGCCACGAGGAAGCGCACGGCCTCGCTGCCGTCGACCATCCGGTGGTCGTAGGTCAGCGCGAGGTACATCATGGGTCGGATCTCGATCTGCCCGTCGATCACCACGGCGCGTTCGACGATATTGTGCATCCCCAGGATGCCGACCTGCGGAGGATTGAGGATCGGGGTCGAGAGCATCGAGCCGTAGATCCCGCCGTTGGTGATGGTGAACGTCCCCCCGGTCAGTTCTTCGAGCGTGAGTTTTCCGTCACGTGCGCGGCCCGCCAGTTCGGCGATCCCGCGTTCGATCTCGGCGAAGCTGAGCCGATCCGCGTCTCTCAGGATCGGTACGACGAGGCCTTCGTCGGTGCCGACGGCGATCCCGATGTCGTAGTAATGCTTCAGGACGATCTCGTCCCCCTGGATTTCACCGTTCAACCGAGGGAACTGTCGCAGCGCCCCGATGATCGCCTTCGTGAAGAACGACATGAAGCCGAGTTTCAGGCCGTGCTTCTTGACGAACGCGTCCTGGCGACGCTTGCGGATGTCGAAGATCTTCGAGAGGTCGACCTCGTTGAAGGTCGTGAGGCTCGCGGTCGTCTGCTGTGCCTCGACGAGGCGCCGGGCGATCGTCTGCCGGCGACGACTCATCCGCTGTCGACTCTCGCGGTCCGCCTGCCCCGCGGGGGCGGCGGGCGGCTTCGGGGTCGCGGGTGGCCGGGCGGCGACGGGAGCGGTGGCTGGAGCCGCGTCTTTCGCGGCCGCCGCCCGGACCACGTCGTCCTTCGTCACCCGGCTGTTCGGGCCCGTCCCGGCGACCGAAGCCAGGTCGATCCCCTCATCCGCGGCGATCGCCCGGGCCGCTGGCGACGTCTGACCACCGGGCGTTCCGGCTGGCGCGGGCGGCGCGGAGGCCGCGGGGGGTGCGGGAGCCTCTGACGCGGGCGCTTCGGCGGGGGCGGCGTCCGCGGCCGGGGCGCTCACCGGGGCCGCGGCTCCCGCGGCGTCGCCCAGAACCCCGAGCAGGTCGCCGACGTGTACCGTGTCTCCCTCGCGCTTTTCGATCTTCCCGAGAACGCCGTCCTGTGGCGCCGAGACCTCGACGGTGATCTTGTCCGTCTCCAGTTCGACGAGGATCTCGTCCTTGCGGACCGCCGCGCCCTCTTCCTTCGTCCATTGTCCAACGGTCGCTTCCACGACCGACTCACCCAGCGGCGGAACGCGAATCTCTACCGACATGGCTCTGAATCACCCGGATTGTGTGACGTCCTCCCGAGATCTGCGAACGGGAGGAGCGCGGAAAGGGAGTGACGCATCGGCGGGAGTGACCTGCCGGGCCACTCCCGCCGGAAATCGACGATCCTCACCGCGCTCGAAAGAATGTGCGCCGGCCTCACGCCCGTCGGGGCTGACGCTGGCGCGACGGCTGTGGGGCTCCTTCCCAGGCGGACCGCACGATACGACCCTGCTCGGCCGCGTGCTTGTCCGAATATCCCTCCGCCGGGCTCGCGCGGAAAGGACGACCTTCGTAGCGGATCGTCAGACGGGCATCGACGAGGTCTCGCAGGCGAGGCGCCATGAATGACCATGCGCCCATGTTCTTCGGCTCCTCCTGGACCCAGACGATCTCTCGCAACGCCGGATAGCTTTCGATCTCCGCCCTCAACTCGTCGGCCGGGAACGGATACAGTTCTTCGATCCGCGCGACCGCGACGTTCGATGTCGCCTGGCGTGCATCGGCCGTGATCAGATCGACGTAGACCTTGCCCGAGCAAACGATGAGGCGTGTGATCTCGTTCGCGCGATCCGCCGCTTCGCGGTCGCCGAGCACCGGCTGGAACCGCCCCTCCGCGAGATCTTCGAGTTTCGACGCCGCCATCGGATGGCGAAGAAGGCTCTTGGGGCTCATGAGGATGAGCGGTCGTGCCGTACGCCCCAGGGTCGTCGCCTGGCGTCGGAGCAGGTGGTAGTATTGCGCGGACGTCGTGCAGTTCGCGACGCGCAGATTCCCCTGCGCGGCCAACTGGAGGAACCGTTCGAGACGCGCGCTCGAATGTTCCGGCCCCTGTCCCTCATAACCGTGTGGCAGGAGGAGCATGAGGCCCGAAGTCTGATGCCATTTCACCTCGGCGGCGCTGATGAACTGGTCGATGATGACCTGCGCCCCGTTCGCGAAGTCACCGAATTGCGCTTCCCAGAGCACCAGCACCGACGGATCCATCACGCTGTAGCCGTACTCGAAGCCGACGACCCCCATCTCCGTGAGCGGGGAGTTGCGAATCTCGAAGGATGCCCGCGAGGTCGGCAGCAACTGGAGCGGCGACATCTTCTGGCCGGTCCGGGCGTCGAAGAGCACCTGGTGGCGGTGACTGAAGGTGCCACGTTCCACATCCTGTCCCGTGAGCCGAACCGGTACACCGTCGGAAAGGAGCGACGCCAACGCCAGCGTTTCGGCGTGGCCCCAGTCGATTCCGCCATCGGGTCCGAGGGCCTCCGCTCGCCGTTCGAGCTGCTTCCCGAGCCGCTGGTTCGGCACGAAGTTCTCCGGCCAGCGCAGGAGCAGGTCGTTGTACTCACGCAGCTTCTCCGCGGAGACATCCACACGGATCGGAGGCAACCCCAGGTCCCGCGGCGTTTCGCCGGTAGGATTGCGGCCGGTCGCCGAAGCGGATTCCAGCTCGGTGCGCACCGCGTCGAGCCGATCGTACACCCGCTGCAGCGAGGCCTCGACCTCGGCCTCCGTAAGCACCCCTTCCGCCACGAGCTTCCGCCCCCAGACCTCCCGGGCCGTGGGGTGTGTGCGGATCTTCTCGTACATCAGCGGCTGGGTGAACAACGGCTCGTCACCCTCGTTATGCCCCCAGCGTCGGTAGCCGACGAGGTCGATCAGGAAGTCCTTGGCGAATTTCTCGCGATACGCCGTGGCGATCCGGGCGGCCAGGTAGCACGCTTCCAGATCGTCGGCGTTCACGTGGATGATGGGGATCTCGAATCCCTTCGCCAGGTCGCTGGCGTACCGCGTCGACCGGGAATCCGACGGATTGGTCGTGAAGCCGACCTGGTTGTTCGCGATGATATGGATCGTGCCGCCGACCCGATAACCGTCCAGTCCGGAGAAGTTGAGCGTCTCGGCGACCACACCCTGGCCCTGGAACGCCGCGTCGCCGTGCACGAGAACCGGAAGCGCCAGCCGTTCGTCGCGAGGGGGTGCTCCGCCCGGAATGGATGTGTCATCCTGGACGGCGCGCGACATGCCCATCACGACCGGGTTGACGAACTCCAGGTGACTCGGGTTGGGTGCCAGGAGCACGCGGACGGTCGGCTCCGTTCCTTCGTGTATACCATCCCAACCCATGTGATACTTCACGTCTCCGGTGAAGTCATCCGGAGCCAGCGTACCGCTTCCTTTCTTCGACGCCCCCTGGAAGCCGGAGAGGATGAGCTCGTATGGCTTGCCCAGCACGTGAGCGAGAACGTTCAGCCGGCCTCGGTGGGCCATGCCGACGATCACCGTCTCAGTACCTTCCTTCGCCGCCGAACGGATCACTTCATCGATGATCGGCACCAGCGCGTCGGTGCCTTCCACGGAGAAGCGCTTCTGGCCGAAGTAGGTCTTGTGCAGATACTTCTCGAACCCCTCCACCTCCGATAGCCGATCGAGCGCCGCCTTCTTCTCCTCGGCCGACATGGGTCGGAGCCAGGTGCCGGATTCGATATGGTTCCGCAGCCACGCCCGTTCCTCCGGGTCGTTCATGTGCCCGAACTCGTAACCGATCGTACCCGAGTAGATGTCGCGAAGGAGCCGCACCGCTTCGAGGGCGGTACTCGTACGTCCGGCGACGTGACCGGTGGTTCGTACGACGGAGGAGGGGAGCCGCGCGAGGTCGGCTTCGGTGATTTCGTAGGTTTCCGGAAGGAGCGCCGGATCGCCTTGCGGTTCGGAACCGAGAGGATCGAGTCTCGATGCGGTATGACCGCGGGCGCGGATGGCCTGCGCCAGCCGGTGGGCCGCGACGACCCTTTCATTCGGAACCGCGGATGGCGGTGCCCCCGACGGGGTCGTCGACTCGTCCGCCTCCAGCGAACCTTCGAAGTCCTGAAAGAAGCTTCGCCAACCTTCGTCGACGGAGCCGGGGTCCGCCTGGTATCGCTCGAACTGATCGAGGACGTAACCCGCGTTCGGGCCGTGAAACGACCTAAGGTCAGACATGATCTGAAAGAGACCGTGCATCACGAGGGCCGGGAGGGACCGGCGCGCACGCCGGAACTTCCCGACGAGATCAAATATAGTAACCCGGCGGCCCGGATTCGGCTACTGTCGGCGCGACCTTTTCGTCACAAACCCGTCGTCCGGAATGAAACCCGTATCTTCATCGCGAGACCTCGGCTGGAATGGAGCCTGCAGCGTTCGGTCTCTTCCCGGCCACGCCTCTCGCGGGGCGGTGCGTAAACCGCCACGTTTCGTCCGTGGCGCGGCGGCCGCCACCCCTCGTCGCGGAGGTCGCGGCGCTTGTCGTGCCCGAGGGCAGTGTACTGGATGCGTTTCTACCGTCGGAGAGGCGTAACGATCCCGCATGTCGAATACCTTCGCCTCTCGAATACCGCTATCCCGGCGGCGTCTCTCCCGGATCGGCGGCATCGCGTTCGTCAGTTTCGCGGTCGTCGCCTGTGTCCGTCAACAGGAGTTTCAGAGTCCGTTCCCGGCGTTCGCGGAATATGAGGGCCGCGAGATCGAGAAGGTCACCTTCACCGGCGACCTCGAACTGCCGGAGGATTCGCTGCGGGCCGCCATTCGCACGCGTTCGAGCCGCTGTCGATTCCTCTTCCTCCCGTTCTGTGTACCGTTCACGAATATCGGCCGGGAAGAAGCTCATCTGGACCTGCCGCAGCTGGCGACCGATGTCGCGCGCATACAGCTCTACTATCGTGACCACGGCTTCTACAGCGCGCGCGTCTCTCCCCGTGTCGAGCCCGTCGACGAAGACGGAGTCACCGTCGAGTTCGCCATCGATGCCGGCGAGCCGGTGATCCTGACGGAGATGGCCCTCACCGGCGGCGATTCGATCGTGACGACCGAGCAGGTCGCCGCCGCGATGCCACTCCGCATCGGAGAGCCGTTCGGCCGCGCGGACTTCTTCGCCAGCGCCGACACGATTCGGGGACGGCTTCTGCGCAACGGAAACCTCTACGCGGAGGTCCTCCGCAACTTCAGCATCGACACGATCGCCGATTACGCCACGGCCGAGTTCGTGACGATCCCCGGCCCGGTCGTGCGGGTCGACACGATCCTGTTCCGCGGGAACGAGCGGCTCACCGACGCGACCCTCCGTCGGCAACTCCCCATCTCGGAGGGAGACGTCCTCAGCGAGATGGATCTCTCCGGTGCCCAGCGCAATCTCTACGGGCTGGACATGGTGACCTTCGCGGCCGTCCAGCTCGCGCCCGATACCCTCCAGCGAAGTGATGACCCGGCGCGTGCGACGGTGCTCATCCAGGTCGTGGAAGCCGCGCAGTACACGGTGCAGGCGAGCCTCGGTTTCGGCACCGTCGAGTGCCTCCGCACGGGGGGGCAGTGGGCGAACCGCAACTTCCTTGGCGGCGGCAGACGGCTGGAAGTACGCGGCTCGCTCTCGCGGATCGGCGCGGGTTCCCCGCTCGACATGGGCCTTCAGGGGAACGTCTGTTCGGCGCTCGGCGAGGAGGCGTTCCTGGGTCTCGAGAGCTTCGAGGACCTGGACCGTATCGACTACACGGCCGGTGTCAGCCTCCAGCAGCCGTCGATATTCGGCACCCGGAACCGCGTCGAGGTCACTCTCGACGCCGAGCGTATCTCCGAGCCGGAGGCCTTCATCCGCGAATCGGTGGGCGGCCGCGTCTCGGCGACCCGCGAGTTCGCCGCCGGACCCACGATCCTGGCCACCACGTTCGAGGTGAATCGCGGCAGGACGATCGCCAGCCCCGCGATCCTCTGTGTCGGTTTCGACACCTGTACTCAGGAAGACTTCGAACTGCTCAGCCGGGATCGCTGGTCGAACTCGATCGCCGTCAGCGTCCTCCGCGACGCGACGCGTTCGGACCCCGTCGAGACTCGCGGCTATCTCCTCCGCGGCAACGTGGACTGGGCTTCGCCCGTTCTCGGCTCCGACGATAACTATCTGCGCATCGTCGGCGAGGCCGCCCGATACCGGATGGTGCGACCGGGCTGGATGTTCGCGAGCCGGATCCGCGTCGGTCGATTCCTGTACGGCGTACTCGGTCCGGAGTCGGGCTACATTCCGCCCGAAAAACGATTCTTCGCCGGAGGTCCGTCGAGCGTGCGTGGTTTCGGAAGGAACCAGCTCGGGCCAACTTCGTACGTCACGCCGCTGGTCGACGGGGAGTATCGTGACACGATCGGTTCGGCGACCGGCGGCACCCAGCTGATCGAGAGTTCCGTGGAGTTGCGTTTCCCCTCGCCCTGGTTGAGCGACGTCACTCGCCTCGCCGTATTCGTCGACGCGGGGTATGTCTCGAACCCGGGGACCGAGTTCTCTCCCTCCACGGGCCTCAAGTTCACGCCGGGTGCCGGGATCCGTTTCCTCACCCCCGTGGGTCCGTTCCGCCTCGACGTGGCGTACAACCCCTACCCGCCGGAGATCGGTCCGCTGTACGTCGTCGACCCCGTCGAAGGGCTGATCCTGGACGACCCCGACTTCCGTCCGGACCGGCGCGGTTTCCTCAGTCGGTTGCGCGTGCAGTTCGCGCTGGGCCAGGCCTTCTGATGCCATCCCGCTCCGTGGCACGGCGTATCTGGCTCCTCTTCGCCGGCCTGATGACGGGTCTCTTCGGCTTCGCTCTCGGTCTCTGGTTCTATATCGAGGCCGCGCGTGTCGATGAGATCCGCACGGGGATCGCCGACCGGCTGGACATCGCGCGTGAGCGGATCGACAGGGTGAAGGTGACCGGCCGCGATTCGATCCGCTTCCGGGTTCGCGACGTCGTTCTGCGGAGCGAAACGGGCGACACGATTCTCGCGACCTCGGAAGTCACGCTGACGCTCGATGCGTCCACGCTCTCTGGGACCGGACCGATCGAGTTCCACGACGTGGTTCTCCATGAGCCCTCCGTCCAGGTCGTTCAGACACCGGCGGGTGATTGGGATTATCTCCTTGCCTTCGGGATCGAAGTAGGAGGACAGCCCGTATCCGCGGCGGCGGCCGGGGCGGAAGAGCGGCCGCTCCTCTTCCATAACGTGCGGGTCGAGAACGCCCGGTTCGCGGTGGCTATCCCCGGCGCGCCCGTTTCCGACGACGAATCCTCGATGGCGATGAACCTGCCGTTCACCACGATCGGCGGGGTTCCCTACCAGCGCTATGAACTCACCGGGGTCGACGCCACTTTCTCCCTGGTCCGGGTGGGCGGTCCCGACGGGTGGCGGATCGAGATCGCGTCACTCTCCGGGGATCTCGCGCGACCGGCGCTGCGGATCGCCGATGTACGTGGATGGGCGGAACAGGAGGGCGAGGATGGCGCCCGCTTCGACCTGGAGACGGTTCGTGTTGGAGAGTCGGTCTTCGCCGCTGAGGGACTCGTCCGGTTTCCCGACGAGGGGATGCTCTTCGACGTCGACCTCTCCGCCGCTCCGCTCCGTATGGCCGACCTCGAGCCTCTCTTCCCGGGGTTGGAGGGGGATGGCGCGGCCACCTTCGCGCTCTCGATCGAGTCGCTTTCGACCGATCGCGTGGTGATTGGAGTAAGCGGCCTGGACTTCGAGGGATACGATTCAAGGGTGTTCGGCGATATCCGGTTCGCGGTCGGCGGAGCCGTTCCGTTCACCGTGCTCGGAGGGGACCTCGTGCTGGCGCCACTCCAGTTCGCCGCCCTTCGCCGGATGGGGATATTGGGCGACGACTTTCCGCTCGACGGCCAGATCACCGGTCGCGTGGGCGGTGCTGGCGCGGAACCCGGCCGGCTCGCCGTCGATCTGAGAGCCGCGCTCTTTCCGGTCGATGGTCTCACCATGGCGCCGTCGGTTCTCTATGCCGCCGGAGCGGTCACGATCGGTGACGGAGTCGACGCGCTTCAACTGGATGGCCTCGATGTCGGCATGCAGCCGCTTCATCTGGGAATGTTGCGGGGCTTCCTGCCCGACAGCATCGCGAACGCCGATTGGCTGCGCGGGACACTCGAGGGTTCGGTGTCGCTGGCGGGGATTCCCACCGATATGACCTTCTCGGACGGGATCGTCGTCTACGAGGTGGATGACGTACCACCTTCGCAGTTCACCAACCTGGAAGGAAGCCTCGTTCTCGATCCTGAATTGCGCTATGAAGTAACCACCGTCGGCGCGCCTCTCTCCCTGGCGGCTCTCACCGCGCTCTTCCCCGGATTACCCTTCCGGTCCGCCAACTTGACGGGACCGATCGAGATCGCGGGCGACCCGACGGGCATCTCGATTTCCGCCGACCTCGACGGCGCGGCCGGCGGCATCGAATTCACGGGATCCACCGATTTCGGTGAGCCGCTCGCCTTCGACTTCGAGGGTACGCTCCGGGCGTTCGAGGCGGGTATCGTGATCAACGCGGACCTGCCGGTCGAGGGACCGGTCAGCGGGTCGTTCGGGGTCAGCGGAGACACGGAGCGTTTCGCGTTCGATCTGGACCTGGAGCAGGGCGGTGGCCGAGCCACGCTGTCCGGCACGGTCGCCCTGGCCGCTGATCCACCGATTTTCGATGTCTCCGGTCAGGTCACGGATTTTCGGATCGGTATCCTCACGGGAGATCCGAGGCTCTTCCCGGACCCGATGACGGGCGCCCTCTCGCTCAGCGGCGGGGGCGGGATGCCTTACGCGTTCGACGTGAACCTGATCGGCGACGTTGGCCGTCTCGCGCTCGAGGGTTTCTATGAGCCGAGCGACGTGCCGGAATACGAGATCCGCGGCGACGTCGCCGCGCTGGACCTGAGTCGCCTCCCACTCTCGCCGCGCCTCCCTTCATCATCGATCGACGCCCGACTCGACTTCGCGGGGCGTGGAACCAGGCTCGAGACACTGGGCGGGACCTTTTCCTTCGACGCGACGAACTCCACGGTCGCGGGGATCGATTTCGACGACGCGATCGGCCGAGTGCGCGTCACGGCGGGCATCGCGGTCGTCGACACGCTGCTTCTGCGATTCGAGGAATCGAGGCTCACCGCGAACGGCAGCTGGGGGCTGGTGATGCCGGCGGTCGAACCGCTCGGCTATACCTTCGAATCGCCCGACCTGAGCGCGCTGGACCGTTTCCTCGGCCCGCTCGATTTCGGCCCGCCGCGGCTGGGCGGGTCCGTGACGGCCCGGGGCACGGTTGGTGGATCGGTCGAGTACCCGACAATCGAAACGGCGCTCGTGGGCGCCGACGTCAGCTATCTCGAGTTCGGGGCGGAATCGCTGAGACTCAACCTCAGCCTGCGGAAAACCGCGTCGGTGGGATGGGAGGGAAGAGGCGTCGTCGAGAGCGAGGGGCTGAAAGTCGCTGTCCTCGATTCGATCCAGATGCTTCGAATGACGCTGGACGGAACGCAGGATTCATTCGCGTTCGGCGTGGTTGCCCGCCGCGACGCGGACGCCGAGTTGGCCGCCGCCGGCACCCTCGTGCTCGACCAGACCGACCCGATCGAGATCGGACTGGAGGCGACGAACATCCGGGTCCAGGACCGGACCTGGGAGCTGCAGGGGGCATCGCGGATTCGGGTCACCGACGCGGAAGGGGTGATCGTCGAGAACCTCGTCCTCGAGCGCGCGGGCCCCGAGCCGGGCACATTCGCGATGAACGGTACCATTCCCCGCACGGGGGACATGGATTTCCGCGTGTCACTCCTCGCGATCGACCTGTCCGACCTGAGGCGGCTGACGGACCGGGCGCCCGATGTCGGCGGCACGTTCGACCTGGACGCGACATTCCTGGGGCCCGTCGCCGGGCCGGATGTCTCGATCGGCGCGCGTATCGAGGACTTCAGCTATGGCGAGGTCGTGGCGGACGAGATTGCGTTCGACGGTCTGCTCTCCGGTGAGCGGTTGGTCGGATCGTCGGAAGTCACGCGAGAGGGACTCGATCTCTTCCGCGCGGAACTGGAAATCCCGATGCGTTTGTCGCTCGAGAACCTTTCCCCTTCTTTCGAATTGCCGCGGGACGCGCCGATTTCGATCGTGGCGCTCGCCGACTCGCTGCCACTCGATCTGGTGACGAGCTTGCTGCCGGGCGTTTCCGACGGGGAGGGCATCATTCGCGCGGAAGTCGATGTGCGCGGCACGCTCGACTCGCCGGTCCTTGCAGGCGCCGCGCGGCTTTCCGGAGGCGCCATCAGTATCGACTCGCTCAACGTTCGCTACAGCGGGATCAACGCGGAGGTGACGCTGGCCCAGAACCGGATCCTCATCGACTCGTTGAGTATCCGAAGCGGAGGCACGCTCCGGGCGGGAGGTTCGATCGATTTTCTCGCGGGCGCGCCGGCGAGCATCGCGCTCACCGTCCGGATGAACGGATTCCGTCTGGTCGATGATCCTGACGGCTCCGAGGTGAACGCATCGGCGGAACTCGCGCTCGATGGACCCGTCAGCGCTCCCGTGCTTACCGGGTGGGTCGAACTTTTCGATTCGACGATCCGCGTGCCCGATATGGATGACGGCGGGGTCGACCTGCGACTCGCTTACGCCGATGTCGGCCAGATCGCCCCCGGTGTCAGCGACGTCGAACCGCCGAACGCGCCCCTCTTCGCCAACATCCTGGTCGACGGCGCGCAGTTGCGTCTGCTGGAATCCGTCTGGCTCGAGTCACCCGAAATACGGGTCCAGATCACCGGCGATCTGGTTCTCTATCGTTCCGGGGAAGACCTTCGCGTGTTCGGCGCGCTGGACGTCGTGCGGGGCACCTACACACTCGCCGTGAGCGGGATCGTTCGTGAGTTCGACGTGACCGGCGGCCGGGTCCAGTTCTTCGGGACCGGCGACCTGAACCCGTCACTCGACGTGACGGCGGCCTATCGCGTACGCGGCACGTCCGCGGGGAGAACAGGGGACCTCAACGTCTCCGTGAACGTAGGCGGAACCCTTCTGTCGCCCACCGTCTCGCTCGGTTCGGACGCGCCGATCGCGCTCTCGGAGAGCGACCTCGTCAGCTATCTGCTCTTCGGCCAGCCGACATTCGCGATCGAAGGTCGTTTCGCGGAACAGTTCGTGGTCCAGGAATTCTTCGGAAGCGTGGTCGCCAACGAGTTGCAACGACCACTGCAGAGCGCTGGCCTCTGTGACTGGGTTCGGGTACGGCCCGGCGGCACCGAGAACATCCTCACGGGCGCGGCGGTCGAATGCGGTTGGGAGATCTCGTCCGAACTTTTCCTCACCGCCCAGACGGGTCTCGGCTTTCTGGGCGGCGATCCCAACGAATGGGGCGTGGCGCTAGAGTGGCAGATCGACCAGCAATGGAGCCTCGAAACCGCGTACGGAGACTCCCATCCCAGCGCGCTGACCCGCTTCTTCGACGCCGCTCTGCGTCGCCAGCTCTCCACCAATCTGCGTCGCCAGTGGGAGTATGGTCGCTCCTCGAGTGCCTCCGGAATCGACCTCATCCCTGAAGAACCCGGCGCCACTCTTCCGGTCGTTCCTGACGCTGTGCCCATCGCTCCGGATACCGTCGTCGCGCCTCCGTAACGGAACGTGAACACGCGCATGACCGGCAACGCAGAGAGCCGCTCGCGAAAGCGAGCGGCTCTATTGCGTGCTTCGTTCCGGAGTCGCCGTCCGCCTACAGGATCGGGCGGGATTCGGCGTTGGACCGGTTGAGCGTGACGAAAGCGCTGTCCGAATCGATCGTGATCGGGACGTTCCAGTAGAGTTCCTCATACGGAAGCGTGTAGCGCCCGAAGATCCACCACTGCCCCTTCGGGACCGAAACCCGGACGAAACCCTGGGTATCCGTGGTATCGGCGAGTTCTTCCTTGCCACTCTGTGAGAGCTTGGCCGCGACGACGGAATTGAAGTCCGCGAATGCCTCGTCGGCCCACAATTCGCGCTGGATACGGATAGAGTCCGCGGAGGCCAGCGTCGACTGCTGGAGCTGGTCGAAGGCGGCGAAAGACGCCTGACGCTGCTGATCGACCTGCCGCAATTGCGAGTCCAGGCTGTTCCAGCGGGTGAAGCCCTGGTTATACTGCGGCGACCCGCGCAGGCCCTGGCCCTCCATCTGCTCCAGCTGTTCCGTCAGGATGCGGAGGGAATCGCGGATCAGACCCCAGCGCTCCTCGGCTGTGCGCCATGCGGATTGGGCCTCCTGAACCTGCTGCTGCGCCGCGAGAACCGCGGCGGGGATCGGCGGTTCGGGCGTCGGGTATGCTGCCTCCAACGAATCGAAGATAGCGTCACGATCGTAGGGAAGAAGCCGGACCGGCAGTTCGCCCAATGCAAGTCGTTCACCGGACGGATCCGTCAGTGCGGCCTCCACGACGAGCTGTGGCTGTCCGCATCCGGCGACGCCCAGGCCCGCAACTAGCACGAGGAAACGCTTCATCGTTTCTCCAACGGTGGCGGTTCATGTATGAGGGGATGAACTCGGCAGCAAGGTATGCGCGGGTTTTCTGATTATCAAGTCTCGCGGATGGGCGCGGCGAAGCTGGCGCGCGCGCGTCGTGCGGCGGCCTATGCCGCCGCCGTGTTGTTCATGCCGCTCGCCGCCTCGCTCGGCGCGCAGGTCACCGTGCCCGCCCCGACGGGTTTCGTGAATGATTTCGCCGGAGTGCTGCGGCCCGAGGAAATCGGGCGAATCGAGCGGGTCATCGAGGAGGTACGAGCCCGATCGGGCGGTGAGATCGTCGTGGTCACCCTGCCCTCACTCGAAGGCCGATCGAGAGAGGAAGTCGCGCTTCGCATAGGCCGCGACTGGGGAGTCGGTCGCGCCGGAGAGCCCGGTGACCCCGCGCGGAATACCGGTGTCGTCGTGCTCGTGGTGCCCAGCGAGCGGGAATGGCGCATCGAGACCGGAATCGGGACGACGACCTTCATCACCGCCGCCGAAGCGGGGCGAATCGGCCGGGACAACATGGTCCCGCATTTCGAACGGGGGGCCTATGGAGAGGGCGTCTACCAGGGGGTTCTGGCGCTCGCCTTCCAGTACGCCGATCGTTTCGGCTTCGAGCTTTCCGGTGACATTCCCCGGCCCGCGGCGGAACCGTCGAATGTCGGTTCGGGCGGACGCGTGAGTGGTTTCCTGGTGTTCCTGATCATCTTCGGGATCATCCTTCTCATCGCCAGCCGGCGAGGCGGCGGCGGAGGAGGGGGAGGCAGGGGTGGCCGCGGTGGCCGCGGTGGTGGTCGCCGGATGCCGATCATCATCCCCTTCCCGATGGGCGGCCGAGGCGGGTTCGGCGGGGGGCGCGGCGGCTTCGGCGGATTCGGCGGAGGATTCGGGGGCGGAGGCGGCTTCGGAGGCTTCGGAGGGTTCGGAGGGGGCGGTGGGTTTGGCGGAGGCGGCGCGGGCGGGCGGTGGTAAACGAGCGGAGGGGGTCGAGGATGGGAGAGGAACGACGGGCGGCGGAAAACTTCACGCGGGAACTCTCGCGGGTCCTGGGAGATGACCTCGTCGCCGTCGCGCTCTATGGTTCAGCGGCCCGCGGCGATTATCGGACCGGGGTCTCCGACCTCAACGTCCTGGTCCTCGTTCGCGCTCTGGGGATCGAGACGCTTCGTGCCGTGGCCGACCCCGTTCGCGACTGGCGAGACGCGGGAAACCCTCCGCCGATGATGCTCAGCGAGGCGGAATGGCGGGACTCGGCCGACGTGTTCCCGATCGAGTACTCCGATATCCGTGGCGCCCACGCCCTGCTCCTGGGCGACCTCCGGTTCGCTGATCTGCGGATCCACGCCGACCATCTCCGGCTCCAGCTCGAACATGAGCTGAGGTCCGCGAAGATCCAGTTTCGCGAAGGGATCCTCGCCGCCGGTGGCGACTCTGATCGGATCGGTGGGCTGCTGGCGGGGGCGGTTCCAACCCTCCTCGCGTATTTCCGCGCCGCCCTCCGCCTCGCGGGGAAATCCGTGCCCCGCGACGCGGCGGCGGTCGTCGAGGCGACCGCCTCGCTCACCGGATTCGATAGCCGTTCGTTCCTCGGTGTTCTCGACAGCCGCGGGCGCGGCG
>CAZWJE010000019.1:0-21698 GCA_964634395.1 uncultured Gemmatimonas sp. | reverse complement strand
GTTCTCGACAGCCGCGGGCGCGGCGCGGATCCGCCGCCAATCTCGATCGACGATCCGATCGTGACCGGCTACCTTCACACGATCGAATCCGTCACCGACTGGGTGGATCGACTGAGCCCGGCGGAATCCGCCGACGAGGTAATCTGAGCGACACTTACCGATCCGCGCCGACGCGCATCCTCTTCGTCTTCCTCGATGGGGTCGGGCTCGGCCCGGACGATCCGGCGGTGAACCCGCTCGCCGCCGCGGACCTTCCCGCGTTCCGGGCTCTGGGAGGCGGCGCTCGCCCCGTCCTCGACGGCGCCGGGGAGTTCGTCGTACGTGGTTCCGGACTCGCGGCGCGGCCCGTCGACGCCAACCTGGGCATCGACGGGCTTCCCCAGAGTGGTACCGGTCAGGCAGCTCTTCTTACCGGAGTCAACGCCCCCGAGCTTTTCGGTCGGCACTTCGGCCCGTGGGTCCCGACGGCCATCCAGGGTCTGCTCGCGCGCGAGAATATCTTCCAGCGACTGGTGCACGCGGGGGTCGAGCCCGCGTTCGCCAATGTCGCTCCGGGCGGTCTCGAGGGGGCTCGCAGGCGCACGGCCCGGCGGCCCGGAGCGTTCCCATTCGCGACGCTCGCGGCTGGCCTGCCTGTCCGTGACGAAGCGGATCTCCGGGCGGGGAGGGGCCTGGTCTCGTCGATCACGACCGAAGGGTGGCGGGAAGCCGTTGATCCGCTGGGGCCCATCGTCCCGCCAGAGGAGGCCGGCCGCATTCTGGCGAACATCTCGCTCGAAAGCCGTTTCGCCGCCTTCGCTCATTGGGACACGGATTATGTCGGACACCGGGGCACGGCGGACGACGCTCTGGCGGCGCTCACTCGCGTCGACGCTTTTCTCACCGGGCTCCTGGAGCATCTCCGCTCCGACACGTTGCTCGTGCTGACCAGCGATCACGGGAATCTGGAGGATCTCACGGTAACCACGCACACGCGCAACCCGGTCCCGTTCTACGCGTTCGGCCCCTCGGCCGGGTGGCTGTGCGAGCGGGTCGAGGCGCTGACGGACATCGCGCCACTGTTCCTGGATCTGCTGGAAATCGCGTGATGCCCGGATCGCGGGTGAGTCAGACGCGGGAGGGGACGGGGTTCGTCACCGCTTCGTGGCGAAGTCGGCGTGAGACGGCGTGAAGAATACGGATGGAATCGTCGCGGAGTACTACTTGAACCGGTAGGTGATCCGACCGCGCTGCAGATCATAGGGAGAGAGCTCGACAGTCACCCGGTCACCTTCGAGAATGCGGATGTAGTTCTTGCGCATCCGACCGGAGATATAGGCGAGCACCTTGTGCCCGTTTTCCAGTTCCACGCGGAAGTTCGTGTCCGGGAGCACCTCCGTGACCGTGCCCTGCATTTCGATGGCTTCCTTTGCCAAGCGCGTCTCCCTGATAGAATGATCGTGGTCGGCGGAACCCAACTGCCGGGAATCCGCCGGGACCCGTCAATATAGGATTGACTGCGGGTCGAGGGGAAGGGTAACGCGCGAAGGCGGAGATCTCCGGCCGTGTCCGGTCTCCCCTTTCCATAATTCGTTTCGATACCGACTTTGCCCAACCATCCACCGTTCGGTTCACTTGTTTCGCCGCTCATGGGGCGAAACCGACTTCGGGAGGGTCGCTGATGCGAGCACTGTTGCTGGGCGCGGGGCAGCAGGGACGCGCCTGTGCCTACGACCTGTTGACGAACACCGATCACGATGTCGTACTCGCCGACCTGGAAGTCGACGACGTTCCGGACTTCCTCCGCGGGTACGTGGGCGGGAGACTCGAACTCTGTCGGCTGGACGCGTCCGACGAACACGCGGTCGGCGAGGCGATGAAGGGCGCCGACGCCACGATGAGCGCCCTGCCCTACTACTTCAACCTCCGGATGGCTGAGCTGGCGATCGATGCCGGCTCGCACTTCTGTGATCTGGGCGGCAACACCGAGATCGTGGTGGCCCAGAAGAAGCTTGGCGATCGGGCGGAGGCCGCCGGGGTCAGTATCGTTTCCGATTGCGGCCTGGCGCCGGGGATGGTGAACATCCTCGCCGGCCTGGGGATACGGCGGCTCGATCGGGCGAGAGAGGTTCACCTGAAAGTGGGTGGGTTGCCGCGAAATCCCGAGCCCCCGCTGCGCTACCAGGTCGTATACAGCCTCGAAGGGGTGATCGACTATTACACGACGCTCTCATGGGTGCTTCGCGGCGGTCGGCTGAAGCAGGTCGAGGCGCTCTCGGAGGTGGAAGAAGTGTTCATCCCGGAGGTGGGCGTGCTGGAGGCCTTCCACACGGCCGGCGGTCTCTCGCTGATGGCGCAGACGCATGAGGGGATCCTCGAGCGAATGGAGTACAAGACGCTCCGCTACCCCGGGCACGCGGCCGCGATGCGCGTCGTCCGTGAACTCGGCCTTTTCTCCACCGACCCGGTCGAGACGAAGGGCCGCTCCATCGCGCCACGCGACGTCTTCCTCGCCGCCGCCGGCCCCCGACTGCGGAAAGACCCCCGGACGAGTCCCGACCTCGTCGCCCTTCGGGTGGATGTGTTCGGTGATCGAGACGGGCGGGAGATGACACTTCGCTGGGATCTGCTCGACCGTTACGACTCCCATACCGGGATCACCGCGATGATGCGAACGACCGGCTTCTCCCTCGCGATCACCGGGCTCATGCAGGCGGAAGGCGCCATCCCCGCGGGTGCCTGGACACCGGACGAGATCGTACCGGCCGAGAGCTACATCGAGGCGCTGGCGGACCGGGGGGTCAACATCACCCACGAGGAGATCAGCGGAAGGCCGGCGGCATGAGTCCGTATCCGGATCATCATCTCCGTCTCCGTCATCTCGCCAGGGCCACCGTCCACCCCGACCGCCGGGAGCGTTTCCGCCGGTGACTGACCGCCGGAACGAAGAAGACCATCAGGACCGGGCGTACGACGCTCGGTTGACGGGCCGGCTCCTTCGTTATCTGCGACCGTATCGATTTCGGGTCGCCGCCGCCGTACTCCTTCTCATGGGTGGCGCGGCGGTCGAGATGATCGGGCCCTGGCTGACCAGGATCGCCATCGATGAGGCAATCCCGGCGGGAGACGGAAACCTCCTCTCGCTCCTCGTCCTCGCGTTCATCGGGTCGCTCCTCGTCGCGTTCATCTGCGGGTACCTGCAGGCCGTGCTCACGACCTGGATCGGTCAGAAGGTGATGTATGATCTGCGGATGCAGATCTTCAGGCATCTCCAGCGCCTGAACCTCCGCTTCTTCGATACCAACCCGGTCGGCAGGGTGATGACCCGGGTGACGAACGACGTCGAGACGCTCAACGAACTCTTCACGTCCGGGGCGGTCACCGTTTTCGGCGATCTCTTCACGATCCTCTTCGTGATGGCCGCGATGTTCCTGCTGGACTGGCGGCTCGCCCTGGTGACGCTCACCGTCCTGCCGTTCGTTTTCGTCGCCGCCTTCTTCTTCCGCGCGCGGATCCGGAAGGTCTCGTGGGAGATCCGTATCCGCCTGGCGCGCATCAACGCGTTTCTCCAGGAACGAATAACCGGGATACGCGTCGTCCAGCTCTTCGGCCAGGAAGCGCGCGCGTCGGCCCGCTTCGAAACGATCAACGAGGACCATCTCGACGCCAACCTCCGCTCGATTACCTGGTACGCCCTCTTCTTCCCGATCGTGGAGATACTGACCGCGATCGCGCTCGCGCTCATCCTCTGGTACGGAGGCGTGAATACCCTCGACGGCACGATGACCGTCGGAATCGTCGCGGCGTTCCTCCAGTATGGGCGCAGGTTCTTCCGCCCCATTCAGGACCTCTCGGAGAAGTACAACCTGCTTCAGGGCGCCGTCGCCTCCTCGGAGCGGATCTTCCGTCTGCTGGACACCGAGCCTCGCATCGTCGACGTGGCCGACCCGCTGCCGCTTCCGGTTCCGGGTCGCGGCGAAATCGAATTCCGGGACGTCTGGTTCCACTATGGGGATCGCGACAGGGATCATGACGGACCACCGCCGACTCCGGTGGCGGGCGAGGACGTCGTTGACGGTGCGGCCGCTGGCGGTGAGAGGAGGGAAGTGAAGGGCGACGGTCCCGAATGGGTGTTGCGAGGCGTTTCCTTCCGGATTCGGGCCGGTGAGCGCTTTGCCGTCGTAGGCGCCACCGGTTCGGGGAAAACGACGATCATCAACCTTCTCATGCGGTTCCACGAGCCGCAACGAGGGCGGATCTTCTTTGACGGAGTACCGATCGACCAGGTCGCCGTCGATGATCTCCGGGCCCGGATCGGCCTCGTCCTCCAGGACGTCTTTCTCTTCAGTGAGGATGTGCGTTCGAACATCGCGTTCGGCCGGTCCGACGTCTCCGACGAGCGGATCCGGGAGACGGCCCGTCGTGTCGGCGTCGACGACTTCGTGCGGCGGCTCCCGGGGGGATACGACCAGCCGCTCGGAGAGCGCGGCGCGTCGATCTCCGTCGGTGAGCGACAGCTGGTCTCCTTCGCGCGGGCGCTGGTCATCGACCCTCTCGTCCTGGTCCTCGACGAGGCCACGAGTTCGGTCGACAGCCGTCTCGAGGAGCGCATTGAAGAGGCGCTCGGGGAGTTGACCCGGGGGCGAACGACGCTCGTGGTCGCCCATCGGCTCTCGACCATTCGAGACGCGGACCAGATCCTGGTCCTCCATCGGGGGTCCATCCGGGAACGTGGTACCCACGAGGAGCTGCTCCAACTCGGTGGGCTGTATGCCCGTCTTCACGAACTCCAGTTCGCGAGTCCGTCGCCGGAAGCCTGAGGGCCGTTCCCGCCCGCCCGGCGATCACAACTCTCCCGTTCGTCCGATCCATTCCCCAAGGGAAGCCTTCTTGCTGTTTCGAGTCCGCGGGCGCGTTACACCCGGGAGGAAGAGCGTATGGAGAAGCGGGGGACGATCCTGGTCGTCGACGACAACGCCGACAACGTCGAGATCCTCGGCTCCTTCCTGGAATCGGCCGGTTATGACGTCGTGCGCGCGAACGACGGGAAATCGGCGCTCGCTCGTGTCGAGGAGTGCGGCCCGGAGCTGGTTCTTCTCGATGTCGTGATGCCGGATATGGATGGCTGGCGTGTATGTCGGGCGATCAAGAGACATCCGGAACACGGCTCGATCCGGGTCATCATGGTGACCGCGAAGGGCGAGTACGAGGACAAGTTCGAGGGTATGAGAAGCGGGGCCGACGATTATCTCGTCAAGCCGGTCGACCTCGCGGATCTCGCCGGGAAGGTGGAGCGGAATCTCGCCGCGGGGAGGCGTGGCGGGTGAGGGTAGTGGGCTGGATCCGGGAAGCGGAGGCCATGGCGGCCCTCACCCTCGCTTCCGAAGCGATCGGCGCCGAGCTCGCGTCGCTCGATGCTTCGCCGCGCGCGAATCGCCGCCGGCTCGTGGAGGAGTTGCGCGCGGAACCGGACCTGGTCGTGGCCGAGTTCGAGAAAGGTGCCTGGTTCGAGGAACTGCGCGCGGAGACCCGTCGGCGTGGAATCGCGCTCGTGGCGCTTTGTCGCTCCGGAGGCGACGCCGTCGACGCCGCTCGTTTCGATGTCGACGAGTGCGTGCTTCCGCCGCTCGACGTCGGAGTCCTCGCCACCCGTCTCCGCGTCGCGGAGGCTCGCGGCGCGCACGGGCGCTATCCGCGAGGGGGGACGCGCGCGGCCGACTACCTCCGCTACGAGGAACTCCTCCACGATCGGTGCACCGGTTTCCCCACTTTGCCCGTCGTGATGGAGCGCGGACGGCGGATGCTCGAACGCGCCGGCCGCCTCACCATCCTGTACCTCCAGTTCGTCCGTTATGCCCGGCTCGAGGAAGTCTACGGTTGGGAGAAGCTCGACGACGTCCTCCGTACCTCCGCGAACGCCCTTCGCGAATTCATCCGGCTCGAGAGTGGCGGATCAGACAACGTCGTCACCATTTCACATGTGGCGGATGAGGACTTCGTCGTTCTCACGACGTTCCGGAACGACAACGACGACGCGGACAAACGGCTCAACGACCTCGCGGGCCGGTTCGAGAAGCTGCTTCGCGAGCGGGTCGAGGCCGCGCACGGAGCAGAACTCGCGACCCTCGTCTCGACGTACGTCGGAGCTTCGACGGTCTATCGCGACCCTAAGATCCGCACCGAGCGCACGATTCACCGGGGTGTGCGTGAAGCGGCCCAGGCCGCGAGCGGCCTCGAAGCCCGGGAACGACGGCGTCGGATCGCGGACCTGCGGATGACGCTTCGCGAGGGCGCCGTCCACATCGAATATCAACCGATCCTGCTCACCACGACCGGGGAGATCTATGGGTACGAGGCGCTCGCGCGCGGTTCCCGTCGCGGGCTACGATCACCCGAGATTCTTTTCGACGTCGCCCGGGACGCGAATCTCGTCTGGGAACTTTCCCGGCTATGCCGCCGCCGCGCGGTCGAGGGCGCCGCCTCCATTCTCGAACCCGGCCAGCTCCTCTTCCTGAACGTCGATCCGTATGACTTCCGCGACCCGTCCTTCCGGTTCCTGGACGTGGAGGGCGTGTGGGTCCCCGAGCCGGATCGGATCGTGCTCGAGATCACGGAAAGGATCGCGATCACGGATTACGTCGCCTTCCAGGGATATCTGCGGAACTTCCGGGAACGGGGATTCCGCTTCGCCGTGGACGACGCCGGGTCGGGCTATGCGGGGCTCGGCAGCATCGCCAATCTCGAGCCGGACTACATCAAGCTCGACATCTCCCTGATCTCGGGAATCGACGGCAACTTCATGAAGCAGAATCTGGTCGAGACGATGGTGGATTTCGCGGAGGATCATTCGATCAAGGTGATCGCGGAAGGAATCGAGCGTCAGGAAGAATTCGAGGCGGTGAAGCGACTCGGTGTACACCTGGCGCAGGGATATCTTTTCCACGGCCCGGAGTACGTCCGGAAGCCGGCGGCGGCGGGCGCGTGACCGCGCCCTCCGGGGAAACCGGGCCGGACGCCGAATCCGCGCCGGCCGCCGATGCCGCCGCGACCCGGCCCCCCGGCGCCCTCGCGGAGCGTCTCCGGCGGCTGCTCGCCGAGCGTGCCGGCGCGCATCACCTCGTCGCGATCCAGGATTTTCCAGACCCCGACGCGATCTCCTGCGCGCTCGCCTATCGCGAGATCGCCCGTGAGTTTCGAATCACCGCCGACATTCTCTATGGCGGCTTCATCAGCCATCCCGAAAACCTCGCGCTCGTCAACCTGCTGGAGATCGATCTCATCCGCTACAACGAGGAGACCTCGCTCGATCAATACGACGCGGCCGTCTTCGTCGACAACCAGGGGACGACCACGCGGCTGACGGACAGGGTGCTGGCGCGGGGGATCCAGGTCCTCGCGGTCATCGACCATCATGCGCCGCAGGACGTTCTCGACCCGGTTTTCCGCGACATCCGCCCCGTCGGCGCCGCGGCGGTGATCTTCGCCGAGTACCTCGCGAGTGGTGCGTTCCTCCACCTCGCGCCCGACCAGGAACGGTACGTCCGCCTCGCGACCGCGCTGCTCCACGGACTGCATAGCGAAACGACGAGTTTTCTCCACGCGGGCGAGGCCGAGTACGCCGCCGCCGCCTATCTCAGCGAGTATGCCGACCATCGGCTCCTCGAGAAGGTCCTGTGTGTTCAGAAGTCCCATGGCACGATGGATACGATTCGCGCGGCTCTCGGTGAACGCGTGCTGCGGGGCGGCCTCTGCGTGGCGGGCGTCGGTTTCGTGCGCTGGGCGGACCGCGACGCGATCCCTCAGGCCGCCGAGTTCCTCCTCACGGAAGAGAACGTTCGCACCGCCATCGTCTTCGGCATCGTGGATCTGCGGGACGGTCGGGAGTCGATCATCGGCAGCCTGCGAACGAGTGACACCACCCTGGGGGTCGACGCATTCCTGAAGAACGCGTTCGGCAAGGACGGGAATGGCCGCTTTTACGGTGGAGGCCGCACGCGCGCGGGCGGATTCGAGATCGACCTGGGGTTCCTGGCCGGACCCGACACCGACCGGGCGGGACAGCCGGCGAAATGGGAACTGTTCGAACGCCGCGTCCGCGGGCGCCTGTTCGAGGCCGCGGGACTCGACGAAACGCCCCCGAGTGGAGAGATTGGTACACGGAGCGTCACGCGGGTTCCACGGCCCGATGGCCGGCGACCTGTCGAGAGGTCGAACGGAGATCCAGGATCGGGTTGAATCCGTCGGGGAAAACGTGCTCACGGAGGCTGATCAATTCGCCATCTGACCGCCGAACGGACCGGTTCGGACGATGCCGCGACGTCAGCGCGTCGCGAGTCGCTTCCCGCTCCGAACTCGGGTAGCCCACGACGGCGCTCCCGGCCAACATTATGACGCGTCTCAATTCATGGAAGCGCTTCTGGCCTCCGCCTGGGGGCCGCTGGTCATCTTCGGACTGCGCGTCTGCGATGTCTCGCTGGCTACTGTCCGGATGCTGCTTTCGGTGCGGGGCATCAAGTATGCCGCGCCCGTCATCGGGTTCTTCGAAGTTCTGATCTGGATCACCGCCGTCGGTACGGCCATCCAGCACCTGGATTCTCCGCTTCATCTCATGGGTTACGCCGCCGGGTTCGCCACCGGCACGCTCGTCGGCCTGCTCATCGAAGAGCGGATGGCCCTCGGAATGGCGGCTATCCGCGTCGTCTCTCGGCATGGTGGGGTCGAACTCGCCGAAGCGATGCGTGAGCTCGGGTTCGGTGTGACGGAGTACGCGGGTCAGGGAAGGGAGGGCGGCGTGGAAGTCGTGGACGCGGTCGTCCGGCGGCGCGACCTTCCCAGCGCCATGGAGACAATCGACTTCTGGGACCCCGAAGCGTTCGTCACCATCCAGGAGCCGCGCGCGATTCGGCGTGGGTGGCTCCTGCAGGCGCGCCGGAAGTAGGCGAGGGGGATGTGGCGGTGAATCAGGTCAGGTGACGACTTCGACGGCCCACTCGCACGCCTTCCCATCACCGCTCGTCGCGCAGACGGGATGGGTGACGCGATACCCGCGTCCCGTGTAGATCTCGAGCAGTTGGGCGAGCGCTCCCGAACAGAGGGCACACGCCGCGCCTCCCGGATCGGCCCGGACGGCGAGCGAGTTCTCGATACGGAGCGTGATCGGCCGGCGAGTAAGTCGGATGCGAGTCGGCCCGACGAGGTCCCTGAACATGCGCCCGCCCGCGCGTTGAGCGGCGATCAGCGCCAGCGGCCGCGGAAGGAGCCCGATGACGCTCCGCGTGCCCGCGCGCCGCTCGTTCCAGTAATGAGCCGCCAGACGTCGGCCAGCGTCCACGAATATCTCCTCCGCGTCCGGCCGCCTGATCACCAGCCTGTAGAGATCCTCGACGTGCGAGGCGAACTGCGCCCGGTGGTGCCGGACCTCTTCCTCGAACCGGGCGATCTGGACACGCACGACCTCGCTCAGGCCGAGCCGGCGCGGGAGGCTGAGCGTGATGTCCTCGTCCTCGAGGATCTCTTCGGGCCGGTCCCGGTCCCGCATCGTTTGCAGGAGGAGCAGCGGAAGGACCGGCGTGATGCAACGCTTCTCGCTCGCGGCGCGTATCGCGCCGACCGGTCGGGGACGGCTCTCGGGCAGTGTTCCGCTCGGTGTCATCGCGACTCGGGAGAAGCGTGGAAGGCGATCATGGGAGTAATTTCGCACTCGGCGGCGGCGGATGGCAAGATCGTTACACGTTCCCTCGCGGGGTGAGGAGATCCGTTCTTCGCTGTCGAATCGAGCTTCGCCGCCGGTTCCTTCTTCCTTCTTTTCTCCACGTTCGGTACCTTGCCCGGCTTTCAACACCGTGCGGAACGATATCCGGCGGTGTTCGCCGGGCTCTGGAACGCGATCGAAGTTCGATGCCACGAAATGCACGGCCACGCCACGAAGCCATCGTCGTGGGCAGCGGGTTCGGAGGCTGCCTCGCGGCGTTCGGACTCCTCGAGGCCGGCGTGCGAGTACTGATGCTGGAGCGCGG
This sequence comes from uncultured Gemmatimonas sp., assembly GCA_964634395.1. Lineage (GTDB taxonomy): Bacteria > Gemmatimonadota > Gemmatimonadetes > Longimicrobiales > Longimicrobiaceae > WHSP01. The sequence goes on along the minus strand of CAZWJE010000019.1, from coordinate 11,703 downwards.
TGAATGGGTCCGGCGGAGCGAGGAAAACTGGGGTGAAGAGGGCGCCTTCGTCCTGACGCCTCACTATACGCACGAGACGCGGTACCTGAGCCGCGCCTTCGGGCGCTGGCGCTCTCAGGGGATCACCGCGTGTGTCGGTGGGCCGTCGGTGTTCTATGGGGGGGCTTCGTTCCGTTTCCGCGAAGCCGATTTTGAGCCTCCGCGCGAGCTCGTCGCGGACTCGGCGGCGGAGTGGCCGATCTCCTACGCCGATCTCGAACCGGACTACGGCCGCGTCGAGCGTCTTCTCAATATCGCGGGCCTGGCGGGGGTCGACCCCACGGAACCGTTCCGTTCCGCGCCGTTCCCCGCCGCCCCGATGCCGCTCGCCGGTCCGTCGCCGCTGATCGAGCGGTCCGCTCTGGCGCTGGGCCTGCGCCCGTTCCGCATCCCGATGGCGATCGACGGTGACAGCTGTCGCTCCTGTACGACCTGCGACGCGTTCGCCTGCGCCGTCAGCGCCAAGAACGACCTGGCCACCCGGGTACTGCCGGCGCTCCTGACGATGGGGATGGAACTCCGCCCGGGTACGGTCGTGTCGCGCCTCGACGAACGTGATGGTCGGATCCAGGCGGTCGAAGCGGTCGACGTGGCGACCGGCGCGCGGATCAGTTTCGCCGCCGATCGAGTCGTGCTCGCCGCGGGTGCGATCGCCACGCCCCATCTGATCCTCGCGTCGGGTCTCGAGCGCCGGAATCCCGGGGGCGCGGCGGTCGGCCGCTATCTCATGCGGCATTGCAACGCCATGATGTACGGGTTCTTCCGGCGCCCGCCGAATCCCCGGGACGAACACCACAAGCAACTGGCGATCAACGACTTCTATTTTGGAGATGAACGACGGGGCCCGGGCCTGGCGAAACTCGGCAACATCCAGCAGGTGATGGCGCCGCCGAGCAGTCTCATTCGCGCGATGCTGCCGGCGGTGATCGGGCGGCCCGTGTCCGCGCTGATCCGTAACCTGACGGGGTTGCTGGCGATCGCCGAGGACCAGCCGAGACCCGAGAACCGGGTCACTGTCGACACCGGCCCGGCGGACCGTTTCGGCCTGCCGACCGCGCGCATTCATCACCGCTATACCGGCCGCGACATCGCCGCGCGAAAGGCGCTGCTGGGCCGGGCCCGGGAGATTCTGCGCGGGGCCGGCGCCCTCTTCACCGTCACGTACAACGTCAGCACCTTCTCCCACGCCGTCGGCACCGTGCGTATGGGTTCGGATCCACGCACCTCGGCCGTGGACGCCGAGTGCCGGTTCCGGGGGGTCGACAACCTCTGGGTGACGGACGGGAGCGCACTTCCGACGAGTGCGGGGGTGAACCCGAGCCTCACCATCGCCGCCAACGCGCTCCGGGTCGGACGCCTCATCGCGGCCGCCGGATGAGCCGGATCGGGGTCGCCCTGCTGGGCTGCGGTTTCGCCTCCCGTCTCCACGGTCGCACACTCGGCGGGTTCGCCGATGTGGACCGCTACTTCGCCAGCCGCGACGAGGCTCGCGCGGCCGAGTACGCTCGCCGGTTCCGCGGGGCGGGATCGTTCGGGACCTACGACGCCGCGATCGAGGATCCGCGCGTCGACGCGGTACTCCTCGCCACTCCGCCATCGACCCACCTCGACCTCGCGCGGGCCGCGCTCGCGGCGGGCAAACACGTCATCGTCGAGAAGCCGCCATTCCTCTCACTCGCCGACTTCGACGTGGTCGCCGCGGCCGCGGCGGGGGCGGGGCGGGGTGTCTACGTCGCCGAGAACTACTTCTACAAGCCCCTGCTACGCTCGATTCGCCAGTTCGTGACGGATGGCGCGATCGGCGAGGTCCGCATCGTCTCGGTCAATGCCCTCAAGCGACAGAAGACGGGCGACTGGCGGGATTCCCGGGCGCTGGCCGGCGGGGGTGCCTTCTTCGAGGGAGGGATCCACTGGGTGAGCTTCATGGCGAACCTCGGTCTCACTCCCACGGACGCGCATGGCTGGAGCCCGGGTATGCGGGCCGGTTCCGTCGACCGAACGATGGTCGCCGTCTTCGAGTACGCGGAAGGCGCGGTCGGCACCCTGCTCTATTCCTGGGAGATCGGATCCCCGATGAAGGGACTCCGTCTCTCCAGTATTTACGGCACCGAGGGCGCGATCACCTTCGAGTCCAATGGGCTCTTTCTGGCCGTCCGCGGCCGGAAGCGTCGCGTCTCCATACCGCGGCCCGCCGATCTCCTCGGTTACGCCGCCATGTTCAGGGACTTCTTCGGCTCGATCCGTTCAGGCGAGCCCGCCGAGTTCGACCTCGTCCACGCTCGTCGCGACCTCGAACTCGTCGAGCGGATCTATGAATCCGCCGGGCGCGCCACCACTCCACCCGCTACAGGACCAGCTTTTTGAACCTCATCGTCTCCATCCTCATCGGGGCCGTCGCCGGTGCCCATATCTCCACCTGGGGGATGTACAAGGACTCGATCCACGAGGGCTTCACCTGGCCGAAATACTTCCGCAGCATTTTCATCGGGATCGTCATAGGCATCATTCTCGAGTCCGTGACCGGGATCGATCTCGGCACGGCCGCCGGGATGGTCGTGTTCTTCGGCCTCGTCTACGCCTTCGAGCGACTCACCCTGGAACTGTGGAAGAGTTTCATCCGCGTCGAGGACCAATCGAAGTACTTCATCCCCATGCAGTTCGGGATTCGAGGCAAACCGATACACGACAAGCGCATCCGCTGGTCGGTCGGAGTCGCGGTCCTGCTCGTTCTCGTTCTGTCGATCTGGGGGGTCAGGCAGTTGCAGGCGGCCTACCCGGACCTGCCCGCCTGGCTCGTACTCGTTACCGTGGGCAGCCTCGGGGGCTGGCTGACGGCGTTCGGCGGCGCGTGGAAGGATGCGCCGGTGGAAGGGTTCGAGACGTTCAAGTTCTTCCGCAGCCCGGGGGTCTCCCTCTTCTGGGCGATCCTGGTCGCGTTCTTCACGACCGACTGGGTCTACATCGGGATCGCGGGCGCGGGTTACAGCGTGGCCACGATCGAGACCTACAAGACCTTCTTCTTTCCGAGCAAGCCGCGCGGCAAGTTCGCCGGGAAGCCGATCGTCTACCCTGAAATGCTCCGGAAGCGGCAGTATTTCGTGCCGATCTACGTCGCCATCTGGATCCTGATCATCGGCACGTACATCGCCGCGTTCCGCGGGCCGCGCGACGGTCTCATCGCCGTTTCGCCGGCGGAGGTCGCGCCGGCCGATTCGCGTCAGACCTTGCTGTAGTCGGTCCGGACGTTCTCCGTCCCGTCTTCCGCTCGCACGATGCCGAGGTCGCCGAAAATGTTCGGGGCCTCGTCGTGGAGGACGCGCAGAAGAGCTACCGCGAGGCGGCGAATCTCGACGTCCGCCGTCTCACTTCCGCGCATTTCGACGAAATGTCGCCAGGACCGGGCATTCCCCGTCACCACGATTTTCGTTTCGGCGGAATTGGGAAGCACTGATCGGGCCGCCTGGCGCGCGCGCTTCTTCCGCATCGTCGCGGTCCCCTGGTCACCGATCCTCTCGTTCAGCTCGGCGAGGATCTCCCGGTAGGCCGCGAGCGTCTCGGCGCACGCCCGTTCCCACCTCTGGAACGCCCGCGTCCCTTCCTCGATCTCGGGCGGAAGCACGAAGGCGATCTCTGATTCATCGACGTATCGCTGGCTGAGCTGCGAAAAGCCGAAACCCGCGCGATGCCGGACGAGTTCGTGCGTCAGCGCCCGGCTGACGCCTTCGATCAGAATCGTCCATACGCCGTGCTCGAGAACGCTCCCGTGCTTCACCTTCAGGATGTTTCCGAGGTACTCCTCGTTCGTCGTCCGTCCGCCGATCGTCCGGTGACCGCCCTCGAGTCCCGCGTCCGCCCCGAACGAGAGGTAGCAGAGGCGCCCGGCGAACTCGGTCAGCGCCTGGGCGGGTACGTCGGTGTCGCTCCGCCATCGAATGTGTTCGGGGTAGACGAACTCCTGACGGGCGATCAGGGAGACGCGGGGCTGGCGAATGATCTGCACTGAATCACTCCTCGAGGGGGGTTGATCGGAGCGGCAAAGCTATCCACCCCGAATCGCCGCGACAAGCACGGCGGCCTGGTACCCGGATCGATCCGCGCGGGATCGCTGGCCCCGCTCGCCCGGTGGAAGCGACCGGGGCCCTCGGAAATCCCGGGATTGGCCCGATTGAGAATGGATGTTGCTATATACTGGGGAAGGGGAAAAGGGCGTAAGTGTTGAAAAAAACGATAGATAGAAGGAGCGGGAGCCGCTGGCTTCCCTCGCCTGGGGAGGGACGGATGAACCGGATAGCCCATCTGCTGGAGGGAACGGAGCTGCCACAGCCAAGCGGCCCGTTCAGCGACTCGGAGGCGCTCCAGTTACTCATGGCGTATCGCAAGGATCCCTCGAACGTTCCGTGCCCGACGTGCGGGCCCGAGATGATCGAAGTCCTCGCCTTCATCGAACCGGAGATCGACCCCAACGGGTTCGCCTCCGTGACCGAGCCCGAAGGCGACTACGCGGCGGCGCTGTACTGCCATCGTTGCGAACGCGCGATCGGGATCCTGGCGGGCGCCACCTACGGCAATTGACCACATCCATCGCCTGGAGAAGCCGGCTCCCCGTGGTGGTCGATCACCCGGAAGCCGGCCGGTCCCTCACCCACCTCACCGTCGCGTGCTCAGCGCGCCACTGACGATCCTCATCGGTCCGAAGCTCGCGGGTCCGAGCATCCCCGCGTCGACGGTGGCGATCCCGTCGAGCGAATAGGAAACGCTTCCTCGCGTGACCGCCTGGCTGACGACCTCCGCGACCCGCGGGAGGCTCGAGAAGCTTACGTTGATGTCGAGCGGCACGATCGCCGACTCGTTCGCCTGGAGCGGTAACCCCAGCGGGAAATCCGCGTCCGCCGCCTCGAAGCCTTCCAGGCTGAGGGTGCCCGTGAGGCCGGAAAGCGTGATCCCGACGGGGTTCGGATTCTCGACCCGCGCGTAAAGGCGTACAGCGGCGCCGCCGAGCGGTCGGTCGAGCGAAGGGCCGAGGAGCCTGAACTCGGAGGGTTCCTGGGCGGCCATGGAGAACCGGGGCGCCTGGATGCCGAGCCCGAGGGTCGCGCACCCGCTCGCGAGGAGCGGGAGCAGGACGAGAACGGAGAGCGCGAATCGGCGCATGAGGACCATCGTCGTGAGTGTTGAGTCATCCCCCGAATATCGGCGGGGCCTGGCGCATCGTCCTCACCGGCCGGCGACTTCTTCCATCCACTCGGCCGCATCGATTCGGGTGCCGGTAACGGCCGCGGACTTCTCGCTCGCCAGCCAGAGGAAGAGCGGCGCCAGGGATGCGGGTCGCCGCAGCCGGCCAGGGTCTTCGGCGGGGTAGGCCGCCGCCCGCATACCCGTCCGCATCGCTCCCGGATCCACGACGTTCACCCGGACCCCCGATCCGCGCAGCTCTTCGGCGAGGTTCAGCGCCAGTGCTTCGACCGCGCTCTTGGAAACCGCGTACGCGCCCCATCGTTCCCGGGGCGGTCGCGCCGCTCCCGACGAGATGGCCACGATCGTCCCCGAACGCTTCGCGAGCATTGCCGGAAGTACCGCCTGGGTGGCGATCAACGTGCCCGTCAGGTTCACGTCGATCGTCTCCCGCCAGGTATGGATCGGATAGTCCTGCAGGAGTACCCTCTCGCCCAGGAGGGAGGCATTGTTGATGAGCGCGTCCGGCGGGCCGAGTTCCTCCTCCGTGTTCTCCACCCAGCGGCGGACGGCCTCTTCATCGGATACATCGAGCACCCGCGCCACGCAGGCCACTCCGTGCTCGACGATCCTTTCCCTCGCGGCTTCGAGCGGAGCCCGTCGCCGGCCGCATATCGACACCGCCGCTCCGGCCTCGGCGAACGCCAGGGCGAGGGCGAGGCCGAGCCCCTCGGATCCGCCGGTCACCATGACCACCCTGCCCGTTACATCCGCCATTTCTCCTCCACGTTCGTCGGTATTCAGGAGGCGGAAAGGCCTCGGTCGTGCCATATTGACGTGTCTGTCACTGGAATGGATACTGCATCGCGCAGACCATTCGAACCGTTTTCAGCGACCCGGTTTCGAAGGCCGGGCACGACTCTTCGCTCCATCCAGGAAGGACGCCCGATGGATTCTCACGCGGTGATCGACACGCCGGCCCCCGCTTCCATTCGTGGCGAGCCGTTCGAGGAAGCTAGCGAATCGAATCCGCGCTCGACACGCGACCGCCGCGAATCGAGCATTCGGGAGGATGCCCGGGCGACCGCGCTCGGCCTGGCGGAGATCGCCGCCGCGACGGTGAGGCCGAACGTGGTATGGTACACTCTCGCCGCCTTCGCCGTCGGCTTCGTCGCCGGCCGTACCCTCCGCTAACCCGGGACCAGCGCATGGCGACCGAACTCCGCGAACACCCACGGAACACCGACGACGCCCGCGACGAGATCGAGCGGACCCGGGCCCGGATGTCGGAGACGATCGATGAGATCGAGGAAACACTTCTGCGCAAGAGAGACGACATCCGCGAACGCCTCGACGTCGGCGCACGCTTGCGCGACAGGCCGCTTGCCGCGGTCGGGGTCGCTCTTGGCGCGGGTCTTCTCCTCGGCCTTCTCACGGGAGGCGCGGGAAGCGACAAGCGCCGGGAACGTGAAGAGAATGAGCGGCGGGAACGCGAGGAGGACGAACGGCGTGCCCGCGATGACGAGCGCGAGGAACTCTGGGAACAACGTGCGCGGAGGCTCCTCGCGATCGGACGGAAACAGCAACGGCGCATCGATCGGCTCGAGAGCTCCATCGCGAAACTCGAGCGGCGAGCGCGTGACGATGACGGCGAACGCATCGGCGCCCGTCTGACCGAATTCGGGTCGGGGGTCGCCGAGCGTATCGAAGAGGCCGCCGCGGCCACGGCGAAACGATTCCGTGAATCGGTTCTCCGGGACGGGTGAACGGCACCGACCGCACGCGGTCCGCCGTTCGGGGAAGGAACCGCCGCGCGCTCGCGGTATGGCCTTCCGCCAGTTATCCTCAACAATCGGTTGCCCGCATGCTTTGGCTTTTCCTGACCCTGCTCCTGATTACCGGCGGCGTCCTCCTGATGCGTCGGAAAGCCGCGTACGTGGCATCGGAAGACGAACCCTGGCGCCGATCCCTCCCGGAGGATGCGCCACTCGATATCGATGAGATCCGATCGGCGGAAAACGAATGGACGAGCGGGGATGACTGGAAGGATCTCCCCGACGACGAAAGCTGGCGGGCCTGACGTTCCTCCTCGCGCGTGAACGTTTCCCCGTTCCGCGCGATCTTCCTGGTCGCCGTGGTCACTCTGGTCGCCGCGGTCTGTATCCGACTCGGATTCTGGCAGCTCGACCGGTTGAGTACCCGCCGGGATTCCAACGCACGGATCCTCGCCGCGTCGGATCTTCCGCCGCTGACTCTCGATCGCGCGGGCCTCGATTCGATCTTCCACGACCCCGACGCGAACCTTTTCCGACGCTCCGTCGCGCGTGGCTCCTATGAACCCGGGGGTGAGGTCGTTCTCCGCGGCAGGAGCCACAACGGTCGCCCCGGCGTACACGTCGTCACCCCGTTCCGCCTCGATTCAGGCGCGCTGATCCTCGTCAATCGCGGCTGGCTCCCCTCGCCTGACGCAGCCACGATCGATCTCCTGCCCTACCGCCCGTCCACCGGTCACCGGAGCCTGACGGGGTCGCTGCAGACCGTCCCCCGGAACGCGGACGACGTCGCGCCGCTGCTCATCGATGTCGAGGGCGGATCGGTACACACGTATCGACGGCTGGACGCCGACACCATGATCGCCCATCTCGAGGAGCCACTCCCGCCGCTCTATCTGCAACTTCTCCCTGATCCCGCCACGGCGATTTCCGAGCCGCCGATTCCGGTGCCCCTGCCCGCCCTCGACGAGGGGCCCCATCTGGGCTACGCGATCCAGTGGTTCTCGTTCGCGGCGATCGCGATCATCGGGTTCGTGGTCGCCGTCTGGCGATCGAGGAGGGTACAGGGCTCGAGGCCCTCAGCGTGACCTGACCACCAACCATCGTTCGCCCCGTTTCTTGCGTCCTCCCGCCGGCCGTACGACGACCCGCCAATCCCGGAGGATGACATGGCACGAAACAGAGGAAATTACGGCCCGGATTCCGGCCGTCGACGTGAGCCCCCGCCCTTCATCGGCGGGATGCGGTCGGATGGCTGGGGAGGGAACGTGGAGTGGCGTCGGTTTCCGGGTGAGGAAGGCTGGTACGGGGAAGGATATGAGGGGATGCCGGGGATCGGCTACGACGCCTCGTACGGGGCGGCGGGGATCGACTACCCGTTCGGACGTCGCCCCCCGCGCGACGGTCGATACGACGCCGATTACGGACCGCGCGGCTATCCGGCTTCACGGGGCTCCGAATTCGGCCCGCGCGACTTCGGTCCCAGTTGGGAGGAACCATTCGCCTTCCGCCGTCGGTCCGCCTGGGACCGATTCGAGAATTCCGTCGACCCGGACTCCATTCGCGCTCTCGACATCATGACCGAGAACCCGGAAACCGTCACTCCGGACTCTTCGCTGAAGGAAGCGGCGAGAAAGATGAGAGAACTGGACGTTGGCATCCTCCCCGTGGTCAACAGCCAGGATGGGCGGCGTTTGCTCGGGGTGATCACTGACCGTGACATCGCGATCCGCGGGATCGCGGATGGCAAGGATGCGCGGACTCGTGTCACCGAATGTATGTCGGACGACGTGCGGACGGTGACGGCCAACGACTCGATCCGGGAAGTGATGCGAGTCATGCGCGAGGAACTCGTCCGGCGAGTACCGGTCGTCGACCGGGAAGGCCGGCTCGTCGGAATCGTCGCGCAGGCCGATCTGGCGGTGGAATATGGGGCTCGCGATTACGAGCGTGAATCGGAGGTCGCCGAAACCATCGAGCGGATCAGCGAGCCGGCACAGCCACGAAGGCGGGACGAGTTCGTCAGAGTGGGCGTGCGCGATCAGACCTGGGGAGCTCGCGTTTCCTCGAGGGCCGGCGGCTACCGGGAACGATAGGCCGGCCCGGTGAGTGGAGAGGAAGCGGTGGGCCTCCTCTCCGTCCGCGAACCTGCTTCCCGGGACAGACTCAACGACCCTCCCAGCGCCCGAGGATCAGCGAGGTGTTGGCGCCGCCGAAACCGAAGGAATTGGAGACGGCGGTCCGGATCGGCACACGTCTGGCACCTTCGGACACGTAGTCGAGATCGCATTCCGGGTCCGGATCGGTGAGGTTGATCGTGGGCGGGACGATCCCTTCGCGCAACGCCTGAACGGAGAGCACCGCCTCGACCGCGGCCGTCGCCCCCAACGAGTGCCCGAGCATCGACTTGCTCGACGAGATCGGTATCTCATAGGCCCGCTTGCCGAAGACCTCGCGGATCGCCCTCGTTTCCACGAGGTCCCCGATCGGGGTCGACGTCCCGTGCGCGTTGACGTAGTCGATCTGTTCCGGCTCGAGGTTGGCGGTGCGCAGGGCCCGGCGCATGGCCAGGATCGCGCCATACCCGTCTTCCGGAGGAGACGTGATGTGATGGGCGTCGGCGCTCAGGCCGATACCCAGGACCTCCCCGAGGATCGGCGCTCCTCGTTCGAGGGCCGCATCGAGTGCTTCCAGCACGAGGATCCCCGCGCCCTCGCCGTGCACGAACCCGTTTCGGCGGCGATCGAACGGCCGCGAAGCCGTCGCGGGCGAATCGTATTCGGTCACCAGCGCGCGCGCCGCGTGATAGCCCGCGAAGGAGAGCCGGTTGATCGCCGCCTCCGCGCCACCCGCGACCATCAGCCGCGCGTCCCCCCGCCGGATCGTGTGGAATGCGTCACCGATCGCGTGATTGCTCGTCGCGCACGCGGAGACGGTCGCGTAATTCGGTCCGCGCGCGCCGATGCGCATGGCCACCTGCCCCGCGGCCAGGTTGATGATGATGCTGGGCACGAAGAAGGGCGAAACCCGTCCGGTTCCCCGTTCCGCGACCTGCGCGGCGGTTTCCAGAATCGTTCCGATCCCACCGATCCCCGAGCCGATGATCACCCCCGTTTCGTCCGGCTCCGGCACCGGACCCAGACCACCGAGGCCGGCCCCACGCAATGCCTCGTCCGCCGCGACGAGCGCGTACTGGATGAAGGCATCGATCCGCCGGGCCTCTCGCCGATCCACGACCGGTTCGGGGTTGAAATCCTTGACCTCCGCCGCGATCCGGATCGCCTCAGGCAGATCCACCGGATCGAATCGGGTCAGCGGCCCGACACCCGACTCCCCGGATAGCGCACGACGCCAGGTCTCGGCCGCCGAGTTCCCGAGCGCGGTCACCGCCCCGACGCCCGTGATTACCACGCGTTGCATCGATCGTCGATCTTCTTTCGAGTGGTCTGTTTCCGCGAATCGCGGCCTGAAGGGCTACTCCGCCCGGAGCAAACCCTGCTGGAGGGCGAAACGAACCAGCTCACTGCGGTGGTGAAGCCCCAGCTTCTCCATGATCCGCGACCGATACGTATCCACCGTCTTGGGCGAGATGAACAGCTTCTTCCCGATCTCCGCCGAACTGAATCCTTCCGCCGTGTAACCAAGGACCTCCCGCTCCCGCTCCGTCAACTTCTCCAACGGATCCTCCTCGCCACGATCGGCTTTCCCGCGGAAACCCTGCAGAAGCAGCTTCGCCGCGTTCGGATAGAGAAACACATCCCCCCGGGCCACCGTCCGGATCGCCTCGATGAGTTCCTCGTCGGCGCTCCGCTTGCTCACGTAGCCCGACCCGCCCGCCTCGAGAACGGGCAGCAGGTGCTCCTCCTCGCCATGCATCGTCAACACCAGCACCCGTGCGTCCTGATCCATCTGCGCGATCCGACGCGTGGCCTCGAGCCCCCCGATCCCCGGCATCGAAAGGTCCATCACCACCACATCCGGCTTCATCAGCTCCACCGCCGCGACGCCATCCTCGCCCGTTCCGGCTTCCCCAACGACCTCCAGCCCGGGCTCCGCTTCCAATAGCGCACGGAGCCCGGCACGCAACACGGCGTGATCATCGACCAGCAGGATCCGAATCGTTTCAGATGTCATTCGCCATCTCCTCCACGGTGTTTGCGTTCGCGGCACAATCTCTCGCGGGAGTCGGATCGTGGCAAGCGCGACCGTGGCGACTCCGCTCCTGGTGTGGCGCTGAAGTACCCGGCCCTCGCGGTCCAGCGGCCGTCACGCCCGACTCTCGCCGGATCCATCCGGTGCCCGTCGGTATCGGCATTCGAGACGAACCCGGGTGGTGATCCGGGCGTCCGGGAGGAAGAAAACGGGGGAATTCGAAAATAACGGCCGGAAAAGAGCGGCGCTTGGGACTTGGGGCGTGTGTGCCGATGCTAGGGGTCAGATAAACTTCGCCCTGAGCGACTTTCGAATCACACCAAGCCGGCGGGAGTGACCCATGAAGACGATCCGCAATTTGTTTGCCGTTCTCCTGCTGGTCGCCGTGGCGGCCGCGTGCGACCCGAGTCCGACGGCGCCAGGACATGACGACAACCCCGCGATCGGATCGGGAACGGGTACCTGAGCGAGGCAAGGGAAGGCGACCGACCGAAAGAGTCGGTGGCGGCGCGGGCGCGAAACAACCGGTCGCGCCCCCCGCCCTTTACAAGACCCCAACCAAAACCGC
>CAZWJE010000018.1:0-52346 GCA_964634395.1 uncultured Gemmatimonas sp. | reverse complement strand
GCGATGAACACGTGCGCGAACTCGAGTCCCTTCGCGCCGTGCATCGTCATCAGCGTGACCTGATCCGGCCCGTCATCCTGAGCGTCGCCCTCGCTTTCGGGGACCAGCGACACCTGCTGGAGGAACCCGTGCAGCGTCGGCGGACTCCACTCGATCTCCTCGTCCGGCAGCGGCGCCTCCGCCCAGACGCGCTGTTCCCAGACCCCGATCGAGGTCACGAAGTCGGCGAGGTTCTCGAGGCGGATCTCACCCACTCGGCTTCCCTTCGCCTCCGCCCGGATGGCGTCTTCCAGCCCCGTTTCACCCAGGAATGCCTTCGCCCATCGGGCGAGCGATCCACCGTTCATCGTTCCTTCGGCGGCCTCCCGTTCCGCGCGTTCCAGCTCCGTCCGCCAGCGCGACAGGAGATCGTCGAATGCCGAGAGCGCCGCCGCCTGCGCGGGTGTCACCCCTTCGACCTCCTTCGCGATCGGCGCCACTTCGGCGATCGGGATGCCTCGCTCCCGCGCGACCTCGACGAGCCGGAGCAGCGTCACCCTGCCGATCCCCCGCGCCGGGTAGTTGATGATCCGTCGCACCGCGAGGTCATCCCGCGGATGCAGCACCGCGCGGAAGTAGGCGGCGGCGTCGGCGATCTCTTTCCGGTCGAAATACGACGTTCCTCCGATCACCCGATAGGGGATGTTCGCGTTCCGCAACGCCTCCTCGATCGGCCTCGCCTGGTGATTCGCCCGGTAGAGCACCGCGAAGTCGGTCCAGCCCAGGCGCTCCTGGAACTGACGGATGCCGATCTCCCGGGCGATCATCGCGGCCTCGTGCTCCTCGGCGGCGCGACCCTCGGCGGCGTCGAACTCCCAGTAGTCGATCGGCGCCCCGGGTCCGTTCGCCGTTCGCATCCGTTTCTCGCGACGCGCGCGATTGTTCGCGATCACTCCGTTCGCCGCATCGAGGATCCGCTGCGTGGAACGATAATTCTCGTCCAGGACCACGAGCTTGGCGCCACCGAAGTGCGTCTCGAACTCGAGGATGTTGCCCACGTCCGCGCCGCGCCATGCATAGATCGACTGGTCGTCGTCGCCCACGACGCAGAGATTCCTCCGCGGTCCCGCGAGCAGCCGCGCGATCTCCAGCTGAACGCCGTTCGTGTCCTGGTATTCGTCGATCATCAGATAATGCCAGCGGCGCCAGAGCGCCTCGCGGACCGACGGATGATCGCGAAGGATTCGTACGGGAAGGAGCAGCAGGTCGTCGAAGTCACACGCGCCGGCCGCGCGGAGCGATTCCTCGTAACGGGGATAGACGTCGGCGGCGAGGACCATGTAGTCGTCCCGACGGTCACCGCGCGTGCGACCCTCGGCAACCTCCCGGCTGGCTTCGGCGGGAGAAATCAGACGGTTCTTCCAGCCGGATACGCGCGAGAGCACCCGGTTCAGGTCGTACGTTTCCGTGCCCGTCGTGGCCGCGACGTGGACTTCCTCGAGGGTGATCCGCTTCAGCAGCGCCAGCTGATCCGCCGTCGAATAGATCGCGAACCGTGTGGGGAGCCCCGCGAGTTCGCCGTGGTCGCGCAGGATCCGCGCGCCCAGCGAATGGAAGGTGCTGAGCGTGACGCCGCGCGCGCGCTTGCCGGCCAGCGCCGCGACCCGCTCCCGCATCTCCGCGGCCGCGCGGTTGGTGAACGTCACCGCCAGGATCCGTCGCGCGTCGACCCCGCTCTCCAGCAGGTGCACGATCCGGTGGACGAGCATTCGCGTCTTCCCGGAACCGGCGCCGGCGATCACCAGCACCGGTCCCTCCAGCGCGAGCGCCGCTTCCCGTTGCGCGGGGTTGAGTCCGGCGAGATTGGCGGTGGACGGGTCGGCGTTGGCGAGAACGCGCGGAGACGATCGATCCTTCAAGCGAGCGATGGGAATCGGGTGCGGTACAGGCCCGGACACGCGCCGTCCGGGGCCGCGAAAATAGCCCGTCGGCACCCCCCGCGACAGGAACCGCGCCGGCCAGCCGTGAGGCGCCGGCCCGCCCCGGAACGCCTCCCGCGCATGCCATGGTCGAGGCAAGTCGTTTGATCCGTAGTGGTTTGACGCATCCCGCCCGCCCGGTTATGTTTCTCCCCGTTGTTCAGGCTTTTTTCAGATCCCCCGACGGAGGGTTCATGGCGCTGTCGCAGCGCTTCCGCGGGCATTCGGTTGCAGACGTCATCTCCTCGGTCGCCGCGGAACAGCCTCGGCATCCGTGCCTGATCCTCGGCGACCGACGATACACCTACGGGCAGGTTGAAGCTTATTCGGGCGCGCTCGCCGCCGCCCTCCGCGAGTTGGGGGTCGAAAAGGGCGATCGCGTCGCGCTGAACCTCCCCAACTGGCCCGAGTTCATCATCTCGATGTTCGCCGCCGCCCGCCTCGGCGCCACGATCATCCCCCTGAACCCGAAGTACACGACGCCGGAGCTGCAGTACATGCTGCGGCATTCCGAGGCGGCGGTCTGCGTTACCGCCGAGACCTGGGAAGGCGTCGACTATCTGTCTCGCTTCGAGGGATTTCTTCACGCGCTCCCCGAATTGCAGTACATCCTCGCGGTGGGCGAGGAGGATCTCTGGTACGACGACAGGATCTATCAGTTCGAGGATCTCGTCTCCGCCGGTGAGGGTCGGCCGCTCCCTGGCGTGGAGATCAACCCGGACGATCCGTTCGCCATCGTCTATACGTCGGGGACGATGGGGAAGCCGAAGGGGGTTACCCTGTCGCACACGAACCTCCTGACCACGGCGTTCGCGTCCGCCGAGGCGCTGGAACTCGTGCCGGAGGATATCGTCTTCGGGGTCACCTCGCTCTTCAATGTCTTCGGGCTCGCGCCCGGTGTCCTGGGAACGATGGCGGCCGGCGCGACGTTGGTCCTGCAGGAGGATTCCGATCCCGACAGGGTCCTCGAGATCCTGGAAGATCAGAGGGTGACGGTGTACCATGGAGTGCCCACCTCGTTCATCCTCGACCTCCACGCGCCCGACCTCGGTGAGTATGACCTCAGCTCACTGCGCACCGGCATCGTCGCCGGGGCGCCGGTGGCGGTGGAACTCGTCGAACGGATCCGGGAGGAGATGGTGCCCCGAATCCATATCGCCTACGGGCTCACGGAGACCGGGTCCACCCTGAGCATCACGCGTCGTGACGATCCCCCGGCGGTCGCCGCGACGACGGTCGGTCGCCCGCTCGAAGGCACCATCGTGAAGGTTCTGGACTTCGATGGCACACCTCTCCCCGTCGAGTCGATCGGGGAAATCGCGGTTCGTGGGCCGGGCGTCATGCAGGGCTACTATCGCCAACCCGGCGAGACCGCCCAGGTGTTCACCGAGGACGGGTTCTTCCTGACCGGTGATCTGGGGATGGTGGATGAGGAGGGGTATCTGCACGTCGTCGGCCGGCGCAAGGAGATCATCATCCGCGGGGGGTTCAACGTCTACCCGCGAGAGGTCGAAGATCGCCTGCACGCGCACCCGGCGGTGCTCGATGTGGCGGTGGTGGGGCTCCCCCACGAGGTGCTGGGAGAGGTGGCGTGCGCGTGTATCGTGCTCGTCGAGGGAGCCATCGTCACCGGCGAGGAAATCAAGGATTTCTGCCGAGAGGTTCTGGCCGACTACAAGGTCCCCGACCTCGTCAGATTCCTGGACAGCTTCCCGATGACGGGGAGCGGAAAAGTTCGGCGGGTGGAACTGGCGCGGATGATCAGCGCCGAGGAATCCAGCCGCCGGTAAGATTCGAGGAGGCCGCTCGCGTTGTCTCCTGCTTCGGCGGGTAGAGAGCGAGGGGTTTCCTTCCACCAACATTCCATGTGGAAGCGATGAGTTCACGAATGAGTCCCCGGGGTATGGTCCTCGGGGCGGGACAGGTACTTCAACACCCCGTACAGCAGTTCACGCCGGCACCCAACGCCGCTCTGCTGATCGACTTCGACAACGTCACCATGAGTATCCGCAGCGACCTGGGCAAGGAGCTCAAGACGCTGCTGAAGTCCGAGGTGATCCGCGGCAAGGTCGCCGTTCAGAGAGCATACGCGGACTGGCGCCGCTACCCGCAGTATATCGTGCCCCTGACCGAATCCTCGGTCGACCTGATCTTCGCGCCCGCCTACGGTTCCTCCAAAAAGAACGCGACGGACCTGCGCATGGCGATCGACGCCATCGAGCTCGTCTTCACGCGACCGGAGATCGGTACCTTCATCCTGATGACGGGGGACTCGGACTTTTCGAGCTGTGTGCTCAAGCTCAAGGAGTACGGGAAGTACGTGATCGGCGTGGGGATGCGGGAATCCTCGAGCGACCTGCTGATCCAGAACTGCGACGAATACTACTCCTACCACTCCATCTCCGGCCTGACGAAGGCCGGCGAGGTCGTGGAGTCGACGGAGGATCCGTGGGCGCTCGTGCGTCGCGCCGTCCAGCGGATGGTGAAGGACGGCGACGTCATGAGGACGGATCGCCTGAAGCAGGTGATGATCGATCTGGATCCGGGATTCGACGAGAAGAAGGTCGGGTACAGCAAGTTCTCCCGCTTCGTGTCCGAGGCGGCGTCGAAGGGTGTGATCCAGCTCAGGAAGGCGGCGAACGGGCAGTTCGAGATTCTGCCCGAAGATGCGGCGGACGATGCCACACGATCGCGGGAGCAGGTCGTCGAGCGGATCGTCGCGGAGGCGGCTGAGGCGGCGGGGAACGGACGTCGGGGTCGACGCGGACGCGGACGGGATGACCGCCGTGAGGGTCGGCACCCGCGTGAACCACGGCCGATCGCCGGTGAGACCGAGGTCGCCGTGGAACCGCCCGCGCTGGTTGAACCGGAAGCCGTCGAACCGGTGGAAGTCGTGGAAGCCGTCGGAGTGGAAGGAACCCCGGTCAGCGAAACCACCGTGGTACGCGAGCGGCCCGCCGAATCCGTGGACGAGACCGCCCGGGTGCCCGCGGATGAGGCCGCGCGGCAGTCCGCGCTGGACGAGTCGTACTCGCTCCTCCAGGAGGCCGTGCGCCGACTCGGCGCTCGTGACGGGAAGGCGATTCGTGACGGTGACGTCAAGCGGAAGATGCTCGAAATCGATCGCGGTTTCGACGAGGCTTCTCTCGGCTTCGCCAAGTTCACCCGCTTTCTCCGGCAGGCGCACGATGCCGAGGTGATCGACCTGAACCGTGCTGGAGCGGGAAATTACGAGGTGATGCTGCCGGCCGGAGGCAAGAAGCTGCCGCCACCGCGAGTGAAGGAAGTGCCCGCCGGCAGCGCGGATCGCGCGCGGACGCCGGACACCGCGCGGGAGGCCGTCACGGTGCCCGCGGAGGTGGCGTCGGAGGCCGTCATGGCGCCGCCGACGGAATCCGGAGAACTCAATGTGGAAGTGCCCGAGGCGCGACCGGCGACGCCCGCTGAACGGCCTTTCACCGCGACGAAGCGGCCCGAGGTGGTGAGCGCGGTGTCGGCACCACCGACATCGCCCGCGGTGCCCTCCGCGCCCGCCGCGGATTTCGGCGCGCTTCGCGGCCGTCGCGGTGGTCGCGGCGCACCCTCCGGCCCTCCGCCGATACTCCCGGGACAGGGTGTCCCGTCCACGTCGAAGCCGAGCCCCCTGATCGTTCCGGACGTTCCGACTCCGGTGGTCGATACGGTGCCGCCCGCCGAACCGGTCGCCGTGGAGGCCGCTCCCGCCGAGACGGGGGAGACGGAGAAGGGCAAGGGACGGAGCCGTCGCGGCCGTCGCGGCCGTGGTGGGCGCGAGACTGTCGCCGCGGCGGCACCGGAAGGAGCCGATTCGTTCCCGACGATCTCGCCGGCGGCGGCCGCCGCCGCGGCCGATTCGGCCTCCGAGACGACGGGCGAGACTCCGTCCGAGTCAGCCGCGGAGACACCCGCCGCGCCGGTCACGGCGCCATCCGACGGCACCGAGACGACCACGACCGCCCCGTCAAGTCGTGGGAAGTCGCGCGGCCGTCGCGGTCGCCGCACCGATACGGATGCCGAAGGATCGACGGACGCGAAGAAGGCCGCGAGGGATACGTCCGTGAGTGTCCAGACGGGAGTAGAGGCGCCTTCCGATACGGGCGCGACCGAGCGATCCACCGAAGCGGCGGCGGAGAAGGCTGACGGGAAGCCGGTGACGAGAGGATCCGGGCGTGGGCGGGGACGAGCCGCGGCCACCCGATCCACCGCACCGGCGCGGGAGGCGGCCACCGCCGCGTCCGCCCCGGTTACGACGCCCTCGTTCTCCGCGGTCGCTCTGGGACTTCCCGGTTCGCTCGCCGAGATCACGACCTATCTCGGCACGAAGTACAAGGGGATCGGGAAGAAGACCGCTGAGACGCTCGTGGAACGCTTCGGTGAGCGGATCTTCGACGTTCTGCGGGAGCATCCGGAAGAGATCAGGACCGTTCTCGACGAGCGTAGAGCGGGGACGCTGCTCGAGCAATGGACGGCTGACTACGAGAGCCGCGTCGCGGCCGCGACCCCACCCGCGGAATCGGCCGCCGGCGATGAACCCGCTCCGTCGACCGGTAAGCCCCGTGCGCGGCGAGGCGGCGGACGCAAGCCCGCCGCGAAGAAGTCTGATTCCTGACACAAGCCACGAACGTCAGCTTCAGGAAGGCGTCGCGGACCCACGGGGCACCGCGGCGCCTTCCGCGCGCCGGGGCTCCGCCGTCACGCGGGAAAACCGGCGACGGACCGCATAGCAATGAAGCGTGAATGACCGCTCGCACGACCCTCTCCGAGGATTTCTTCGCCCGCCCCGCCAGGGTCGTCGCCAGGGAACTCCTCGGGGCGACGATCGTTTCCAC
Source organism: uncultured Gemmatimonas sp. (assembly GCA_964634395.1). Lineage (GTDB taxonomy): Bacteria > Gemmatimonadota > Gemmatimonadetes > Longimicrobiales > Longimicrobiaceae > WHSP01. Next base: position 45,541 of record CAZWJE010000018.1, on the reverse strand, counting down.
CGTCGGTGGTCGGCTCTGTCGTTCCCGCATCGTGGAGACCGAGGCATACATCGGCCCCGAGGATGAGGCGAGTCACGCCGCCAGCAGGATCGGCCGTACGAGGCGCAACCAGTCGATGTTCGGCCCACCCGGCCGCGCGTACGTCTATCGGATCTACGGAGTCCACTGGTGCCTGAACGCCGTGACCGACGAGACGGGGTTTCCCGCGGCCGTGTTGATCCGCGCGGGAGAACCGCTCGAAGGGATCGACGTCGCCCGCTCGCGCCGCGGTGATCGCCCTGACGTTCAGCTGATGCGCGGTCCCGGCAACCTTTGCTCCGCGCTCGGGATTACGGCGGCGCTCGACCACCATCCGCTCGATGAGCCGCCGCTCATCTTCGAACGGGGCGAACCGGTTCCGACCAGCTCGATCGCCACGGGGCCGCGCATCGGCATAACCCGCGGCGTCGATCTGCCCCTTCGTTTCTGGCTCGCTGGCAGCCCATGGGTCTCCGGTCGGGCTCCCCGCGTGGCCGGAACTTCGCGCGGATCGGCGTCGAGCCCTCCGACTCAACACGGGTGACGATGAACACTCGCGCCGGGTGACCACTTCGTCACCCGCCACTGAACGACGAGTCCACGATAATGACTGAGGATCTGGATACGCTGATGGATTTCGCGGTTCGCGCGGCCGTGGGCGCGGGCCGAATCACGCAGACGCATTTTGGTTCGGCCGCCGTGAGCTTCAAGGGGGATGGAAGCGAGATCACGCTCGCCGACACCGGTTCGGAAGCGTTCCTCCGGGAGATGATCGCGGAACGGTTCCCGGAGCACGGGATCTTCGGCGAGGAGGGTTCACGGGTGGAGTCCGCGGGTCGCTATCGCTGGATCATCGACCCGATCGACGGTACACGTTCCTTCGCGGCGGGTGTGCCGCTCTATGGGATCCTCCTGGCTCTCGAGGTCGATGGCGTCCCGCGTGTGGGATGCTGTCACATCCCGGCCATCGGCGACACGGTCGTCGCCGCCGTCGGCGCGGGCTGCTGGCACGATGGCAAGCGAGCCTCTGTCTCGGAATGCGACCGGATCGCGGACGCCCGCGTCGTGACATCCGGCCTCGAGTACTGGCGTGACTGGGCGACGCCGTTCGGCAAGGCGGGGTTCGACCGTCTCGTCAGCGATTGTCGCTTCGCGCGCACCTGGGGAGACTGCTTCGGTTACGTCCTCGTCGCCACCGGCCGTGCCGATATCTTCGTCGATCCGGCGTGCGGCGCACTCTGGGATTTCGCCCCGATAGGCCCGATCATCAGCGAAGCCGGCGGACGATTCGCCACGATCGCCGGTGGTCCGGTGAGCGCGTGGACCTCCGCGCTCGCCGCGAACCCGACGCTCCATGCCAGCGCACGCGAATGCTGGGATGGAGCCGTCGACACGCTGATCCAGACACCTGAGGTCCGCGAGCGCGTGAACACGGCGTAACGACGACGAGCGGCGGGAATAGGTGGCCGAACGGCGAATGCGGAAATGATCCCACGGGCCGGGAGCATCCCGCTGTCCGGCCGGTGGAACGTGGCTTGCACCCGGAGATGGCCCCTCTGCCACCGTCCACGCCGCTCCGGGAGGCGCTGATGAGCCAGGTGTTCAAGTCGATCGAACTCGTGGGTGTCTCGAACGAAGGGTTCGCGGAGGCGGTTCGCGCCGCGGTCGAACGTGCCGCGTCGACCGTCCGGAACCTTCGCTGGCTGGAAGTGATCGACCAGCGGGCGCGGATCGACGGCGATGAGGTGCGGGAGTTCCAGGCCAGTGTCCGGGTCTGGTTCGAGCTCGAATCCTAGATCCTTCTCGCGTGATCCGACAACCGGACCCGTGAGTCCCGTCTAGAACGGCGCCCCCGAGCCGAAAAGCCCCGAGCCGAGCGGCATCACCCGGTAGATCGCGTCGCTGGGCGCGACGTCCGCCTCACCGATGATCATCAGTCCGTCCGCCATGGCGATCGAACTCAGGTGCGCCGAAACCTGCTTTCCGGTGAGCGTGGCGACGAACGTCCCGTCCGACTCCTGGCCAAGACGGACGCGGATGAACTGGGTCAACCCGGCGACGGGGTCGAATGGGTCGAGGAGGCGGGCGGGTATCCAGCGCCGATAGATCGCGTCGATTCCACTCATCCGCGACAGGGCGGGTCGACAGAAGACTTCAAACGTCACGGCGGAAGAAACCGGATTGCCCGGAAGCCCGAACCACGGAATCCCGCCCAGATCTCCGACGGTTCCGAAGGCGAACGGCGAGCCGGGCCGCATCTTCACGCGCCAGAACCGGAACTCGGTCCGCATCTCGAGCAGCACGTCCTTGATGTAATCGTGCTTTCCGACGCTGATGCCGCCGCTCGTAATCAGGGCATCGCATCCATTCGCCTGCTCGATGGCCGCGCGTAGCTTCTCCGGCGAGTCGGCCGCGATACCCAGGTACCGCGTTTCGCACCCCAGGTCTTCCAGCGCCGCGGTGATCGCGTAGCTGTTCGACGAAACGATTCGACGTCCCTCCAGCACCTCCGCGTACCGGTCGATATGGACCAGCTCGTTTCCGGAGGCGAGCACGCCCACGATCGGCCGTCGGTGCACCTCCAGCGTCGCGCCCCCGAGGGAGGCCGCGATGCCGAGCGCGCCGGCGTTGAGGGGGGTGCCTTCCCGGAGACCAACGGCGCCTCGCGAGATCTCCTCCCCCTGGAGCCGAACGTTCCGTCCCGCGTCGTGACCATTGAAGATCCGGACCGTGACGCCCGTTCGTCCGCCCTCAGAACCTCCGTCGGTGTGCTCGATCCGAACGACGGAGTCGGCGCCCGCCGGAACGGGCGCACCCGTCATCACCCGGGCCGCGCATCCTCTCGGAAGTGATCGAGCCGGGAACGATCCGGCGGGGACCTCTTCCGTGACCTCGAGATCGACCGGACGCTCCGCGCTCGCGTGCGCGATGTCCGCCGCGTGAACGGCGTAGCCGTCCATGCCGCTGTTCGTCCAACGAGGAAGATCGATGGGGGAGATGAGCGGCGCGGCGAGGATCCTCCCGCGCGCGTTCTGCAGAGCTACCACTTCCGAATCGAGCGCGGTGACGGAATCGACGATCGTCCGCAGCGCCTCGGATGGCGCGACCCAGTCCGCTTTCACGAGTCCGGATGGAGTTCGAGGTATTCGCGGGCGACGTCGAGATCGGCGGGTCGGTTGACGTTGAGAAAGACGGTATCGACGGGTCGGGCGAGTCGGAGCTCGCTCGTATGGAGGAAACGCAGTTTCGGAATCCGGCTGAGGAACCGGTTCATGGCCAGGTCGTGGTCCGCGATCGCGGACTCGACGCCGCCGAACAGTCGTGTCGAATACCACCCGATCAGCGGTTGCGCCGAGTCCCTTCGTTCATCGAAGATCACGACCGCGTCATTCCCGCGACTGGCTTCGACCAGCGCCTCGAGCACACCCTTCTCGACGAACGGCGTGTCACATCCGGTGACGCACACACCAGCTCCTCCCCGTTCATGGGCGTGGCGCAGCGCGGCATGGAGCCCACCGATCGGCCCGCTGCCCGCGACTTCATCCCCGATTACCGGGACCTTGCACTCGGGGAACCGGTCTTCCCGATCGGCCACGACGAACACTGTCAGCCCAGCGGCCAGATGCGCGCCGATCACGCGATCGAGAATCGACTGACCGCCGAGCTCCGCGAGCGCTTTCGTGGAGCCGAATCGGCGACTCTTCCCCCCCGCCAGTACCGCTCCGAAGTGATTCGCGGCCACCGATCCGTCGATTGCGGGGAATCCGTTTCAAGTTGATTGAGCGCCAACGTACCCATCGGCCACCGAAGGAACAAGTGGAGGGGCTTCCAGCATGGGCCGTCAGTGATGGGAATGGTTGGGGTGGAGCGCGGGAGAATGGGTGCGTCCGCGTTCAGCGGTGTCTCGCGATCGTGTGGAGAGCCGGCCAGGCTAGTGGTTTTCGCGTGATCCGTATCCGTCACCGACCGGATTGTCCGGTGGCGAATACGCTGAGGCGTCGCGTATCGCGCGGATCGTGTCGTGCGTGCCGAGTGTCTCCGACTCGATATCCTCGACGAGATGCTCCGCGGTGTCGGACTGCTGCAGGTCCGACCCGCCCAGATCGTCCTCGCCGGATCCGGGCACGACCGCCGACTCGTCCGCCGCCACCGGTTCATGCCCGCGGTACAGGGGGTCCACGAGGAGGTTATTGCTGTAATCGTCGATCCCGAGAAGGTCGTCCACCGTCTCGCCGGCCACCTGATACTCGTCGTCGGTACCGACGCGACCCTCGAGCGTTACCCGTCCGGCCCGTACGATCACGTCGATCTGGTCGGCGTCGAGGTTCGTCTGCTCGCGGAGGTGTTCGATGACGACGGAGCGTAACTCATCGTCCGTCATGTTCCCGATGTCGTAGAGGTCGCCGTCGAACTCCGTCGCCATTCGCGCCCCGCCCGTTTTCAGAAGTGGTACGACCCTCCGATCGACGGCGCGAAATTGTGCGTCCACTCGCTCTGCCTGCTACCCGTTCCGGTGATCCCGCCGGGATAGCTCAGGCGCCAGAGGTAGTCGCGAACTTCGGCCCGGAGCGAGAAGCGTTCACCAATGAAGAAGTCGCTTCCCAGAGCGAAACCTGATGCAAAGCCGAGGCCGAATCGGAAGAACTGATCGGCGGGGATGACCGTCTCGAGCACGTTGTTGCCCGTGATGTCGGAGACCACCCCGCCCGTGATCACGGCGTACGGAGCGAGCCCGTGCCAGGTGCGCTGACCGGTGAAATGAAACCGCAATCCGGCTTCGGCGATGCCGACCAGACTGTTCGTGACCTCGAGCGCTTCAAGCGATTGCCCGTCCTCCGCGACACGGTAGATCGTTCGCTCGGAGGGTGCCAGCGAAAAACCCATCTCGCCTGACGCCGGACCCGCGAAACGCACGTCATAGCGAATCCCGAAGAGCGACGCGGACCGCGGAGCCTGGTCGTTCCGCCCCGGATCGATCGAGATATACCCGCCGTAGACACCGAGCGTGTGTCGCGTCTCCACGAATCGGTAGGGCGAAGAGATCGTCTGGCCGTCGAGCGGCGTGGCCAGGAACGCGAGAGCGGCGAGAGCCAGGGTCGACCAGGAATGTCGCATCGTGCGAATCAGGATTCCGGTAAGCGCGGGACGCTCGCGCGAGGCCCCGCGGAAGGGCGGAGAAGCTACCCCGCGCGAACCGCGAGCCGCAAGACCGCGGACGCGGCCAGGAGCGCCGTTCATCCGGCCCGCGGTGGGTGAACCCGCAGATCACGTCCCGTCATATCCGTCGGTTGGGGGATGCCCAGCAACCCCAGGATCGTGGGCGCGACGTCGCGAAGCGCGCCGTCCACCAGCTCCGTACCCGGAGCGGATCCTCCCGGCTCCACGAGTACGATCCCCACCCGGTTCAGCGTGTGCGCGGTATGCGGGCCGTTCGTCTCCGGATCCCACATCTGCTCGCAGTTCCCGTGGTCCGCCGTGACGAGCAGCGTCGTTCCCGTGGACGCGCAGCTTTCCAGAACGCGCGAGAGTTGCGCGTCGACCGTCTCGACCGCGCGGACGGCGGCCTCCAGTACACCCGTGTGACCGACCATGTCCGGATTCGCGAAGTTGCACACGAGCACATCGTGCGAACGTGACTCCAGCGCCTCGATCAACCCGTCGCATACCGCGACGGCACTCATCTCCGGCTGCAGGTCGTACGTCGCGACTTTCGGGGAAGGCACCAGCTTGCGGGTCTCGCCCACCTTCGGCTCCTCGATGCCTCCGTTGAAGAAATAGGTCACGTGCGGATACTTCTCGGTCTCCGCGGTGCGGAAGGTCGTGCGACCGTGGGCCTCCAGGACATCCGCGAGGATATTCGTCATGTCCTGGGGCGGGAAGGCCGTGTCGAGCGGGAACGCCCGGTCATACTCCGTCATCGTGACCAGATCGACGCGTGGCCGGTCGGGCCCGCGGTCGAACTCCGTGAACCGATCGTCGGCGAGAGCCCGGGTGATCTGCCGGACGCGGTCCGCGCGGAAATTGAAGAAGATCACCCCGTCGCCGTCCCGGACCCTGCCGGTCGGCTCTCCGTTCGCGTCGACCACCACCCGGGGGGAAATGAACTCGTCGGTTTCCGATGATTCGTACGCGGCGTCGATACTGGCCACGACCTCGTGGATCGGGATCCCCTCTCCTCGGACGATCGCGCGGTACGCCCGTTCCGTACGTTCCCAGCGACGATCGCGATCCATCGCCCAGTAGCGGCCCATGACCGTCGCGATCTTGCACCCATCCCCATTGCCGGCCCGGCCGACGAGCTCGGTGAGGTAGTCTCGGGCCGACCGTGGCGGTGTGTCCCGCCCGTCGAGGAAGGCGTGGATCCGTACCCGGGGCAGGTTGTGGAGCGACGCCATTTCGCACAGCGCGAAGAGATGCGAATCGACGGCGTGCACCCCGCCCGGACCGATCAGACCCATCAGGTGGAGTGTCGTGCCTCGTTCCGCCACCGACTTCATCACCCTCGCCAGCGGTTGATTCTCGAAGAACGATCGTGAACGGATCGCTTCACTGATACGCTCGAGAGACTGGATCACTACACGGCCGGCACCGAGGTTCAGGTGGCCGACTTCGGAGTTCCCCATCTGCCCCTCGGGCAAGCCCACGGCGGGCCCGTCGGTTCTCAGTCGGGCGTGAGGGAACGCCCCGGCTTCCCAGATGGAATCCCAGGCGGGGGTGCTCGCCAGTGTGACCGCGTTGTCCGGGGCTGGCGGGCGGAGCCCCCACCCGTCGAGGATCAGCAGGGCGACCCGGGTCCTGGAGTCGGGTCCGTCGTCGTCAGGATCTTTCGTGGCTGCGGGCGCGCCAATCGAGTTTTCACTGGAGTTCATGCCGATTTACAGCTCTCCGCGACCTCGGTATAATGGACGGAACCATCGGATCCGTAATGTAGTACCCCACCTCGAAGAGTAGCCACCCCGCGGCCGGGCCGTATATGGCGCATCCCGATCCCGACCGACACTGGATGGTGTGTCCGCGCCGACGTTTGACGACGCTCCGTCCGTTGTCGTCGCGTGAACTCCGGGCGCGGCAATCGCTCGGCCAGACCGGAAACCTGCCCGTGATGAAACCTGTTCGCTATCCGCATGATCCATCCCGCGCCGCGGCGTCCGGCCGGGCGGCACGGCGGTTCACCGCTATTGTCGCGGTCGCGGTCGCGGGCGCGGTCGCCGGGGTTTCTCCGGTCGAGGCGCAATCGGTTCAGCGGACGGGGATCGGGTCGTCGGGAATCGGTGAGATCGAGGCGATGACCGGTCCGCCCGTGGCGGCCTCGCCCCTGGCCCCGGTCACCACCGTCCGGTTCGGATTGAGTGGCGCCGTGAACGTGCTGATCGCCCCGCCCGGAACGCGACTCGATCCCGTGCTCCTGGGCGTCACGGGCGCGCGTTGGGACCTCGGCCATCGGTGGCTCGGGACGGAAATCGTCGGTTCGGTGCCAGTTCCGAATGGACAGATACCGGTCGCCGTTGCCGCTCCGACGACTTCGGCGGGTGGTACCATGGCCTCGCGATCGGGTGGCTCCAGTCCGGCCCCGAGTCCCGGACCTCGCCTCATCGGAGTCCCCGTCGGACAGACCACGGAAGAGGTCGCTCCGCCAGCGCCGACTCTCCCCGGGTTCGGGACTCCCGCGTCGCCCATCATCGCCCCCACCGATCCGGGGATCTGGATGCTCGAAAACCCGCGGGGCAACGCGGTCACCGTCGTGACGCTCGTCTCCGCCTCCCGAATGCGGGGTGGTCGCCTGAACGGTTATGAGATCGGCGGCTATCCGACGGCCGGGAGCGGTCGGACCGACAGCTACGCGCCTCCGACGGGTTTCATCGAGGTAACTCCGGCGAACCGTGATCTGGCCGTCTCCCGACACCTCACGATCGGTCAGTTCCTCACCAAGGATCAGTTCGACGTCTGGCCCAAGTACGTCGCGTTGGATATGCGGCTCATCGACAAGATCGAGTTGGTCATCCAGGAACTCAACGCGATGGGTGTCCGTGCCGGGCGCGTACACGTGATGAGCGGCTTCCGGACCCCGCGATACAACGGTCCCGGTGGTGACGGTCGTGCCGCGCTCTCCCGCCACATGTGGGGTGACGCGGCTGATCTCTGGATTGACGACGACGGCGACGGGATGATGGACGATCTTGACGGCGACGGGGAAGTGAACTTCACCGATGCGTCGCTGATCATCCGCGCGGTCGACCGGGTCGAGGCGAAGTACCCCGCGCTCGTCGGCGGTGCCGGGCTTTACGCGGGTAGTGACATACGCGGACCATACATTCATATCGACGCCCGGGGTACCCACGCGCGCTGGTAGGCGCGGGCCTTCGCGACGCGACGGTCGTGGCGGCTTCAGCTCCCCGGACTCACCGCGGCTCCCTTGTCCCGTCGCCGCCCCCCGCGGAATGAATCTTTCTCCTCTTTCCGACGTACCATCGGGGGCGGTCGGACGGGCCGATCCGCGCGAGAAGGTGGAGTGGAGCGCATGAACTGCTCGGTTTGCGGTGCACACATACCTGTCGGAAGAGCCTCCTGTGGCACCTGTGGGACGGCCATTCCGCTGTCGCGTTCAATTCTTCCGAATACAGAGTCGCCGGCGGTGTTGAGTGCCGCGGGCGGCGCGATGGCGATCCGTGCGTGCCCCCGCTGCGATTACCGTGGTGCGGGGATCGCCTATTTCAGTCGCGGCTCTCATATGGCCGGACTGGTGGCGGCGACGATCTTCACACTGCCTGGCGGCTTCGGGGCGGGTGGAATCCTGTACTACCTGCTTCGCCGCCACCACCTGATCTGTCCGCGGTGTGGCGTCGGATGGGGTGATCCGGCGAAGGTACCGTCGATCACGGACGGGCAGCCGGTCGCGCCTTCCACCGAGTCCACCCCGGTGATCGCGGTGAACGACTCCCGTGAACGGACGATGCGCGGCTCTTCGATCCTCGTCGGTCTGCTCGCGGTCATTCTCATCACGCTGGGGATCGCGGAGGCCGAGTTCATCCTCATCGCGCTGGGTATGGTCGCGGCACTGGGCGGCGTGGGCCTGCATCGCGGCGCGAACCTGGCGCGCGAGCGTCGCCGGGAGGCGCTGCTTTCGGCGCTGCAACTGAACGTCCTGCGTCTGGCGGGCGAGAGGCAGGGACGCCTCACCGTGACGGAAGTCGCGACGGCGCTCGCCTGGCCCATGCGGCGGGCGGAAAAGGTCCTGAACTCGCTCGATGATGGGTGGCGGGTGAACTCGATCGTGACCGACGAGGGACTGATCGTCTACGAATTCAGGGAGCTGTCACGCCTGACCGATTGATCTCGCCTCGTTACCCTGGTCACTCGCGATCGGGGCGGACGGTTGATTCAGGCGGGGTTCGGTCAATCCTCGACGATATCCATCTCCACGGTTCCCGTGGCCGCCGCGGCCTTCGCGTGCGCCTTCCCCTCCGCCGCCGTCTCGGCGAGCACGGCGAGCGATGGCATCGCGGCCGGATCCAGGTAGAGGACCACCGCCGTCACCCGGGTCAACGGCACCGACTCCTCGCCGCCGTTCCGCAACCTTCCTCGATAGACACCGGAAGCCACCACCTCCGCCGGCACGTAGCGGACGAGGGCCTCCCGCAATCCTCGTTGAACCCGTTCCACGAGCGGTCGGGCATCCTCCTGCGAACACATGACCACGAAGTCATCGCCGCCGATATGCCCCGCGAAATGCGGAGTTCCCGCGACCGAGTTACGCAGTTCAGTGCCGAGATGTTCGATCACCGAGTTGGCGGTCGCGAAACCGAACCGGTCGTTGAACGACTTGAAATGCTCCAGGTCGAGATAGCAGAGCGCGAACGGGTTCCCGAGTTCACGTCGATGGGCGAACTCCCGTTCGATCATCACGCCACCCGGCAACCCCGTCGAGGGATTCAGGCCGCGAGCCTGCTCGCTGAGCAGAAGCAGTGCCTTGACCCGGGCGATCAACTCCCGTGCGTCGAACGGTTTCGCGAGGTAGTCGTTGGCTCCGGCCTCGAACCCGCGGATCCGGTCTTCGACGTCGCCTTCCGCGGTGAGCATGAGAACGGGCAGGTGCTCAAGCTGCGGATTGTTCTTGATCCTTCGACAGACTTCGAGCCCGTCCGGCGTGCCCATTCGGTAGTCGAGCAGGGCGAGGTCGGGTGGATCCGCGCGAACTTCACGAAGCGCCTCCGTCCCGTTGGCCACGGCCCGTACCCGATGACCCGCGGAGGTAAGTGCGTCCGTGACCATCGCGCGCATCGCGGGGTCATCGTCGGCGAACAGGATATTCCCCATCGGTCCACCAATCAGAAAAGCTAGTTCGATTCCGTTCCGCCGGCCTTCCAGCGGGTGACGTAGCGCGATATCGTCTCCGCCGAAAACCCGCGCCGCGCCAGATACCCCTGGAGGCGCCGCCGAGTTGCGATTGAAGCTTCGCCCGCTTTCCGCCGGAACTTGCGCGCCGCCGCCGCCGCCAGGTCCATCTCCGACGCGCCCGATGCCGCGAGTACCTCGGTGATCGCGCCAGTGGCGGTATCAGTGTCGATACCCCGGGCGTTCAGATCCGCCCTCAGCCCCTGGATCCCGCGGGGTCGGGTCCGCATTCGCTCCGTGACGAACGCGGTCGCGAAGGCCCGGTCATCGAGGAGGCCGGTCGACTCGAGTCGCGCGACACATGCGTCGACGGTCGCGGGTTCGAAACCTTTTCGGGCGAGCGATCGCCTCAATCCCGCCCGACTGCGGGCCCGGTGACCAAGCAGCCGGAGAGCCGCTTCTCGCGCACGGATCTCGCTATCTTCCTCGATGAGGCTGGCGAGTTGGTCCGTCGTGATGGAGATTCCGCGCCGTAACCCGGCGCGTGTGACGACCTCCGCCGACAATACCACGCGATGCTCATCCTCGAGATGGACCATTACCTGATCCGTCCGCCGCTTCCGTCTCTGGATCGCGGTGATTTCCATACGGATGATGTTGGTGGGACCCGTGATCGGCGCGCGGAGCGCGTGAACCGTACGGGTCCGTTGAACCGAACTCCTATATTGCCGTCGCTTCCATCCGACTACAAGGCCTCGACCTTATCGTTCTGGACTGGTTTCCCGGCCTAACCTGAAAGCTGCTTCCCATACCGGACCGCATGAGCAATGACACTTCATCACCCGTGATCGACGAGATCGCCGCGGCGATCGACGATCTCCGCGCGGCGTTTCAGCTGGATCCGCGGACCAGTGTGTTCGATGTGCGGGTTCTGGACCGGGGTGGGGACACGATGCTCGTCGGCGCGGTTTCGACACCGGGCATCGCCGCGGCGCTGCGACGCAGGATCGCGACCCTGTCGGGTGGGCCCGATGTCATCGATCGGATCGTCGAGATCCCTGAGCGAGGAGTCGAGCCCCGCCCGGTCGGCCTCGTCACGGCCGCGATCGCGCCGATGCTCGCGGGACCCGTGATCTCCGAGTCCCACATCTCCCAGGTACTGCTGGGACACACCGTCACGGTCCTTCGAGAAGAGGAGCGATGGCTGCAGTGTCGCGCCGCCGACGGTTACATCGGCTGGATCCACCGTGGCTATCTGAGACGTGTCGAGAAGGATGCCGTTCTGGCGTGGGAAGACGAGGCGGGTTCCGAACTCCATCTCTCGCTCGGTTCGCGGGTGCTCGATGAACGAGGGACGCCTCTCGCCCACCTCCCCTGGGGCGCCCGAGTGGCGGTTCGCGCCGAGTCCGCGATCCTTCCGGATGGCCGAACCGGTGTTCTCGCTGGAGAATCGGTACCGCTGCGGCATCTCGAAACGCGTTTCCCACCCCGCGGTGACTCGATCGTTTCCACCGCGCGTGCCTGGCACGGCTCGCCATATCTCTGGGGCGGAACGACTCCCGCCGGCGTGGACTGCTCCGGTCTCGCCCAGGCGGTCTACCGGACCCACGGTATCATGATTCCGCGGGATTCGGATCAGCAGGCCGTCGCCGGTACCGCGTTGCCGATCGAGGATCTCGAGGAGATGCGGCCGGGTGATCTCCTCTTCTTCGCGGAATCGGAGGCCGGGGTTTCTCACGTGGCGATTTCGGTGGGTGGCTCCCGGATCATTCATTCCGCGCTGGGGCGCGGAGGAGTCGCGGAGAACGATCTGCGAGGGGAACTCGACTACGAGGTCGAACTCCGCTCGCTGCTCGTCGCCGCCCGCCGGTTCATCGAGACGGCAGCGTGATCGTCTGTCCGATCTGGATTCGCCGGGGCTCGACACCCGGATTGAGGCGGCGGAGTTCGGCCACCGTCGTCCCATACTGATTCGCGATCGCCTCCAGCGTCTGCCCCGCCCGAATCTGATGTGTCCGCGGCACGACGGTCGGCTCCGGCGTCGGGAGCGCCGGTTGGGACGAACTCGACGAGGAGTTCCCGCCGGGCGTGCCCGGTATGCCTGCGTCGTTCCCGGAAATCACGTCGCTGATCCCGGTCGCGTCGGCCTCTGCGCCGACCCCGGTCAACGTTCCCGCCGCGACGACGTCACCCGGTGGCCTCGAGAATTGGGCGAGCCGCGCGCCGATCTGGTCCTCCGTCCGCTTCGCGCGGCTCGTCGAAGGGACCTCGTTCGCCAGGATGCTGAAAGCGAGGAGCTCACCATCCGCCGACCGCACGTAGCCGGAGAGACCGGAGACATTGTTTATGGTGCCCGTCTTGGCGCGAAGGTTGCCCGCCGCGGCCGTTCCCCGCATCCGCCCGCGCAGACTGTGTTGTCCACCGAGGGGTGAGGCGGCCTCGGGAAGTGATTCGTAGAAAGGTTCCCACACGTCGGTCCGCGTCATCAGGTCGAGGAGGTGCACGGTTGCCCGCGGCGTGACCCGATTGATCGGTGAGAGCCCCGACCCGTCGACGAGCCGCATCGCCGAAAAATCGAACGGCTTCTCGCATTCGAGGAAGTATTGCACCGCCAGCGCGCCGCCCTGGAAGCTCCCGTCACCCAGCACAACCCGTCCGACCGTCTTGAAAAACGCTTCGGCGAAGAGATTCTGACTGACGTGGTTGGCGACCGAAGTCAGCTCGCGAAGCGTCGGGGACAGATGAGTGCCGACGACGCGAGGTGGTACCGATCCGCCTCCATTCGTCGATACCGCGCCAAAGCTGACGGGTGAGCCCTCCGACCGGCGCACCGTCCTGACATCACCGTTGATCTCGATTCCCGCGTTCTCCAGAACCGTGCGGAACGCGGCCGCCGCGAAATTGGCGGGATCCACGACCGTCACGGTGCGGGTGACGCCCGGGTGGCCACGTACGAGTTGACCTTCGATGACCAGGCCATCCGGGTCCCAGGAGAAGCGAACGCTGGATCGGCCGCCCGTCGTGGTCGTGACACGGTTCTGGATGAGAAGGCCGTGCGTGCTCGGTGTCGTACCGATCGACGCGGGCGCTCCGGCCGCGCCGCCCGGCGTTACGCGCACGCGGACAACGTTTTCGGCGAGTGAGAGAGCGCCGATCGGTGCCGAGTAGCTGTCGAGCCGGTACTCCTCCCGCCAGCCCTCCGCGATCCAGCTGTCATCGAAATAGCTGCCGTCACCGAGAATGTCGCCGCGTACCTCGGTGATACCGCGCGCCAGGAGGGAATCGGCGAGCGCGTTCAGGGGAGTGAGCGCACCGGTGAGCATCCGGCTCGAAATGGCCGGATCACCCGTGCCGTAGAGGATGAGGTCGCCGTCCAGGACTCCGTCCACGATCGGACCGTCGGCGAGCGCGTAGGTCGAGTAGCGGAAGTCCGGTCCAAGGTAGTATAGCGCCGCGCTCGTGCTGAAGAGCTTCATGTTGCTCGCGGGCGCGAGCGGTACGTCCGCGTTATGGGAGAAGAGCGTATCTCCTCGATCGATCGAAACCACGAGGACGCCATGGACGGAGTTCCGTACGGTGGCGCTCCTGATCAGCCCTTCCAGGTCCGAGCGAAGGTCGAGCACTTCGAAAGAAGGAGGCGGGAGTGGTTCCGGCTCGTCGGGTGGTGGTACCGGGTCCGCGACCACGACGTCGGCCGCCGTGGTGAAAACGGCCATGGGCGGCACCGGCTCGCCCGCCGGGGAACGCCCCGGCGCGATGCCCAGCACCGCGAAGACGGGTACCAGGATCAAGATGGCTCGACGAATCTTCATCTTCCCGCGATTCCCTTGCGTTGCCGTGAGAGAGGCGGGTTGGTCTGGATCAGCCTCGCTCGCGTCATTGGATCCGTACGTTTACCTGCGGACTGCGTGAGCCGTTTGCCCGGGTCGGGATTCCGAAAGGGCGTTGTCTAAATGAGATAGCGCACGAGTAGAAGACCGGCGGCCAGGCCGGCCAAACCTCCCGTGAGCAGAACGGCGACGATCGTGATCCGGCGCCTGGTACGTCCGCGCGTCACTCCTGGCCTCCTCGACTCCCCCTGTGCCGACAGAACCCGACACCTTGCCGAGTCAAGCGAGGAGTGTGCCCGCCCGACGGTTGAGAGATCGGGGCGCGGAGGATATTCTTTTCCGGCTCCCTCCGGCAAGCGGGTGCCTCGTGGCCCCGAGGCGGACCTCGGGTTCGGGGGGACTGTATCAGAACCTCCGCCTCGATGCCAGCTGCCGACCCGAATGGACGATGAAACGGCGACAAGGGCCTGTCCTGGAAACCCCAGGCCCGCGGACACGCTCTCGAAGACCTCGAGAGATCGATCGTACGGCCGGAGTCGGCGATGAACTCTCCCGCGGTGGTCTACGCGATCCTGGCCGCGGTCGCGAATGTCGCGGGCGGGTTGCTGATCACCAGCGCCTCTCCTCGCGGGATCCGCGCTCAGCGGATGCTGCTAGGGTTCGGCGCCGGCTTCATGCTCGCCGTCGCGTTCGCGTCGATGCTGCCGCACGCCATCGAGATCGATCCTGAAGCGGGCCTCGTCGCGCTGTTGGGCTACCTGCTCGTGCACGTGACCCAGCACATCCTGACGCCACATTTCCATTTCGGCGAGGAAACCCATCGCGAAGCGATGGTGGCCCGCTGGGTCGGTACCGCCGCGCTCCTCGGGCTGCTGCTTCACACCTTCTTCGATGGCGTGGCGATCGCCAGTGCCTTCGACGTCGATGCCTCTCTCGGGATTGTCGTCTTCCTAGCCGTTTTCGTTCATAAAGTTCCCGAGGGTGTCACGATCGCGTCGATCATGCTCGTCAGCGGCAACAGCAAGCGACGCGCGCTCCTCGGCGTCATCCTGCTCGGCGCGACGACGGTGCTCGGCGTACTGTTGACCTCCACGATCGAACCGCTCGCCCGTCATGGTCTCGCGCTCAGCGCGGGGGTCACGGTCTACGTCGCGGCGTCGAACCTGGTGCCGGAAGTGCAGAAACAGAAGGATTTCATTTCCGGCGCGGGAGTCTTCGTGGGTGTCGTCGTTTACCTCCTCGCGCGGCTGGTGTTCGCGGACCTGCACGTGTGAGGTGATGGTGAGCGACGACAGTCTGCCCCTCTTCCCCGAAGCTCCAACTCCGGCAGGGTCCGCCCGCCAGGCGGGTGACACCGCGGACTCGTTCGCGGCCGGCGGCGACCCGGGCGCGCCTCTCGCCGAGCGGATGCGGCCCCGGTCACTCGATGAAATCGTCGGACAGACCGAGCTCGTCGGCCCCGAAGGTATCATCCGGCGATTCCAGGCGGGCGGACAGATGCCCAGCCTGATCCTGCATGGCCCGCCCGGCACAGGCAAGACAACGCTGGGCCGACTCGTCGCCCGGTTGACGCGCTCGGATTTCGTTCCTTTCAGCGCGGTCAGCGAAGGTGTCCCGCGATTGCGAGAGATCGTCAAGGCCGCGGGCGAACGAAGGAAGATGGGTCGGCGAACGCTGCTCTTCGTCGACGAGATCCACAGACTGAACAAGGGGCAGCAGGATTTCCTCCTCCCGTTCGTGGAGTCGGGCCTGGTGACGCTCGTCGGCGCGACGACCGAGCACCCGGCCTTCGAAGTGAACGCGGCGTTGCTTTCCCGTTCCCGGGTGCTGCGGCTTCAGCCGATCGGGACCGACGCGCTCCGGGAAGTCGTTCAGCGCGCCTTGACGGATGTGGACCGCGGTCTTGGCGACCTGGATCTGACCCTGACGCCCGAGGCGGAGACCCTGATCGTCGAGGCATCCGCCGGCGATGCCCGTAGGGCGTTGACCGCGCTGGAGATCGGCGCCGGACTCGTCGGCCATGGTGGGACGATCGATGCCGGGGTCGCGGTGGACGCCCTGCAGCAGAGGATCCCGAGGTACGACACGACGACCTCGTTCGAGATGCTCTCCGCGTTCCACAAATCGCTTCGATCCAGCCAGGGCGACGCGGCGCTCTACTGGGCGATGCGCATGGTGAGAGGCGGTGAGAATCCTCTCGTCGTCTTCCGGCGGCTGGTCGCGGCCGCCTACGAGGATGTGGGGCTCGCCGACCCGCGCGCGGGTATCGTCGCGACGCAGGCCATGCAGGCCTTCGAGCGGCTCGGTCCGCCGGAAGGATTCCTTCCGCTCGCCAACGCGATCCTGTACGTGGCGAACGCGCCGAAGTCGAACCGCGCATACCTGGCACTGGCGGCGGCGGGCGGCGCGGCCGACGAGACTTCCGACGCCCCGGTTCCTCTTCATTTGCGGAACGCCTCGAGTTCGCTGATGCGGGAGTGGGGATACGGTGAAGGTTACGAGTACGCGCACAACCACGAGGGTGCCTACGTCGAACTTCCCTGCCTGCCCGATGAACTGCGGGACGCGCGATTCTATGATCCCTCGGATCGCGGCCACGAAGCGGAGATCCTCCGCGCCATGCGCGAGCGAGGGCAGATCGAATGACGGGTCGGGCGCGGTGGATGACGGATCATCTCCAGTGGCTCGCCCGGCTCGACCGGGCACGCCTGGCGAATCAGCTCCGTTCCCCATCGGCGGCGATCGCGGCCGCGAGTATTCTTCCCGGGGTGGTCATCGTCAGCGCACTCTGGGGTTTCGGGCGTGTCGCCGATCTGGCCATCGAGGGCGGGTATGGCGGCGTGACCCTCGGCATGCTCGTCGCCGCTCCGATCGCGTTTCTCGCGTACGGTGTCCTGATGCGCGGCGCGGATGATCTCTTCCTCCGACAGGTTGGCGTCCGGGCGGATGCTCTGTTTCTCTACCGGGCACTGCGTCTCCTCGCCATCGCGCTCGCCATCGGCCTCGCGGTGCTCATCCCTTTCGTGGCCGGCGGGCGGTCATTCGGACGTCCGGCGTTGATCGCCCTTCCGGTGGCTCTCTTCACGGCGGCCATCTCGGTCTGGAGCTATGGACGGGCCGCGGCCGCCACTGTCGGTGCGGGTCGGCACTGGCTGGGCGCGGGAATGCGCCAGTTCGACCCGGAGCTGGCCAGCGCCGCTCCACTGGTGTACGCGCCTCTCGCGCCATTCCTGGCGGGTACCGGGCTTGGCGCCGCGCTCGGAGGCGGAGTCTGGCCAGGCCTCGCGGTCATCCTGGCCGGGTTGATCTCCATGGGCGCACTCGTGGTTGGAACCCGTTCGTTCGCGGCCGCCGCGCCCAGGCTGGTGCCGCGCGTCCGCGAGATGGCGTACGTGCCGCCTCCCGAGGGTGAAGGCGAAGCGTTTCGGGTCGGACGAGGACTCTCCGCGTTTCTGCCGAGACGCGCGGCCGCCATCTGGGTGCGCGACGCGACGGTCGCCGGTCGGCGATTCACCTGGGCCTCCCGTGTCACCTGGCCAGTCGCCATCGTCTCCATCGCGGTACTCGCGCGATGGGGAGGTGACCCCGCGGGCCGATCGTGGGTCGTCGCGGCGGTGGGGATCGCGCTACTCGTGCAGTCGGCGGCGGTCATCGCGATGGGTGGAATCGAACGACGCGGTGTCCGATGGGTAGACCGTTCGACCGGGCTCCGCTGGTGGGAGCGGCTCATGGGACGATGGGCGTGGGCGTGGGGCCTCTCCCTCTGGCTTCTGGTTCCCGTCGCGCTGGCCTGGGGATGGTGGAGCGGGGCGGGTGGCGCATGGATCTGGCCGGTCGCCGGCGCCGCGACAGCCCTCGGCGCGACTTCGGTCTCTCTTCTCGCGGCGGAGAGACCCGGATGAGGACGTTCAGGACCGTCGCGCGATCGAGCTTCCCCGGATTCGAGAGCCCCAGCACGTGAGACACAGATGACCCGAGGGACACCCGACGCTGACAGCGTGGCGGGAGCCGACGCGGAACTCGTCCTCGATGTTCGTGGCCTCTCGAAGGCGTATCGGCGCCGCCCCGTGCTGAGTGGGGTCTCGCTCGGGGTGCGGCCCGGCGAGGCGGTCGCCGTGATCGGCGGGAACGGGGCGGGGAAGTCCACCTTCCTCGGCTGCCTGACGGGTGAACGCCTTCCAGATTCGGGTACGGTCCGAATCAACGGCGTCGACCCGTTCACGGATCCCGCGGCCGCCGCCGCCAGTCTCGGCTACGTTCCGGAGCACCCGTTCCTCTACGGCGAACTGACCGTCGCCGAAACGCTTCGGTTCGTTATCGAGGCCCGTCAACTCGATCGGGGCGAGAGCGGCGAGGCGATGACCCGCCTTCTGACGGCTTTCGGTCTGGATGGGGCGGAGGGCCTTCTCTGCCGCGAATTATCCCAGGGGATGGGTCGCAAAGTGGCGATCGTGGCGGCGCTGCTCCATGAACCCCACCTCCTCGTGCTCGACGAAGTATTCAACGGACTCGACCGTACTTCCTCTGATCGATTGATCGACGAACTCGATCTGCGACGGTCGCGAGGAAGCGCGATCCTCCTTTCCAGTCATGATCTTACGCTACTCGCGGCCTGGTGTGATCGCGGTCTGCTCCTTGCTCCTGAGGGGTGGAAGGAGTTGACCGGAACCGCCTGGCGCGAATGGGCCCGTACCCCCAGCCTGACGGGGTGACCCACGCGACCGGCACCCCACCCCAGCTTTCGCGGTACGAGATCATGCGCGCTGCCCGCTCCAGGATCCTCGCCTTTACTCTCGCCGCGACTCTCGTGGGCTGCGGGAGCGGGCTGGTCCGGGAGCCGACGGTAAACCTCGCCGGGGTTCAACTCGCGGGCCTTGGGCTGCGTGGAGGCACACTGAAAGTCACGGTCCACATCGATAACCCGAATCGCTTTTCCCTCAGCGCCGGAGAGGTCCGCTACCGGCTCGCGATCGCGGAGATCTCCGTCACCGGCGACACGACGTGGGTCGACCTCGCGGACGGCAGTTACACGGATCATCTCTCCGTCGGCGCGGGCGAGTCCGCCGCGGTTGAAGTTCCCGTCGAGTTCACCTACGCGGGGCTTGGCGGCGCGGCCGCGTCCGTATTGCGAGCGGGTACTTTCGACTACCGGGCAACCGGAGAGATCGACGTGCATACTCCGCTGGGCGGGCGTCGCGTGCCCTTCGAACGCGGCGGTACCGTAGACGTGCTCGGCGGAAACTGACCTCCGGCCGGCGCATTCCTTCTCTTTGTTATCGATGATCGAACTCGAGACACCCCGCGAACGCGCGGTCCTGGTGGGCGCTCCGCTCAAACGCCTTCCGCCCGAAGAGGCAACCGAACATATCCAGGAGCTGGGTCGACTCGCGGACACGGCGGGTGCCGACGTCGTGGGCGATCTGATCCAGCGCGTCGATTCGCCCCACCCGAAGCTGTACATCGGCGAGGGGAAAGCGGCCGAGCTGCGCGACCTGATCCTCGAACGGGAAGCGACGCTCGTCATATTCGACGACGAGCTGACCCCGGGCCAGGGAAAGAACCTCGAAGAGTTCCTCGAAACCCGCGTCATGGATCGGGCCGAACTGATCCTCGACATTTTCGCGACACGCGCCAGAACTTCCGAAGCCCGACTTCAGGTGGAACTCGCGCAACTCCAGTACATGCTTCCCCGCCTGACCCGAATGTGGGCGCACCTCTCCCGGGTCCGGGGAGGAATCGGAATGCGTGGCCCCGGCGAAACCCAGCTGGAAACGGACAGGCGGATGGTCAACCAGAAGATCGGGCGCCTCAAGTCCGACCTCGAACGGATCACCCGCCGGCGAGCGACCCAGCGAAAGGGTCGCCAGGAGATCTTCCGCGCCGCGCTTGTCGGGTACACCAACGCGGGCAAGTCGTCATTGCTGCGCGCGATGTCCGGGAGTGACGTGTTCGTCGAGGATCGTCTCTTCGCCACACTCGACGCGGCCACGCGCACCGTCGACCTGGGCGATGGATACGAATGCCTGTTGACGGACACGGTCGGGTTCATTCGCAAGCTGCCGCATCACCTGGTGGCGTCGTTCCGCGCCACGCTCGAGGAAGCGGGTGAGTCAGAGCTCATCCTTCACGTGATCGACAGCTCGCACCCCGGATGGGAGTCACAGACAGAGGTGGTCGACGCGGTGCTCGATGAGCTTGGTCTTTCCGGGCACCCGACCGTGTTCGTCTTCAACAAGGTCGATCGTCTGACCCACGAGGAGGAGGACGTGTGGCGGGCGCGAGCACGCGCCTTCTACCCGCGCGAGTCGGTATTCGTCTCCAGCGTGGAAGCGGGGGGAGTCGAAGCTCTGCGCTCACTCCTGCGAGAGCGGGTACGATCGGCGAACCCGCGCGTGGAGATCACGGTGCCGATGACGAAGGGTGGGATTCTCGCGGAGATCTACCGCGAGGGCGAGGTCCTCTCCAGATCGGATGTCGAGAACGAAATCGTGCTCACGGCGCGACTCCCGCGCGCCGCTCTCGGCCGGCTCCGCCGCGAACCGGAGGTCCGGGTCTCGGAACCATGAATCCGGAGAGAGGCGCGGGTTCCACGGCGAGCGCGGGAGGAGGCGAACGTCCGGATCCCGACCCGGTCGGGGCCGAGGTGTTGCGGCACGTTTGCGTCGTGGGTCCGGGTCGCCTGGGGTTGGCGATCGGCGGGCATCTCGCCGAAACCGGAATAGTCGCTGATCTCACGTTCGTCGGCCGGTCCGCGACGACGCCGGATCATCCGGTGTTCGCCACTGGCCGGGCGGACTACACGAACGACCCGCGCACCGTGGAATCGCCCACCCTCGTGCTCGTGGCGGTGCCCGATCGGGAGATCCCCGGGGTGGCTTCCGCTCTCGCGAACGCCTTGGCCACCCCGGGGGAGGTTCTCGTACCCGTCCTTCACACCAGCGGCGCCCAGGGTCCGGAAGTCCTTCGTCCGCTGCGCGAACGTGGTCACCCGGTCGGCTGGCTTCATCCACTCGTGGCTGTCGCCGATTCGCGTGACCCCGGCGGTCGCCTGATCGGTGCCTGGTACGGGATCGGGGGCGACCCCGTCGCGACGCGGGCCGCCGACCGTCTGGTATCGCTGGTGAAGGGACAGTCTCTGCGTGTCGACTCTTCGAAGAGACCGGCATATCACGCCGCGGCGGTGTTCGCGTCGAACTATGTCGTTGCGTTGCTCGCGGTTGCCGAGGAACTGATGGTCGAAGCGGGGGTGGACCCGCGCGACGCGCGTCAGGCGCTCGCCGATCTTGCCCGAGGCGCCATCGATGCCGTGGCCGCGAGGTCTCCGGCCGCCGCGCTCACGGGGCCGATCTCTCGAGGCGACGACGTCACCGTGGGCCTCCATCTGCGCGGGTTGTCGGCCGAGGGTCGCCAGCTATATTCGGGTCTCGGTCAGGTCGCCCTGGAGCTGGCCCGGTTGCAGGGCCTCGGTCCCGAGGCCGCGGATCGGATCGCCAGCGCGCTCAAGGTGGGTGGGTCGTGAGACTATACATCAATATTGACCACGTCGCGACCGTTCGGCAGGCGCGCAGGACGGATGAACCTGATCCGGTCCGCGCGGCGGTGCTCGCGGAACTCGGGGGCGCGGACGGGATCACCGTCCATCTCCGGGAGGACCGGCGTCACATCCAGGATCGAGATGTCGACCTGCTGATGCGGACGGTGCGGAGCACGGTGAACCTGGAGATGGCCGTCGCGCCGGAGATCGTCGATCTCGCGATCGCCTGGAAACCGCCCCAGGTGACGCTCGTTCCCGAACGGCGGGAAGAGGTGACCACGGAGGGCGGGCTCGCCATCGCGAACTCCGCCGGCGGCGATGCTCTGCGGGACGCGATCGGACGATTGCGACAGGCCGGGATTCGTGTGTCGCTCTTCATCGACCCGGATCCAGAGACGATTCGGGCCGCCGCCGCGCTCGGCGTGGAGGCGGTGGAACTCCATACCGGAGAATTCGCGCTCGCGTCGGCGAGAACTCGGGATGAACAGCTTGGTCGGCTCCGTCGCGCGGCGGCGCTCGGCCATTCGTCGGGCCTGGCGATCCACGCCGGCCACGGGCTCACCTATCTGAACGTCGATCGGGTCGCGGCGATACCGGAAATCGAAGAGCTCAACATCGGGCACTCGATCATATCGCACGCGCTTTTCGTCGGCATGGAGAGGGCCGTCCGTGAGATGAGAGAAGTCGTACGACTCGCGAGGAGAGGCGAATGACGTCGGATCGGCTCGATGAATATTTCGTTGGCGAGGCTGGTGACTATCTCGATCAGCTGAGGACACTGCTGACGGGGTCGAGCTGGCCTGACGCGCGGGAACTGGTGCGGCTCGCCACGGGAGTGCGCGGCAGTACACGGATGGCGGGGGCGGACGAGATCTCGACCCTCGCCGGCGCGCTCGAAGACGCCGCTCGCGCCCTGGATGACGGACATCTCGCGCCCAGCGACGAAATCCTGGCCGCGATCCGCGAGACCGAATCCGATCTTCGCTATCTCCTCGCCGCGATCCCGGAGTGGAGCGCCGACCAGAGCGATCGGGTCCATCGCTGCCTCGACCGCTGGTCCGCAGTCACCGGCGAGCCGGAACGTCCGGTGGTGGTTTCAATCAGCGATCCGCTGTTGAACGAGACGGATACCGGCGTTGTCGGTCCGGCCGGCCACACCCCGGAAGACCGGCCCGTCCTGCCGATCGGGGCGCTCCTGTACGAACCCTCTCCTCCGTCGGCGATCCCCATCTCGGCGCTGTTCCATGACGCGCCGGATGAGGAATCATCGGCGCTGGCCGCTGGGTCTCCGTCTCCTGGCGCCGATGAACCGCTCGGGGAAGGGGTCGTGGTACCGATTGAAGCGCTCGGCTTCGACGATCCGGACGAAGCGACCGCCGCCGTGCCGATCGAGGCGCTCCTTCTCGACGCGACGATACCGTCCGAGCCGCTGGCCGAGCCACCCGTGGTTCCGATCGCGAGCCTGCTGAGCGAGGAGACCGACGAGATCGCGGTCGTGCCGGTCGAGTCGCTGCTCGTCGATGAAGAGTCGCTGCTCGTCGATGAAGACGGTGAGGATGCCGTCGTACCGATCGAGAACCTCCTGGCGAGTGAGTCGGACGACCTCTCCGTGACACCACTCGCGGCGCCCTCGGGGGTCGCCCCGGAGATGCCTGAAATCGCGGAGGATCCGACCGCCGGCGATGACTTCGGCGACACGACCTTCGAATCCCGCGAGGATCCGTCTCCGGCATCGCTCGTGGATCCCGTACCGATCGAATCGCTGCTCCTTCGCGGTGACTCGGCGATCCGCCAGGCTATCGCGATGCGGGACGCGATCGAGAGGGCCGCCCACGACCTGTCAGCGGAATCGAACACCCTCCCCGATCTCGTCACCGAACTCTTCGAACTGCTCGAGCTCAGCCTGGTCGCGGATTCTCCGGAGGCATGAGCCTGAAGCTCCGGAGTACAATCGGGGTCCTGCTGAGTCTCCTCCTTCTGGGGTGGGCACTTCGGGATGTCTCGGCCACGGAAGTCGTAGAGCAACTGGGGCGGGCGAACCGCGCGGAGATGGCTCTGGCGGTGGCCATCGCGATCGCGGGTTTTTATATACGCGCGTTCCGCTGGGGAATCCTGCTTCTCCCGCTGAAAACGCCGGCACCGTTCTCCGCGCGCTCGGCGGCGACGTTCATCGGAGTCGCGGCGAACAATGTACTTCCGGCGCGAATCGGCGAGTTCGCCCGCGTCCTGGTGCTGGCGCGAATCACCCCGGTCCCGATCGCGGCCGGGCTCGCCACCCTCGTCATCGAGCGCTTGCTCGATGGTCTCGTACTCGTCGGGCTTCTCTTCGCCGCGATGGCCGCACCGGGCTTCCCCGTGAACGCGAACACGGCGAATTCCGACTTCCGTGCATGGGCACTCGTCGCCGCCGGAGTGATGATCGCCGCCGCCGCCGCCCTGCTTCTCGCGATCGCCGCCCCACGCTACGCGGCCCGCGTGGGCCACTTCGTCGCGCGGTTCCTGCCGTTACGGCTTCGGGAACCGTTTATCGATGCGTTACGATCCTTCGCCGCCGGCCTGCGGATTCTGACGGATCTGCGCCTGTCCGCGCTCTCTCTCGCGCTCGCGCTCGGACAATGGGTCTTTCTCGGACTCTCGTACCTGCTGGCGTTCCGGGCGTTCGGGATCGACGACGTTCCATTCTCCGGCGCGATCTTCCTCCAGTCGATCATCGGGCTCGCCGTCGCGATCCCTTCCTCGCCCGGCTTCTTCGGGCCGTTCGAGGCCGCCGCGCGGGTCGGCCTGAGCCTCTGGGAGGTCCCGGCGTCCCAGGCGATATCCTTCGCCATCGGCTTCCATATCGCCGGGTTTCTGCCCGTCACACTGATGGGTGTCTGGTATGTCTGGCGGTTGAACCTCTCCTGGTCGGAAGTCCGGCGGAGTGAGGCGACCGTCGAAGACGACGCCGGTGATTCCGGAGCCGTGTCGTACCCTTCGGATGGGCCTTCCTGATGCGGGTTTCGATCACACCGGTCGCCAAGATCAACCTCCGTCTCCGCGTACTTGCCCGCGAAGACTCGGGATACCATTCCCTCGAGACGATTTTCTGCGCGATCTCGCTCCACGACCGGCTCGAGATATCATACGCCGAGGACGGCATCGACCTGGTGGTCACTGGTTCGATTCCCGTGGGCCCCCCGGAGAACAACCTGGTCCGCCGGGCGGCGATCGCCTTCCACCACGCGCTCGGGGTGTCGCCAGCGATCGCGATCCGGCTCGAAAAGGCGATCCCCGCCGCCGCCGGTCTCGGGGGCGGAAGCTCGGACGCCGCCGCCACGTTACGAGCACTCAACCTCCTGCACGACAGCCCTTTCGACGATCGGAAACTGCTCGAGCTGGGCGGGTCTCTGGGCAGTGACGTTCCTTTCTTCCTGGGCCACTCTCCGTTCGCGCTCGCGTGGAACCGGGGAGACAGGCTCTTCCAGCTGACACCACCCCCTTCTCGTCCGGTCCTCGTCGTCGACGCGGGTATTCAACTTCCCACGGCTTCCGCCTTCGCGGCGCTGGACGAAAACCGCGCCGGGCTCGCCGCGACGACGAACCCGATTTCCTTCGATCCGAACACCTTCTCGACCTGGGAATCACTCGCCGCGATCGCCCGGAACGACTTCGAACTCGTGGCGCCCGATTGGATTCGCGGCTTCGATCACTTCCGTGGCCTGCTCCGTGACCATGGGGCCGTCATCGCCATGCTGTCGGGAAGCGGGTCGGCGTTGTTCGGCGTTTTCGAGACCGCCGCCGCCATGCGCGACTGTCAGAGGAGCTTCGCCGCGATCGGGGTGGCTACCCGACTCGCCAGCACGATCGAGCGATGGCCGGCCCCATTCTCGCGGGATTGACCCTCGTCGACGCCATCGGTAGTTTTCCGGTCCGCCTCGCACTCATCCCGCAGAGATCGCGCGCGTATCGATCCCCCCTGGTGTAAGGGCAACACAGCGGCCTTTGGAGCCGTTAATCCACGTTCGAATCGTGGGGGGGGAACTCGCGCGCGGCACGGGGCGATCGGAGTGGGACGGCGCTCGGTTTCTCTCCTCGCTGTCGCTTGACGCTTCCTTGAAGCCCGCCTATGTTTTCCGGCTGTCCATCTTTGCGTTACTCGCGACGCCGATTCCATGTCTGACCCATTCGCGAGCGGCCCCGTCGGATCGCTCATGGTTCTTTCGGGCACCGCCAACACCCTGCTCGCGGACGAAGTCGCACAGACTCTGGGAGTCCCCCTCGGCGGGCGAACGATTCGTCGTTTCGCGGACGGCGAAATATTCGTTCGCATCGACGAGAACGTCCGTGGGCGGGATCTCTTCATTCTGCAGCCCACGCCCCCGCCGGCCGATACCATCCTCGAGCTGCTCCTGTTGATCGACGCGGCACGTCGAGCGTCGGCGGCCCGGATCACGGGCGTCGTGCCGTACTTCGGCTATGCGCGCCAGGATCGAAAGGATCAACCGCGGGTGGCGATCGGCGCGAAGCTCTGCGCGAACATGATGACGACGGCCGGCGCCGATCGGGTCCTGGCGATCGACTTTCACCAGCATCAGCTCCAGGGATTCTTCGACATCCCCGTCGACCATCTCTATGCGGCTCCCGTCCTGACCCGTTACTTCCGGGAGAAGGGGCTGCACCGGCCGGTGGTCGTCGCTCCCGATGTCGGTGCCGCCAAGATGGCCCGCGGCTTCGCGAAGCGGATCGACGCGACGATCGGTATCATCGACAAACGCCGGCCGACCGCGAACGTTTCCGAGGTGCTTCACGTCATCGGCGACGTGGATGGGCGGGATTGCCTTCTCGCCGACGACCTGATCGACACGGGTGGGACGATGGCCGAGGCGGTGACCGCTCTGAAGGCCCGGGGGGCCCGGGATGTCTACTGTTGCGCGACCCACGCGCTTCTGTCGGGTCCGGCGGTCGAGCGGCTGCGCGATTCACCGGTCAAGGAGGTCGTCGTCACCAACACGATCAGTATTCCGGCGGAGAAATATTTCCCGCAGCTGACCGTGCTCTCGATCGGGAACCTGATCGCCCAGGCGATTCGGTATACACATTCGAATGAATCCGTGAGTTCGCTCTTCGATTGAGAGATGGCGATCCGGCCATGGTGCCGGAGAGCGAACGAACGCCAACAGGAGGGAGTTCAATCATGGCCACGTTGAAGGCGAGCACGCGTGTGGGATCCGGCAAGGGGGACGCCCGCAAGCTCAGGGCGACGGGTAACGTGCCGGCGGTCGCGTATGGCCAGGGTTCCGCCGCCCGATCGCTGGCGCTGAAAGGACAGGAGTTGAACCTGCTCCTGGCCTCGATCAACGCGGAAAACACGATCATCGAACTCCAGGTCGAAGGGGAACGGCCGATCCAGGCACTGATCCGCGAGATCCAGCGGCATCCTTCGCGGTCGGAGATCCTTCACGTGGACCTGTTTGAAGTGCAGGCCGGCACGAAGCTGCACGTGAACGTCCCGATCCGCTTCAACGGTACCCCGA
The DNA here is from genome assembly GCA_964634395.1 of uncultured Gemmatimonas sp. GTDB lineage: Bacteria > Gemmatimonadota > Gemmatimonadetes > Longimicrobiales > Longimicrobiaceae > WHSP01. The sequence continues at coordinate 18,314 of CAZWJE010000018.1, read as the reverse complement.
TCGGCGTGCGCGACTCGGGTGGTATTCTCCAGGAAGTGCTGCGGGACCTCTCGGTGGAGTGTCTCCCTGTCGACATTCCCTCGGAGATCGAACTCGATGTCGATGGGCTCGAACTGGGAGACGCGATTCACGTGAAGGACGTGACCGTTCCGAACGCCACGGTCCTGAATGACCCCGACCTCGTGATCTGCATGGTCACGGCGCCGACGGTTTCGGCGACGGAAGCGGATGAGGCGGAATCCGGCGAGGCCGCGGAGCCGGCGGTCGCGGGCGAGAAGTCCGAGGAATCCGAAGCGGAGTGAGGCTTGGCGGAGACGATCCCCCGGACGATCCTCTGCCTGGGAAATCCCGGTCCCGAGTACTCGATGACGCGCCACAACGTCGCTTGGTGGCTGGCGGATCGTGTCGCGGACCGGTATGGTCTCGGCCGCTTCCGGGAGCAGGGGAGCGCGGGTGTGGCGAGAGGCCGTGCGGGTACCGTCGCCATCCAGGTCGTGAAGCCGTACACCTACATGAATCGCAGCGGGCGAGTCGTTGACGGACTCCGGAAGAAGGAGGGGTTCGATCTCGCTCGCGACCTGCTCGTGGTGGTCGATGAGGTGGCGCTGGAAGTGGGCCGGATCCGCTTTCGTCCCGGAGGCGGCGCGGGCGGCCACAACGGCCTCAAGTCGATTCAGGAGGCGCTGGGCACGGTGGATTACTCGCGACTCCGAATCGGAGTCGGCGGTCCACCGCCCGGTGTAACGATGACCGACTGGGTCCTTTCGGCTCCGCCTCGCGCGGACCGTGAGACGTTGCTCGATGCCATGGACGCCGTGGTCGACTGTGTTGATCACTGGATCCACGAGGGGATCGAGGCGGCGATGAATCGCTGCAACAACTGACCCGGTCGGTGAGCGCGATGGCTGGACAGTCTCATCCCGGATACGGAAGCGGTCGTGTGCCGCCTCTCGACCGGGTTATTTGCTTTCCGCACGCGAAACGCGCGGGAGATACGTACAACCTCACTGGAGAAGCCAAGTGATCGATCTTGCCTGGTTGGCCTGGCCGATTGGCCTCGTCGGTCTGGTCGTGGCGGTGATGATCTACAGGTACATCGTGGCTCAGTCGCCCGGGAACGAGGCGATGCGCGACATCGCCGAACAGATCGAAGTCGGCTCGATGGCCTTCCTTCGGCGCGAATACACGGTGCTGGTGATCTTCGTGGCCATCGTCGCGGCGTTGCTGTTCCTCGCGCTACCGGATAAATGGACGGCCGGGGCGTTCATCTTCGGGGCCGGTTCGTCAACGCTCGCCGGGCTGATCGGGATGAAGGCCGCCACGAAGGCGAACGTGCGGACCTCGGAGGCGGCGCGTTCCTCCGGTCAGGGCATGGCCCTGCGCATGGCGTTCAGCGGCGGTGCCGTCATGGGTCTCGCGGTCGCGTCACTCGGGCTCTTCGGCATCGGTCTGATGTACTGGCTGGGGATCCATCGGACCGGAGCGTTCACGGACTTCGAGCTCACCGTGTTCGCTTCGATCGTTTCGGGTTACGCGATGGGAGCGTCGACGATCGCGCTTTTCGCGCGCGTCGGTGGCGGGATCTACACGAAAGCGGCCGACGTGGGTGCGGACCTCGTGGGCAAGGTCGAGGCGGGGATCCCGGAAGACGATCCGCGTAACCCCGCGACGATCGCCGACAACGTCGGTGACAACGTCGGCGATACCGCCGGCATGGGCGCGGACATCTTCGAGTCGTACGTCGGTTCGGTGATCGCCACGATCGCGATCGCGGCCACGAGCACGTTGTTCGTCAATGATCGTCTCGCGGGGATCGCGTTGCCGATCATCACGATCGGGGTCGGGCTCGTCGCGTCGCTCATCGCGATCGGCCTCATGCGCGCGCTGGAGCGGACGAATCCGGCTTCCGCCCTGCGCAACGTGACGTTCATCGCGGCGGGCCTCTTCCTCGTCGCGATCTATTTCGTGGTCCGGGCCTTCGACTTCGAGCTCGTCGACTCCGTCTCCGGTCGCGAATACCTGTCGACCGGACCGTTCTGGGCGCTTCTGGTCGGCTCGCTGGTCGGCATCGGAATCGGCCTCGCGACGGAGTACTACACCGCCGCCGGACCGGTGCGGCGAATCGCCGAAGCTTCCCGAACGGGCTCGGCGACGAATATCATCGCGGGCCTCTCCGTCGGCATGGAGTCCACGGTCCTGCCGATGCTGCTCATCTCGCTGGCGATCTGGATCGCGTTCTTCTTCTCCGGCCTCTACGGCGTCGGGATCGCCGCCGTGGGAATGCTCGCGACCGTCGGCGTGACGATGTCCGTCGACGCCTACGGTCCGATCGCGGACAACGCGGGCGGCATCTCCGAGATGTGTCATCTCGGACCGGAGACCCGGAAGATCACCGACAGCCTCGACTCGATCGGCAATACGACGGCGGCGATCGGCAAGGGATTCGCCATCGGCTCCGCCGCGCTGACCGCCCTCGCGCTCTTCTCGGCGTATGCTTCAGCGGTCGGCCTCACTTCGATCAACCTGATCGACCCGACCGTGGTGATCGGCCTCCTGATCGGGGGGACCCTTCCGTTCTACATCGGGGCGGTCACGATGACCGCCGTTGGCCGCGCCGCGCAGGGAATGGTGGAGGAGGTCCGCCGGCAGTTCCGCGAAATCCCGGGCCTGATGGAAGGAACGGCCAAGCCGGATTCCGCGCGATGCGTGGATATCTCGACCCAGGCCGCTCTGCGCGAGATGGTGCTGCCGGGGACCGTGGCGGTTCTCTCTCCGGTGATCGTCGGTTACTTCCTGGGCATCGAGGCACTCGGCGGAATGCTTGCCGGAGCCACGGTGACGGGCGTTCTCATGGCGCTCTTCATGGCGAATGGTGGCGGCGCCTGGGACAACGCGAAGAAGTACATCGAGGCGGGCGCGCTCGGAGGGAAGGGCTCGGAGCCCCACAAGGCCGCCGTCGTGGGAGACACGGTCGGCGACCCGTTCAAGGACACGTCCGGTCCTTCGATGAATATCCTCATCAAGCTGATGAGCGTGGTTTCCCTGGTTCTGGCGCCCTGGTTCGTCGCGGTGCACGGCGGTAATCCGGAGGGTGTCGCGGCCACCCCGGCGATCCTGGAGGCTCTCCAGGCCGCCTTCTCGTCGCTGATCGGCTGACCGTCCATCAGCTTCCGGAGCTCGACCCGAACGGCCGGACCCGTCCGCGGGTGCCGGCCGTTCGCCGCCCATCGCCCGCCGATCGCCGGCCGGTCGAACCGGCCACGAGTATTGAAGGATCGTCGAAGGATACACAACGAATGCTCAGACTTGGAATCGTCGGACTCCCTAACGTCGGTAAGTCGACGCTCTTCAACGCGTTGACCGCCGCGGGCGCGGAGGCCGCCAATTACCCGTTCTGCACCGTCGAGCCGAACGTGGGAATGGTCGAGGTGCCGGATCTTCGTCTCGATCTGCTCACGGAGAAGGTGGGACCCCGTCAGACGATCCCCGCGGTCGTGCAGTTCGTCGATATCGCCGGGCTCGTGAAGGGAGCGTCCGAGGGCGAGGGCCTCGGTAATCAGTTCCTCGCCAATATTCGCGATACCGACGCGATCGTCCACGTGATCCGCTGTTTCGAGGATGCGGAGGTCGTTCATGTCATGGGCGAGGTCGATCCGGTCCGTGACCGGGAGGTGATCAACCTCGAACTGGTTCTCGCGGACCTGGCCGTCGTCGAAAAGCGGCTTGAACGGGTCCGGAAAGGAGCGCGAAGCGGCGACCGGGACGCGCGCGCCGAACTCGGATTGCTCGAACGTCTTTTCGAAGCGCTTTCGGAGGGGCGAGCCGCCCGTTCCGTCGAGACGTCCGCGGAGGAGGGGGTTGTTCTTCTGTCGCTGAATCTGCTTACCGCGAAGCCGATCCTCTATCTCGCGAACGTGGCCGAAACGGACCTCCCCGAAGGGGAAAATCGCTTCGTTCAGGCATTGCGAGAGGCCGTCGACGCGAGCGGCGAACGCGCCGACGTCATTCCCATCTCGAGCAGGATCGAGTCGGAACTCGCGGAACTTCCCGCCGACAACCGGGACGAGTTCCTCGATTCGCTCGGCCTGGAGGAGCCGGGGCTGCACCGTCTGATTCGTGCGGGCTACCGATTGCTGGGTCTCCACACGTACTTCACCGCCGGTGAGAAGGAAGTCCGCGCCTGGACGATCCCGATCGGCGCGAAGGCGCCGGAGGCGGCTGGCGTGATTCACTCCGATTTCCAGCGCGGGTTCATCCGTGCCGAGACGGTCGGGTGGGACGATTTCGTTCGCGTCGGCAGCGTGAAGGCCGCCCGAGACCAGGGGCTGATGCGTTCGGAGGGGAAGGAATACGTCGTCGCCGACGGCGACATCCTCCTCTTCCGCTTCAACGTGTGAGCGATCGGAGCGCGCTTGCACCGGACCCATCAGATCTGGTTTCGCACGGAAGGTGTAGCTATATTGACAGGCTCCGTCTCTCTGGCAGGGACGGGGTTTTCGTTTCCTGCTCCGCGCCGCCCGCGCGGGGCCACATGTCCACAGGAAGGTTCCGGGTGAGAGATTACGAAGCCGTATACATCTTCGACTCCGCGCTGGAGGAAGATGCGGTGAACCAGCGGGTCGATCGCTACCATGCGCTCGTCGCCGACGAGGAGGGCGGTCAGATTACCGCGGTCGATCATTGGGGCCGGAGGCAGCTCGCCTATCCGATCGACGACCATGAGAACGGGTACTACGTCGTCACCCATTTCACGACCGTCGCGGATCGCTTGCCGGAATTCGAGCGACTGCTGAAGCTGGACGAGAGCCTGCTGCGCTATCTGGTGGTGGTGAACGAAGGTAACCTGTCGACCTCTCCGACCCCGATCGCGGAAGAGCGGCCCGAGGGTGAGGACGACGACGGCGAGGAGGAGGAATAGATGGCTCGTCACCGCAAGGCCTGTCCGTTCTGTGAGGGGGGCATCCGCTTCATCGATTACAAGGACGAGCGCCGACTTTCGAAGTTCATTACCGAGCGTGGAAAGATCCTGCCGCGGCGGATCAGCGGGATGTGCGCGCGGCATCAGCGGCAAACCAGCACGGCGATCAAGCGTGCGCGGTACCTCGCGTTGCTGCCCTATATCGCGGGATTCGAAGGGTAGAAGGCGAGAGCGTGAACGAGGCCGTCGACAGCGGCCGAGGACGTTGGGGCACCGCGATCGCGCTGACGTTGCTGGTGCTGGTGCTCTCGGTTTTCGATCCGCTGGCGCTGGTCGCGATCCCGCTCGCCATGCTGGTCATCGGGCTGCCAACCGATCGACGGGCCTTCTGGGCGGGGATCGGTTTCGCGCTCTGGATCGTGGTGCTGTTCCCCGCGGCGGATCCTCTCGTGCAGGTGAGTCGCGGGTGGGCGCTCATACTGGGCCTGGCGTTCCTCGGGCTCGGGCTCTTCCGGCCGGGCTGGCCGGTCACGGAGCGAGCGATTGCGGCGACCGGTATCGCGCTGGGTGTCGGTTCGATCGCGGCGGTGCTGGCGGGTGGCGTCGGCGGGGTCGATGACCTGATCCGGTCGCATCTGGACGACCTGTCCCGGCTCCTGTTCGAGGATCTGGAAACGCGGGCGCGGGGCACCCCATGGGTCGCGGAACTGGCGGCCGCGGCGGAAGTGCTCGCGGAGCGTCAGGTCTACCTGTTCCCCGCGTATCTGGGTCTCCAGTCAGTCGCCGCGCTGGCGCTGGTGACCTGGTGGGTGCGCCGTATCGGCCGATCCGGGGAAGCCGCGTTCCGACTCGGCGGAATGAAGGAATTTCGCTTCAACGATCAGCTCGTCTGGGTACTGATCCTCGGAGCGGTACTGCTCGTCCTGTTTCCACTCATCCCGGAAGTCACCCGGGTCGGTGTGAACCTGGTCGTGTTCATGGGCGCGCTGTACGCACTGCGAGGTTTCGCGATTTTCGTCTTTCTGGCGATGGGACCGGGCTCGTTCTTCAGGATGACGCTGGGCGTATTCGTGCTCATCATGCTGTATCCGCTGGCATTGACGGCGGCACTACTGATGGGCCTGGGCGATACCTGGCTGGATGTCAGGAGGCGGGTCACCCGCGCCACCCCCACATAATCCGGGCCCCAACGGTACAGGGCCCATGAGGCAAGGAAGGAGTCAATCGATGCGGATCATACTGAAGGAGCGCTTGGGCAAGCTGGGCGAGGTTGGTGAGGTCGTGTCCGTCAAGCCGGGATATGCCAGGAACTACCTTATCCCCAAGGGTCTGGCATACGCGGCGACGCCGGGTAACCTGAAGCGGATCGAGCGGGAACGCGCGCAGGCGGAGAAGCGGTGGGCGACGGAACTCGCTGAGGCGCGTCAACGGGCCGCGGTGATCGAGACGACCTCGGTGACGTTCAGCGCGCGCGCCGGCGAGGAGGGCAAGTTGTTCGGCTCCATTACCGCTGGCGACATCGTGGCGAAGATGGAGGAGCAGGGCATCACGATCGATCGGAAGCAGATCATGCTCGATGAGCCGTTGAAGGCTCTCGGCGTCTTCTCGGTGCCCGTCAAGCTCCATGCGGAGGTGCGTCCCGAGATCAAGGTCTGGGTAATCAAGGAAGAGTAGCTGCTGAAACCCGGTCACCCGGTCGCGCGGGCGAGAGGAAGTCTGGAGCGTCGTCCGACCGGGCGGGGAGAGCCACTGTCGCGACGGCCGACAATCGAATGGGAGCGGATGTCAGGGGAGAATACGACGGTCAGGGAATCGGGTTTTCCGGAACAGGTGACGCGGGCTGTCGAACTGCTCTTCGATCGCAAGGCCGAGGATGTGACCCTGCTGGATCTTCGTGGCGTTTCGGCCGCGACCGACTTCTTCCTGATCGCTTCGGGCCGTTCCGATACCCACGTTTCCGCGATCGGAGACTTCGTGGTGGAGGAGTTGAAGAACGAAGGCGTCCGACCGTTCGGTGTGGAGGGCCTTCGCGCGGGGCGATGGGTTCTCGTGGACTATGTCGACTTCGTCGTTCACGTCTTCCATCCGACCGCCCGCGAGTTCTACCAGCTCGAACGGCTCTGGGGTGATGTGCCGATTCATCACCTCTCTCCCGAGTCTGGCGGCTGAGCGCCGCGACCCTCCCCGGATCGCCGCTTCCTTGCCCGACTGCTTCGCGTCCGCTTACCTTCCCTCTCGTGGAGGCGTATCTGACGGAGGAGTCGGTCTCCCCGTTCGAGTGTGGTGCCCGGTATGCTCCCGGGGTGAACGCCGACGCGGTGGGGACGGTGTGTCATCATGCGTCGCGACCGGTTCGACCCTGCGTGGGTATCCGATGTGACGCGGCGCATCACCGCTTCTGAGACAAGCGCGAGAGCACCGTTCCCCGCGGTGCCCCGCCAGATCTTCCATCGGCTCGCGGTACTTCGCCGACAATGAGCGATTCGCCCGTCAACCTCGATCCGGCTCCGAACAGCCTTCCGACGTCGAAAGCCGTTGACCCTGATCGTCTCGGGAACGGACCGACGATCGCGGTTCCCGGTGGTCCCGCCATCCTCCTGCTTTCGGGTGCGGGGAATCGTGAATGGGCCGCCCGTGCGGCTGAAGCACTGGGTGTGGCCTGGTCAGCGGTCGGTCGGCCAGTCATCCTGTCGGATCTGCATATCGAGACTCCGCTGCTCAGAGGCGGCGGGGATGATGGTGTCGAGGGAATCGTCGACATCCTTCTCTATGGCGCGTCGCCATCGTACGTCGCGGCTCCGGGCGAGGGTGGCTCGTCGGTCATCCGGGCGGGCACATACACGCCGAGCCCGCGCGAGCTGTACCGTCATCCCGGATGGTCCGGGCTCGCCGCGCATGTCGGGCGGAGTGGAGCCATGCTGGCGATCTTCGCTCCGGCGGAAGAGGTCGATCTCGAAGCGATCTCGACATGGGTGCCGGAAGCGATCCTCCTCGGTTCGGCCGAAGGGAGCGAAGCGGGACGCCTTCTCTCCGCGTACGGGGTGCGAGTGATCGAGTGCCTGGTGCCGCTCGATGAGTCGCCGGTGGTGACGGGGCCGAACGCGGCTCCGTCCGAAATGCCGCCGCCATCCGATACACCACCGGAGGAACAGCTCTCCGAGGAACCGGCGGCCGACGGTCAACCTCCGGCGCCGGCGCCGCCGCCGACGGTCACGGCACCCTCGACCTCCACTCCCGCTCCGCCCGAGCGGGAAAGCGCCATCCCGCTGGTCGTGATTCCACCCCCGCGCCCGGCGGCCCGGCCGCGCCCCCCCGCGCCCGCCCGCCCACCGAGACGCGGCTCTGACGACCAGGTTTCGGGCAACGAGCTGACGATCCTGATCCTGCTGATCGTCCTCACGGTTCTGGTCATGGCGATGTTCATCCTTTTCAACCGTCGCCCATCCACGGGAACGGCGTTGCCACTACTCGGGGCCGCCGCGGAGATGAGTACGCGTTCGGATGGTTCGGGATTACCAGGTGGTCAGGCGAGCATTCTCGCCTATTCAGTGAGCGTCAAGGCGTACCCCACGTTCGCGTCCGCGCGCGAGCTGATCGAGGCCGAGACGCGAAGAAATCCGGGGACGGAGTTCTTCATTTCACCGGAAGCGATTCAGGGGGTCGTCTATTATCGCGTCCTCGCGGGCCTCACGGCCGATACGATGCGCGCGAACGAGTTGCGGGATGCGTTGATGGACTCCGGAGCCATCGAGGTGTCGGATGCCGGAGGAAGCTGGAGCTTCCTCCATTCCGCGCCGCTCGCGTTCGATCTCGGTGATTTCGCCTCGAAGGAAGAGGCTCTCGCGTATGCCTCCTCGCTCGCCGACCTCGAGATTCCCGCGTACGCGACCGCGATTCCTTACGCGGATGGGTCCAGTGGCTGGAGGCTCTACGCCGGGGCCTATCGAGACGCCGCCTCGGCGGAATGGATGAGGAGGGCACTGGAGGAAGTCGGTGTGCCCGGCGCGCTCGTCTCCCGTACCGGTGCTCCCGGAGACTGACGGGGAATGAAGCTCCGCACGCTCCGGATGCACGGGTTCAAGTCCTTCGCTGACAAGACCACACTCGACTTTCGCGAAGGGGTTACCGCGATCGTCGGGTCGAATGGCTGCGGCAAATCCAATATCGCCGACGCGATCCGGTGGGTGCTTGGCGAGCAGCGGGCGAGCGCGATCCGCGGCGCGAGGATGGAAGAGGCGATTTTCCAGGGTACCGCCCGTCGTCGCCCACTCAACTACGCGGAAGTCTCGCTTCTCTTCGACAACGAGGACGGGCGCGTCGCGATTCCCCAGACGGAGATAGAAGTCACTCGGAAGGTGTTCCGGGAGGGCGGGAGCGAGTATTCCCTCAACCGGAACGTCTGCCGGTTGCGTGACGTCCATTCCCTGTTGCGAGACACGGGACTGGGTTCGAACGCCTACGCGATCATCGAGGCCACGATGATCGAGACGATCCTCAGTGACCGTGCGGAAGAGCGCAGGTCGCTCTTCGAAGAGGCCGCCGGGATCGGAAAGTACAAGGACAGCCGACACGCCGCGGAGCGGAGGCTGACGGCGGCCGAAGCGGATCTGACCCGGCTGGACGACCTGATCGCGGAAGTCGAATCGAAAGTACGTTCACTCGCCCGACAGAAGCGAAAGGCCGAGCGCCACCGAGAGCTTCGTGACCGGCGCCTCGCGCTGGAAGTCGCTATCGCGAGAGCGGAACTGAGCGAACTCGAGGTGGCGATGTCCGACGCCGAGCGCGAACGGCACCGCCTGGGGGAGGAACTCAAGACGCTGGCCGCCGAACGAGCGGCGGCCGAACTGGTTCTGGAGGAACGACGCATCGAAGCGGGGGAACTCGGCCGCGAACGCGCGTCGCTGCAGCAGTCGCTCGATGACGTTCGGGGCCGCCTTCACGACCGCGAGCGCGAGATCGTCGTGTCGGAAGAGCGGAGACGGAATTCCGAGCAACGGATCGAGGAACTCGTGCGTGAAGCAACCGACCTGCGCGAACGCGCGACCGGGTTCGGTGCGCGCATCGAAGCACTCGAAGCGGAGAAGCTTCGACACGAAACTCGAGTGAAGGAGATCGCGGCGCGGGCGAGCGTGATGGCGGAGGAGAGCGCGACCCTGCGCTCTCGGGTGACGGGGGAACGTGAGGCCGCGGAAGCGGGGGCGGCGGCGGCGCGGACCCTGGCGCACGAAATCGCCAGGCGACAGGGCGACAAGGCGGGGATCGAACGGGGTCTTCGCGATGCGCGCGGTGGTCGCGATGCGCTGGTCGCGGATCTCGCGGCCGTCCAGGCGGAACTCGGTCGTGCCACGGGACAGACGGAACTCTGGGAGGTTCAGGCCGAAGAGATCCGCGGACGCCTGGCGGAGGCGACTCTGGAAGCCCGGGAAGCGAAGGATGAAGTCACGGCTCTGCGGGGCAGGGAGTCCCGAGCCCGGGATGAATCGAGGAGCGCTGAGGACCGGTTCGAGATGATGAGCGGTCAGCTCGAGGCGCGTGAAGCGCTGGAGCGAGGATATGAAGGTTTCGCGCCCGCCGTCGCCGCGATCATGGGCGCGCGCGAGTCATTCCCCGGGGTCCATGGTCCGCTGGCCGACTTCATCGATCGCGGAGACGACCCGGAGGCGTCTCGAGGCATCGAGACATTCCTCGGCCCTCTCCTCCAGGCCCTGGTGGTCGACGACCTGGCCACCGCGCGGGCGATTCGGCGCTGGTTCCGGGAAGAGTGGCGGTCCGGCGGGTCTCTCACCCTTCTTCCGCTGGAGGCATTGGACGCGGACCCGACGCCGACGCGGGGAAGTGACTGGGTGGAACTGTTCCTCGCCAACGTCGAAGTCGTATCCGGCGATCCTCTCGCCGAACCGGTCGATGGAAAGAACCGGATCGGTGAATCCGGAGAGATCGTGGAGGCACGTGGCGTGATCCGTCTCCCCGAGCGTGAAGCCGGCCAGGGGATTCTCGCGCGACGTGACGCATTGCGGGACCTGCGTCGTGAGGTCGAATCGGCGGCGCGCGATCGAGATCTCCGGCGACGTGAGCGCGACGCCCTGCGGACGTCACTGCTCGAAGCCGAGTCGCGCCAGGTTCGCGCGGACGAAGATCTTCGTGTCGTCGAAGCCCAACTCAAGAACCTGCGCATCGATGCGGACGCTCATCAGAGCCATTACGCGCGGCTCGAGGCGCGCGCGAAGAAACTTGAAACCGACCTCATCTCCCTCACCGAGAGGGAAGCCGACTTCGGCCGCCGTCTCATCGAGACCAACGACTTTCTCGACTCCCGCTCAGAAGAGCTTCGCGGCGCGGTGGCGGATGAAGCCGCTTCTCGTGAACGGCTCGACGAACTGCAGCGCCAATGGGATTCGTTTCGCGACGAGGAGGCCGAGGTCCGTGTCGCCCTTTCCAACGCGGAGGCCAATTACCGGGACGCCGAACGCCGGCTCCGCGCCGAGGAGCAGGCCCGTCTGGCGGCCAATCAGCGTCTGACGCGAATCGAGGTCGAGGTTGAGGGGGGGCGCGGAACCCTGGATTCACTCAGTCATTCGCATGAGGAAGCTGCCCGGGCCGTGGGAGAACTCCTCCATCTCCGCGAGGAAGGTGTCGGAGCGATCTCGCTCATCGACGCCCGGCTCGCCGAGGTCGATTCCGAGATGGCGGAGTTGAACGAGCGAGTCCGCGGCGTCCGCCAGCGGGAAGCGAACCGTGTCGAGACACGGCACGAGCTTGACGTCCGGCTGGTCGAGTCGCGCTCCCGGAACGCCCTCGTTCGGGAAAGGCTGGAAGCCGAGTGGGGCCGGCCATGGTCCACCCTTGCCGCCGAGGTGGACGAGATCGAGGGAGACGCGGAAAGCTGGGGCGTGGAAGTTCGCGCACTCGCGGAGCAGGTTGACTCACTGGGGGCCGTGAACGTGCTCGCCGTCGAGGAACACGCGGAAGAGGATCGTCGCCTCGGGTTTCTCGTCGCGCAGCGGGTCGATCTGGTCACGGCACGAGACAACCTTCTCGCGGCGATCCGCCAGATCAACCGGTCGGCCCGGGAATCATTCGAGTCTACCTTCGAAACCGTGCGTCTCAACTTCCAGCGGACATTCCAGTCGCTTTTCCAGGGCGGCGAATGCAATCTGTGGCTCGCCGATCCGGATGACCCGCTGGAATCACCCATCGACATTCAGGCATCACCGAAAGGCAAGCGGACGCAGCGGATCCACCTGCTCTCGGGCGGCGAGCGGACGCTCACGGCGCTCGCGTTGCTCTTCGCGCTCTATCTGGTGAAACCCTCTCCGTTCTGTGTTCTGGACGAAGTCGACGCGCCGCTCGATGAGAGCAATGTTGGCCGATTCGTCCAACTCCTCGAAAATTTCAAGCGCGAGACCCAGTTCATCGTGATCACGCACAATCCGCGGACGATGGAAGCGGCGGACTGGGTGTACGGCGTAACCATGGAGGACCCGGGAGTGTCCACAATCGTCGGCGTTGAACTCGCCGGTCGATGGGAGGAAGCCGCGATCACCGCTGGCGGTGGTGTGTGAGGCGCTGGAAATTGCCGGTGGGAGTCCCGTGAGGAGGGTGAAACCGGCCTATATTGCAGGACTGGTTGACCGACGAGGCGGAATTTTAACGGGGGGATCACGATGCTGGTGGTAATGGCGCACAACGCCTCGGCGGCCGAAATCCAGGGCGTGATGGATACGATCCAGGAAATGGGGTACGAAGCCGCCGCGATCCCCGGCAAGCAGCGGACCGCCATAGGTCTCGTCGGAAACGATGGAAAGGTCAACGCGGACCGGCTCGTGGCGATGCCGGGCGTGCTTCAGGTGATCCACGTATCTCAGCCGTACAAGCAGGTTTCCAGGGAGTGGCGCGAGGAACCGACGGAGATCCGGCTCGGCAATGGAACCCGCATCGGAGGAGCCGACGTGGTTGTCATGGCGGGTCCCTGCTCGGTTGAATCGGAAACGCAGATCATCGCGAGCGCCCGGCGGATTTCGGCCGCGGGAGCAACCATCCTCAGGGGCGGCGCGTTCAAGCCCCGGTCATCCCCCTATTCATTTCAGGGCCTCGGCCTGACGGGGCTCAGACTGCTCGCGAAAGCGCGTGAGGAGACGGGCCTCGCGATCGTCACCGAGGCGATCGACCCCGAGACGCTGGGCCATGTCGCGGAGTATGCGGACATCGTGCAGATCGGCGCTCGCAACATGCAGAACTTTTCTCTGCTGCGCGCGGCCGGTAGGGCCAACCGACCGGTACTCCTCAAGAGAGGGATGGCCGCGACCGTGAAGGATCTCCTGCTCTCCGCCGAATACATCCTCGCCGAAGGGAACGGCCAGGTGATTCTCTGCGAGCGGGGAGTTCGCGGGTTCGATCCCCATACCCGGAACCTCCTCGATCTCACCGCGATCCCGGTGGTCAAGTCGCTTTCGCATCTGCCCATCATCGCTGATCCAAGCCACGGAACGGGACTTCGCGCGAAAGTGATCCCGATGGCGCGAGCGGCTGTCGCCGCCGGCGCTGACGGCCTGATGGTGGAGGTTCATCCCGATCCGGACAGGGCGCTCTCCGACGGCGCGCAATCTCTCTATCCCGATCAGTTCTCCGAGTTGATGCGGCAGGTTCGCCTTATCGCGAACGCGATCGGTCGTGAGATCGCGCCGACACGGCAGGCGACCGTGACCGCCACTTGACCGCGAGTTTTGGCTACCATCCGATCCGACGCGAGTATGAACAGACAGGCGCTTGGCCATTGGGGGGAACAGGTGGCGGCCGCCCATCTCGAGCGACTGGGGTGGACGATCGTGGATCGGAACTTCCGGGCGGGCCGGCATGAGGTCGACCTTGTGGCCCGACGCGGAGAAGTCGTGGCGTTCGTGGAAGTAAAGACGCGCAGCGGTGAGCGGTTCGGTCACCCGCTGACGTCCATCATCGAGAAGAAGCGGCGCTCCATTGAGCGGGTCGCCGAGGCGTGGATCGCCCGATTCGGCGACCGCGGGGTCCGGTGCCGATTCGATGTGATCTCCATCGTTGGCCGCGGTTTGAATGGGTTCCGCATGCAGCATTTCGAGGATGCCTGGGGCCTGTGACGCACGGCGGGACCGGCGCCGCGGGCCACACGGCGTAGCGTGGTGAAGGGGCGCCATCCAGGTCGTCGGCCGCCTCGTTGATCGAGATCGGAACTGGTTGCCGGCGCGTCGCCGACGATTGGGCCATACCGTCCGAATGCATTATCTTCCATCCGGCACGCCCGACGGTGCAGATCGCTTCATTTCGACGAAACAGGATCCATGTCGCGTACAGCGCTCGCTCGCGCCTACCGACCTCGCCGATTTTCGGAAGTCGCCACGCAAGAGCATGTTTCGACGACGCTCCGGCGGGCGGTCCGGCTCGGACGAGTCGCTCATGCCTATCTCTTCTGTGGACCCCGGGGAGTGGGGAAGACCACGCTCGCCCGCGTGCTCGCGATGGCGCTCAACTGCCCGGCACGGAGCGAGGAGGGGGAACCATGCGGCCAATGTGACTCGTGCGAGCGCATCTGGTCGGGTCGCACCGCGCTCGACGTCGTTGAGATCGACGCCGCGTCGAATCGTGGTGTCGATGACGCGCGAGATCTGCGTGAACGGGCGATGTACGCCCCGTCCGAGGATGGACGCTTCAAGGTTTACATCATCGACGAAGCGCACATGCTCACTCGCGAAGCGTGGAACGCTCTATTGAAGATTCTCGAGGAGCCACCGCCTCGCGTGATCTTCGTGTTCGCGACGACGGAGCCACAGAAGATTCAACAGGCGGCGCCCCCGATACTCTCGCGTTGTCAGCGGTTCGACTTTCACCGTATCGGGACGCAGGACATGCTCGGCCGGATGCGCGATGTCCTCGCGGCGGAAGGCCTGACAACGGACGATGACGTGCTGTTGCCGATCGCCCAGAAGGCTGATGGCGGCATGCGCGACGCGCTTTCACTTCTCGACCAGGTCCTCTCGTTCACGATCGATTCACCGACCCGATCGGATGTGCAGAGGATCCTCGGTCTGGTCGAGGATGAAGCCTACCTGGAGTTGGCGGGGATCGTCGCGGACCAGCGTCCCGACGCGGTATTCGAGTTCGTCGGACGGCTACTGGATCGAGGGTATGACCTCGCGGAGTTTTACCGAGGTCTCGCGGACTTTCTGCGGTCGCTCCTGATTCGCCGACTCGGCGGAGAGCCGACGGCGGTTCGGGCCGACCTCGCCGATCGATACGACGCATTGGCCACGCGGTTCGCCCCGGGAGATCTGCTGCGGATGCTCTCTCAGGTCGCGGAACTCGATACCGACGGGAACTTCCGGAAGAGCGCGCAGCAACAGGTGCTTATCGAACTCCTGCTGCTCCGCTTCACCTTCCTCGATCGTACGGTCGCGATCGAGGAGGTCATTGGGGCGATCGGAGGCGGATCCGCTCCGCCGGCGGAGAATCCGAGGCCTGGCCGCCTTCCGGGTGGTTCACCGTCGCCCGCGTCTTCCGGTCCATCCGACCACGACGCCCGGCCGTCGGCCGGGTCCATTGAACTGGACGGGCAACCCCGGACGTCACCGGCACCATCGCCGCGATCGGCCGGGCGTGACGATCCCGTCTCCTCGTTCAAAGCGACCCGATCGAATCACGTCGTCGAGGCGACCCCGGCTCCCGTCGCCGCCCCTCATCCCGCTGTTACCGTCTCTCATCCTCCGAAACCACTCGGTGGTGTCGAAGGCCCTGAACCCGTTTCCGGCTCGCCGCCGACGACGCTCTCGTTGGCGGAAGTCAAGCGTGCCTGGAAGGCCGAACTCGAGGATGGCGTGAACCTTCCGAAAGGGCTGGGTGTCATCCTGCGGACCGCGAGGCCGACCGTCACGGGGCCGAGCGGAATCCGCCTGGTCTTCGCGCGGGATACCGCGTTCATCGAGCGGTTGTCCGACCCGAGATCGATCGAATCGTTGCGCACGGCGCTCGGGCGTCGTCTCGGTCGGGAGGTGACGGTCGAAATCGGGATGGACGACGCTCCAGAGGGGGCGGGAGTCGAACGCCGCATCACCGCGGAGAGTGCCCGCCAGGAGCGTCTGCGCGGACTCGCCGCCGAGGAACCGCTCCTCAGCGCGGCGGTAAGAGAGTGGGACCTCGAACTCATGGATTGACGGTGGCCGGCGCCTTGCGAGGCCCGAGTTGACGCCGGTACATTTCGCGGAAGCGGATACCTCTGATTCGGGTGGGGACGCGGCCTTCGGGCCGGCGGCCGCCCGTGCACCTGGAATGACGAATAACTTTCAGCAGATTCTTCAGATGGGCCAGCAGGTCCAGGCCCGTATTTCGCAGCTCCAATCCGAGCTGGGCCAGCGAACGGTCACCTGCTCCAGCGGGGGCGGAATGGTCACCGTGACCGCCGATGGTCGTGGCAGGATTCGGTCGATCAACATCGATCCCACCGTCGTCGACGCGACCGATGTCGACATGCTCGAGGACCTCGTCCTCGCCGCCGTGAACGAGGCGCAGGCGCGGGCGGGTGCGCTCTACGAAGAGGAAATGCGCAAGCTCTCTGGCGGGATTTCCCTCCCATTCAATATCCCGGGGCTCTAACCGCCGTTGCTTCGATGTCGCTGATCGAGCGACTCACTGATGAGTTCGCCAGACTGCCGGGCATCGGCCGAAAGACGGCGCTCCGCCTCACGTACCACGTGCTCCGGATTACGCCCGCGGACGCTGGCCGTCTCGCGGGCGCGATCATGGCCGCCGCGGAACGGGTTCGTCCCTGTGAGACGTGCGGGAGCTATACGGAATCCTCGCCATGCGCGCTCTGCTCCAATCCGAGGCGTGACCGGTCGATAATCTGTGTCGTGGAGGAAGCGTCCGATATCGCGCCCATCGAAGGGACGGGTAGTTACAGTGGACTGTACCACGTTCTCGGCGGCAGGCTCTCTCCGCTCGATGGGATCGGTCCGGATGAACTGAACATCTCGGGTCTGGTGACCAGGGTGCGGGGCGACGTGCCGGTGGACGAGGTCATAATCGCGACGAACCCGAGTGTGGAGGGCGAAGCGACCGCTCTTTATGTCCATCGGATTCTGGCGCCGTTCGGCGTTCGCGTGAGCCGAATCGCCAGAGGCCTGCCCGTGGGTGGGGATCTCGAGTACGCTGATGGCGTGACGATCGCCGAGGCGCTCGAACATCGCCGACAACTCTGAAGAGACCTGAAGAATTCGCGCCGGTCCACGTGGAGACCGTACCTTCCGTCAGGCACGTTGACCGGGAGTGACGTACTGGTTCGCACGGTCGAGCGGATGGCGGAGGACGCGACCGAGGTACCCCGCGAGAACGGACGGGTGATCCTCGCGCATGGGGAACGTGCCATGAACGGATGACGGTGGAGCGCGGGTGTGCGGATCACATGGTCCGGCGTATTCAGTGCGGCTAAGTATTCTGGTCCCTCCGGTCGGTTGTGCCGGAGAGGCCGCGGGCGAGTCGGATTTCTTCCATCAGGTATACAGCGATGAATACCTCCCGTGTCATGCGAACGGTCGGCTTCGGCCTCCTTGCGGCCGCCGGGGCGGCCATACTCGGAGCGCTGCTTGTCCGTGACCAGATCTCGCGGCATCGAAGAGAACTGTTCAGTCCCCATCCGTTGCGCCGTCTCGCCGCCCTCGGTTACCTCGGCGGCGCGCCGGCTTCCGTCGATCTCGTCCTCCTGATGCGCGATTTCATCGCGTGGGAGACTCGGCCATTGCTGCGTAAGCGCGCGATGTCGTTACTCTCCCGCATGGAGGCCGAGCTCGACAGCCGCGCCCTGGAGGCGATCTGATGTCGCTGCGGGCCGCCAGCTGGTCATTTGAAGAGAGTGACGCCCGGCGAATCGACGATCTGCTGAATTCGTTCCTCCTCGAATCGCACGCTCGCTGTGCGCTGCTCGTGGATCGAACGGGTCAATTGATCACGATCGCCGGTGAGAGGCCCGATTTCGATTCCACGGCCTTCGCGTCGCTCGCCGCGGCGGACTTCTCGGCGAACGATCAGCTTGCGTCCATGATCGGGGAGCAGGAGTTTTCTTCCCTCTTCCATCAGGGAGAGAAGGACTCGATGTACCTGGCCGACGTGGCCAAACGGGTGATCCTCATCGTCCTCTTCGACGATCGCGCCACGCTCGGTATGATTCGGATCAAGGTGCGTTCCGCGGTCCGCGAGCTCGCCGAGATCTTCACCCAGCTGTTCCAGCGAGTGGCCGGCGAGCGCGGCGGCAGCCGTCTGGAAAGTTCCTGGGTCGATGAGGCCGAGGACGAAATCGATCGCCTCTTCGGGAGCTAGGGAGATATCGTTCGATGTCGATGATCAACTACGCCTCGCGCGAGATCAACTGCAAGATCGT
>CAZWJE010000017.1:54050-55592 GCA_964634395.1 uncultured Gemmatimonas sp. | reverse complement strand
GAATCCCGCCGCGATCTCGATCAGGGCGCCAACACGGCCGTCCACCCGGAATTCGCCTCGGGTCGGGCGAAGAATTTTCGTGAGCAGCTTGAGGGTCGTGGACTTGCCGGCGCCGTTCGGACCGATGATGCCGAGGGCCCGGCCCGCGTGGACCTCGAAGGAAACGTCCCGGACCGCCCAGAACTCGCGTTCGGTCAGTTCTGGTACGTCCCTCCGCCTGCCGAGAAGACGGGCGGTGGCCGCGGGGATCAGGTCGCGCAGGCTGTCATAGCGTTCACCCCGCCGGAATTTCTTCCAGACGCGGTCGAATACGACTTTCGGTTCACTCATCGAGCGGATCTGTCCGGTGAAGGTCGTGCCCACGATGGCGCGACCGGAACCACCATGGCCGATAGGCGTTCATCGGTCTCCCACCAGTGTCGGCCGACGGAAGCGGTAGGCTGAGTCAAACTTGCGGACCCGCGCCCGCGCACTCCCCGGGATCGGGACACCCGGGTCGACCCCCAAGGAACACACGAGCGCATCCCGGTGTTCTCGGTGATACCCGGCTGGCCTCGGGGTGGTACTTCGCAAAGCCCGGGCTGTTCCGCCTCGCCCCCAGGGTCGCCACGCGCGAGTCTCGGAACGACGGGTGGTACTCGAGAAACCACTGGAGCACCGTGCTTCACGGGATCCGGCAGGTCCCGTGATCCCCGCCCCGCGGTCTCATGCGGAGTCGCCGCGTCAAGTTGCGGCTCGACCGGATGATGCCGATCCTGAGTGATACGGGCGGCCCGGTTCCGCGGGAGCGAACGACTCCGCGACCCGGGGACCCGAATCAGGAACGCCTTCGAGGCAGACATGCTCGAACTGACGTCCGCCGCCCGACCGCGTAACGGAGGGCGGATTCTCTTTTATGGTACCGCGGTGCTGGCGGTTCTCTGTCTCCCGGGCGCGATGCGCTACCGGGCTCTTTTTTATCCGCACGACGGCGCCGAACCGCCAGTCTGGGCAGGCTGTAACGTATGGTGAGGAAAGCATCGCGGGCCACGACGGGGGGGACGACGATGAAGGGTCGAAATGGATCTTCCGCTCTGGCCGGACGGGCGGGGCGTCTCTTCTTCCTGACCGCGGCCACGCTGGCGGTGTTGATCATCCCGGACATGTGGCGTTTCGGCCTGCCCTTCTGGGCGGTGGGCCATTCCTGGCAGGCACCGACCCTCGCGCTCGTGTTCGTCGCCGCGATCGGTTTCGGGAGCCTTGGCGGCGCCGGCCGTATCCGGAGGCTCGCGGCGGCGGGTACCGTCCTCTTCCTGGCGGGTCTCGGCGTGATCCTCGTGACCGAATGGGTCCCGATCACGCTTCCAAGGAGCACGGCCCTCGTCTCGCTGGCCCTGGGTGCCGGTATGGTGCTTCTCGGCGAACTGGCGCGGACGCCCCATCAATACGTCGCGGCGGGCGTCCTGGCGCTGGCGCTGGCGATGGCCCCCATCGCGATGAGCGTGGCGAACGCCGCCACGGAAACGATCCCTCCGCCGCGGCTCCTGATCACCAACTACGAGA
>CAZWJE010000017.1:43519-53950 GCA_964634395.1 uncultured Gemmatimonas sp. | reverse complement strand
TCCAGGTCTCGCGAGCGACCCTTTCGCCGGACCTGCGGGATACGGTGGTCGACTGGGAACCGATCTTCGAGACGAAGCCGTGCCTGCCGTTCGGCGACAGCGAGAACGCCGAGAATTTCGCGGGGCTCTTCTCCGGCGGCCAGCTCCAGTGGCTCTCCGGGAACGAGCTGCTCCTGACGATCGGCGATCACGGTCACGACATGGTGGGCCGTCCGACTCCAGCCGCGCAGCTCGACGACTGGGACTACGGGAAAGTCCGCGTCGTCAACGCGGAGACCGGCGCGATGCGTCCCTTCACCAAGGGCAACCGGAACCCGCAGGGGCTGGTCGTGACGAACACCGGTCAGATCTGGGAGACCGAGCATGGCCCGAAGGGGGGCGACGAACTCAACCTGCTCGTCGAGGGAAACAACTACGGGTGGCCCTACGAGACCTTCGGGACCGACTACTCCGTGTTCGAATGGCCGCCGAGCGCCCAGCATCCCGAGGGCGCGGAGTACACCCTGCCCCATTACTCCTGGATCCCGTCGATCGGCGTGTCCGCGATCATCCAGATGCAGGGTGACCGGTTCCCCAACTGGCGTGACGACCTGGTGGTGGTCAGCCTCTCGAAGCGGCTGATGTTTCACATCCGCCTCAACGGGGATCGCGTCGTGTTCACCGAGCGAATCGAGATCGGCGAACAGATGCGGGATGTCCTCGAGGCACCGGATGGTGGTCTCTGGCTCTGGACGGATCGCGGGACGCTGATGACGCTCGCGCCGAAGCCGGGTGCGCGGGCCGTGCTCTCGCTCGGGGAGTGTACCCGATGCCACGCCACGGAGCCGGGAGCTTCGACCGGTGTCGCGCCGACACTCGCGGGAATCATGAATCGCGGGGTCGCTTCCGATCCGAGATACCCGAACTACACGCCCGCGCTGAAGGCCGTGGGGGGCCAATGGACCCCGGAACGGCTCGACCGGTTCATCGCGAATCCGCGGGAGTTCGCGCCCGGCACCTCGATGCCGTTTCGAGTCGACAGCCAGGAGGCTCGGGATTCCATCCTGTCGTTCCTGAGCCGACTCTGAGACGCCGGATCCCCCGCCGCGCGACCGATCCCGGGATCCCGGGCTTCGTCAGGTGACTTTTCACGGCTTCGGGCGGTCCAGAGTCATGGAGACGATGAACCGCTGACGGGATCAGCGAGCGGCCTGCAGCAAGAGCGCGGAGAGCGGAGCCGCGACGGCGGCCCAGCTGCGTTCCCGTGCCATCTCGAGGGCGGCGGCACCGGCTTCATCGCGCCGCGCGGTATCGGTCAGGAGAGAAACCGTCAGGCGAGCGAGTTCGACGGGGTCGCCGCGGACCATGTCCAGGATCGCGCGAGAGGTCCCCAGGCCGTTCGCGGCGAGCGGTGTCATCACCACGGGTGTACCAGCCGCCCACGCCTCGAGGACCTTGTTCTTGATCCCCGTCCCCGACCGCATGGGGGCGACGGCGACCCAGGCGCGACGCAGAATCACCGTCATGTCGGGGACCGCGCCGAGAATCTCGATCCCGGGCTGGTCCGCGAGCCGCTGGATTTCGGGAATCGGGTCCCGGCCGGCGACGGCGAACACCGCGTCCGGAACGTCTCGGCGAACGGAGGGCCACACTTCGCGGGCGAACCAGAGCACCGCCTCCACATTGGGCGGATAACCCATGACGCCGGTGAACACCACTGTAGGTTTCTCGTCGCGATCGGCCGCCGAAGGATCGGGGATTCGCACGCCGTTGGGAACGACGTGGACGTTGTCGCGACGGATGAGGCGCCGGAGGACCCGGGCGTCCGCCTCGCCGACGGTGACCACCGCCGAGGCCTCGCGCCCGATGCGGCCCTCGGCACGGGCGAACCAGCCCAGGCTCAGCAGGAGGCGGAGTCGCTCGATTATCCCCCGGGTCGCGCGGAATTCGCGCCAGAGATAGAGCGTTCCGCAGTCGACAAGGTCCACGACGACGATGGGACCGAAGGCCCGGGATATGACTCGCGACGGGCCGGTCCAGAGAAGGACCGCTTCGGGCTCCGCGTCGCATGTCGCCTCGGTGGCGATCCGAATGAGCGCGGCTCGTTCCTCTTCATTCGCGAGAAACGCGGGATCGGTCTTGGGAACGGGAACGAATCGGACCTCGGGCGGGAAATCCGGGTTACAGCCGTCGCGGCAGAGGCCGACGAAGGTAATGTCCCATTCACGAGCCAGTTCCCGGAGCAGACCGTCGATCCGGAGAGTGAATCCGTCGCGGATGGGCCAGGAAACGGTCGTCGAAACCGCGAGGAGTCGGGGACGATTCACGACACGTCCCGTCGCGGATGGAATATATGGAAATCGGTCACTGACGATCCGGCTGGCGAAACGGGGCACCTCACCCGAGTCGAACGGTACACCTGCGCGACGGCCCGCTGATGGGCGGTTGATGATACTCCGGCGCGCGTGAAAGGGTCAAGCGACGTTTCCGACCGATACTATCGCCAGGACCGTCGACTATCGCCAGGACCGTCGATTACGCGACGACGTGAAATCGCGAGGCGTCGCGACTTACTCAACCACCTGTTCCCCAGGCACCTGATCCGATGTGCGGGCTCGCCGGAATCCTGACCACGCGGGACGACCGCCGGAGATCTCTCCCGGAATCGCTCCGACGGATGACCGCCACGATGCGTCACCGTGGTCCCGACTCCGAGGGCATCTGGTCCGACGCGGACTCCGGCATCGGGCTCGGCTTCCGTCGCCTGGCGATTCTCGACCTCTCGCCACTCGGCGAACAGCCGATGCGGTCCGAGTCGGGCCGGTACACGCTGGCCTTCAATGGCGAAGTCTATAATCACCATGACCTTCGCTCTGCACTGACACCGGCCGGCGCCCGGTTCCGCGGCCGCTCGGATACCGAAGCGCTTCTCGCGGCTTTCGAGACATGGGGCGTCCACCAGGCGATCCCCCGTTTCGCCGGGATGTTCGCGATCGCCGTGTGGGATGCCGAAGAGCGCACCCTCACCCTCGCCCGCGACCGGATGGGGAAGAAGCCGCTCTTCGTTTCCCACTCCCCGGGTCTCATCTCCTTCGCGTCCGAACTGAAGGCTCTCGCCGCCGATCCCGCGTTCGACCGGTCGGTCGACGTGGACTCCGTCGCCGAGTATCTCAGATACATCTACGTGCCCGGCCCGGCAACGATCTTCGGGCACACGCGCAAGCTCCCGCCCGGTCATCTGCTGCGGATCCGCGACGCCTCCGCCCCGCTCCCGGCCTCCGAACCCTACTGGGACGTCCGCGACGCCGTGCGTGCCGGCCGCGCCGAGCGGATTTCCGACCCGACGGCCGCGATCGAGGAACTGAGCGACCTGGTCGATGACGCCGTTCGAACCCGGCTCGAGTCCGACGTTCCGCTCGGCGCGCTCCTCTCCGGTGGGATCGATTCGTCGCTCGTCGTGGCCCGCGCGCAGAAGTTCAGCGACCGCCCGCTGCGCACGTACACGATCGGCTTCGACGTTCCTGAATGGGATGAATCGGAGCACGCGGCGGCCATCGCCCGGCATGTCGGGACCGACCACACGCTCCTTCGGGTCACCGGTGACGAAGCGCTCGCCGTGATTCCCGAACTGCCGACGGTGTTCGACGAGCCGCTCGCGGATCCCTCCCAGATCCCCAGCATCCTGGTCTGCCAGCTCTCACGGCGGGACGTGACCGTGGCACTCTGCGGAGACGGCGGCGACGAACTGTTCGGCGGATACAATCGCTACGTCGCGGGGCCTCGGGCGATCGAACAGGCGCTTCGCTGGCCTCGGGGGCTGCGACGGGTGGCGAGTCGCGCCGCGTTCGCGCTCCCCGCCGAGGGGTGGGACGCGATGGCCGTGCGGCTCCTTCCCGACGGACGTCGCCCCCGCGTATTCGGCGAGAAGCTGCAGAAGCTCGGGACGCTCCTCCGCGCCGAGACCGCCTCGGACGGCTATCGGACGCTCCTTTCGGCGACGACCGACCCGATGCGGTTCGTCCCCGACGCCCGCTCGCGCGTCGCGCTGGAGGCGGAGATTTTCGAAACTTTCGGCGACCTGACGCTCGCCGAGCGGATGATGCTGGTGGATCAGCTGAGTTATCTGCCCGACGATCTCCTGGCCAAGATCGACCGCGCGAGCATGTCGCGAAGCCTGGAAGTGCGCGCGCCGCTCCTCGACCACCGGGTCGCCGAGTTCTCCTGGCGGCTGGCGCCGGAACTGAAGATCCGCGGTACGGAAACGAAATGGATCCTGCGGGAGCTGCTCGCGCGCGACGTCCCACGCGCCCTCTTCGAACGGCCCAAGATGGGCTTCAGTGTGCCGCTTCGAGCCTGGTTGACCGGGCCGCTGCGGCCCTGGGCGGAAGATCTGCTCTCCACGGAATCACTCAGGGAGGTACCGGTCCTCGATCCGGCGATGACCCGCGCGGCCTGGGGGGAGCTGCTCCGGGGCCGGTCCGGTAACGGGCTGGGCCTCTGGGCGATTCTGCAGCTCGTGAGCTGGTGGCGGACCTGGCGTCCCGACCTGTCGACGGCGTTGGTGGCGTGATCGATTTATCGGCGCCCACGAGCGATTCCGTCACCGGTCCCAGCGTCCTTCACCTCCTGGCTCCGGCGCTCTACGGCGGCGCCGAGCGCGTGGTGCGCTCCCTGAGTCTGGAACAGGTACGCGGGGGCCGCCAGGTGCACGTCGCGGCCATCCTCGACCCGGGTGTCACGGACCATCCGCTCCTGCGGGCGGTCGCGGCCGGTGGGGGTCACGTTCACGCGATCACCGTTGGAGGTCGTGAATATCGGCGTGAACGCGCGCTCGTCCGCGACCTTCTCGAGCGGATCCGCCCCGGGGTGGTGCACACGCACGGATACAGAACCGATGTCCTCCACGGACCGGTCGCCCGTTCACTCTCGATTCCGACCGTCACAACCGTCCACGGTTTCACCGGCGGCGACTGGAAGAACCAGGTTTACGAGTTTCTCCAGATGCGCGCATTCCGACGGACCGACGCGGTGGTGGTCGTTTCGGGACCGCTTCGCGATCGGTTGAGCGCCCGAGGAGTGCCGGAAGAGCGTATCCATCTGATCGTCAACGCCTGGGCCGATCCGATCCCCTTCCTCGCGAGGCATGAGGCAAGGGCGACGCTCGGCATCCCGGAGAATGCCTGGTGCGCGGGGTTCATTGGCCGGCTCAGCCGGGAAAAGGGCCCGGATGTCTTTGCGGAGGCGATCGGGCTCATGGGCACGGACGTCCTCGGTGTGATGATCGGCGACGGGGAGTCGCGAGCGGCGATCGCCGGCGACGCGGCCGCTTTCGGGTCGGAATCGCGACTGCGCCTTCCGGGAGCCATCGAGGATGCGGGACGCCTCGTGCGCGCCTTCGATCTCCTGGTGCTCAGCTCACGGACCGAGGGTACGCCGATGGTTCTCTTCGAGGCGATGGCGGCGGGAGTGCCGATTGTCGCCACACGCGTGGGCGGCATACCCGACGTCGTGTCTGAACGAGAAGCACTCCTCGTCGAGCCGGAAAACCCCGGCGCGCTGGCCACCGCGATCCGGCGGGTGCGAGAGGATCCGGACGCGGCCACCATGCGGGCCGAGAGCGCGGCCGAACGTCTCGCCAGCCGCTATGACGCCGAACGCTGGCGAGCGGCGTATGACGCCGTCTATTCCCTCGTCGCGAAGACGACGAACGGAACGATGGCGGGTAAAAGGAGATGATGCGAGATGCTGTTGTGTCACCTCTACAACAGTCGTAACGAGGCGACGCCGGAGCCAGTCACCGGAATGGTTCCAATGTGTCCAATCAATTGTTACGTGGTAGTTTAGAGGTGTTATGCCGAACCCGTCACGGCGAGCATGCGCGTTGCACATGGAGAGATCGCGGCGGTTCGGAAATCCATGAATCGAGAAACCCTGGTCGGAGGCCCATGCCTATATCGACGCATAAGCACGTCGATTCCGTTGCCGAATCGGTGGGAGTCGGGACGCCACGGTGGACCGCTCCGCGAAATCTGGTCGTCGTGCGCCCGAAGGCGGGAGAGCTCGAGTACCGGAGCGTACCGTCGCGCCGCATATTCAACGTGGTGGTCGCCCTGATCGGGCTGCTCGTGCTCTGGCCCGTGATGCTGGTGATCGCCATCCTCGTGAAGCTCACCTCGCCGGGCCCGGTATTCTACACGCAGACCCGGGTGGGCGTGGATCGCCGCGCGAAGGACGACGCGGGGTTTTTCCGCCGGCGTATCGACTATGGCGGGCGGCTCTTCACGATCTACAAGTTCCGCACGATGCGCGTCGCGCCGCCGACCGCCACGCAGGTATGGGCCTCCAAGGGAGATCCGCGGATCACGCCGATCGGTCGGATCCTCCGCAAGTACCGGCTCGACGAGTTGCCACAGCTGATCAACGTCCTGCGCGGCGAGATGAACGTGGTCGGCCCGAGGCCGGAACAGCCCGACATCTTCATGCAGCTGCGCGAACAGATCGACCGCTATCAGGACCGCCAGCGGGTGCTGCCGGGAATCACCGGTTGGGCGCAGGTCAACCAGACCTACGACAGCTGCCTCGATGACGTCCGGCGGAAAGTGCAGTTCGACCTCGAGTACGCGCGGCGCCAGTCGGTGTGGGAGGACGTACGGATCATGGCGCGCACGCTTCCGGTGGTCGCCTTCCGCGACGACGGCACTTGAGAATCAGAGAGACGTAACGACGAGGCCCGCGCTGATCCATGGCGCGGGCTTTTTTTTCGCCCTTTCGTCGGGGACCGACCACGACACGACGAACGACCGTGACGTGATGCTCCCAGGCCCGCCGCGATCACTCAACCGCGGATACGTCGAAGAACGATCCGAATGGCGATTGGAGGGGCGAGCAGCGCCAGCACGGGATCGAACGCGAGATACGCACGGATGCCTTTCCAGTCGACCGGGATGCGGCGGCGGAGACGGTGAAGCAGATCCGCCACGACGGTATCGCGGATCTCATTCACGCGCCGGCGGACCACCTGGCGTTGTGCGTCCGTCCGCTCACGAAGGCGGTCGATCTCGCGATAGTAGCGCCTCTGATCGAGGAGCGACGGTAACAGTCGATCACTGCCGAATCCGATGGAACGCCAGATACTGACCCCCCGCCCGTAATGAACCTCGACGTCACTGGAGAACGCGAAGCCCCGGCTCTCGTTGGCCGCGGCGATCCAGAAGAGATGATCTTCGTACGCGGATCGGAAATCCTCCCGGAACCGAAGATGGCCGAGCCGGTCCCGCCGGAAGACGACCGTTGACGTCTCGATGACGTTCGCGAGGATGACCTGGTCGACCATGTCACCGACGTATCGATAGCAGTTCGAACCCCGGTCGAGTGGAAGGTGTCCTTTCTCGAGACGGCGGTGCCAGGCGAACGCGTCGCGCCGGGCGCTGGGCTCAAGGTGGTTCGCGAAGTAGAAGTCGGTATCGTCACCGAGGGCGACGACCGCGTTGCGAAGGTGTCCAGCCGTCCATTCGTCGTCCGAATCGAGGAACGCGACGAAATCGGTGTCGCTGGGAACCGCGGCGAGACCATGATTTCGCGCGACGGCCGGGCCGGCGTTGGGCTGACGGAGGACCGTGACGTACGCCGGGTCGATCGCCGATCCGCGGATCTCCGGTTCGGGAGGATGTGGTGAGCTGTCGTCCACGACCATGACGCGCACGTCACCGACATCGGCCTGGGCGGCGATCGAATCGAGCGCCCGCTGAAGGAGGCCGGGATCCCGCTGGAAATATGGGATCACCACGACTACACTCGGAAACATCTCACTCTTCACTATCTCGCGTTCGCTGGGCGCCACGAAATATCGAGGACCGCCCGCGGAAGTATCGGCCGACCAGCGCCCCCGTGGCCAGTCCGAGCACGGCTCCGGCGACCTGATGAGGGGGCGTGGCGGCGAACCCCAGGATCGGCGCACCGGCAAGGAACATCACCACGGTCACCACCGCCGAGGCCGCGAGGGCGCCGGGCCGCCCGATCGCGAGCCCCGCCGGGATGAAGGCGAGCCAGGGCCAGAGCAACTGGGCCACCGTCCGCTGGCCGGGCGACAGATCGAGAAAATGGACGATCATCCAGGTGTCACCGACCGTCAGACCGTGACCACATCGCTCTCTCCCGTCCAGTTCGATGCAGTAGCCCTTCGCGTCCGCGCGCCATGCGAGCCGGAACGGTTCTCCCGGAGTGACTTCGTCGAACGCCCCCGCGACGCGGATCGTCGCCCGGTCGGCGAGAAATCGGTCGCCACGGGCCCGCTGTCGGTACACCAGGTCCCCGCCGCGCGCGCCAAGCAGCAACACCTGCCGTTGTCGCTGGTCATATAGGCTGACGATCGGCGCCAGTCGCTCGGGCGGCGGCCCGGCGACCGCTTCCACCATGAGCGGCTCGGACAGGAGCATCGACCGGACGCTGTCGGTAAGGTCGACCCGACCCACCGGAAGCGAAAGCGGACCGATCCGGCTCGATAGAACGTCGCCTCCGTACACGTCCATGTTCCGGAAGCGCATCCTCCACTGCATGTAATAGTCATCCGGCTCGGGCAGGGCCGGATGGAAGAGCGAAAGTCCTCCAAGAAGGATCGTGGCGGTGACCATCGCGGCACCCGTGGCCCGTCGCGTCGACCCGACATCGTCGTTCAGCCAGCGGACGAGCCCGAGCGACCGCCAGCCGACGAGGGTGCCGAGCGTGTTGGCGATGAAGTCACCGAGACTCGCGTCACGGCCCGTGACGATGCCGACCTGCATCGTCTCGATCCCCAGCGAGAGCAGAGCCCCGACGATCCCGGCGATCCACCACGGCACTCCACGGACGGCGAGCGCGAAGCCGAAGGGACCGAAGAGGATGACGTTGGAGAGAAAATCAGACCCGCCGCGATCGCCGCAGAAGATGCACAGACCCGGCGACGAATAACCGCCGGGCATGGGCGTCAGCGTGGCGACGAGGATGAAAGCCAGCCCGATGACGAGGAGGAGGACCCGAAGGGGACCGCCCGATCGACTCATGCGATGTTTTGACTCCGCTCCGGCGCGCGCAAGGAGATCAGCGGCCGTCCGGGATCGCCGTCGCCCCGGCGGGAGCGGAGTCCGCGGTGGTCGTGGGCCTCACGTCTCGCCGGGTCGGTTCCCACACCGCCTGGCCTCCGCCGCGAAGCGCCCTGAGCGTCGCGTGCAGGACGGCGACGTTCCCCGAGACGAGGAAGGCCGGCATGCTGAAGATTCGCGGGGCGCGAGAGCCTTCCGGCCAGTACCAGCCGACGAGCGCGAGACCCGCGACGATGGCGGCCCCGCCCACCAGGACCCAGGCGAGCGGTTCGACGATGGCCAGCGCGATGAGCCCGGCCAGCCCGAGTACCATCGCCCAGGGCGCGGCCCACCGGCATACCTTGTGGGAGAAGAGCATCCAGGCGAACAGACCGTGACGAAACGGGTTGAGCAGGTGACGCTTGAAGTTCAGGGTGCCCATCCCGCGGGCGATCGTGCGCACCTTCCGCCGGTATTCGCTCTTCAGCGACGGAACCCGCGGCACGTAGCAGACGGCCTCGTTCACGGTCACGGGCCGGAACCCTTTTTCACGGGTGACGAGCGCGGCGGCGAAGTCCCGGCTGAGGCCCTCCGGCACTTCGTAGGCGTGAAGGTCCTTGCGAATGGCGTAGAAGCATCCGGACGCCCCGACGATTCCCCAGACATCGGTCTCGAGCGAGCGGATCCACATCTCGTAGCCGACGTAGGATGACTCGCCGACGTTCATCTCCCCATCCACGCGGGTGACGCTCACGTCTCGACCGGACGCGAGGCCGACACCGGGGTCGTGGAAACGGGAGATCAGCGGCTTGAGCGCGTCGGGGGCGATGCGGATGGAAGCGTCCGTGTTGACGATGATCTCGCCGCGCAGGAGCGGACGAGCGGCGTTTTCGGCCTTGCTCTTCCCGCCTCGCTCGGGCATACGCAGCAACTCGATCCCACGGTCGGCGTATCGGCGGACGATCTCGTCGGTGCCATCGTCGGAAGCGTCGGAGACGACGAGCACCTGCATCCGGTCCCGCGGATAGTCGAGCCGCAGAACGCTGTCGAGGAGTTCCTTGATCTGGCCCGCTTCGTTATAGGCGGGGATGGTCAGGGTGATCGAAGGCCAGGCATCCTCGTCTCCCACGCTCGCCACCGGCCGACGTCGCCCGCGCGCCATGAGCTGGAGGATGAGCGGATAGAGCGCGTACGCGTAGATCACGACGAACGCGGCGATGCCGATGAGCGCGAGTGCGAAGACCATCCCCTCTCCAGGACTCGAGTTTCGGGGGCGGGCCCGAGCGAAGCCATGACCCGTCTCCGGATCAGCTTCGTGTGACCCTCTGGCGGCGCTGTCGTTCCCCCCGAAGCAGAATATCGGCAGCACCGGAGCATCGCCGAGCGGTTCGGGCCA
>CAZWJE010000017.1:27872-43419 GCA_964634395.1 uncultured Gemmatimonas sp. | reverse complement strand
CGCCGAGACTCCATTGTGCTCCCGCTCACCCCGCGCCGGACGCCACACTGGCGACGGACGGAAGCCCCATGTATGCTTGCGGAGGTCGATTTCCTTGGTACTCGTTCCGGCTTCGGCCGCTCGGAAAATCCATATTTCACTTTCGTCCGATCGCGTGGAATGGGACGCCTTCGTGGAGGCGACACCCGGCGCGACGTTCGGTCATCGTTTCGGCTGGCATGACGTGGTGCGAAGCACCATGGGCCAGACACCGATGTACCTCGCCGCCCGCGGGGAGGATGGATCGATTCTCGGAGTGCTCCCCATGGTTCGGCTCAGGGGTCCGCTTTTCGGAGAGCGCTTCGTCTCGATGCCCTACCTGAACGACGGCGGCCCGATCGGTGACGCGGCCGCCGTGGCGGCGCTGCGCGAGCACGCGGTCGGCCTGGCGGGGCCGGGAGGTCGGCTGGAGTTGCGGACACGCGTCGCCTTGCCGGATACCACGCCCGACGTGTCGAAGGTGTCGGTGTTCCTCGACCTGCCGGCGGACCCGGAGATCCTCTGGACCGCGTTCCCCTCGAAGCTGCGCGCGCAGGTGCGCCGCCCCCAGAAGGCGGGGTTGACGATGCGATTCGGAGTCGACGGGCTTTCCGACTTCTATGCCGTCTGGTCGCGAAACATGCGGGACCTGGGGACGCCGGTCCTGCCGCGGACGTTCTTCGCGTCCATCGCCCGCACCTTTCCCGGGCACCTGCTGGTCGGTACCGTCTACCGAGGCGAGGAACCCGTCGCTGGCGGAGCCGGATTCCTCTACGGAGACGAGTTCGAGATCACCTGGGCGTCCGCGCTCCGGGAATACAGCAAGGAAGCCCCCAACATGCTGCTGTACTGGGAGTTCATGCGGGAGACGATACTCCGTGGCGCACGCGTCTTCAACTTCGGGAGAAGCACGCCGGGAGAGAGCACGCATCGCTTCAAGCTCCAGTGGGGCGGACGGACGGAACCGCTTCCCTGGGTGGTCTACGGCGGCGAGTCCGCGAGCGACGGCGGCCCGGGCCGGCTCGCCCGTACCGCGTCGAACCTCTGGCGGAAGCTGCCTCTGCCCGTCGCCAACGCGGTGGGGCCGGTGCTGGCCCGCCAGCTTCCATGGTGGTAGACGATATGTGGAGTATCCGCTCCCGCCCGTCGGGTCGGTGTTTCCCGGCGTCCGGACCGGCGCGAAGCAAACGTCCCGAAGGACAACAACGAAAGCGCCGCCCAGGGCGGCCCCGCCCTTCAGGTTTCCGGATGCATACACTTCTCGACACCGGGATGCGCGAATCGGCCCTTCGCGGATCAAGCCTCGCGATCATGGCGCTCTTATCCGCCGGATTACTGGCCGTTGGAACGTTCACCGTCGCCGCCGCCCCGGTCTCCGCGCAGAGCATCTCCGGCGCGGGCGCGGTGATCCGGGTGACCGACGAGTCAGGGCTGCCACTCGTCGGAACGCGGATCGTCCTGACCCGGGTCGCCGACGGTGTCGAGCGCTCGACCGCGCTCCCCCAGAGTGGCGGCGCGCGATTCCTCGATCTGAGCCCCGGCGACTATACGGTCCTCGCGGAGCAGATCGGGTACATCCCGAAGTTCGTGACCGGGGTGACCTTCCGGACGGACGGGAGTCTCGAGGTGCCGGTGACGCTCGTGGCCACCCCGACGCCTCCGCAGTACGTGGACACCGTCGCCTTCGCGGGCGGCATGCTGGCGGGAACGGCGCCACTCCAGGCGGTCGCCGTTTCCGCGTCGCGACTGAACGACTTTCCCCTCCCGCGCCGGCGCCTCGTCGACCTCCTCGACTTCTCGACCGCGGCCGGCGATGGGTTCTCGATCGAGGGCCTGCCGGGCGCGCTCACGGGGCTCCGCCTCGACGGCGTCTCTCTCTCCGGCCTCGACGGATTCCCTGTCGTCCCGGGGCTGGACCGCGGAGCCGCGACACCGATCTCGATGCTCGGCCACGCGATGGTCGTCACGACGAATCCCGATGTCGAGTGGGCGGGCCAGGCGAGCGGGAGTCTGGACCTCTTCACCGCGACGGGCCGCGGGACACCCGGTGTGGACGGGTATGGCCGATGGGCCGGAGCCGGGCTGATCGAGGATGTGACGGACGGCGTCCGACCGATCGACCAGTGGCTCGAGGCGGGCGCGAGATGGGGCGCGCCGATCGCCGACGACGCCGCGTACGCGTCCGTCGGGTTCGAGGTGACCCGACAGACGGAACGAGCGCTTCCCGCGTCCGGGGTTATCCCGGCGGGATTGAGCGGAGCCCTGCGCGAGGCTCACGACCTTCCACCGAGCGTTGATCGGTCGGCCGCCGCGATCTCGGGGTTCGGCTCATTCACGTGGGACGTCTCGTCGCGGTCGCGACTGGAAGCGAGGGCCGGTGTCGGCATCGTCCCTGAGTCGTCCGTCGGGGTCACGTCCGCCGCGTTCCCGGTGGCGCGAATGGTCGAAGGTTCGGACTTCCATTTCGGCACGACGCTCACTTCCCTGATCGGGCGGGACCGGGACGACACCTATCACGAGGGACGTCTGGGCGTCGAGCGCGTCTCCCGGAGGTTCGCGGCGGCCGATGCCTTCGGTCAGCCGGGCGCGACCTGGGTCGGTTCGGACGCCACAGTGCTCGGGCCGGCCGCCGACGCGGCGCGCGAATACAGCCGGCTGGTCGTCCAGGCGAGCGAAACGTTCCATATGACCAACGGCCAGCACCAGCTCAAGGGCGGGGCTTCGGTGATGGTGAGCGCGGTGGATGTCTTCTACGGCATCGGATCCGATATCCGGGTGGCCGACCCCGCTCGATTCGCGGCCGGAGACGGGTACGTCGTCCGCGACTCGCCGGCGACGGAATCGAGCCCCGGAAGCTGGGGCGGTGCCGTCTTCACGCAGGATGTCTGGACGCCGATACCCGGGCTGGAATTGCTCGGCGGGGCACGTTTCGATTTCGAACGCAAGCCCGATTCGTTCGATCACTGGAGCGAGGTCTGGACGCTCGCCACCGGCCTGGACAACCGCGCGGAGGAGCGGCTCTGGTGGCGGGTGAGCCCCCGGGTCGGCTTCGCGTGGGACCCCGGCGAACGTCATGAGTGGGTCGTCAACGGATCCGCCGGAATCTTCTCGGGCGCACTGGACCCCGTGCTTCTCGCCGATTGGCTCTCCGGCTGGGGCGGCGCCCGGGTGTACCGCGAGTTCACCGGGCTCGAAGGATGGCCCGTTCCCGGTTTCGACCCGCGCAACGAGGGTCTCCCGACGCTTACGTTGCTGAACCAGGGGTACGAACCGCCGCGGACCGTTCGCGCCGACCTGGGAATCGCCCGAGCGCTGGGGGCCCACACCACGCTACGAGTCTCCGGCGCGTTTCGCCGGACCGATTTCCTCCCCCTCGTCTACGACCTCAACCTGAACCCGACCCCCACCGAGGTCGACCAGTTCGGGCGTCCCGTGATCGGGCGGCTCGATTCGCGTGCCGGTATCCTCCTCCCGGAAGACGGTTCATGGCGCCGGTTCGGTACGTTCGACCGCGCCTTCGCCGTCGAGATGGACGGTCTTTCGACGTATCGCGGGATCACGGCGGATCTGGAGCACGAGCTGTCCGGCGACAGCGAAGTGTTCGCCAGCTACACCTTCTCGCGCACCGTCGACAACCTCTTCGGAGGCGGTGCGTACGCGTCACGGTGGATGCCCGCGCCGTTGCTTCCGGAATCGGTCGGCGACTGGGCGGAATCGACGTCTGACTTCGACATCCCGCACCGGGCGGTCGTCGGCGCCGACCTCGCGCTTCCCGGACCCGCGGAGTCACGGTTCGCCGTCCTGTATCGCTTCCGTTCGGGAGCCCCGTTCACCGCGGGGTTCCGGAGCAGCGTCGACGCCAACGCGGATGGCTACTTCGGCAACGACCCGGCCTACATCGACGCCGCCCTGCCCGGGACGGCCGGCGTGATCTCCGCCTGGTCTTGCCTCGGCGACGATGCCGGCGGGTTCGCGACGCGCAACGGGTGCCGGGCGGACGCCGTCCACACGCTCGACGCTCGCCTCACCGTCGGGATCCTGAACTCCGGCCGCTACCACGGCGCGCTGGTCGTCGAGGGCATCGACCTCCTCGGCGCGGAGCGAGGCGGGGTGGACTCCGCGCTCTACCTGGTGGGGCCCGACCCGATGCTCTCGCGCACCGGGAATGTCGTGAACGTCCCGCTGGTGGCCAACGAAAACTTCGGTCAACCGCTCGAATCAATCATGCCGGGGCGGATGTTCCGCATCGGCTTCCGGATGGAGTTGTGAGCATGGTCAAGCCAGGGATCCCTCGATTCGCCGGGGGCGACCTCCGGATCAGCCACCTCCGCCTCGTGGCGGCCATCGGCGCATGTCTCGGGCTGGCCGCCTGCTCGGACATCCCCGACCGCATCACGGTCGGCGCGATGGGAGGTGCCGAAGTCTTCCTCTTCGTCGATCGTGACGGGGACGGCAAATGGGTGGAGGGGTTCGACAGACCGGCGGGCCCTTTTCCGATCTCTCTGTTGAATGGATGGGGCGCGGAGGCGGGGTCCGGCACGACTGGGGCGACCGGCGTATGGCGATCGTCGGCGATACCGGTCGGGGCCTATGAAGCGCGGATCGCGGCGGCCGCGCTCGGGGACACACTCGTCCTCTCGGTCAACCCGATGATCAACGTGCAGGCGAACGACACCAGCACGACTTTTATCGGCCTTGGATATCCCATCGTGACGCCGGCGCAGCTCGAGTCACTGCCCGTCGGTCGGTACGTCGCCGTTCACGGGATCGCGCTGCAGGCCTCCCCGATCTTCAGTGACCGGCTCTTCCACCTGCGTTCCGGCACGACCCCGGTTCGCGCGGTCACTCACCCGGACGCGGTGCCGGTGCCAGTGGGCGACAGCGTCGTCGTCGTCGGCCGGATCAGCACGATGTTCGGAAGGAAGGCGGTGATCGAAGCGACCACCACGTCGCTTCTGCCGCTCCCCATCCCCGGGGTTGCCACGGTCACCGCGAGCATCGCCTCGACGGCGAATGGTGGGACCGCCGACGGAGCGCTGGTGCGCGTGACGAGCGTGCGCGTCGACAGCGTCACGACACCGGAAGCCGGTGGCCGGGTCGTCACGGTCAGTGACGCCTCGGGGAAACTGACGGTGGCGATCGATCCGCTCGTGGCCATCGCCGCGACGACGGAGATCGTGCCCGGCGCGCAGCTCGATGTTACCGGTGTGCTCGTCCCCGCCGATTCGACGGCGACCCGCTGGACGTTGCGACCCCGGGCGAACGCCGACGTGTCGCGACTCGTCGCCGTTCCTCCGGGCAACCCGTGAACGACACGCCGACTCCGACCGGCCTCCACCACGTCACCGCGATCTGCGGTGATCCCCGGGAGAACCGCCGTTTCTATAGCGAACTCCTCGGTCTTCGGCTGGTGAAAAAGACCGTCAATTTTGACGATCCGGGCACGTATCACCTCTACTACGGGGACCGGGTCGGATCCCCCGGTACGCTGCTGACATTCTTCGCCTGGACGAGCCCGCCGCCGATGACGTTCGCGCGTGGTCGCGCGGGCGCCGGCCAGATCAGTGAGGCCATTCTGCGCGCGCCCTCCGCCGCCTGTGAATGGTGGATGAGTCGGTTCGCCGCGGCCGCCATCGATTTCGACCTCCCGGACGCGATCTTCGGCGCCCGATCGATCACCGCCCGGGACCCCGACGGGATGGGCGTTCGGATCGTCTTCGAGGACGGCCCCGACTCGGCCGCTTTCTGGCCGGAGGGACCCGTACCCGTCGAGCACGCGATCCGCGCCGTGCAGGGTGTCGCCATCCTCACCCACGACCCGGCGCCGACCGCGGAACTGCTTACCGGACCGCTCGGCTTCCGCGCGGCGGGAGAAGAGACGCGAACCCATCGCTACGTCCTCGACGCGGCGGACGAGGGTGGCGCGTGGGTCGACCTGGTCGTGGATCCGGAGGTGGGGCCGGGGCGAATGGGGATCGGCGCGATCCATCACGTAGCCTGGCGCGCGCCCGGCAAGGACGACGAACTCGCCCAGCGAAAGTCGCTCGGCGCGCGCGGCTATACCGTCACGCCGGTGAGGGACCGCAATTACTTCGAGTCGATCTACTTCAACGAGCCGGGTGGCGTGGTGTTCGAGATCGCGACCGACGCGCCCGGCTTCACCGTCGACGAGACGGAGGCCGAACTGGGTCGTCAGTTGCGGCTTCCTCCCTGGCTGGAGCCGCGACGAGAGCGGATCGAGGCGCGCCTGCCCGCCTTCTGACGCGAGGCGGCGGGCCTTCTCCGATAACCCTATCGATCGATCGTGGCCGCGCGCGCGGGATTGTATCGCGGCCCGGAGATCATTTCCGGCGCCAGCGCCGCGTCGAGGGCCGCCATCTCCGCCGCGTCGAGAGAGATGCCCGTGGCGGCGATGTTCTCCTCGAGATAGCGCCTGCGCTTCGTCCCCGGGATGGGGACGACGTCGGGTCCCTTGTGCAGCAGCCAGGCGAGGGCGAGCACCGCCGGCGTCTCACCCTTGCGGGCGGCCAGCATCCGCACCGATTCGGCCGCGCGAAGGTTGGCGTCGTAGTTCTCGCCCTGGAAACGCGGGTCGTCGTGACGGTAATCGGTCGGCGGGTACTCCTCCGCCCGTTTCACGGCGCCGGTCAGGAAGCCTCTGCCGAGCGGGCTGAACGCCACCAACCCGATCCCCAGTTCCCGGATCACGGGCAGGATCCGGGTTTCCAGGTTGCGCTCCCACAGGGAGTATTCGCTCTGTAGCGCGGCGATCGGATGCGTCTCGTGGGCGCGTCGGATCGTTCGCTCGCCCGCCTCCGAGAGCCCGAGGTAACGGACCTTCCCCTCGCGGATCAGCTCGGCCATCGCGCCCACCACCTCCTCGATCGGCACCGCCGGATCGACGCGGTGCTGATAGAGCAGATCGATCCATTCGGTTCGCAGCCGCCGGAGCGACCCCTCGACCGCCTCGCGGATATGCTCCGGCCGACTGTCGAGACCAGCCCGCTCGCTCGATCCGATCTCGAAACCGAACTTGGTGGCCAGGACCACCTCGTGGCGACGGCCCACCAGCGCTCGGCCGAGCAGATCCTCGTTCGTGAAGGGGCCATACACTTCGGCGGTATCGAGGAACGTCACACCCAGATCGATCGCCCGGTGAATCGTGGCGATCGACTCCCGGTCGTCCCGTTCTTCGGCGGTCCCGTACGCCTGGCTCATCCCCATGCAGCCGAGTCCCATCGTGGAAACCGCCAGACCGCTGGTCCCGAGTTTCCTCGTCGTCAACATTGACTCTTCCCTCCGGTGCGTGCCGGCCGCCCTCCCCCCGTCTCTTCGCTCGCGCCCGTCCTGATCCACCGTCGCCCCTTCGCGGAGTAACACCCGCGACCGGAATGGTACACCGGATCACCGTTCTTCTCCGGCCCGGGTCAATCTCCGAGCGACGCGATGTCGATGACGAAGCGGTAGCGGACATCGCTTCGCACCATCCGATCGTATGCCTCGTCCACCGACTCCACCGGGATGATCTCGACCTCGGACACGATGCCGCGCTCCGCGCAGAAGTCGAGCATCTCCTGCGTTTCCGCGATCCCACCGATGAGCGAACCCGCGAGAGAGCGACGACCCATGACGAGCTGGCCCGTCTTCGGCGACGGGTGCGGATGCTCCGGCGCGCCCACGAGCGTCATCGTCCCATCCCGCTTCAGCAGGCGGATATAGTCGTCGAGGTCGTGGCTCACGGATACGGTGTTGAGGATGAAATCGAGGCTCGCCTTTCGCTCTTCCATCTCAGCCGGGTTGCGCGACACCACGACCTCGTCGGCCCCGAGAGAACGCGCGTCCGCGCGCTTGTCTTCGGACGTGGTGAACGCCACGACGTGAGCGCCGAGCGCCTTCGCCAGCTTGATCCCCATGTGACCAAGGCCGCCGACACCGACGATCCCCACCTTCTTCCCCGGCCCGACCCCCCAGTGTCGAAGCGGTGACCAGGTCGTGATCCCCGCGCAGAGAAGCGGCGCGGCGGCCGCCAGCCGCTCTTCCGGATGCGTGATACGCAACACGAATTTCTCGTCCACGACGATCCGCTTCGCGTACCCACCGAGTGTGTGTCCCGGCGCCTCGTCGGCCAATCCATTGTAGGTGCCAACGAACCCGTTCTCGCAATACTGCTCGAGCCCTTCGGCGCATGCCGAACAATCCTGGCAGCTGCCCACCATGCAACCGACGCCGACCGTGTCACCGATCGCGAACGTCGTCACGGTGTCACCGTGCGCGGTGACACGACCGATGATCTCGTGACCCGGCACACATGGGTATCGTGTGCCCCGCCATTCGGCGCGAACGGTGTGCAGGTCGGAGTGACAGACCCCGCACCAGAGGATATCGATCTGGATGTCGCGCGGACCGGGCCGTCGTCTTTCGATTTCGAGCGGCCCGAGGC
Organism: uncultured Gemmatimonas sp.; assembly: GCA_964634395.1. Classification (GTDB taxonomy): domain Bacteria; phylum Gemmatimonadota; class Gemmatimonadetes; order Longimicrobiales; family Longimicrobiaceae; genus WHSP01. The sequence goes on along the minus strand of CAZWJE010000017.1, from coordinate 34,961 downwards.
GTTCATGGGCGGCGCGCGCGCCCCACGCTTTGGTTGGCATATATACGGTTGTGTGATTGGCGTACTCAAGAACCTGGCTCGCGGGCGATACCGCGTGCCTGGTGAATACTACGGCCTTGGCGGCCCGGGCGTAATCGCCCACCTTGCCACCCGACCCCATCGAGTGCCGGGAGAACCATCCGCGCGCGACCGTTTTCATCGGGGCGGTGGCGCATGGCCGCGCAAGGGTTCCCGGCGGTTGGACCCGCGTCAAGCGGCCTCGAGCGCCGGGTAATCGATGTATCCTTCCTCGCCGCCGCCATAGAACGTTTCGCGTCGAGGCTGGAGAAGCGGCGCTTCCCGCGCGAGGCGAGTGGGCAGGTCGGGGTTCGCGATGAAGAGGCGCCCGAAGCCGGCCAGCTCCGCTCTGCCCTCCGTGACCGTGGCGGCGGCGCTCTCCAGCGCGTGACCTCCCGTGCTGATGATGGTGCCGTGGAAGATCGGGCGCAGCAGCGCGGAGGGGACGATCGTGGCGCGCTCCGCCCCGGGCGGGCTGAGCGCCTTTTCCACCAGATGGAGGTAGGCGAGAGGAAGTCCATTCAATGCCGCCGCCGCCTCGCTGAACGTGGTGATCGGGTCCTCGTCCTCGGCTCCATTGGGAGTGCCGCCGGGAGAGAGGCGGACGCCCGCCCGTCCGGGCCACTCGGCGGAGACCGCGTCCATCACCTCGACGAGGAAGCGGGTCCGGTTCCGCGCGGACCCACCGTAACGGTCCGTCCGCGTATTCGTTCCGCCGCGGAGGAACTGGTCGACCAGGTACCCGTTGGCGCCATGGACCTCCACACCGTCGAACCCCGCGTCCCGCGCGACCGCCGTGGCGCGCCTGAATTCCTCGACGACTCCCGCGATCTCCGACTCGGACAGCTCACGCGGGACCTCGTAGGGCAGCATCCCCTCGGGAGTGTAGGCGGACCCGGGGACCGGAATGGGCGAAGGCGCGACGGGCGGCTGTCCGTGATACCAGGAGTGCGACACCCGACCCACGTGCCAGAGCTGAGCGAAGATCCGACCACCCGCCGCGTGCACGGCGTCGGTCACTCGCCGCCACCCGTCTCGCTGTTCCTCGGTATAGATCCCCGGTGTGTCCTGGTACCCCTGCGCGAGCGGCGAAATCTGGGCGCCCTCGGTCACGATCAAACCCGCGCCGGCCCGCTGGGCGTAGTACGTCGCCATCGTTTCATTCGCGACCAGGCCCGGCGCGCGGTTCCGCGTCATCGGCGCCATCACCAGACGGTTGGGCAGTTCGAGGTCGCCCATCCGGTACGGCTCGAACAACTCTCTTGCCTCGCTCACTCCTCCCTCCCTTCAATCGTGCCGGGGGTCACGTCCGGCCGCGCACGACGGCACGGAAGCGGCCGCGCGAGTTCCGACGGTCGGCCGCCGCGAGACCCGAACGGCCGGACCCGCGGCCTCACGAGAATCCGCCAGTGTAACCCACGCGGGCCAATCGTTCTGATCTTGAGAATACATATATGTAACATTCGCGATGGTGGAATGGAATGGCGTGAGAGGCGGTGAGCCGGTGGCCGTCCGGGACGGGCGGAATCAGTGCGGTGTGCCGGTGAGGACACCCGTGAGGAGGAGGACCACCCCGGCGACGCAGACCTCCCAGGCAGCGCGTTTCGCGATGACCGCGCGGACGTCGGGTGAGTCGACCGACGGCATTCCGCGGCGCCAGTTGACGAACCCCATGAAGAGAACGATGCCGGCGGTGGCGACCTTGGCGGCCAGGACCCGGCCGTACGGGGTGAGCCAGAGATCGGCGACGGAATCGAGATACTCCCAGCCGAGGTACGTCCCCATCGTCACGAGGGTGACCACGGCGACGACCGCGACTGGCGAGAAGAACCGGAGTTGCGCGCCGAAGAGACCGTGGCGTTCGATCTCCGGGATCCTGGCGGTCGCCAGGACGAGGGCGAGTGACCCGATCCAGCCACCGGCCGCGAGGGTATGCAGGAAGTCGGCGGCGACGGCGACCGAGCGGTTCTCCTCGACGGAAAGCGCGTGGCTGGAAAGGGAGAGCGTGAGCGCCAGAGCGAGGGCGGCGAACGCGACGACCCACCAGAGCGGTGAATCGCCTCGCGTCGGTGACAGCTGATCGGGGTCGATGACCGTGACGTGCCATCCGAGCCAGGCCAGGACCGCGGCGAGCACGAATATCACCGCGCCCTGGACGAGCCAGACCGGCCCGAAAACGGTTTCCCGGAGAAGGAAGCGGATATCCTCTCCGACGGGCACGAACGGGTCGCGGAAGTCACGCAGCTGGATGTGGAAACGGAGGAGCCAGACGGGGATGAGCGCGAACGCGGTAAGGGCCGCGAGCCAGGCGACGCGACGATTGAGAACGCCGCGCGCCGCGGCCCACGGCCCCTGGATCCCGGCGGCCGGGGCCGCGCGGGCGCGGCGCTCGATCAGAAATTTCCAGACCGCGGTACCGACGAGCAGCAGCGCGCCGCACTGGAGTGCGGCGCGCATCACCGCCGCCTCGATCACTCGGCCACGTCGACCTTGAAGTTGAACGAGCCGTTCTGCGCGTGACCGTCTCGCGCGACCACGCGCCAGTGGGCGGTGTATTCGCCGTTGGCGAGAGGCCTCGCTGGCTGGATGAAGAACTGCGTGCCCGCGGAATCGGCGGTGATTTCAGTGGTCTCGAGAAGGGTCTCGCCCTGGGTGAGACGAAGCGCGGTACCGGCGCCCGGCACCTCGGAGAACACGACACGGATCTCCTCGGGCGATTTCGGCAGAACCGCGTCGGCGGCCGGCGCGCTGCGCACGAGTCGCAGGTGGCGCGCCATCGCGTCCGCGGGCTGGGCCTCGACCGCCATGAGAGTCCCGCCAAGGACCAGGGCCACGCCAAGCGCCCACCGCCGCATCGTGACGCTCTTCCTTCCAGTCATGGGATCCTCCTCCTGTAAGATGATTGATTGAACACGCTTCCGATCCATCGTCAAGCCTGAATCGCCGACCTCGGGTCTCGCGAGTAAACACGATACCCGAGCCCCCCGAAGGGATCAGTGCGGCGCGTGAATGGTGACCGGCACCGACCATTCCTGCTCGGAGTGATCATCGGCCATGAAACGAATTCCGATCTGAGCGGCGCCAACCGTGGAGAACTCGTGGCTCGCCACGAACCGGCCGGCCTCCGGCTGCGTGACGCTGAGGGTATCCGTGGTCGAGCCGATGGTCACGAAAACGTGATGGACCGAAAGGTGAAAGCCGATCTCGTCGCCGGGTGCCGCCGGCGCGTGACCCGCGGAGACATCGATCCAGAAGTTGAGCTCAGCGGTATCGCCGAGATGGATGTGCCCCGGCACGGCCTCGAACTCCAGGTTGTGACCCGCGACCGTCGCGTGCGCGCGAACGACCTCGAGCGGCTGCGGGGCGGTGTACAGAACCTTCAAATCGGTATCCGACGCTCGCCGACCGGTGACGCGAAGCGTGTAGCTGCCCTTCGTCTCGAACGTGTACGTCGCCGAGTAGAAATCGCCGCCGCGGGTGAGGGCGGTGCCGCTCCAGTTCGTCGTGCCCGCACGCTGCCGCTCGAGCCGGATCTCCTCGAAATCGGTCACGGCCCGACCTCGCGGATCGGTCACCGCGACCGTGAACGTCCCTTCCGTCTCGTAGATGTGGAAGTGGTTCGGGCTGATCGAAAGCTGCGCGGTCAGATCCTCGGTGGCGAAATCGTCCGGCTCCGTGGATCCGCTGTCGCACGCGACGATCGCGACGAACATGGGAAGGGCGATCAAGGGGAATCGGATCTTCATGGTTTTCTGCTCTCCTGTGGTTTCCGGCCGCCGGTTCTTATCGTCGCGACCCGGCCGAGACCGGATCGAGTGGTTATTGTTTTCAATCGCCTGGGTGGCACGGCCTCACGGGAGGCCACCCAGATAGTGCACGGAAATCCCCAGCATCCTGGGTGTCCCCGGGTTGATGTAGCCCGACGAGCGAGCCTCCGGGTACACGTGGTCGAGGACATTGCGGATCTCCACGTCCACCACGAGGCGATCACGGACCGGAATCTGGAGCCCGAGATCGAACACCGAGAACGCGTCCGTCTCGATATCCGGCTCGCCGATCGGCACGTATGGACCCGTGACGCCCCATTCGATCCGAGCGACCAGGTCACGCCAGACGGGAGCGGTCGCCGAGAGCGATCCGTAGTAGCTGGCGACACCCGGCACTCGCTGGCCGTCGCCGTCACCGGCGGTGACGGAGTCGGGCTCCGCACCGTCGACGCTATGGTCATGGTGCGCGTCGGCGTACTGGCCGTCGAGCATGGCGTCGGTCCAGGTACCCCTCGCGAAAAGGTTCACACCCCCCGGGAGCCCGACGCTCAGATTGCCATCGAAGCCCTGTCGCACGCTCGACCCCGCCGAACTGATGTTGAGGGTGATCGGGTCCTGGATCCGCTCGTTGGAGACGTCGGTCCGGAAAACCGCGAGATGACCGGCGATCATCGATCCGCCGTAATCCACGCCGAGCTCGTTGGCCCAGGCGATGAGCGGCGGACGCGTGGGGTCTCCCAGAACGCCGGGCGCGCTGCGGAAGCCGCGACTCGACGAGGCATCCAGGCTCCAGTCGTCGTTGAGGTGAAGCCGCGCGCCGAGTTTCGGGCTGAAGACGGTCGTCCTGCCGTCAACCCACTCACCGAGCGGGCCGAGCGGACCGACCTCATGGAATGAGGGCGTCGTCCCCTCCGCCGAAGGGAGCGAACCGACCGACGCGGAAGGCATGACGAACAGCGCCATACCCTCGCCGGCGAACAGCTCCGCCCCGGCGATGGTGAGATTATCGGGGTCGAGGCGGTTCATGCTGCGGAAGCGCAGGTGGTCGACCCGACCACCCAGGTCGAGACCGATATGGTCGCCGACCATCCCCCGCCAGCGAAAGAACCCACCGAAGGCCGTATGCTCGGCATCGACGGCCACCTCGCCCATGACGGGGCGGGCGTTGAGCGTCCGGTTACGGTCGTATTCCGCCGCGTCCGTGCGGGCCGACGCGCCGAAAGTGATCTCCCCCCAGGTCGGCACCCAGGAGTACTCGACCATGGTGCCCGCGCCCCAGCGGCGATCGTTCTCACCCGTCTGGTAGAGATTTCCGAGCGCGTCGGTGTGGCCGGGCGTGGTCAGATAGGTGTCGAGCCCAGCCGCGAGCCCCCACCCCATCACCTGGAGGAACTGGTCCGCGCCGAGATTGGTGGCATAGCGGATATTGGCGACCGCGCGCGCCTGGTCACCACCGTCGGTCCGATCCGCGAACCTCTGGAGATCTCGCGCCTCGAACTGGGCGAGTGAGATGAAGCCCGGCGCGCTCCAATCGGCCGCGTTCAACGACAGCCCGCCTTCCAGCCGCGCGTCGCCGATCGCCCGCCAGCCCCGGAACAGCGCGTTCCCCAGGCGGCGGTTGCTGTTCTCCCGCCATCCCTCGGTCCGACGCAGATCGAGCCCGACGAGACCGCCACCGTTCGGACCTCGACGACCGGCCGTCATCCACCCGGACAGATCGCCGTACCCGTTCCCCGAGAGGCTGCCCTCCACCCCATCGGCGTCGGCCCGGGTGTAGAGCTCCACGGCGCCGGCGAGGGCGAAGTCTCCGTGGAGCGGACTCGCGGGACCGTGGATCACCCGCAGCGAGCTGGTGGCGCCGGGGAAAATGGAGTTCCAGTCGGCGTAACCCTCCACGTGTCCGTGAACGGGGAGGTTGAGCGGCACACCATCGACGACCAGGAGCAGATCACTGCTGTGATCGGCCGTGAAACCGCGGATCACCACGTTCGAGGCAAACCCCGGCCCCTGTCCCTGATCGTGGACCTCGATGCCCGCGACCCGCCGGATCAGGTCGTATGGGTTCTCGGCGGGTGTGACCCGTACCACCTCCGGCGTGACGGTGATCGTCGCGACGGGCGGCGCGGTCGCCCGCTCGCGCGCGGCGGTGACCACCACCGGGTTGAAGAGATAGAGCCCGCCCGCGACGACACTGTCCGACGGGGTCGCCGTGCGCGGGACGTTCGGCGTGATCGTGTCGGTGCGCGCGCCGTCGTTCGTCGCCTGACCGGCAAGCGGCGCGGTCCCGGCGAAGAGCGCCACCGCGATCGTCATCAGAGAGGCCGCGAAAGAGATCGATCCGGACCTTCGGGATGGCGGTGAAGAGCTCGCCGTTCTCCCCGGGGCCGAACAGGTCGAGACAACATCGCGTATCGCGAGAGCCGCTGACCACCAGTATTCCGCGGGCGCCGCTCGCGCCGGTCCCCCACCGCGACCTGTTCCATCCGCGGAAGTGACACGGGCGCCCGGCGCCGCACAGGTGCGGCTGGGTACGGTCGTGCTCGCGATGCGCAGCCACCCCGCGTACAACGTGGGAAGCATGCCCATTGAGTTGACTTCGATGCTCGAGATTGAAAAAACGGTCACCCCGCCCGCGCAACCGATGCCGACCGATACCGGAACGACTTCAGGGGACGCGACGAGCGGTGTCAGCGAACGTGTTCCGTCTCAACCGAGCGGAGGTCCGTTGGGATAGGGCAGGAAATACGGGGGGCGGACGACGAACGTGGATGCGGCGAGGACGACGCTCTCGGTGGTCGACTCGACGGCGACCGGTTCGATCGCGATGTCAGGCGCGGCGGCGTAACTCGCTTGCTGGCAGAAATCCTGGCATTCGCAAGGCGCGCCGCCACCCGGTTCGTGATCCGTGTGTCCGGAAGGATCGTCCGCGGCGGCATGGTGACCCGCGCCATGCGCCGCTTGGTGGCCCTCGCCCATCACCCGATGGCATTCCACACCCGCGACGGCCTTCCCCGCGCTTCCGATGAGGAAGATCGTGGCGGCCAGGAGCGCGAGAGGGCGCTTCATACGGCGGGTGAGAGCGAGAATCATTCACGCAGGTTAACCGCGTGCCGCCGTCCCGACAAGGACGATGACGGCTGGTGATGGCGGCTGGTGACAAGCGCGGATGGAAATGTCCCCCGCTTGCGGCGGATGGAAATCCCCCTGGTTTCAGAGCATGCGATCCGCGCGTGGACACCCGCCAGGTCCGCATGGCGTGAGATGG
>CAZWJE010000017.1:20017-27772 GCA_964634395.1 uncultured Gemmatimonas sp. | reverse complement strand
CCGCGCGCGACGGTCCGCGGAAGGCATTGCCCGAGAGAGGTGGATCATGGAGAGTATTTCGTCCCGGTACCGGGCGTGGATCGCGGTCGCCAGCGCGATCTCGGGCGTGGTCGCGTACTATCTCCACTGGATGAAGATGAATCCGCCGGAGAGCGGCGACCCGTTCGCGTTCTGCGCGGCCGACGGCGGCTGCGCGCTCGTGCAGAACAGCGCCTGGGGATGGTTCCTCGGCTACGACGTCGCTCTCATCGGCACGGTCGGGTACGCGGCGATCTTCCTCGTGAGCGTCGCCGGCCTCCTCCCGCGCTGGGTCGACGCACGTGGACCGACCTTCCTCCTCATGGGGCTCATCTACACCGCCGTACTTTTCACCATCCGCCTCAAGTACGCGGAGTTCGTGATCCTCAAGTCATTCTGCCCATGGTGCGCGGTCTCGGCGGTCACGATCACGCTCTGCGCGATATTCGTCACGCTCGACTGGCGCCAGCGCCGCGGCGACGACGAGGTCGACTTCGACGACCTCGACGACTTTGACGACGACGAGGACGACGACGCCGCCGTCCCGCTCACGCCCGAGGCTCCCTGGAGCGCCGCCGATCGACCCGAAGACCGCTGACGATCGGGCCGGCGCCCGCGGCATGACGACCAACAACGCCGTCACGCCGTGCCGAACGCGCCTCCGCCCGGGCCGGCACGGGCGGATCATCCCCCCGTCGCCGCTTCCCGCCGCCAGAGGACATAGGACCAGACCGCCGGAATGAGCGCGCCGCCCAGCATGCCGACGAGCGCCACCGGGATCCCGCTGTCCGGGGCCAGGAAGGCCGCCACGATGGCGACCAGACCGCCCGCCATCATCGTCCATCCGCCCAATCGATGGGTTTCTTTCCAGACCCGCTCGCTGCTCAGCGTCCAGGGGGTCCGGATTCCCATCCACCAGTTCGACCGGACCCGCGGCAGATAGTTGCCGATCAGCAGGAACAATCCTCCCGTCAGGATCAGAACCGAACGAGTCACGTCGATCGCCCAGCCGAGGGCGGATCCCAGTACCATCACCTGGAGCATCGCCAGGAATACCACCACGCCGGTCACCACGAGCAGATACGTCGGCCAGAACTTCTCGACGTGCGCTTTCCGTGGATCGATGCGAGGCAGCGCCAGCAACAGCGCCCAGACGGCCAGGATGACGGTGGGCAGCGATAGCGCCGCGCCCCACGGGCTCATCCACCCGTCCGCTTCGCCATCCAGACCCCAGTGCGTGGCGACCCTCTCGGGCAACCGTCCCGCGACGGCGATGGAGAACCCGTATGTCGCCACGATCACCAGTGGCGCGATCCACTTCCGCTTCATCGGCTTCCTCCGACACCAAAGGAATCCATCAACCGCTCCACCAACTCCTGGACGACCGTGCTCTCCAGCGAGTAGATGATTCTCCGCCCCCTTCGTTCCGCCTTCACCAGACCCGCCTCGCGCAGGACACCCAGATGGTGAGAGATCGAGGCGCCGCTGAGCGGAAACCGCGAGACGATCTCGCCCGCCGCGAGATCTCCGGCCCGCAACGCCTTCAGGATCTCCCGTCGGGTCGGGTCCGCCAGCGCCTTCAGTGCCTTTTCCATCCGACGACTCCCCCGCCCCGAAATACGTTTAGATGGTCGTCTAAATATCGTGGAACGGGATGAGGCGGCAAGGGGTCGGGGAACCGGGTGGAGCGACAGGTGTCCCGCGAGGTTGGACGGGGATACGGACGTGTCACGGCCGGGTGAAGGAAGATTCCCTACCCGGTGGACGGTGATGGCCCGACCGCGGGGCAAGACGGGCCGCGCCATCTTTGATGAAATGATGCGCGTACGACGGTTCAAGAACGCATGGCGGCGGCCGACCGGCCCGATCCGCTCGGCGATCAGTCTCCTCTTGCTGATCCCGTGGATCGGATCAGGGCTGGGTGCCGTCGAGTGCCCGCACCACATGGGCGAGGCGGCCTGGGCGGAAGCGCATCACGTCCATGACCACGGAGCCGGCGGGTCGGCGGCCGGAGGGAGTGGCGAGCACGGGCATACGGATCCGGGCGATCGACCGGGACCAGGGGGCGAAAACGCCTGCCCGTGCCTGGGCGCCTGTCCGGCCGCGCCGGCCGCGCAACTCGTGCCACCCGACCCTGAGCCGGCACCATTCGTACCAGCCCCCACCCCGTCTTCCGTCGAGTCGGAACGGCTTTCGAACTGGTCACTCCTCGAGCTTCGCAACTTCCTTCCGTTCGGACAGGCACCGCCTTCCGCCCGCTGACCCCCGAGAGAATCAGGCGACTGAGGACGAACGCACCGACGAAGCGGCCGGCGCGTGACGTTCTCCGCGAGGTCATTTTTTCATCAGGAGATCAGGGGAGACGAGGGATGACGAAATACGTGCGACTCCGAATCGGAGCGAGAACGGATCGATGGTCGTGTCGGCGGGGATCGTGGTGGGTGGCGCTTCTCGTTCCCGTGCTCGTCGCCACGGTCGGGTGCGAGACGGGGCCGGGCCGGGAAATGGAAGATTCCGCCCAGCGCGCGTACCGCGGGATCGTGATCGACCCGCCGGCGCCGCGGCCCGACATCGTGATGGCGGATGTCCGGGGTACCGACTTCGATCTCGAAAAGGAGACGGAGGGCCGGCTCCTCTTTCTCTTCATCGGCTATACGAACTGCCCGGACGTCTGCCCGGTCCACATGGCGAACCTGGCGTCCGTGCTCGGGCAGCGCAGCGAATGGGACGCCCGGACGACCGTCGTCTTCGTGACCGCGGATCCTGAGCGCGACACACCGGAACGGATGCGGGAATGGCTGGGTGCGTTCAGTTCGAAGTTCGTGGGGCTGCGCGGGAGCCGGGAGGAAGTGAACGCGCTCGAGGACGCGCTGAGGCTGCCGCGCTCGATCCTCCCGGAGGCGCGGGACACGTTCTACACGGTGGGCCACGCCGCCCACGTCGTCGCATTCTCCCCGGATGGTCGACAGCTTCTCTACCCCTTCGGCACCCGGCAGGAGGATTTCGCTCACGACATTCCGCGGCTCCTCGCGGAAGTCGATCGGGGCGCGGAATGATGCGCGTGGCGGAGTGGGCGAGAGCGGCCCGGAAAGGGAGGTTCCTGGTCCTGGTCCTGGTGCTCCCGATCGTCGCGTGCGCCCCGGAGAGGCCGGCCGCCGCGCCGGAAATTCGGGTCTTCGACGCCATGATGACGGAACCGGCGGGAAGTGCTCCCGCCGCCGCTTATCTGACGATCACCAACGAAGGGGAAGCCCCCGACACCCTGATCGGAGCGGAGATCGAAGCGGCGGGACGGGTGACGCTGCACACCCAGGCGCTTTTCGACGGGATGGTCAGGATGGAACCGCTCGCGTTCCTGGAGCTTCCCGCTGGCGGAGAGGTTCGTCTGGCGCCGGGCGGCATCCACCTGATGATCGAGAAACCGGAAGCGGGTCTGGTGGCGGGCGACTCGCTCGAGATTACGCTCCTCCTGCGGCGGAAGGGGAGGGTCCCGATCGAAGCCGAGGTGGTTTCGTATACGTCGCTCGGTGAAGCGATCGGGGGTGCCGCTCCGGAGCACCGGCATCACGATGGAGGATCCTGAAATGCAATGGTGGTGTTCGGCCGAAGGGCAGGCGTGGACGTGGGAATGGCGCGCCTATCCCGGCGTCTGGGTCTTCGTCGCTCTTTCCGCGCTCGCGTATTACCGGCTCGCGTCGAACGCGATGCGCGAGACGGCGGCGGATGGGGTCGAGACGGATCGGGTCCGGCTCGGGCCGGCGATCGGTGGGATCGTGCTCCTCTGGGCCGGCCTCGACTGGCCCCTCGGGGCACTCGGCGCGGGGTATCTCGCGAGCGTGCACATGCTCCAGTACCTGCTGCTGGCGCTCGCGGCGCCTCCCCTTCTGCTCATCGGCCTGCCGGCCCGGGCGATTCACCGTGACGGAACCGGTCGCTGGCCGCGCCGACTGGCGATCGCGCTGAGTCGTCCCGTCCCCGCGGTCGTACTCTTCGTCGTGGTGACGGCGGTGACGCACATCCCGATGGTGGTGGATCGCGTCATGCCCTCCCAGCTCGGGAGTTTCGCGCTCGATCTTTCCTGGCTGGTCGCCGGCCTTCTCTTCTGGTGGTCGGTCATCGGCCCGACCGGCCCGGGCGGGAACCATCCGGCACCCGTCAAGCTTCTCTATCTCTTTCCGGTGATCCTCACGCACACGGTGATCGCCGTGTACATGGTGTTCGCCCGGTTCCCCATCTACGCGACCTACGAACTCGCGCCGCCCATCGGGATCGTCACCGCGCTGGGCGACCAGCAGCTCGCCGGAGGACTGATGTGGGTGGGTGGAGCGCCGATCATGTGGGGAGTGATGGCGTTCGTCTTCTACCGTTGGTCCCGGGCGGAGATGGAACCGCTCGACGAAATCGCGATCTCTCCGCCACCAATATGAGTCGGAAGGATCCCGGCCCCCGAGGTGACTCGCCAGGATCCGGGTGAAGGCTCGATAATTGCCGCCGGACGCACGCCTTGAATCGACGTTCCGGATCCGCTCACAACGGAGGCACAGATGAGGGCCAGTGAGATCATGACGGGGGACCCGGCGTGCTGCACGCCGGAAGATTCGGTCGAGATGGCGGCGAGGGTGATGGTGGCGAAGGATTGCGGATGTCTCCCGGTGGTGGAGGACGTCGAGCGCAAACGTGTCATCGGCGTGGTCACGGATCGGGACCTGGCGGCGCGGGCGCTGGCCGAAGGGCTCGGACCGGAAACGTCCATCCGCGACGTGATGTCGAACGCTCCGATGTGCTGTTCGCCGGAGGACCGGGTCGAGGAGATCGAGCGGATCATGGCGGAGCGGCAGGTCCGGCGGGTGCCGGTGGTGGACGACGAGGGGCTCTGCCTCGGGATGGTGGCCCAGGCGGACCTGGTCCGGAACGAGGATGCCACCGGCGACAGCGAGGTTCGCCGCACGATCGAGCGGATCTCCGAACCGGCTCGATGACCGGCCGGCTCCCCGCTACTCCCGGTCGGCGTAGAGCCCGGCGCGGGATAGCGGGAGCCCGGCGTCACCGTTTTCGGGGCGGGCGAACAGCGTCTGGTTGATGGTGATCCCGCCGCGCTCGAACTCGAGCACAGAGGCGGTGAGATAGATCCGCCAGGCGCGATAGACCCACTCGCCGGCGACGGCGATCGCCTCCGCGCGGCGGGCCTCGAGACGGCGGAGCCACTGACGGAGCGTGAGCGCGTAATGTTCGCGCAGGTTCTCGACGTCGCGGACCTCGAAACCGACTCGCTCGGCGACCAGATTCGCCTCGCTGACGGGGACGAGGTGACCGTCCGGAAAGATGTACCGTTCCCGAACGAGGCCCGTCCCCAGGACCCGTCGCTGGAGAACGCGTTCGCCGAGTGAGTGCTCGCCCCATGGCTCCGCGTGCGGCGGCGCGGCGATCGCGTGGTTGAGGAACAGCCCTCTCGGCGCGAGCAGACGATGGACGTGGCCGAAGTATTCGGCGTGATCGGGCACGTGCTCGAACATGCCGACACTGGCGATCCGGTCGAACCGCTCGTTCAGGTCCCGATAGTCGAGGAAACGGATCCGCACCCGCTCCGCGAGACCGGCGGCCGCCACGCGCTCCGTGGCGAGCGAGTACTGCTCCTCGCTGAGCGTGACGCCCACCGCCTCGACACCGAACCGCTCCGCGGCGTGGATGCAGAGCGCTCCCCACCCGCTCCCGATGTCCAGGAACCGCTGGCCCTCGCGAAGACGGAGCTTCCGGCAGATGTAATCCAGCTTCTCTTCCTGCGCGGTATCGAGACTCTCGCCACCGGTGGGGAAGTAGCCGCAGCTGTACACCATCCGCCGATCCAGCCAGAGACGGTAGAAATCGTTCCCGACATCGTAATGGTGCTGGATCGCGCGCCGATCCCGATCGCGGCTGCCGGTACGGCCCGTCAACCGCGCGCGCCTATGGCCCGCCACGGCGGACTCGCCGACGGCGGAGCCGGGGGTGGTGGCCGTCGTGACCGTGACGCCCGGCGCGCCGTCGTCGGCCGAGTCCGCGGGCAGCCGACGCCGACGGCGGAGGAGTTCGAGGACCCGCGGGGTCGTGGCCACGGCGGCGCGCGCGCGATCCTTCAGCTCGAACGCTTCGAAGAAATCCCCTTCCAGATCGAAATCTCCCGCCATGTAGGCCTCGGCGAGCGCGACCTCGACGGGGAGGGAGAACATCCGCCGGGCGGCGCCGGGGCGATTGAGGACGATCGTGTATCGCTGGCCGGTCTCGCCTCCAAACTCCTCGCCGTTCCAGAGCCGGATGCGGAAGTCACGGGGTGGCGGGAAGAGGGTGTCGAAGAACCGCCGGGTGCGCGCTATCGCCGGGTCCGGCGGAGACGGAGCTTCTATGAGGTTCACCATCCTCGAATCATGCACTCTGGGGGACGGGTTGGTCAACGCGGGTCGCGATCGCGGATGCGCCCGCGATCCGGGAAACGCATCCACCGGGGACCCTGCACGAGGCATTCCATGCCCGCGAACTCTCGCCCCGCCGCCAGAGCGCGCCGCCGCGTCACTGGCCCTCGCCCGCCTCGATCGCGCCCAGGAACGCCTGGATCCGGGCGAAGATTTCAGCCGTCTGCCCCGGGGTGAACCCGCCATGGCCGCCACCCGGGACGGTGTGCAGCTCGTGCGGGGATCCCGCCGCGCGCAGCGCGGCGTCGAGCCGGGTCGCGTGGTCGTACGGTACGGCCCGGTCGGCGTCACCGTGGATCGACAGGATCGGCGGGAGCCCGGAGCGCGTGTAGGTCAGCGGTGAAACGCGGGCCGCAACCTCGAAGCGATCGGGCATCGCCCCGAACCACTCGACGACGGGCGGCTGCAGGTTGGGTCCCTGGAGGTGGTCGGCGACGTCCGTGACACCGTACCAGTTGATCGCGCCCACCACGCGTAGCGGTTCCGGGCCGGCACAACGCGCGTCGAGACCGGAGTCGTCGGGGAGCATCGCGAGCATCAGCGAAAGATGCCCCCCGGCGGAATGACCGGTCGCGACGATCCGCGTCGGATCCAGGTTATACGTCTCCGCGTTGCGAATCACCCAACGGAGCGCGCACAGCGCGTCCTCCACCGCGGCGGGCGCCAGCGATACGTTGCCCAGCCGGTAGGAAACGTTCACCGCCGCCCACCCCATCCGCAGATACGGCTGCACGGCGAGCGCGCTCGCCTGACGGGATCCGCGGACCCACCAGCCGCCGTGAAAATAGAGAACGACCGGAGTGGGGCCCGCCACGTTCCGCGGAAGATAGAGGTCCAACTCGCTCGCGTGTCCCTCGGCGACCAGATAGGTGATCTCGGGCACGATCCGATAGTCATTGGCCAGCTGCGCCGCCGCGAGCACGCCCGGGTCGACCTCCTGCGCATGAGCCGGCAACGCCGGCCACGCGGCCAGCGCCAGTGACGCCAGGCTCACGATTATCCGGATGCGTTTCGTCATCGTCCCCGTCCCCGGTTCGGTGTGGACAGCCCCCCCTCGTCAGACGCGAAGTTTCTCCGCGCCCGCCCCGCGGTCAAGGCCCGCGCTCAGACGTACATCCCTTCACGCAGGTTGATACCGTGCTCGATCCACGCCTTCATGGCGCAGAGCATCTGCGACCATCCCATACAGTTGCCGTACGACGCGGCGAGGCCGCGATCCGTCTCGCGCCAGCCGCTTTCCCCGATCGAGACCAGCGTTCGGCCGCCCTCCAGCGCCTCGAACGTCATGGTG
>CAZWJE010000017.1:17494-19917 GCA_964634395.1 uncultured Gemmatimonas sp. | reverse complement strand
CCGAGCGCGGCGAAGGACTCTCCGCTCTGATGGCCCGCACGATTCCCATTGCGTTCAGACACGATCCGCGCAGTTTGCGGATCGAACCTCCGACCCCGTACCCACTGGCGAAGCGATGAACGCGACTTCCGAGGCCGAACTTCTGAGTTTCATCCAGTCACTTCCGAAGACGGAAACACACCTGCACATCGAGGGAGCGCTGCCGTGGGAGCTGCTGCACGGACTGGAGCCGGAGCGGTTCCCGGCGCCGCCGGCATCCTGGGCGGACGACTACCGTTTCGAATCGTTCGCGCGGTTCGAGGAGGAGCTGTTGTCGATGGCGGTCCCCTGGTTCACCTCCCCCGAGCGCTATCACGAGGCGGCGAAGGTGATCTTCCGGGGGCAGGTCGAGCAGAACGTCAAGTATGTGGAGACGAGCTTCGCGTCGGGGGTGGTGGAGTTCGGCGGACTCGACGGCGAGGCGATCGCGGAGGCGATCCGGGCCGCCGCCCCGGAGGGGCTGGAAGTGCGGGTGTTCATGGGGATCCACCGCACCGGCTACACCGATCGATCGCGGGGTTTTCTGGATGACTGTATCCGCTGGGAGCACCTGACCGGTATAGACCTGCACGGCCCCGAGACGCCGCCGCTGGAGGCATGGACGCCGAGGTTGTGGAAGCGGATGGCGGATGAAGGGAAGCAGGTAAAGGCGCACGCGGGAGAGTTCGGCCCCGCGGAGAACGTTCGGCAAGTCATCGATGACCTGGGGGTCAGGCGGGTGCAGCACGGCGTGCGGGCGATCGAGGACCAGGCTCTCGTGCGGCGCCTGGCGGACGAGGGTGTGGTTCTCGATATCTGCCCGATCAGCAACGTGAAGCTCGCCGTCGTCGGGAGCTTCGAAGAGCATCCGCTGGGCGCTTTTCTCGATGAGGGTGTGGTGTGCACCGTGAGCACCGACGACCCGCTTTCCTTCGGGAACACGCTGACCCAGGAGTATCTGGCGCTGGCGGGGCCGATGGGCTTCAGCCGCCGGCGTCTCGCCGAAGTGGCGAGGAACGGGTTCCGGGTGGCCGTCTGTGATTCGTCGGTGACCGAATCCCACATCCGGGCGCTCGACGCGATCATCGACGCGAACCCCTGACCGGCTTCGCCCGAGCGGTAGCACTCCCGCCATCCGCGGAAGACGCGCGACTTTCGCGTCGGGCTCCCGGCGATTACCGTAGGGGGCTACCCAAAGGGGTCTCCGATGGACGAGAAGCTGGATCTGGACGAGCACTTCGTCGCGACCTACGACGAGTTGCGGCGGTTGGCCGCGCGGGTGAGCGGGAACGACCGCGGCCCGACGCTGAATCCGACCGCGCTCGTCAACGAGGCGTACATCAAGCTCGCCGGCACTCCCGGACTGGTACCCGAGTCGCCCCTGCATTTCCGGCGGCTGGCGGCGCGAGCGATGCGGCAGGTGCTGGTGGAGGCGGCGCGGCGGCGGCGGTCGCTGAAGCGGGGCGGCGACGTCGCGATCGTCACCTTCGACGACGACGCCGTATCCCGTGACGCCGGCGCTTCGGACGTGATCGAGCTGGACCAGGCGCTCGAGCGGTTGTCACGAATGAACGCTCGGCAGGCGCTGCTCGTCGAGTATCGTTTCTTCGGCGGGGCCGAGGTCGCGGAAGCGGCGGCGATGCTTGGGATCTCGGAATCCACCGCGCTGCGTGACTGGAGGGTCGCGCGAGCCTGGCTGGAGAGTCAGCTGCGGCCGGTCGGGTAGCGCGTCCCACCCCTCCATCACCCTCCCGGATCATGGACCTTGACCCCGCCCGCTGGGACCGGATCCAGGAAGTATTCCACCGCGCCGCGGAACTGCCGCGCGGCGAGCGCCGCGCCTTCCTGGAGGCCGAGGTCCCCGATGACCCCGACCTCATCTCCCACGTAGCGATCCTCCTCGAGCACGACGCGCGGACCCGGCTCTTCGTCGACGGGCCGATCGGGGATCTTTCGGCCGTGGTCCTGGAAGCTCCGCCGGAGCCCGGCGAACTCATCGGTCCTTATCGCCTGCTCTCCGTAATCGGCGAAGGCGGGATGGGCGTCGTCTACCTCGCCGAACGCACCGACCTGGGCAATCGGGTGGCGATCAAGATGCTGCGCGATGCCTGGGTCTCTCCGGGCGGCCGCGCGCGTTTCGAGCGCGAGCAGCGGACCCTCGCCCAGCTCAACCACCCCGGGATCGCGCGTCTGCTCGACGCCTCCACGCTTCCCTCGGGTGCGCCATGGTTCGCGATCGAGTACGTCGACGGTGTGCCGATCACCGAATATTGCGCCACTCGCGGGCTCGGCGCGGAAGACCGCCTGCGCCTCTTCCGCGCGGTGTGCGAGGCGGTGCTCTTCGCGCACCGGAACGCGGTCATCCACCGCGACATCAAGCCGTCGAACATCCTCGTGACCGCCGG
>CAZWJE010000017.1:0-17394 GCA_964634395.1 uncultured Gemmatimonas sp. | reverse complement strand
GGAACGCGGTCATCCACCGCGACATCAAGCCGTCGAACATCCTCGTGACCGCCGGCGGAGACGCGAAGCTGCTCGATTTCGGGATCGCCAAGCATCTCGAAGGGCTGGGTTCGGCGGCCGACGTGACGCGGACCGGAGTGCGCGCGATGACCATCGCGTACGCGTCGCCCGAACAGGTGCGGGGCGAGGCGATCGGTGTCTATTCCGACGTCTATTCGCTCGGCGTGCTCCTCTATGAGTTGCTCTGCGGGAGAACGCCGTTTTCCGGGGCGGATCGGACCCCGGGCGAGGTGGAGGTGGCGCTCCTCACGGAAGAGCCCGAGCGGCCGTCGGTGGTGGCGCGCCGGGCGAGCGAGCGGGCGGCGAGGGTGGATGATGACGCGGCGGGCGAGCGCGCCGATCCCCGAGCCGGGTCGGTCCGCGGCGGGAGCGGCGGGAGCGGCAAAGACGGAGGGGGCGAGACTCCGGGAACCGCCGCGACATTCGTCCCGCCGCGGATCCGACCGGGGATGTGGAAGGAACTGGACGTGATCTGCCTGACCGCGACGCGGAAGGATCCGACTCGGCGCTACCACTCCGTGGAGGCACTGATCCGCGACGTCGACGCCCACCTGACCGGTCGCCCCCTGGAAGCGCGGGGCGATTCGCTCGCCTACCGCGCCGCGAAGTTCACCCGGCGGAACTGGCGCTCCCTCGCCGCGGCGGCGGCGGTCGTCACCGGGGTCATCGCGCTGAGCGGATACTACACCCTGCGGCTGAGCGAGGAGCGGCGGCTTGCCCAGCTGGAGGCCGCGAAGGCCGGGCAGGTCAGCGAATACCTGATCGGTCTGTTCGAAACCGCCGACCCCTTCGGCAGCGGCGAGCCCACCGACGTGCGGACATTGCTCGAGCGCGGAGAGGAGCAGGCGGCCGCGCTCGCCGACCAGCCGGCGGTCCAGGCCCAGATGCTCGACGTGCTCGGCCGCGTACAGACCGCGCTCAGCGACTACGACCGGGCGGGCACGCTGCTCCGCCGCGCGCTCCAACTCAGGCGCGGACTCGACCCGCGCTCGCTCGATGTGGCGGAAACGCTCTCGAACACCGGTGTCCTCGATTACTACAGGGGCGAATACGCGGCGGCGGAGGCGGCGTTCCGGGAAGTCCTCGAGATCCGCCGGGAGGCCCTGCCCGCCGGACACCGCGAGATCGCGGACGCCCTCGACGACCTGGGTGTCGCGCTCTCCAGCCAGGGGAAGTACAGCGAGGCGACGACGCACTACACCGACGCGCTGCGCATGCGCGAGGCGTCGTCGTCGGGTCCGACGGAGGAACTCGGCGTGTCGCTCAACAACGTGGCGGTGAATCTCTACAACCAGGGCGATCTCGACGGGGCGGAGAGGCTCTACCTGCGCGCGATCGAGAACGACCGAACGGTATTCGGCGCCGATCACCCCACGCTCGCGACGAACCTGGCCAACCTCGCGCGGCTCTACCAGGACCGCGGGGCGCTGGACCGGGCGGAGGAGTTGCTTCTCGAGGCGTTGAGGATTCGCCGTACGGCTCTCGGCGATGAACATTACGAAACCGCGGTGAGCCACAGCCAGCTGGGGGCTCTCTACGACGCACGGGGAGACGCCGCCCGGTCAGAGGAGCACTTCGCCGAGTCCCTCCGCGTCCGCGAGAAGCTCCTCGGCCCCGACCACCCGACCGTGGCCACGGCGGTGAACGGGCTGGCGCTCGTCCGCTTCGCGCACGGTGACCTCGAGGCCGCCACCGCCGGCTTCCGGCGCGCGGCCGAGATCTACGGCGCGGCGCTCGGCGAGGATCACCCGTTCACCGGTGTGGCGCTGTGCAACCTGGGTGACGCGCTGCATCGCGCCGGGGAGCTGGACGAGGCGGAGCGCGTCCTGCGGGAATGCGTGGCGATCCTCGAGAACGCGCATCCACCCGACCATCCTGAACTGGCCTTCAACCTCGGCCGGCTGGGCGACCTGCTCGCGGACCGCGGGGCGACGGAGGAGGCGCGGCTGATCCTCACTCGCGCCCACGCCGTTCTCCTCGCCGCGCACGGAGCGGACCATCAGCGCACGCGCGACGTCGCCGCGGCGCTGGCGCGGCTCGACGAGCGGTGAGGACCCGCGAACCCCACATCCTTCGTCAGAAACGGTAGTGCAGCCCGCCGCCGAAGTAGAGCCCCGAGAAATCATAGAAGTCGAAATCGGCGAGAACGAACCCGAGGTCGAACGAGCTGTAGAGAGGCGGAAACGAGTTGTCGTCCGGCGAGATGATCGAGCGCCAGTCGAGCTCGATGCCGGCGCCACCGCCGAAGCCGATCACGCTTTCGGTATCGATCGTGTAGTCGTATCTCCAGAGCCCCGCCGTCCCGAACCCATAGAGGTCGTATTTCTCACGCTGGTCGAATCGATAGAGCGCGCGGCCGCTCAGGTTGGTGACCGTGCCCAGCGCTCCGACGACCGCCTGCAACGTGATCCGGTCGCTCATGTCATAGACACCGCTCAGCCCATATGACGGCCATGAGCTCTGCAACCCGATCCCGAAACTTCCCGATTCGGCTTCCTGTGCCGCGAGCCGCCCCGGCGCGGTGGCCGCGATGATCCCCAGGATCGCGACCACGGTGAACGAACCCGACTTGAATCGCGTCATCAAACCCTTCCTTCTGGCTGGCGGTGGTGAGAAGGACTCCTCCCGCCGTTTCCTTGCGCGAAACCGGGGCGGCGGCCGTCATCACCTTTTCGTTCTGGTCAGCCCGAAAGGAAGGGGCGATTCTCGTGGTTCGAGAGATGGAGGGGGAAAGGCGGCGCGGCGTCGTTCACCGCACTTGGGTCGCCACCGGCGGCAGACGGCGGACGCGGTGGACCGGGAGGATCGCGCCGGACGACTCGCTGTTGATGAACCATCCCGCGCTGGCGAGCGAATCGTTGTCCTCGGGCTCCAGCATGTGGATGGCGAGCGCCGCTTTCAGCTGGTTCGCGCGAATGAGCCAGCTCCCCGCCGGGAACTCCACCGTACCCGGGACCAGAGTGATCTGGAAGTCCCGCTCGATGATGCTTTCGTAGGGATCCGACCGGGACACGCCCTCGACGCGATAGCTCTCGACCTCGACGCGCACGGGCGCCAGCGTGCGTTCGACGGTAATCCCGTGGAGCGCCAGGTGCGCCGCGACTTCTTCGCGGTGGGCCTCCACGAGATACGCCTCCGGCCGGACATAGCCTTTCAGGGGCATGACCTCGTCGCGGATCGCGACGTCGATCTCCACGATCTGGCCACCCTCCCAGAGTCGGTACGGTCGCGTCCCCGTGACGCGGTACTGTGAACGGACGAAGACCGAATCGGCCGGATCCCAGGTCGTGCCGAGCGCGTTCATCTCCCGCCGGGCTTCGGCGATGGTGGCGATCACACGGTCCGCGTTCGTGGCGACGAACTCGCTCAAACCGCTCATCGCCGTCCAGTGCATGCGAGCCCGGCGCTCGATCCCGATTCGTGAATCCTGCTGGCGAAGCGATTCGAAGAGGAAGGTGATCGCGCCGGCGCCGCCGCCGTACGACGAGAGGGAACGCGCGCCGCCACCCCCGCGCGTGATCCCCCGTGACGGATCACGCGCCAGCCCCGACGGGATCGTGTGATAGAAGTAGTGGGTGAATCCCGCCGCCTCCATCGCTCCCACGAGCGCCGGCAGCGCCTCGTTCTCGGTGAACCGGACGATCGCGGACGGGCCGTAGCCGTTCCTCGGGTAGGATGTGTAGAAGTCGTAATAGCGGGGCGGCCCGCGCGCTTCGTGCGCGTCGATGATGACGTGCGGGCTCCAGCGGACGATCCCCTCGTTCACGATCGCCCGCGTCTCCGGGTTCTCCAGGAGGATGTAGTCCCGGTTGAGGTTGTAGCCCGCCGGGTTCTCGCGTGTCCCCCACTCGCCGGCCGCGCCACCATCCGGATTGATCTGCGGAACGAGGACGAAGATCACCCGATCCAGAAGATGGGCGAGCGGACCCGTCGCGATGTCCCGAGCAAAGAGCATCAGCCCCTCCTTGCCAGCCGGCTCGTCGCCGTGGACCTGCGCGGCGATGAACACGATCGGCTTCCCCGTCGCGTGCGCCTCGGCCGGCGTCGTCACCGCCGGGTTCGCGATCGTCACCGCCAGCATCTCGCGCCGTTCGCGACTCCAGCCGAGATGGAAGGTGCGGACGTACGGCGATGTCGCCTGCAGATCCCGATAGAAGCCGAGCACCGCTTCATGGGGCGAGAGCGCCGTCCAGTTCGTCACTTCCCCGGGTGTCCGCAACCCGATATCGACCGGAGGCGGAGTCTCCGTCTGGCGCGACTGCTGCGCCGGGGCGCACGCCGGCGACGCGAGTAACGTCACAATCGCGAGCGCCGCGGGTACCGCGTGACTGGAGCGCTTCATTCGGGCTCTCCGGGTCGGAGGTCCGCGGGGCGCGCGGACGGGTGGGGTGGCCCGTGCGGCCCGTGGGGGTTACGGGCGTCGTCGGGCCGTCAGAGTAGGATCTTCGGCTCGCATGCGCAAAGCGGGCAACGAACGGATGCCGTTCGCTGGAGGACGGGAGCTCCCCCACCTCGCGCCTCACCCCCGCGCCACTCTCCACGCGACTATCGCGGGGGAAGTCTCAGTCTATGCCGTGATGGCGTCGGGGGAAACGGAGTCGACCGGGTTGTCACCCCGTCGACCAGGACCTGATGTCACGGCGGCCCGGGACGAACCGTTCTCACGATGGGAGCCCCGAGGTTCTCGCGTCATACGGATACGTCACATCGTGCTTCGACCGCGTCACCGCCCGAGCCCATGAATCCATCCGTTCCGCTCGCGCTCATCCTCGCCACCGGCGTGACATTCTCCAGCTGCGCCAGCGAACCGATCGATCCCGGCGCGATGATCGACCGGCCCTCGACCTCGCTGGAGGATGCCCGGCATCGGCCCGCACTCGGTGACACCGTCCGCATCCCCATCGGCGAGACCGCCGCATCCACGGATGGCACGCTGCTCGTCGCCTTCGGCCGGGTCAACGCGGACAGCCGTTGCCCGATCGACGTCGTCTGCGTCTGGTCCGGCGACGCCGAAGCCGTGATCGGCACCGCTCCCGTCGGCGGTCGCTGGAGCTGGTCGGTGCTGCATACCGACCTCGAGCCACAGTCGATCGTCGCCTTCAGTCACACGGTGACACTCCTGTATCTGGAGCCCGCCAACCAGGTTGCCCGTCCGCTCGATCCCGCCGATTACGTGGCGGTCATGACGATCACGCCCGACTGATCGCCGAGGCGTACCGCGTGGGCATGGCCCGGGTCGCCGCCCGGTCATGCGCCACTACCGTGGGTTCGGCACGAATGAATCCCCGCGGCCCGACCGCTGCATTCCCGTTACAGACGCGCGACTCACCGCCGACCCCGACGCGACAAAGGGTCGGCAGCTTCGAGTCGTCGGGCGGCTGAATGGTGCAACTTTCTCGCGCTCTGGAGGATACCGCGATGGGCTTCACCCCCGAAGTACGACGTGTGGTGCTGCTGGTGATCGACGGTCTGCGGGCGGACGCCGTCGAAACCTTCGACCTTTCCCACGTGAGACGCCTCGCCGCCAGCGGAGCGTCGACGTTTTCCGGCCAGACGGTGGCTCCCAGCGTCACCGCCGCCGCGATGACTTCTCTCTTCACCGGAGTCGCCCCGCGCGTGCATGGGATCGCGTGCGATCGCTTCGCCGTCCCGCGGTCGGCGGGTGTGCCGCAACCGATCCCCCGGCTTCTCGCCCGCGCCGGCCTGACCACCTCCGTCCATTTCGGCTCGATCCCCCGCCGTTATCACTGGCTCGTCCCCGCTCTCGGCAGGATCGCGGGCGTCCATGACGCGCGTTTCGGCGCCGAGTCGGCCCGGCTGATCCTCGATGGGGCGGAGCGAAACGTACGCGAACAGAGAGACGGGCTGATCTTCATGCACTGGCCGGATGGTGACCGCGCCGGCCATGCCCATGGCTGGATGTCGGACGCCTACGCCGATTCGGCTCGCGCGATGGACGAGCAGCTCGGACGCCTCGCCGGATGGACGATGGGGGACCCTTCCACCCTCCTGGTCGTGTGCGCCGACCATGGCGGGGGCGGAGCGCGAACGACTGACCACGACAGCGCGCATCCTCTCGACACGACGATCCCGATCGTCCTCGCCGGCGCGGGCGTCGCCGCCTGCGACCTCGCGGCGGGCGCGACCCTGCTCGACGTACCGCCAACGATCCTCTGGACGCTCGGCGTCGAGATCCCTCGGGCATACAGCGGGCGCCCCCTGCGCGAAGCCTTCGGGCGGGAAGCGGCGGCGGCGTGAGGGACGCGGGTCGCGGATCGGTCGGAGTCGACTCCTCGCGTCGTCATCCCCGGGATGACGACCGGGCCCGAATGGCGGACGCGCGCTACGAGGCCCTGGCCATCCGCTCGTCGTGCGCGGCTCGTATTCCGGCGTGACGGCGAATGGATCCCGTCAAATAGTCCCGGGAGATCATCCCGGCGACGTCGTGCGCCGAGCGCGGTCGCCCGATCCGGACGGCCGCGGCCTGGAGTCGCGCTCGCAGGCCCTCATCGGTGAAGACCCGTTCGACGCCTTCGCGCAACTCCCGGCCGGTGAGCGCGGCGAGCGCCGCGCCCGCGCGCTCGAGCGCGCGCGTGTTGCCGGTCTCCTGGCCGGGGATCGGCTGCGTCAGCACGAGCGGCCGACCCATCGCCAGCGCCTCGCTGGTCGTGAGTCCACCGGGCTTGGTGATCACCACGTCCGAGGCGGCGAAGTATCGTTCGATCCCGCTGATGTAGCCGGTCACCCGGAGCCGCTCCGACGGGAGACCCATCGAGGAAAGCCGCTCGCGAGCAACTTCGTTGCGGCCGCAGATGACCACGACCTGGACGTCCGCCGGCGCGCCGGCCAGGGTGGATCGCGCCATCCCCAGGATCCCCAGGCCGAGCCCGCCGCCCGCCACGACCGCGATCCGCCGCTCGGGGTCGAAGTCCAGTCGAGTCCGTGCCTCGCGGCGGGAGTGGGAATCGGCGAAGCTCGGCGCGACGGGGATTCCCGTCACGTCGATACGCGCCGCCGGAACACGTCGGCCCAGGTCGCTCGCCACCGCGTCGGTCGCCACGAAGTACCGATGTACTCGCGGCTGCACCCAGTATCGGTGGACGGTGAAGTCCGTGATCGCCAGCGCGAAGGGAGGAACCCCCGACCTTCCCGCCGCCAGCTGGCAGGGAAGGAAATGCGTGCAGACAACGACGTCCCAGGGCTCCGAGAGCAGAAGGCGCCGAAATTCCCGGAAAAGGAGCCGCTCCGCGAAGCCGCTCCACCTGGCCCGATCCTGCCCCCCGCCATCGGTATGACGATAGACCTGTTCCCAGGCCCAGGGCGCGCGCGACGCCATCAGCTCGTAGCCGCCGCCGTAGGTGCCCCGGACCCAGCGCGGCGCCAGGCTCAACAGGTCGATGTGCCGTACCGGGAGCTCCGTATCGCGAGTGACGAGCGCCTCGCGAAGGGCCTCACCGGCCCGGATGTGACCCGTTCCCGTCGACGCCGAAACGATCAGTACGCCATTCCCCGCCATCTGGAATCTCCCTGGTTCGCGGGCATGTTCGAAGTCCGACCCCGTTTCTACGCTATCGACGGTTCATGACGATTTCGTCAACTGTCGGTAAAGATTTCCGCCACCCCGTGGAAACCCCGTAAATCGTTGATACACGTTGCCTTCGTCGTCGTGCTACTGGCCTCCGCCGCCGCCTTCGCCAGGCTCGAGATCCAGATCGAGGGCGGGGCCGGATGGGCGACCTCCCTGCCCACCTGGAAGATCGAGAACCGCTGGACACGGCGGCTCCTGGGATCCCGACCGCTCACGGGGTATCACCTCTGGGTCCACGTGTTCGTGATCCTCATCGTCCACCTTCCCTACGCCCTCGGCTTCGTCGCGCCGACACTTAACGCGGAGATGCGCATCGTCGCCTTCCTCATGCTCTTCTGGATCATCGAGGACTTCCTCTGGTTCGTGTTCAATCCGGAGTTCGGGGTCGCCGGATTCCGGCCGGAACACGCCTGGTGGCACGCGCCGTCATGGTGGTGGATCATGCCCAGGGAGTACTGGATCTTCGGACCTCTGGGGATCACGCTCTACCTGCTGAGCTGGGGTGGCCGAAGGACTGACGACGGGGGAAGACACGTCCCGGGCAACGATCGAGGAACACGCGTTTCGGATTCACTCGGTTCTTCTTTCCATGTTCGTTACAGAAAACCGCATCCTTCTTCACCATTCCGAGCGAACTTCTGAAGGGAACCGAGTTCTTTACCGAGGAAACCGGATGAACGCCTGGCTGGGCCTTCTGCGAGAATACGACGAACGGATCCTTCACTCGCTGGTGACGCGGCGGTGGCGGGCCGGCGACATGTTCATGCGGACCGCGACTCACCTCGGCGACGCGGTCACGACGGTGGGGATCACGATCCTGCTCCTCTCCGGCGTGGTCGAGACGCTCGTCCCGGTGGGTGGGCGGGCGGCGGTCGCGCTCGCCGTTTCCCATCTCGCCGTCCAGCTGCTCAAACGAACGATGGCGCGGGAGCGGCCGACGCTACCGGTTGGCCGGGAGTCGCTCATCCGTGCGCCGGACCGGTTCAGCTTCCCGTCCGGCCACTCGGCGGCGGCCGCCTCGGTCGCGATTCCTCTCGCGCTCCACCTTCCCCCGATCGCCGGTTTCCTGGTCGTCGGGCTCGCCACCCTCGTCGGACTCTCCCGCTGCTACCTCGGCGTCCATTATCCGGGCGACGTGATCGCCGGCTGGATGCTGGGGATTCTGGGCGTCGTCTTCGCCACCGTCTTCTTCTAGTCGGGAGGGGCGGTTCACCCGGTCAACGTCCGGGTCGGCCCCCGCGTTCATCGCTGGCTCGGGCACCGGAAAGCCAGACCCCTTCAACCTTTCCGCGCGGAAGAAGGTGGCATGACGAGGACGGATGTCGTAACTTCCGGCCCCTCGACACATCCGATCCCGTTGGATCTCCCCGTACGCACCACCTCGGACCCGCATGTCTAACGAATCCGGAACGAGCACGCCCATCGACCCGCGAGACAAGGACGATACGGACAACTTCGAGCGCGAAGTCACCACGGATCTCGATGACCTGACCCCCGACCCGCCGAAGGGGCGACCGCTTCACACGCGGATCCTCATCGGTCTCGGCTTCGGCGCGGTGGCGGGGATCACTTCGAGTCTGGTCCTGGGCGCGGACTCTCCCCAGCTGCAGTGGTTCATCGGCAACATCGCCAACCCGATCGGGCAGCTCTTCCTTCGGCTGCTGCTGATGGTGGTGATCCCGATGGTGTTCTCGGCGCTGGTGGTGGGCGTGGCGGGTGTGGGGAACATCCGCGAACTCGGGCGGATGGGTCTGAAGACGCTGGGTTACACGCTGGTGCTCTCGGCGATCTCGGTGGTGGTCGGTCTGACGCTGGTGAACACGATCCGCCCGGGAGACCGGCTGGATCCGGCGACGTCGGCGGCGCTCGCGGCGGAGTATGGCGGTGACGCGGAAGCCCGGGTGGCGGCGCAGACGGCGATGAGCGACGCGCCGGTACTCCAGCAGGTCGTCGAGATGCTGATCCCGACCAACCCGTTCGCGGCCGCGGCTGGAGCGACACCGAACCTCCTCCACCTGATGTTCTTCGCGCTCGCCATCGGCATCGCGTCGACACTCGTGGCCCCGGCGATCGTCGCGCCATTCGTCAAATTCATGGAAGCGCTCTTCGAAATCTCCGTCAAGATCATCGACGGGATCATGAAGATCGCGCCCTATGCGGTCGCCGCGCTCGTATTCAGCGCGACGGCCAGTTTCGGGCTCGACCTGCTCGGCGCGCTCGGCTGGTACATGGCCACCGTCCTCGGTGGTCTGGCGATCCACGGCATCCTCGTCTACTCCGGCTCCGTCTATTTCCTCTCCGGATTACACCCGCTGAAGTTCTTCGACGCGACCAAGACGGCGGCGCTCACCGCGTTCTCGACCTCCTCGTCGAACGCGACGCTCCCGACGGCGCTACGCGTCTCCGAAGAGAACCTCGGGGTCCCCAAGGAAGTCAACTCCTTCGTCCTGACCGTCGGCGCCACCGCCAACCAGAACGGCACGGCGCTCTACGAAGGGATCACCATCATCTTCCTCGCCCAGCTCGCGGGCGTGGACTTCACCCTCGGTCAGCAGCTCACCGTCGCGTATCTCGCGATCCTGGGCGGCATCGGTACGGCGGGCGTTCCCGGCGGCTCGATCCCGTTCGTCGTCATGGTCCTCGCCTCGATGGGCCTCGACCCGTCGCTGATCGCGATCATCCTCGGGATCGACCGCATCCTCGACATGTGCCGGACCACCCTGAACGTCATCGGCGACATCACCGCGGCCACCTTCATCGCGCGGTCGGAGGGCTACCCGCTGAAGGGACAGATCCGGTAGACGGTACCACATCCCTTCCGCGCCTCCGGGAGGGATAGCATCTCTTTCGCGATTCGGGGAGGGATGCCACACAGAGGGGCCGAACGGGGAGGGGGGGGTGTCGCTCCTCCCCCGCTTACAACAATTCTCGCCGGCCTGCATCCAGCGGAAGCCTCGCGTCTTCCCCGTCGTCCGGCACGAACGAGATCTTCCCGTCGGTCTCCAGGATCGCCCACTTCACCCCCGCGAGGTGTTCGAGCCCCGCGTCCCGCATCTGGGTGAGGATCTGCTCCGGGCTCACCCGCTCCCGGTGCATCGCCTCGGGGATGAGCGATCCATTGTGGACGAGGACGGTGGGCCGCCCCTCGACGAGGTCGTCGAACCCGGGCCGCAGGTAGGCGATCGTCGAGGTGAGGAAAACGAGGACGAGTAACGTCGCCACGCCGACCAGGGCGTTGATGAGCGAATAATCCTCACCCACCAGCGCCTGCGCGACGAGCTCGGGGATCATCAACAGAATCACCAGGTCGAACGGCGCCAGCTGGCCGATGTCGCGCTTCCCGAGCGTCCGGAAGGCGAACATCAGGAACAGGTAGACGAACGTGACGCGCCAGACGGTCTCCATGATCCGGACGGCGAACGCGGTGCGCGCGATGGGCGGCGAACGTCGATCCCCACGTGGCGAAAGCCAGGCCATCCGGGTTACGACCACGTTCCGCCGACGCGAACCGCACCCACCCTCGAACACGACGACGCATCCCCGTCACGCCGGCGGTCCGCGCGAATCCCAACACGACGATGCAACGCCGTCACGCCGGCGGTCCGCGCGAATCCGCGGAACGATCCCGACCGGTTCCAGGCGGTTGCGGACGTTACGGAAAGACGAACGTCCGCAGAGGGATGACCAGCGGACTCTGACCGTTCGGCGTCACGACCAGCTCCCCCCGATGCTCACCGTAGCTCCGGCCCTCGAGGTCGACCCGAACATGGCGGGCCGCCCCGGCCGGCAGGTCGTGGAGGCGGATGGTGTAGGCGTCGTCGAACGCGGGGAACGCCATGGAGACGAGGAACCGGGAGGCGTAGCCCGGATCGAGCGAGATGGTCAGCGTGGCGATCGGGTCGGGCGACGTATTCCGGACCTCGAGATCGAACGACTGGACGGCACGATAACGGTGGCGAGACGGATACTGGAGCCGTGCCGTCAGCCCCGGCGCTTCGGCGAACGTCGTTCGGGACGTCTCGCCGAGCAGCCCGAAGAGGGCCGTCACGGGAAGGAGGAGGAGAAAGGGGAGGCCGACCCACTGCCACGGGTAGAGTCGGAACGCCCGCTTCAGCCGCGGTGGCCCCGGTGGGCGTGGAGAATCCTGATCGACCATGGGAGCCCGCGGGGCGCAAGCTTCGGGCCCGGGTGGATTCCCCCATCGATGAATACGGAGCGTCAGGCGGGTTCCGGCTACATTCCTCAGCCTCCGCCCGGATTCGCTCAGCCGTCGGGGAGCAGCGCGGCGCCGATCCGCCGCAAGCTCTCGATCCCTTCGATATCGTGTTCCAGCAGGGGTATACGGATCCGGGGGAGGTCCCTGAAGCCTTCGTCGATCTGGCGGAGGTAGGCGGCCTCCTGGTCGCGGCGGAGTTCGAGGAACTCGCCGAGCGGCTCCTCGGGGAGGACCCGGTTGACGACGAGCCCGAGAACGGGCACCCGGTACTCGTGCAGCGTCTCGACGGCCTTCAGGCTCTCGAGGATCGGGAGGCGTTCGGGGATGAGCACCAGGATGAACCCGCTGTGCTCGTGTTCGAGCAGAATATGGCGGACCTGCCGAAACCGCTCACGGCGTTCGACGAGGACCGAGCGGATGAGGGTCGATCGCTCGTCCTCGCGCTCCGCCGTGGCGACGGCCTTGTCGAGTTCGACGTTGGCGCCCGTTATCGGGCGCAGCTTCTTCAGCGTCTCATCGTAGGATTCCGACCGGTCCCGGTGACCGAGCAGCCCGTCGGTCCACGCGGCCATCACCTCGGGAAGGGAGAGCAGCCGAAGGGTATGGCCCGTCGGCGCGGTGTCGAAGATGATCCGGTCGAACCGTTTGTCTCGATCGAGGATGATCTCGCTCATCCGCTCGAGCATCGCCGCCTCGACCGCGCCGGGCGAAAGCCGCGCCAGCTCCAGTTGCCGCTCGATCTGCGGGTGCATCTTCTCGCCGACGAGCTCGCGCATCGTGGCGCCGACCGTCTCGAGATAGGCGCGGACCTCGGCGTCAGGATCGATCTCGATCCCGGTCAGGTTCGGCGCGAGCCGTACCTCGCGATCCCCGATCGGACGCGCCCAGAGGTCGCCGAGGGAATGCGCGGGGTCGGTCGAGACGACGAGCACCCGCTCGCCGCCCTCCGCGAGCCGCAGCCCGAGCGCCGATGAGGTCGTGGTCTTCCCCACCCCACCCTTCCCACCAACGAACAGAACCCGTTGGTGCCCGAGCTTCAGCCCGGCGTCAGCAGCAGGGGATGCCATCGAGCGGGGACTTCTTCATCCCCATGTGGGTGTGCCAATCGTGGAATCGTTCGAGCACCACCGGCTGAAGTTCCAGCATGTAGTAGCTCGCGGGGTTGGGGATGCCCATCATCTCGGAGAAGACGAGGAGCATGAAGAGATCGTCTTCCTCGCGCTTGGCGCGGGCGATCGCGCGCCGGTGCGGGCCCACGTTGAACTCGTGGACGAGCGCCCGGATGTTGTTGAGTTTCGCCCGAAGTTCCGACATCGCGCACTCGGTGTTCGGTCCAGAGGTGCTCCACCGGGAAGGCGGAGGACATTCGGAATGTGTACCGACCGACGGGGTCTGTCAAACCGGGCTCCGCCCCGGGCACCCGCCTTGCGACGCCAGCCAGTCGAGGTCGGCCGGCCCGCGCGCCGGCGCTTCGGCACGCAGGACGAAGGAAACACCATGAAACCGCGCGATCTCGCCCCCTTCCTGATCTTCCCGCTCCTCGCTTCGTGTTCGTTCGGGGCGGTTTACGCCGAACCGCGGGTCCCGACGGAACCGATCCCCACCGAACCGATGGAACTCGGACGCCTCTATACCCGCTGGTTCCTCGAAGGCGAGACTGACTTCCTCTGGGACCGCATGACCCGCTCGCTCCAGTCCGTTTTCGGCGACCGTGACCATCTCAACCTCGCCCGCGCCGAGTTCCTGCTCGAAGAAGGACAGGAGCTGACGGTCATCGACGAGTTCCTCATCCCCTGGCTCGGCTCGACGATCTATCACCGCTCCGCCCGTCACACCCTCGCCGACAGCACCGTCTGGATCCAGTGGGCGATCCGCCCGGACGGGCGAGCGGACGGATTCCTCGTCCAGGAGGAGGTGACACCCGCCCCGACATCGTTCCTCGCCTACGAGACCCGGGCCCGGCTCAGGCTTCCGTTCAACGGTGAGTGGTTTGTCTTCTGGGGCGGCGAGAGCGTGCCGCTGAACTTCCACGCCGCGTACCCGGACCAACGTTTCGCCACGGACTTCGTGATCGCGCGCGGCGGTCGGAGCTACACCGGTGACCGCACCGCCAACGCGAAGTTTTACTGCTGGGGCGAACCGGTCCTCGCTCCCGCGCCGGGAACGGTGGTGACGGCGGTCGACGGGATCCCCGACAACATCCCCGGTGAGACCAATGACTCGTCGGCCCTCGGGAACCACGTGATCCTCGACCTGGGCGACAACGAATACGCGTTCCTCGCGCATCTCCAGCAGGGAAGCGTGCGGGCGCGCCCGGGCGACCGGGTCGAGCGCGGCGAACAGATCGGAAGCTGCGGCAACAGCGGGACATCGAGCGAACCGCTCGTGCACTTCCACCTGCAGAACACGCCGATATTCGGCGAGGGCGCCGGGCTGCCCGCGCAGTTCGAGAACTACGTGGCGGACAGCTGGATGATGACGCGCGGTGAACCGCGCCGGGGTCAGACGGTGACTCCGGCGAGTTGAGCCCGGCCGCGCACCGGCCACCCCGCCCTCCGCGGGCGGCGCGGTCCACCCCGCGCCATCCCGCGGGTCCGCGAGGTTTTCCCACCGGAGCCGTGGCGTAATCGCGCCGGCCCCGCCCGTTGTTATCCCGCCCGGCGCTCCGTACCTTGCCGACCTCGCGGCTTCGCGTCACGTGCCGAGCGACCGCGTGATCGGATCGGGCCTGGTGATGACCCCGTCGCCGCGAGCCGCCGATACATCCCACCCGGCATACAAAGAGGAGAGCGATTCCCGTGAGCGAACACCGTTTCGAGACGCTGCAGGTGCACGCCGGGCAGGAGCCGGCGCCCGGCACCAACGCGCGCGCCGTTCCGATCTACCAGACGACCAGCTTCACCTTCGACGATACCGGCCACGCGGCGCGGCTCTTCGGGCTCCAGGAGTTCGGGAACATCTATACCCGGATCATGAACCCGACGACCGATGTCTTCGAGAAGCGCATCGCCGCGCTCGAGGGCGGCGCGGCCGCCGTCGCCACCGCGTCGGGCCAGTCCGCGCAGCTGCTGACGTTCGCGACGTTGATGTCGGCCGGTGAGAACTTCGTCTCCACTTCGGCCCTTTACGGCGGCACGTTCAACCAGTTCAAGGTCGCGTTCCCGCGGCTCGGCCTGAACGTCTCCCTCGTCGACGGCGACGATCCGGCCGACTTCGAGGCGAAGATCGACGACAAGACCCGGGCGATCTACGTCGAGACGATCGGCAACCCGAAGTACAACATCCCCGATTTCGAGGGGCTCGCGGAGGTCGCGCACCGTCATGGGATCCCCCTGGTGGTGGACAACACCTTCGGCGCGGGCGGCTACTTCTGCCGACCGATCGATTTCGGCGCCGACATCGTCGTCCATTCGGCGACCAAGTGGATCGGCGGCCACGGCAACTCGATCGGCGGCGTGATCATCGACTCCGGGAACTTCGACTGGCGGAGCGGGAAGTTCCCCGTCTTCACCAGCCCGGCCCCGGGATACCATGGTCTTGTGTTCACCGACGTCTTCAAACCGGACGGGCCGTTCGGCAACATCGGCTTCGCGATCCGCGCGCGCGTCGAGGGGCTGCGCGACCTGGGGGCGGCGGTTTCGCCGTTCAACTCCTTCCTCTTCCTGCAGGGGCTGGAGACGCTCTCGCTCCGCGCGCAGCGGCACGCCGACAACGCGCTCGAGCTGGCGCGCTGGCTCGAGGCGCAGCCGAAGGTGGCATGGGTCAGCTACCCCGGGCTGGAGTCGCATCCGTACCACGACGCGGCGGCGAAGTACCTGAGCAACGGGTTCGGCGGGATGCTCTCGTTCGGGCTGCGTGACGGGTTCGAGGCGGCGCAGCGGTTCATCAACGCGACCGTGCTGGCGAGCCACGTGGCCAACGTCGGCGACGTCAAGACGCTGGTCATCCACCCGGCGAGCACGACGCACCAGCAGCTGTCGGAAGAGGAGCAGGTCTCGGCGGGGGTGATCCCGGAGCTGGTCCGGATGTCGGTGGGGATCGAGCATATCGAGGACATCAAGGCGGACGTCGCGCAGGCGCTGGACGCGGCGTAGAGGGGGGTCGGCCGGGTCCGCTGATCAGGCGGGCCCGGCTGGGCGGTTCGATCGGCGCGGGCGGCGGGACTCGACGGAAGAAGCGGCGATCCGCACACCCGTGTCGCCCCGCTGAGCGCGCGACGGGCCCGCGCCCGGACGATCGTCGAAGAGGAGCGCGCGCCCTACCGTCGTAGAGCATGATTCCCTCCATGAAACACCCGGTTGCGGCGTGTCATCGAGCGTCCGATCTGCCCCCGGTGAGCCTCGTCCCGGGCCGATCGTCTCGCGGACCGGAGAGAGGCTATCTCCGAACGCTTCCCAGGAAGGCGCTAACCAATCGGCTCACCCGCCGGGGAGAACGGCTGTCGGTGGTGCTCCACGTACTGGTGTGTCAACGCACCCAGGAGAAGAAGCACATAGCATAAATAAGGACAACTTTCTACCCCTCGCTGATTCCGCTCCATTCTCACCGTCACGACTTCTTCTCTTCATTCGTTAGGAGGATGCGAAGGTGGCACCGGCGACCGGATTCGCGCGCTTGCCGACATCTCCGTCGAGCACCGCGCGGGAGAGCTCCGGCCGCGAGTTCCGCCATCGCGACTCGACCCCGGGGGGCTATTGGAACCCCGGCGGAACTGTTTCGTCGTGAGAGTACAAAATGGAGGGATGCACATGACGATCGTACAGCGGAGGCCGTGGTTCCCGATCGCGCTGGCAAGCGTCTTTCTCTTCGCCGCGTGCGATGAGGATCCTTTGGTGCCGCCGCCGGTGCCGACGACCGTCGAGGTCAGTCCGGCTTCGGCCACGCTCACCGCCGTAGGTGACACGGAGACATTCACCGCCGTGGTACGTGCCGAGAATGGAGACCAGATCCCGGGTGCGACGGTGACCTGGAGCTCTTCGGATGAATCGGTCGCCACAGTCGCGGCCGGCCTCGTCACGGCCGCGGGTCCGGGGGAAGCCACGATCACGGCGACGAGCGGCGACGCGTCTGGTGACGCGACGGTGACGGTCGTGATCGAGCCCGATCCGGTTCCCGCGGAGGTCGTGGTGGATCCCGAGGAAGTGACGCTCACGGAGGTCGGGGAAACGGCCAGCCTGACCGCGACGGTTCTGGACGCGGACGGCGGAGAGATCCCCGGGGCCGAGGTTGCCTGGAGTTCGTCGGACGAAGGCGTGGCAACGGTCGACGAGGACGGCGTGGTGACCGCTGTCGGTGACGGAGCGGCCACGATCACCGCGACGAGCGGCGACGCATCGGGCGGAGCGGTGGTGACGGTCGAGACGGAGTCGGCGCCGGGACCAGCGGTCGTGGTGGATCCGGCGGAGGTGACGCTGGCGGAGGTCGGGGAGACGGCGACCCTGACCGCGACGGTACTGGACGCGGCGGGCGAAGAGATTCCCGACGCGGAGGTGGTCTGGAGCTCGTCGGATGAGGATGTGGCAACGGTCGA
>CAZWJE010000016.1:58424-63812 GCA_964634395.1 uncultured Gemmatimonas sp. | reverse complement strand
CCGTCGAGTTCCTCGATCGTGGCGGTCGAAGGACCACGCTCGCCCTGTAGCCGCGCGGCGACGGTCTCGGCCTCGCCCCAGGCACGCAGGATGTTCTCCCCCGCGAGCTTGCGGAGGTCCGACTCGCCCCAGCCGCGCTCCGCGAGCACCGTGAAGAGCGCGGGATAGGTCGAAACGTCTTCAAGACCGACAGGAACGTCGTCGATGCCGTCGAAGTCACCGCCGAGACCGACGTGATCGATGCCGGCGACGTCGCGAACGTGCTCGATGTGACGGATCACGTCCTCCATCGTCGCGCGCGGTCGGTTCGGCCCCGTCGGCGTGTCGCCGGCGACACGCGAGAGTTCCGCGAGTTCGACGTTGATGAACTGCGGCACGAAGGTGACCATCACCACGCCGCCGTTCCCGGACATCCGCGCCAGCACGTCGTCCGGCACGTTGCGCGGGACATCGGTGACCGCCCGCGCCGAGGAGTGCGAGAAGATCACCGGCGCCTCGCTCACGTCGAGCACGTCGTGCATCGTCGCGGTGGCCACGTGCGAGATATCGACGAGCATCCCCAACCGGTTCATTTCCCGCACCACCTCGCGGCCGAACTCGGTCAGCCCGTCGTGCTCGGGGAGCGCCGACGAGGCATCCGCCCAGTCGGTGTTCGCCGAGTGCGTGAGCGTCAGGTAGCGAGCGCCCAGGTCATAGTACTCGCGCAGAATGTCGAGGGAGTTCTCGATCACGTGCCCGCCCTCCATCCCTATCACCGACGCGATCTTCCCTGACTGGAAGGCGGGCATCACTTCCGCGGAGGTGAGGGTCTCCTGGAAGACGTCCGGGTGTGTTTCGAAGATCTTCTTCGCGATCGCGATCTGCTCGCGCTGCATCGCGGCGGCGCCAGTCCGGACGGCGTCGGAAGGGACGTAGACGGACCAGAACTGCGCACCCACCATCCCCTCGCGAAGCCTGGGGATGTCGGTATGTCCCTGTGTGCGCCCGTCGAGGCCATACGCCACGACATCGTGCGGTGCGGGCTCGTAGTTCCGGATCTCCCACGCGAGATCGTTGTGACCGTCCATGAGGGGAGTACTGGAGAGTACCCGTCTCGCGAGATCACCGGGTGTCTGCGTCATTTCGCTCGCTTCGGATCCCGTACAGCCGTAAAGCGCCACGAGGCTGAGTATCAACAGGCGGTTCATGGGTTCCCCTTCCGGAAAGGATATCGCGGTTCGACGGGGAGTCGCGTCGATCCGTCAGCCGTCGCGCAGCTCCGGGTTCAGCGTATAGGTACCCGACCACTCGGCGGTGGCGAGGACATGGGTGGCGAGCGCGTGCCGGGCGTCCTCGCCACCGAACGTCTCACCGAGTTCCAGCCGGTCCGTGTCCAGCGCGTAGAGAGTGAACACGTAACTGTGCACTCGTTCGTCGTTCCAGGGCGGCCCGGGCCCGTCGTACCCGTTATAGATCCCCTCGAGGTCTGGATCGCCCGTAAACCAGCCGGTGTAGTCGTTGCGGCCCGTCCGCCCGTATGGCGCGGACACCGCCGCCTTCCCGCGGGGAGTCACTCGATCCGAGTCCGCGGCCTCCGCGATCTCGCGGACACCGGCGGGGATATCGACCAGCACCCAGTGGAAGAACGTCGCGCGCGGCAGGTCGTACGGAACCGTGCGCCCCTCCTGGTTCACGTCGTCCGCCGCGCTGGGCGCGTCCGGATCGTGGCAGATGAGCGCGAATGAGCGCGTGCCCTCCGGCGGATCCGACCAGCGCACACCCGGGTTCCGATTCTCGCTGAACGTCACGTGGGTTTCAGGGTCCGGCGTGCCGAAGGCGTACCGGTCCGGAATCCTCCCACCATTGGCGAAGGCTTCGATCGTCAGATTCACGGCTGGTCTCTCTCCGCGTTGTTGTCGGCTTGAATCCAGGACGGAAATCGGTCCGAGCACGAACCCCGCGGCCTCGCGCCCGGTCCGGCGCCCCCGCCTCGTGTCGT
This sequence comes from uncultured Gemmatimonas sp., assembly GCA_964634395.1. Classification (GTDB taxonomy): domain Bacteria; phylum Gemmatimonadota; class Gemmatimonadetes; order Longimicrobiales; family Longimicrobiaceae; genus WHSP01. The sequence continues at coordinate 61,834 of CAZWJE010000016.1, read as the reverse complement.
GATCGGCGGAGGGTCCGCTCGACTCGATCTTCAGAAAAGATGTGTTCGGGTGGGGCGACGGGCAACCGGAATCGGCGGTCCTCTCGCATCAACGGCGATCCTGGCCGATACTGTCACCGTGGAAGGACCGCTGATGTAGCGCTGGAACCGCCGCGATACCACCCCCGACCCGAGCGCGGCGGCAGGTTGTCGGTACACACCGATCCAGCGCCGGGTGCCTTGCGGCAACCGGCGTGCGCCGCGCCATTTTGGAAACGCACACGTGACGCGATCGACAGTGCCTTGAAGAACCCCGCCCAGGTCCACGAACCCAGGCCGCTGATCCGCCCCGAGTTTCTCTATTCGGCGGCGCTTTTCGCGTTCGCCGCGGCGGCGGTGGCCTTCGCGGTTCAACGCGCGGGAGGGCCCCTGCAGATTCAGTCGGCGGGGGTCGCACTCTTCTTCCTCGTGTACGGGATCTTCACCATCCAGGCGGGCTACGATCATCCGCATGTGGGATACGTCTCATTCGATCGGGTGGCGCAGCTCGCGAGCATCCTGGTGATGGGGCCGGTCGATGCCGCGTGGGTCGTGGGGCTCACCTCCCTGGTCTTCCCCCTCGGCCGGTTGCGTCGAGGAGTCAACTGGCGGTCCGTCGTCATCGCGTCGCTCCATAACGCGGGACTCATGTCACTGATGGTGCTCTCCTGCGGCGGGCTCTACACCTATCTGGGCGGCGCCATACCCCTCGTACGGCTCAACGTACCGACGGCCCTTCTCATCATACTTCTCATCCTGAGCATGCAGGGCGTGAACGAGATCGGCATGCGTCTGCATGGCTGGTTCAGGGATCGCGGTCGCGGTGGCGAACCGGTGAACCAGTTCGTTTTCACCTTCGAGTCGGGGGCGGGATTGGTGGCCGTGCTCGTGGCGATCATCTTCAACCGGATGGAACCGGCGGTCGTCGCGCTGCTTCTCACCGTGCTGAGCCTCGGAATGCTCCTCCTCCGGCAATTCGCCCGCATGCGGATGGACCTCGAGGCCATCGTCGCGGAGCGAACGAAGGTCCTGCTGCGGAAGACCGACGAACTGGAGAAGCTCGCCACCCGCGACCAGCTTACGGGGCTCTACAACCGGCGTTTCGCGGAAAGCTATCTCGAAGGCCGGATCGAGGAGTTCCACCGCTACCGCCGCGAATTCGCGATCGCTCTCGTCGACCTGGACCACTTCAAACAGATCAACGACTTCCAATCACACGAGGTGGGAGACGAGGTGCTGAAACGCGTGGCGAAGATCCTTACCAGCCGCTGCCGCCAGACGGACATGGTCGCGCGTTACGGGGGCGAGGAGTTCCTCCTCTGCTTCCCCGAGGCGGACGGCGTGACTGTTTCAGACATCTGTGAGCAGCTCCGTCACGCCGTGCTCGGCGAGAACTGGTCCGATCTGGGCGACGGGATCTCCGTCTCGATGAGCGCCGGCGTGGCCGAGATGCGCGCCGGGCTCGGACGACGGACGCTCGTCAATACGGCGGACCTGAAACTCTACGAGGCGAAGAACGCGGGACGAAACCTGGTGATGCGATAGCCGACGTTCAGCGACCCGGCCGGCCCGGTTCATCCGCATCATCCCGCCTACGATTTCGCCAAACAGCGGCTGCCTCCCGTGGGTCACGACCGTCACGAAACAGGCCCCGGACCGAGTGTAGTCGTAGCCCTTCAGCTGGATGGACCGGCGGTGATGTTTCCGAGGATCGTAGTTCACGTCCCGCGGGCCGCGTCCCCTTCCGCCGCCAGGATATGCTCCGCGAGCAGCCGATTGACCTCGTTCGCCCGCTGGATGGTGACCCCGTGCGCGGCGTCCGCGAATTCGACGTACCTGGCGCCGGGGATCGCCGCGGCGAGACCGCGCCCGTACACCGGCGGAGCGATCGGGTCATACTCGGCGCTGACCACGAGGGTGGGGATCGCGGCGAGTTCGTTCAGCCGGTTTCGTGCGTCCCAGGCACGCAGGGCCGCCAGTTGCTTCATGGCGATGGGCGGCTGCTCGGCGAGGTCGTGGCCGAAGATGGGCGCGAGTTCGGCGGCCAGCTTTTCGTGGTCGGCGGTAGCGAGCACGGACGGCGGCATGACGATGCGGAGGAACGCGCGACGGCGCATCCGCCGGCTGCCAATGGAACCGCGGATCCCGAGCCAGAACGCCGGACCGGAGAGTCGCATCGTATCGGCGCCACGGGCCACGGTGCAGAGGAGTGAGAGGCTCCGGACGCGTCCGGGAGTGCTGAGCGCGAGCTCCTGCGCGATCACCCCGCCGAGCGAATGCCCTACGACATGGGCGCTTTCCCATCCGGCACGGTCCATCAGTGCCCGAGCGTCGTCAGCCATCGACGGAACGGAAACTTCGCCACCCACGGGCTGGCTGCGACCCATCCCCCGGTTGTCGAAAGCAAGACAGCGGAAGCGGTCGGCAAGTCCGATGACCTGCGGATCCCATCCGTCCCCGTGCACGCCGACCCCCTGGATCAGCAGGATCGGCGGTCCCCCTCGCCCGGCGAGTCGATAGCGGATCCGACAGCCACGATACTCGACGAAATCGTCCGCGACTCGCTCCATGGGCGCCTCTCCGGGGTTGAACGAACTCTCACCGTGATATCGATGACATCCCGCGGTGATATATTCGTTGCGTTCGCCCACGCATTCAACCCCGACTTGACCTGGCCTGAAACTCCCCGAAGCACCTCCCGCCGCGGACGAACTGCACGTCTGGGCGGTCTCCGTCCTCGACCCGCCGCTCGCGGTCGATGAACTGCGCGCGACGCTCTCGGCCGACGAGGTCGAGCGCTATGACCGTATGCGGTTTCCGCTCGATCGCGCCCGGGCGGTGATCGCGCGAGGCGCGCTGCGCACGATACTCGGCGCGCATCTGGGCCACTACCCCGCGAAGCTCGCCTTCCGCTATTCGAAGAAGCGCAAGCCATCACTGGTGTTGCCGGATGAGGCGACGCTCCCTTTCAGTGTCTCGCATTCCGGCGACTGGGTGCTGATCGGAGTAGGTGGCGGAGGCCGTGTGGGCGTGGATATCGAGCGGCTCCGCCCTGTCCGGAACCTCGGTCGGATCGTCGAGCGGTACTTCGCGCCCCGCGAAATCGCTTCTCTCCGCGAGACACCCGACGACGTCCGACTCGGCGCCTTCTATTCCTGCTGGACGGCAAAGGAAGCGTACGTGAAGGCGATCGGCGGCGGAATCAGCCACGGATTCCACACCTTCACCGTCGCCGTCGGCGGGGATGAGCCCCCCGCGATCCTGGAGATCGATGGGTCCGAAGACGCCGCGCGCGACTGGACCGTCTGGGCGGACGAGCCCGCACCGGGCTACCTGGCCGCCGCGGCCATCGACGTCCCGAACGCGCGAATCATCCCCCGTGTCTGGACCGG
>CAZWJE010000016.1:38442-58324 GCA_964634395.1 uncultured Gemmatimonas sp. | reverse complement strand
GGTCGGGCAACGGGAGGAATCCGAAGATGAAGAGAAACGAACTGGAACGCGCGAAGATGAGCCCTGACGCCTACGCGGGATTCTTGAGGTTGTGGATCACGCCGGCGAACGAGATGCCGGAGCGCTCCGCGGAGATCGACGCATATCTCCGGCACCTCTCGGACAACGCACCGCTCGACGTGACGAAGCTACTGGACGAACTCGACGCCGAGCTGGCGCGGGGATCGGGGCTCACGGAATCCGTCGAGCGAGCCGCCTAGAGCGATGAACCGCCGCCCGGTGGGCGGCGGTTCATCGCTCTCCAGCACCCCTTCCATTCCGGCACCCTCCGGGGAACCCTCGCGACCACGCTCCGATCCCTCACCGCGGCCGTGCGGGATCGGCCGTCCGAGTGACCCTGGGCGGCACCGGCCTTCCCTGAGCGTTCCGGACCCGATCACCGATCAGGCGGATTTCATCGCCGTTTCGCATCACGAGGACCCTTCCGAAGGATGCGGCTCTTGACGCGGCTCGCGCCGTAGCGCAACCTCTCTCCGTGAGGTCGCGCGGCGCGAGCGATTCTTCCCCCGCCCGATCCCCCCAACGACGAACTGAACACGGCCGGCCCTCGGCCTGAAGAGTCCACGCGCGGCTCCCACCGTCACGTGGAACACGAGTTGCGCTCTGCGTCTGCCGGCAACTCGTTCGCGGAAACGCAGTTGCATCGACGGCACCAGAATCCGGTCATCCCGCTCACCCGCGAGACCACCGGTATTCACGGCAACCGGAAGCGCGGGGCGGAGCCTTCATCGACAGGGCATCGCGGCGTTTTCTCTTCGCGGTTTCGCGGTCGGGCCCCAATCCCGGGGACTGGCCGCTCGCCTCAATCGTTCGCGTTGGGGGGCGGTGATGCACATCGATCAGCCGGATACCGAGACGACCGTTCCGAACGACCGGCGGAACGCCAACCAGCGGTGGAAAGACCGATATCGATCCTCCGTCGCGCGATCGACCGTGGTGGGAGCGATCATCCACATCCTGCTTTTCGTGGTGATCCCGAGCTGGACGATCTTCGCGATACGTCTGCCCAGCCCGCTCGAGTTCGTGCAGATCGATCCCCGCTCCGCGGATATCGGGGGTGACCTGGACATCGGCGACGAAGGGATGCGGGCGAGGCCCGCGATCACCGACCTCGAGGTCGAAGTCCGTGAAGGCGGCATGGGCGGCGACATCGAAGGCGAGATCCAGGCGTTGATCGAACTGTTCGGCTACCCGACGGCGTCGATCCTCAACCCGGTACTCCCGAAGGCCGCATACGGGGAATCGCCCCCACCGGCTCCCCCGCTCGACCTGACCGAGGTGATCGCCCTCACCCCCATGCTGGCCACGGTCGGGCCCGAGATTCAGCTGCCGATCATTCGCAACCCATCGGTTCTGCAGCGTTTCCTGCGCAGCCGCTACAACCCGATGCACGCGAGCGTGGCGCACAACGGCTACGTGAGCGTCGCCATGTCGATCGACGAGCGCGGTGACGTGGGATGGACCGCGATCACCGCGTCGAGCGGTTCGGAGCTGATCGACGAGATCGCGCTCGCGGTCTTCACGGATGTGGCCATCTTCACTCCAGCGCGCAGCGCGGGCCGGCGGGTACCCGTCTCGGTCGTGATCTCGGTGCCGTTCACCTCGCCCTGGTAGGTCGGTCGATTTCGGCGGAATACCCCCGGCGGATTGATCGAAGGTCATCGGCCCCGCTAAGCTTCATGCCATGACCGAAATTCGCTCGATACCGAGGGTGACCGCTCTCCGTTACCTGCAGCCGCTGCGTGAAGGCGGTTCGTTGCCCGCCGTCGTGGACACCGACGACGGGCTCTACGTGGTGAAATTCCGGGGCGCCGGACAGGGTCCGAAGGCGCTGGCGGCCGAAGTCATCGTCGGCCTGATCGCGACGCGGCTCGGACTGCCCACCCCGGAGCTGGCGCTGATCGAGATCGACCCGAGGTTCGGGCGAAGCGAAGCGGACCCCGAAATCCAGGACCTGCTCCGCGCCAGCCATGGCACGAACGTCGGCCTCCGTTACCTCGACGGCGCGTTCAACTTCGCGTTGCCGGTCGGCGGACCCCTCGTCGATGCCACGTTCGCCAACCGACTCGTGTGGCTCGACGCGTTCGTGACCAACCCGGACCGCACCCAGCGTAATCCGAACCTGATGGTCTGGAACCGGCGGCCGTGGCTGATCGATCACGGCGCGGCCCTCTACGCCCATCACGACTGGCGACGCGTGGACCGGGAGCGAACGCGGGCGGCGTTCCCGCTCATCCGCGACCACGTGCTTCTCGAAGCCGCGACGGATCTGGAATCGACCGACACGGAGTCGATGGCGTTGCTCACGCCCGACGTGATCGAGTCGATCGTCGGGCAGGTCCCGGATGCGTTGCTCGTGGAGGCGGGAGCGCCCGACCGATCGGGCGAGATTCCGACGGGAGATCCTGACGGGGCTCGCGCGCGTTACATCGAGTACCTGACCGCGCGACTGGAGGAACCCCGGGCCTTCGTCGCCGAAGCGATTCGTGCCCGTGAGGCGGCGATCAACGCACCGCCGAAGTCCCCCCGCGAGGTGCGGCGATGACCGACCGACGGAAGTGGGTGGAGTATCATTTCACGGTACTCCGCGCGGTCCCGCACGTCTATCGGGGAGAGTTCGTGAACGTGGGTGTGGTCGTGCACTCCCGGACCGACGAGTTTCTCGGGATGCGGGCGATCACCGAACCCGAAGCGCTTCGCTCGATCGTGCCCCGCGCGGACGCGGAGACACTGGCCCGGTATCTGGAATGTTATCAGGCGATCTGTGAGGGGGATTCCGCCGCGGGGGAGATCGCGTTGCTCTCGCGGCCTGAGCGATTCCACTGGCTCAGCTCACCCCGGTCGGACCTTCTGCAGTCGTCACCCGTGCATGAGGGGATCGGCGAATCCCTTCCGCTCGTGGTCGACGAGCTGTTCACGTCGCTCGTCGCGACGCCGTAGCGACTGGACGCGACGCGGGCCCCGGACCCATGGTCAGGAGATCGCCCCGACCTCCTCCGCGCGATCCGCGGGTCGCCGGCCGCGCGCCAGACGCGCGACCCGACCCACCGGCCCGCTCTTCCACTCCTCCATCAGCATCTCCAGGCCCAGCTGCCAGGGAGATCGTTGCCAGGGAGAGACCGGAAACCGCCGAAGGTCATAGAGGTTCGCCCCGGCCGTAATGACGCCGCCGTAGGCGGACATACAGGTGCGATATCCCGCCGCGCGGACCGCCTCGACGTTCTCGGACGTCATGTTGACCCGGCCGCCATAGGGATAGCCGAAGTGAGGCACCGGCCGCCCGAGTTCCAGTTCGAGCGTCGCTTTCGAGTCGTGAATCTCACGGATGGCCTTCTCCCCTCCGATCACCCCCAGATCGACGTGGGTCGCGGTGTGGGAGCCCACTTCGCAGCCGAGATCGACGAGCCGGCGAACTTCGTCCCAGTTCATCCACCAGGAACGTCGGCCCTCGGCGACGTCCCACGGACCGTCACGGTCGGTACCGATGAAGTCCGTGGTGACGAAGAAGCAGCCGGTGAGACCATGACGACGCATCGTCTCGGCGGCGGCGACGTTGTCGGCGTATCCATCGTCAAAGGTGATGACGAGTTTGCCCGAGAGGTCATCACCGCGTTCGACGGCGTCGGCGAGTTCCGTGGCGCTGATCACCTCGAAATACCGGGCGAAGAACGCGCAGTAGCGATCGAACTCGCCCGTGCCGCATGAGATCGGGTTCCCGATGTACCGGTCGTCAACGCGATGGAAAAGAACGATGAACGCCTTCCCCTTCGTGAAGCGCTTGTAGAGACCGGTCCGGAAGAACAGCCAGCCGATCCCGCGTTTACCCTGGCGGCGCCAGCCGCTGCGCCGGTTCGCGACTCGGCGGCGCAACTCCCGCCGCTGACGCCAGGTGGGCGGATCCCAGGTGACCGCCACAGACTCATCCTGCGGTATGCCCGTCCGTTTCCCCGCGACGATATCCTCGACGGCGGCGACGAGGAGGCGCAGACCGGCCGGCTCGAGAACGTCGCACCGGAACCTGTCGATATACTCGAACGGATCACCGGGCGGGGCGGAGTCGAACGGAAGGTTCTCCTGACGGATGATGGCGCCCGCGTCGATCCCGCCCTCGACCCAATGGACGGTGACGCCGACGCGCGGATCGCCGTTATACATCTCCCAGAAGCCGGTCCCCGCCCCGCGGTATTCGGGTGTCTTGCCGTCGTGGAGGCTGATACTTCCGAGCTCGGGGATGGAGAAGGCCTCGGGCGGCAGATCCGGTGTTCCGACCAGGACGCCGAGCGTCGGTTGAAAGGCGCGTATGGCCTCGAGGGTCGCGGGAGCGGTAAAATCATCCACCGTGAGGTGGGAGACTCGATCGTCGAGAGGTATGACTTCGGAACACTTGTCGCCCGTCACGGATCGCGCGAAGAAGCGTCGCAGCGCGGAAGTCACCGGGCCCGCACCGATTCCACCCCGGTTCCCATGGTCCGGAAGTCCATCTCGCGCGACGGTCGGCGCGCCACACGCCGCGCGCACCACGAGCACCGACCGAACGTGAGGTAATCGCGCGATCGCCGCGGCCGCCGTGACACCCAGGAGACCGCGGGTCACGATCACGACGCGAAAGTCATTACGAGACACTATCGAAACACGATTGAACCCGTCAACGCCGCTGCTTTCTCTACCCACCGAACTCTCCGCGGGTGAGCTGCTCCTCATCAAGGCCAGTATCGGCTCGCCGGCGAGACTCATCGCGGAATTGACCGCGGCGCTCTCGGCGGCCGAGCGGGAACGCGCGTCGAAGTATTTTCGTCCCGTCGACGCGTTGCGACACACCCTCGGCCGCGGAATCCTGCGTCATGCGCTCTCGCGTCTGATGGATCTGCCCGCGTCGGACATCGTCTTCGAGATCGAGCCGGCCGCCGGGAAACCCTACGTGACCGGCGCGCCGGCCTTCAACGTATCGCATTCGGGGGATCTGGTGCTCGTGGCGCTCGGACGGGAGGGGCGCATCGGTGTCGACGTCGAAGCGGTTCGCCCCGTACCCGACCTCGAAAGTGTCGCCCGTACGAGCTTCACCCGCGACGAGGTCGACGCGCTCTTCCGTTTCCCGGCGGGAGAAACGCGGACGCTGGCGTTCTTCCGTGGATGGACGCGCAAGGAGGCGATGCTCAAGGCGCTTGGGCACGGGATCGGCTCCCTCGATCGTATCTCCGTCGCCCTCACCGAGGGAGACGGCAATGCGTTGTTGAGGCTCGACGTCGTCGGCGAGACGCGGCCGGCCTGGACGGTACGTAGCGTGCGCGCGGCAGCTTCGCACGAGGCCGCGATCGCGTGGGACAGGCCGCTTCAGGGCATTTTATGCATCGAGCCGTGAAATTCCCAACTTTTTCTCCCTGAATCTTCAGGCGGGCGTCCGGATCCTCCCGTTGCCGCCCTGGGCTCCCCTCCGGCGGGATCACTCGCGGCCATCGCGCTCCGCGAAGTCCGGGCGAATCCGCTTCGCGCACGCCGGATCGGTGAAGCACCCACCGAACCTTGCGGGGTACAGATGCCGATCGGTCGGGCCGTAAATAATGTATGGAACGGACCTTCCGCGTTGGGCTCCGGAGCGTGTCGGGAGGAGGCGTCCGGGGCGGCGATGGTCTTCTGAACTCTCTCGAATTCCGATGTCGACACGCTGGTTCCTGATCCCCGAGCGGCTCGCCGACCCGGCGATGCGGCTCGTGTGCCTACCCTATGCGGGCGGAAGTGCCGCTGTCTATCGGCCCTGGGCCGCCGTCCTCGCGCCCGACATCGAGGTTCTTTCGGCGCAGCTGCCGGGGCGGGGATGGCGGTTGCGAGAGGCTCCCTCGCGAAACCTCCACGCCCTGGCGGACGAGCTGGCCGACGCGATCGCCGAACTCGGTGACCTCCCAGTCGCCGTCTTCGGCCATTCGATGGGTTCGTGGATCGGCCTGGAGGTCGTGCGCCGGCTGGAAGCGATGGGGCGACCGCCGGTTCGCTTCTTCGCCAGCGGCAGACAGGCACCGACGCTGGGTTGCACGCAGCCGCGAATGGCGCACCTCAGCGATGACGAGTTCATCAGGGAAATGGGCGAACGCTATGGCGGGATCCCGGAGGAGATCCTGGCCGAGCGGGAACTGCTCGAGCTCCTCCTCCCGTCCGTCCGAGCGGATATCGAGCTGCTGGAACGTCATGAGCACGTGCCCGGCCGACCGGTGTCGATACCGATCCACGCGATCGTCGGCGATCGGGACACGGTGGTCGCGCCGGAAGAGATGGCTCCCTGGGCCGAGGAAACCGCGAGGGGTTTTCGCGTGACGGCGCTCCCCGGCGGGCACTTCTATTTCCAGCCGGATCCCGCGCCACTTCTTTCCATCCTCCGTCGTGATCTGGAGGAAGTGCTCTGGAGAGGGGCCGGGATCATCGAGGGCGTGTGAAGAGAACCGGGTGAGGACGATAGGCGGCGAGGGGCCGGAATCATTGTGCGGACTGGACGATGACCACGAGGATCGGATGATGTCTGGAGAGGTTTCCGGGACGATCGGCGAAGACGGGCCGCTGGCTCACGAGGAGGGGAGATCCCCGCGTGCGGCCGGTCGGACCGCGATCATCGGGATCGGATGTCGGTTCCCCGGTGGCGCGAACGATCCTGACGCATTCTGGCGACTGATCGATTCCGGCGAGGACCCGATCGGTCCGCTCCCGGAGGGACGTTTCTCCGTCGATCGGTTCGTTGACCCCCACCCGGGCACCCCGGGCAGGATGGTTACGGCGGAAGGCGGCTTCCTCGAAGCGATCGACCGGTTCGACGCCGCGTTCTTCGGGATCTCGCCGCGAGAGGCGCGGAAGATCGATCCGCAGCATCGGCTGCTTCTGGAGGTCGCGTGGGAGGCGCTCGAGGATGCGGGCATTCCCCCCTCATCACTGGCTGGAAAGCGGGTTGGCGTGTTCGTCGGCGTCTGGTCCGGCGAGTACGAGAGCGTGATGTACCGGACCCCGACAGAACTGGATTTCCATGCCCTGACGGGCGGGGGAAGGTACGCCGCCTCGGGACGGATCTCCTTCGCGCTCGACCTGCGCGGCCCTTCGGTGACGCTGGATACCGCGTGTTCTTCGTCGCTCGTGGCGCTGCACATGGCGCGGCGGGCGATCGAGGGTGGCGAATGCGAGCTGGCGATCGTCGGGGCCGCCAACCTGGTGTTGCAGCCGCACGTGAACATCGGATACTCGCGTTCGGGGATGCTCTCGGCGGGCGCGAGGTGCCGGTTCGGGGACGCTGACGCCGCGGGGTACGTCCGGAGCGAAGGTGTCGCGGCGGTGGTGCTGAAGCCGTTCGAGACGGCGCTCGCGGATCGCGATCCCGTACGCGGGGTGATCCTAGCGACGGGAACGAACGCCGATGGGCGGGAGAGCGGCAAACTCGGCACCCCGAGCACGGTCGTGCAGGCGGAACTGTTGGCCGATGTCTACGGACGCGCCGGGGTCGATCCCGCGACGGTTCCCTACGTGGAGGCCCACGGAACGGGCACGCGGGCCGGCGATCCCGTTGAACTCGAAGCGTTCGGCCGGATTCACGGGCGCGGTCGCCGGGCTGATCAACCCCTCATGGTGGGGTCAGTGAAATCGGTGATTGGACATACCGAGGCCGCGGCGGGCATGGCCGGGTTGATCAAGACCCTCGCCGTACTCGAACACCGACGGATCCCGGCGAACCTGCACCTGCGGACCCCGAACGACGCGATCGACTGGGATGGCTGGACGATCGAGATTCCGGTCGAGCCGACCGAGTGGCCCGATGGCGCGCCGCTGGTGGCCGGGGTGAACTCGCTCGGGATCACCGGCACGAACGCGCACGTCGTGTTGGCGGGAGTCGACCGCGCCGGATCCGACCCCGGTGTCGCCGTCCACGAGATCGCCGCGCAACCGGAAGTCGTCGCACTCTCCGGCCGCACGGAGAAAGCGCTCCGCGCCGCCACGGAGGACCTCCGCGAGTGGCTGGTCACGGAAGGAGACTCGGCGCGACTCGGCGACGTCGCGTACACCACGACTGTCCGGCGTGAGCATCACGAGCACCGGACGGCGCTCGTGGCGTCTTCGCTGGATGACCTCCTCGACGCCCTCGACGATCACCTCGGCGCGAACGTGAACGGGCGGGCGATCACCGGCGCGGCGGGCGTCACTGAACCGCGGATCGGCTTCGTATTCTCCGGTCAGGGCTCGCAGTGGGTGGGGATGGGCCGTGAACTGCTGGCGACGGCGCCGGTTTTCGCGGAGACCCTGCGACGTTGCGACGAGGAACTGCGGCGACAGGCGGGCTGGTCGGTGCTCGAGGTCCTGCGCGACGATGACCCCGCGCGGCTGGAACGCGTCGAGGTCATCCAGCCGACTCTGACGTGCATCCAGATCGGCCTCGCCGAGCAGCTGCGGGCCTGGGGAGTGGTACCCGAGGCCGTGGTCGGGCACAGCATGGGAGAGGTCGCCGCCGCGTTCTGCGCGGGCGGGCTCACCCTGCCGGACGTGCTGCGGGTGATCGTCGCGCGCAGCCGCCTCCTCGCGACGATTGCCGGACGGGGCGCGATGGCGCTGGTGGACCTCGGCGCGGCGGAGGTCGACCGCCTCCTCGAAGGCCGCCGAGACCGCGTCTCGATCGCGGCGTTGAACGGGCCGCGTACGACCGTGATCTCTGGAGATCCGGCCGAGATCCACATCCTGCTCGAAGCGCTCGACGACGACGGTGTGTTCTGTCGTCGGGTGAAGGTCGACGTCGCGTCTCATTCACCCCAGACGGATCCTCTCCTCGAGCCACTTCGGCGGGAGCTGTCATCCCTGACGCCGATGGCGCCGGTCGCGGCGTTCCACTCGACCGCCCGTCCGGGCGCGCCGACGGACCTGATCCTCGACGCCGCCTACTGGGTGGACAACCTCCGCCGGCCGGTCGGCCTCTCGGCCGCCGTCCAGGCGATGGTGGAATCGGGGATCGACACCTTCGTGGAGATCGCGCCCCATCCCGTCCTGCTGGCTTCGCTGGCGGATATCGCCGCCGACGCCGGCGCGACGATCCGTACCCTGGCGGGACCGCGACGCGACGAATCGGAACGTCGGGACGCGCTGCACCTCCTGGCCCGCCTGCACGTGGCGGGAACACCAGTGCGCTGGAGTCGGGTGGTCGCGGCGGACGCCAGGATGGTGACGCTACCGCACTACCCCTGGCAGGGAGAGCGTCACTGGCTGGAAAGCTGGGAAGACTGGTCCGGTGAAAGCGGATCGTCGGCGATACCGGCGGTGGCGAAGCCCGAGGCGGCGGAGTCGCTGGCGTACGTGGTCGAGTGGCGTGCCGTGGAGGGCGTCTCCGGTGACGGAGCTACGGATGGGGCCTCTCGCTCGCTGAACGTTTCCGATGGCGAGTGGCTCATCGTTGGCGGCCGTACCGGCGCGGATGGCCTGGCCAGCGCCCTGAAGACCATGATCCATTCGGCTGGCGGAGCGGCCCGGGCCGTGGAGAGCCCCGACGAGATGCCCTCCGTGATCGGAGAGATCCGGGCCGGCGGCGGTCGCGTCACCGGGGTGGTGGTGCTCACGGCTGATCTCGGCGGGAGCACCGGGGGCGGCACGGCGGTCAGCGACACCGGAGTCACCGGAGCCACCGGTGGCACGTCATCCGTCGGCGATGACCCGCTCGGCGGGGCGGTGAGCGGATCGTATTCGATTCGCGACGCATTGAGGCAGGTGGTCGGGACCCGCGCGCCGGCGGCGAATCGGGGCGATGACATCGCCAATCCCGGCCAGCCGGCTCCGCTCGTCGCGTTTTCCGTGATCCAGGCGTTGATCGCGGCCGAGGTGACCGCGTCGACGTGGTGGGTGACGCGTGGGACGCAGACACTCCCCGGTCGGGCGGGTTCGGCCGAAGCGCATCTGGAGGCCGCGGTCTGGGGCCTCGCGCGGGCTCTCTGGGAAGAACATCCGGAACTCGACGCCCATCTGGTGGATCTGGACCTGGACCTGGATGCGGACCCGGGACCGACGGACGATACGGACGGGGAGGGCGCACTCCTTCAAGCGGAGGCCGCGAGCCTCGGCAACACACCCGTCGGCCGCGCCGCCGCGGAGATTCTGGCCGCCATCATCACGCATCGTGACGAACCCCAGCTGGCGTTCGCCGAAGGCATACCGTACGTCGCGCGGCTGCGGCCCGCCCCCGAAGAGGCGACCGCGACCGTGGCGCAATGGCGATCCGACGGCGCGTACCTCGTCACCGGCGGACTGGGCGCCCTTGGCCTGCGGGTCGCCGATCAGCTCGCGAGCGCGGGCGTCCGGCGTGTGATCCTGATGGGGCGTACGCCGCTTCCGCCTCGCCGGGAATGGGGTACGCTTCCTCCGGGGCCCGTCGCGGCTCGAACCGAGGCCGTCCTGGCACTCGAGGCCCGCGGCGTGGCGGTGCATCTGGCGGCGGTCGACGTGGGCGATGACCGGGCCCTCACGAGCTGGCTGAGCGAGTACCGCGCGGAACGGTGGCCGCCGATCCGGGGGATCGTCCACTGCGCGGGAGCGCTCGACAATCGCCTGCTTCGCGAGATGACGGCCGAATCGCTCAACACGCTCCTGCGGGGGAAGCTGGTCGCGGCGATGAACCTTTCCCGGCTGATCCCCGAGGCGGAACGGACCGTCTACTTCTCGTCCACCGTGCCGGTACTTCCGCAGGCCGGACAAGGCAACTACGCCGCCGCCAACGCGGGGCTGGACGCCCTCGCCGCCTCCCGTACCGCGGCGGGACATCCGACGGTGAGCCTCGGGTGGGGTGTCTGGAAGGGTGAAGGACTCGTTGCCGACGCCCGGGTGAGCCGGTACGTGGAGACGATGGAGGCAGCGGGTCTCGCCAGCCTCGACCCGGAGGTCGCGAGCGCGCTCTTCAGCTGGACCGCCGCCTCTCCCGCACCACACCTCGTCCTCGCGCCAATCGACTGGGCGGCCGCGCGATCGAGACTCGAGGGCCGGCCGGGCGCGCGATTCTACAGCGAGATCCTCGGGGCGGAGTCCAGGTCAACCCCGGGTGAAACCTTTCGGGCGAAACTGGCCGACGCGGACGCCGACACCCGGCCGCCGCTCCTGCTCGACCACCTCCGGTCGCTGGTCGCCCGGATCCTCGACTCTGACCCCGAGAGCCTGTCCCCGGTTCACCCACTCGGTCGGCAGGGTCTCGATTCCCTGATGGCGCTCGAGCTACGCAACCGCCTCGAGAGCGAACTCGAACTTCGCCTGCCCGCGTCGCTCGCCTGGAATTATCCGACCCTGGAGCGGTTGACGGCTCACCTGCTGACGCGGCTGGGGCCGGAACCAGACGCGGGATCGGCCGCTCAGTCGGTGGAAACGGCGGAGAGGGAAGCCGTGCCCGCGGCCAGCCTCGTCGGGGCGGACACCGCGTCCGAACCGGTCGCGACGTCGATCGCCAGTGCGGACCACGACCCCGATGGTCTCGGCGACAAGGGGCACGTAGCCGAGGACGCAATGGTCGCGGATCCGAGCGCCCCGCACTCCCCAACGCCCGACCCGGACCGGTCCTCGCCCGGCGGGAAGATCGACGCCCGCCAGCTCGTGGCCGAGGTCGCGGAACTATCGGATGAAGAGATCCTCGAACGGCTGAGAGCGGAGCTCTGATGAGCGGAATCGAATCGTTATCCGCCACGAAGCTGGCGCTGCTGGGGCGGAAACTCTGGGCACAGGAAGGCGAACTGCGACGCGCGGAACCGATCGCGATCGTCGGGATGGGGTGCCGGTTTCCAGGCGGCGCGAATACACCGGAACGGCTCTGGAACCTGCTCGTCGAGGGACGCGACGCGGTGAGCGAGGTGCCCGCGGACCGTTGGGACGCGCGCGCCTGGTACGACGAGGACCCCGCCACACCCGGTCGGATGAACAGCCGCTGGGGTGGGTTTCTCGACGATGTAAAGGGATTCGACGCGGCCTTTTTCGATATCTCTCCCCGCGAAGCGGAACGGATGGACCCGCAGCAGCGCCTCGCCCTCGAGGTCTCCTGCGAAGCGATCGAGCGCGCGGGGATTCCTTTCGAACACCTGCGCGGCGCGCCGGTCGGGGTGTACTTCGCGAGCTATCACAATGACTACACGCTGATGCAGTACAGCGACCTCGACAACGTCACGGCAAGGACGTTGACGGGGACGCTGCACGCCGTCGTCGCCAACCGGATCAGTTACGTCCTCGGGCTGCGCGGACCCAGCCTGGCGATCGACACGGCGTGTTCATCCTCGCTGGTGGCGACCCATCTCGCATGCCAGGCCCTGCGTAACCGCGATTGCGACCTGGCGCTCGCGGGCGGCGTCAGCGTGATGGCGACCCCCCACGTGACCGTGGCGCTCGCGAAGGGCGGCTTCATGTCGCCGACCGGCAGGTGCCACACCTTCGACGCCGACGCGGATGGGTTCGTGCGCGCGGAGGGGTGCGGCGTCGTGGTGCTGAAACGACTTTCCGACGCGATCGCGGAGGGTGACCCGATCGTCGGGGTGATCCGAGGTTCCGCCGTGAACCAGGACGGCGAGTCGACGACGCTCTCCGCCCCGAACGGCATCGCGCAGGAGGAACTCGTCCGCGACGCGATGCGAAACGCCGGTCTGCGGCCGGAGCAGGTATCGCTGATCGAAGCGCATGGGACGGGTACCGAGCTGGGCGACCCGATCGAGACCGACGCATTGACCTCGGCGTTCCGGGGGAGGGATCCGAGTGTGGACCCGGCATGGCTCGGGTCGATCAAGTCGAACCTCGGACATCTCGAGGCGGCGGCGGGGGTCGCGGGCATGATCAAGACCGTGCTCTGCATGAGGTACCGGACGATCCCGCCGCACGCGCTGTTCGGCGAGTTGAGCCGGCACATCGACCTCGCCGGGATCTTTCGGGTGGCCACCGAAGCGACCCCCTGGCGCCCGGAAGGTCCGCGGATCGCGGGGGTGAGCGCGTTCGGGGTGGGCGGAACGAACGCGCACGTGCTCATCGAGGAGCCGCCGGCGGGGTTGAAACCCGCGGGCGGGTCGATGGACGCGCCCTGCCTGCTGGCGCTGAGCGCACGCAGCGAGGAATCCCTGCGCGCGCTGGCGGCGGCGTACGGTGAGCGGGTGCGGGGAGGCGCGGATCCCGGACCGATGAGCGTCGCGGCGGCCCGACGCCGAACGCACCACGACGAGTGGCGAGCGGCGGTCGTGGCGGCCGACGGAGAGGATATGGCGACCCAGCTCGAGGCGGTCGCCGCTGGAGAGCGGGCGAGCATGAGGACGAGCGGAGTCGCTGACGCCTGCTTCGTCTACACTGGCCAGGGCTCCCAGTACCCGGGGATGGCGGCGCCCGCACGGGCGCGTGAACCGATCTTCGCCGCCGCATTCGCCGAAGCCCGGGACGCGATCATCGCCGCCGGCGGCCCCGACGTGATCGTGGAGACGGAACGACCGGCGGCGGAAAGCCTTCTGGAGCGCACCGACATCGCGCAGCCCGCGATCTTCGCGACACAGTACGCGCTCACGCGCTTGCTCGACGAGTGGGGGATCCAGCCCGGCGCGGTCATCGGTCATTCGATCGGAGAACTCGCCGCCGCGGTCGCGTCCGGTGCGCTCGATCTGTCGACCGCCGCCTCGGCGGTGGTACGGCGCGGTCAGTTGATGGAGGAAACGTTCGATCGCGGGCGGATGGCTTCGGTACGCGCGGAAGAGGGCCGGGTCGCGGACGTGATCGCCCGCCTCGGCCTGCCCGTCTCGGTAGCGGCCGTGAACGGCCCGACGGCGGTGGTGATCGCGGGAGACACCGACGGTGTCGAACGGGCGATCGAGGAGCTCGCGGCGGAAGGGATGGAGAGTACCCGCCTGCGGGTCCGGTTCCCGTTCCACGGCCGGGAGATGGCCGGACCGGCGGCCGCGCTCGAACACGCGCTCGCGGGCCTGCGCGGCGCGCCGCCGCGCATCCCCTTCTTCTCCACCGTGACCGGGGCTCGGCTCGAGCGGATGAACGCGGCGTACCTCGCCGACAACGTTCGGTCGCCGGTGCGATTCGCTTCGGCCGCCGACGCGGCGCTCGAAGCCGGCTTCACTCATTTCATCGAGATCGGTAGTCATCCGGCACTCGGACGCGGGATCCTCGAGCTGGCCGAGGCGCGAGCGCTCCCCGCTCGGGTCGGGTTCTGCCTGCACCGCGAGCGCGATGATCGCCTGACGCTCCGGACCCTGGTCGCCCAGGCGTACGAGCACGGTGCCCGAATCCGCTGGGACGCGGTACTCCCCGGCCCCGCGCCGACCGCGACGGACCTGCCCACCTATCCATGGAGTCACGTACCCCACTGGCTACCCGACGCGCCGGACCTCAGCCGCCCGGATTCCGTCACGCGCCGTTCCGCCACGCGGGCGTTCCCCGGTACGCGCATCTCCTCGCCCGCACTCGCGGCGTGGGTCTTCGAAATGGATCTGTCGGACAGGGCGTTCACCGCGTTCGCGGATCACCGGATCGGTGGCGAACCCCGGCTACCCGCCACGGCGATGCTGGAGCTGGTCCGGCTCGCCGCGATCGAAGCGGGGCTCGCGACCGCCGAAGTCGCCGGGTTGATGATCCCACGACCGCTGACGCTCGGCGGAGACGGACGAGTACAGACCGTGTTGACCCCCCGCGACGGGGGCCGCTGGGGCGCCGAGATCTTCCTCGGCCTCGGCGATCAGTGGGAGCTGGTCGCGACGGCGGAAGCCAGGGCGGCGGTATCCGCCGCGACGGGCTCGCCCCGGGCCGCGGCCCCCGACGTTCCACCGGATCCGCTGGTCGACGCCATCAGGCCGCCGGTGATCGAGGGACCTGTTCCACGCGAGGAGTTTTATGATCTGCTCGCCGAGCAGGGATGTGACTTCGGTGGCCGATACCGGCTGCTGAACGATATTATTGTCACAAGCAACGATACGCGGGGCGTGATCTCGACGGGCCTGGAAGGGTTCGATCCGGACAGGGATGTACTCGCCGACGGCATGATCGACCCAGCGGATGTCGACGCCGCCGCGCAGTTGTGCGTCGCTGATCTGCGTGCTCGCGGCCTCGCGTCCGCCGCGGATGCCTTCCTTCCCTGGTCGGTGGACCTCTACCGCGTCTCCGGCAATGGACGGCCGAGGCGGGGACGGGCGTTGGCGCGCGAGGTCTCCGCCGACGGCGCCACCTTTGACGTCGAACTCCTGGATGAGGCTGGAAGCACGATCGCCGAGCTGATCGGCTGGCGGCTTCGCCGGGCGCGGCCGCGCGGGGAGGTTCTTCGGGGGATCGCGTGGGAGATCCGGCCCGCGACCGTCACCGCGGTCGAACCGCCGGATGGGCGGAAGCGCTGGCTCCTGCTCGGGCTCGAGAGCGGCGTGGAGGCCACCGTTGCCGAACGACTGCGATCCGCGGGTCGGGAGGCGGAGATCGTGAGCCTTTCGGCGCGTGACGCCAACGCCATTGACGAGATCGCGGCGTCCATCACTTCGGGTGATGAGATCGAAGGGATCCTGGTCGGAACCACGGCAGGGACGAGCGATCCCGATACGTCCGCCCCCAACCGTCCGGGTGACTTCGGTACGGTCCATGGAGTGGCGAAGAAGGATACCGCGACGAACGATGCTCCCGCGCTCGCGGCCGAGACGACCCACCGAGTGCTGCCCATCGCGCGGGCTCTCGCCGCCGCGCCGGGTGTGACACCCCGGTTGGTGGTCGTGACGCGTGGCGCGCGGGAGGTGACGACCTCGGTGCCTTCCGTGGAAACCGATGGGTCGGAATCGCCCTCGGGTACGCCCGTGAACGCCGTCATCGCCTCCCGCGTGTTCGCCCGTCCGCGCGGTGGGCAACCGGGAGGAGCGGCGGCCATTGGAATCGCCCGGGCGCTACGGGCCGAAAACCCCGCCGTGCCCGTCACCACTCTCGATCTGGACGCCGTGGATCCGACGACGATCGACGTCCACGCCGACGCGGGGGCAGTGGTGGCGGAAGCGCTCACCGGATTGGAGGAGGCACAGGGTGTCGAGGTCGCGATCCGTGACGGCGTTCGCCTGGTGGCCCGTGACGCGCTCGATGGTGCTGAGCCCCTGCCGCCCGGCGCGGTGGGGCCGGCGTCATTGGTTCATCGCGCGCCAGGAACGCTCGACGGCCTCGTATTGCAGCCGACAACCATCCCTGAAGCGGGTCCCGGGGAGGTGGTCGTTCGCGTGCTCGCGGCGGGAATGAATTTCCGGGACGTGCTCACCGCGCTCGGCGGGTATCCCGGCGGTCACGAGATGGGCCATGAGTGTTGCGGTGTCATCGAATCGATCGGTCAGGGAGTCACTCGTTTCGTGCCGGGTGATCGGGTGATGACCTTCTTCCCGGGCGCGTTCGCGAACTTCACCGCGATTCCCGAAGCGTTCGTCTTCCCCGCCCCGGCCGGGCTCGACCCGGTGGCGGTGGCGAGCGTGCCCGTCGCGTACGGAACCGCCTATTACGCGCTCCATGAGCTCGGGGCGGTCGACGGGCGAAGCACCGTCCTGATCCACTCCGCGGCGGGCGGTGTGGGCCTCGCGGCGGTCAGGCTCGCCCAGGCGGTGGGTGCGCGGGTTCTGGCCACCGCCGGGTCCCCGGCGAAGCGTGAGCTCCTGCGTCGGATGGGAGTCGCCGGCGCATTCGACTCGCGCTCGGCCGATTTCGCGGACGAGGTCATGGCCGAGACGGGCGGTGAGGGCGTCGACCTGGTGTTGAACTCACTCATCGGTCCGATGATCCCGGCCGGGCTTCGGGTACTGCGGCCGGGCGGACTCTTCGTCGAACTCGGAAAGCGGGCGATCCTGACTCTCGAGGATGTCGCCGCTCATCGTCAGGACGTTCGTTACACCGCTTTCGACCTGGGTCTGGAGGGGCGTCGCGATCGTTCATTGCTGACTCGCATCTTCAATCGAGTCAACAACCTGCTGGATGATGGCCGGATCCCGGCGCTCCCGGCGGTGTCCTTCCCCCTGGAGGCCGCCGGCGCCGCGTTCCGGCGGATGGCGCGGGCGGAACACGTCGGGAAACTCGTCCTCGTGCCTCCGCCACTTCCGGATCGAGCGCTGGACGGATGGGTGGTGGTCACTGGTGGCACCGGGGGGATCGGCGCGGCGACGGTACGATGGCTCGCCAGTCATGGCGCGACGCGGATCGCGGTGTGGAGCCGTGGCGCGAACTCGTCCGCCTCGCCGCGGGGTGGATCAGACCGATCAGATGGAGTTTCGCCGATGGCCGAACTCTTCCCGGAGGCCGGGGGTGTCGAGATTCGTTCGATGCGGGTGGACGTGACCGACCGGGCCGAGGTCGAGGCCGCACTGGCCGCGCTGCGGGCGGAAGCGCCGATCACGGGGATCGTGCATTCGGCGGCGGTCATCGACGACGCCACGCTGATGAACCAGGACGACGCACGCATGGCGGCGGTCCTCGACCCGAAGCTGGGCGGCGGCTGGCATCTGCATGTCGCCACGCTGTCCGACCCGATCGGACTCTTCGCGCTCTATTCAGCGGCGGGCCCGCTGATCGACGCGAAAGGTCAGGCGAATTACGCGGCCGCGAACGCGACAGTGGACGAACTGGCGGTATATCGCCGACGGCTCGGGCTGCCCGCCGTAAGTGTTCAGTGGGGCCCATGGAGCGGTACCGGGATGGCCGCCCGGCTGGACGACTCGTGGCGCGAGCGGTGGACGCGGCGAGGGTTGGAATGGTGGAACGAGGAAACGGCCGGCGCCGCCTTCGAGGCGATGGCCCGCGGCGCCCGCGCGAACGTGCTCGCGCTGCGCGCTCCCGTCACGCGGCGTGAAGGGGATGGCCGAGCCGTTATCGCCGGATCCACGACGCTCACGCCGGGAACTCGTTCAACGTCCCGGGCCGGACTGCGCACCGAACTCGAGGCCGCGCCGGCGGAGTCTCGCGATACGCTGCTGGCGGCGCGGATCCAGAAGATACTGACCGGCGTGCTCGGGTCAGTCACTCCGCCCTCGGTTGATGTCCCGTTGCGTGACGCGGGGCTGGATTCACTGAGCGCGATCGAGCTGCGCAACGCGTTGACCGTGGCGACGGGGGTTTCACTCCCGGCGACGCTGGCATTCGATCGGCCGACGATCGCGGCGATCACCAGCCATCTCCTCAACGAGCTCGGGCTCGATACAGTGACCGGGAGCGGATCACCAGCGTCTCCAGTCGAGTTCGATGACCGGGACGCGATCCGCCGTGAGGTCGAGACTCTGAGTGAGGAAGAGGCGGAGCGGCTCCTGATGCGGGAGCTGGGGCTGGCGTAGCGCAATCATCCACGCGGAGCTGGATCACGGAGAGGTCGATGTCGGCTGAGCAGGGAAGTCTGTCACCGGTGAAGCAGGCACTGGTAGAGATTCGGCGGCTGAAGGACGAGCTGGCCCGGGAGCGCGCCGCGCGCACGGAGCCGATCGCGGTCGTGGGCGTGGGGCTTCGCTTCCCCGGCGCCGACGACCCGGAGTCGTTCTGGACGCTGCTGCGCGAAAGGCGGAACGCGGTCGGGCCGATCCCCGGCGACCGCTGGGATCATGGCGCCCGCTTCGACCCCACCCGGGAACGGCCCGACAGCTATTACGTCGAGCATGGAGGGTTCCTCCGGCAGGTCGACGGCTTCGACCCCGAGTTCTTCGGGATCTCGCCGCTCGAGGCCGAGATGATGGACCCTCAGCAGCGACTCGTGCTCGAAATCGCGTGGGAAGCGCTCGAGCACGCCGGGATCCCGGCGGGTGGCCTCGTGGGGAGCCGTACCGGTGTGTTCCTCGGAATCGCGACCGCCGATTACCACCGGTTGATCATGACGGAGGGCGAACGGCTCGACGCATACGCGAGCTCCGGCACGGCCGGGAGCGTCGCCGCCGGCCGCGTCTCCTATCTCCTGGGACTCAACGGTCCCGCCCTCTCGATCGACACCGCGTGTTCGTCGTCGCTCGTCGCCGTTCACCTCGCGGCGCACTCGCTCCGATCGGGCGAATCCGACCTGGCGTTGGCGGGCGGCGTGAACATCATGCTCGCGCCCGAAACCACCGTCGACTTCTGCGCGGCGGGGATGCTCTCGCCCGACGGGCGTTGCGCGACGTTCGACGCCGCCGCGAACGGGTACGTCCGGAGCGAAGGCTGCGGGATAATCGTCCTCAAACGGCTCTCCGACGCGCGACGTGACGGCGACAGGATCCTCGCCATCGTGCGCGGATCCGCCGTCAACCAGGACGGTCGCAGCAGTGGGCTCACCGCGCCCAATGGTCCGGCCCAGGAAATGGTGATCCGTTCCGCGCTCGAGGCGGCCGGCCTCACGCCCCCGGATATCGATTACGTCGAAGCCCATGGGACTGGTACCTCGCTGGGTGACCCGATCGAGGTGCAGGCGCTGGGGGCCGTGTACGGAGAGGGCCACGACGCGTCCGACCCGCTCTGGATCGGATCGGTAAAGACGAACCTGGGACACATGGAGGCCGCGGCCGGGATCGCGGGACTGATCAAGGCCGTCGAATCCGTACGGCGGGGCGAGATCCCGGCTCAGCTGCACTTCACCACCCCCAATCCGCTCATCGGCTGGGAGAAGCTTCCCCTCTCGGTCGCGGCGACGAACCGGCGATTCCCGGCCGATCGCCCGGCGCGAGCCGGGGTCAGTTCCTTCGGGTTCAGCGGTACGAACGCGCACGTGATCGTCGAGGCACCACCGACGGTGGACCGCGACCAGACGGCCGCGGACGGGTCCGGGAGGGAGCGGGTCCTTGTTCTTTCCGCTCCGCGGGAGTCGGGGTTGCGTGCGCTGGCCGCCACGATGGCGGCATACCTGGCCGCGACAACCGAT
>CAZWJE010000016.1:2704-38342 GCA_964634395.1 uncultured Gemmatimonas sp. | reverse complement strand
CGACGTGGCGACGCGGTACCTTCGCGGCGGCATCCCGCGCTGGGTGACCGAACGGCCAGCTCCCCGGGTGACCCTTCCGACATATCCCTTCCAGCGCCGGCGATTCTGGTTCCGGAAGAAGAACGTGGACGGGTCGGTATCGGGGGAACTCGCCGCGACCGGCATGGCCACCCCTTCGTCCGACCCGACGGCCGAAGACACCGGACTCACCAGCCCCTGGGACGCCGTGGTCGCCGCCGGAACCAGCAGGTCGGCGGTCTCTCCGGTCGATGCCCCGGTCGCGCATTATGGCGCCGTGTGGACCGCTCTCGAAGAGCTGACGGAACGGGTCGGGCAGAACGCCCTCATCGAGCTGGGTGCCTTCGCCGGCCGTGATGAGCAATCGATCGACGACGTCCTCTCCGCCACCGGGATCGCCACCCTGTACACGCCGATCGTGAAGCGGTGGCTGGACGCGATGGTCCGGCGCGGCTCTCTCGTTGTCCGCGAGAACGGTAGCTTCATGCCGTCCCGCCTGGAGAGACTCGACGTCGACGAAGCGTGGGGACGCGCACGCGAACTGCTCGCCTTCGACCAGCCGCTGCTGCGCTATCTCGAGCACACGGCGCCCCTCGTCCCCGGTGTGCTCGGTGGGACCGTGTCGCCGCTGGAGACGCTGTTCCCCGAGGGCTCCTTCGCGCTCGCCGCCGACCTGTACGAGAACTCGGCCGTCCTTCGCTACGTGAACGGGATCGCCGCGTCGGCGCTCGACGCATTCGTCCGATCGCTGCCGGCCGACCGCCCGATCAGGGTGCTCGAAGTCGGCGCGGGGACGGGTGGCTCGACGGCCGCGCTGCTCCACGTACTTCCCCCCGAGCGATCCACGTATCTCTACAC
This sequence comes from uncultured Gemmatimonas sp., assembly GCA_964634395.1. Taxonomy (GTDB): domain Bacteria; phylum Gemmatimonadota; class Gemmatimonadetes; order Longimicrobiales; family Longimicrobiaceae; genus WHSP01. The sequence continues at coordinate 37,466 of CAZWJE010000016.1, read as the reverse complement.
GGACGTCTCCGAAGTCTTCCTCGATTTCGGCCGTGAGAAGTTCGCGACCTCGGGGATCGTGACGACGACGCATTTCGACCTCGAGGACGATCCGGCCGCGCAGGGAGTGATGCCGGGATCGTTCGACGTGGTCATAGGCGCGAACGTGGTGCACGCCACCCGAGACGTTCAGGCGACTCTGGGACGGATCCGGTCACTGCTCGCCCCCGGTGGCCTGGTGATCCTCGTCGAGTCGACCGGCCACCACGCCTGGCACGACATTTCGACGGGCCTGATCGAGGGGTGGCAGCATTTCACCGATGACCTTCGATCCGAGACTCCTCTGCTCACGGCGGAAGTCTGGCGGCGTCTGCTGGTGGAGATCGGGTTCGACGCCGTGACGACACTGCCCGGCGAGGAGAGCGCGGCCGCGGTGCTGAAACAGCACATCGTGCTGGGCACCACGAGCGTCGCTCCGCCACCGTCCGCGGCGTCCGCCGAGGGATTCTCGTCGACAAAGGAAATCGAACGGGGAACGACGGAGCCGTCCGCCCAGATCGGTGCGGCCGCGGAGATCCCCGTCGCCCCGACGGACGATGAACAGACACTACGTGACGGGGACGACACCGCCGCCGATCGGGTCAACACGACGGAACTCCCGCCGGCCGCCGGTGACGCGACGCCCGCTCGGGACCCGGTCGCCCTCGGCGCGGACTTCCCCGCCCGCCTGCGCGCCGCGATCGGATCCGAGCGTGAGGAAATGGCGATCGCCGCGGTGCGCGAGCAGGTGATGGATGTACTTCGTGCCGACCCCGCGAATCCGCCACCGCGTGACGCCCGGCTGATGGATCTGGGCCTCGACTCGCTGATGGCCGTGCGGCTTCGTAACCAGCTGCAGAAGTCGATCGGCCTTCCGAAGAAGCTGCCCGCGACGCTGATATTCGACTATCCGAGCATCCGACAGATCGCGACGCTCGTCGTCGACATCGTGACCGCGGAGACGCCCGGGGAGGTCGATGCGACCGACCCGCCGGACGCGGAGGACGCCGACGAGGTCCGCCGCGCCGAAGTGGCGACCATGTCCGACGATGAGATCGCCGCGGTGCTCGACCTGATCAACCTGGACGGTATCGAATGAGTGAGCGGGCGGCGGGCCTGACCCCGATGCAGAAGGCGCTGCTCACCATCGAGCGGTTGCAGGGCCGGTTGCGCCGGCTGGAATCTGAGCGGGTCGGCGCGATCGCCGTGGTGGGGATCGGCCTGCGCACGCCGGGCGGCGGCCACGACGCGGAGAGCTTCTTCGCGGGTCTGCTGGACGGGCACGACGCGATCCGTCCGGCGCCCCCAGTCGCGCGACCCTGGTGGCCAGACGGGGAGGACGCCGAATCGCTTCCTCCGGGTGGATACCTGGACGTGGACATCCGCGGGTTCGACGCGGGTTTCTTCGGGATCTCACCGCGCGAAGCCGCGAGCATCGATCCCCAGCATCGCCTGCTCCTGGAATGCACCTGGGAAGCGCTGGAAAGCGCCGGACTCGCCCCGGAATCACTGCGTGGCGCGCGCGGTGGAGTCTTCCTGGGGATGGCCGGAAACGACTACGCCAACGCCCAGCTCCGATCGGGACGCGCGGATGAGTTGCTGCATTCGCACTTCGCGTCGGGGACGGGGCATTCCATGGCTTCCGGCCGGCTCTCCTACCTGCTGGGGATGCATGGCCCGTCACTGACCGTGGACACGGCGTGTTCGTCATCGCTCGTCGCGGTCCATCTCGCCTGTCAGTCGCTACGCGGCGGGGAGAGCGAGATCGCGATCGCGGCGGGCGTGAACCTGATCCTCACGGCGGAATACACGCGGGCCTTCCACAACGCGCGTATGCTCGCGCCCGACGGCCGGTGCAAGGCGTTCTCGGCCGACGCGGACGGCTTCGGGCGCGCCGAAGGATGCGGCGTCGTCATCCTCAAGCGTTTCGAGGATGCACTGCGGGACGGCGACCCGATCATGGCGCTGATCCGCGGGTCAGCGGTCAACCAGGACGGCCCGAGCAGCGGGCTGACCGCCCCGAACGGGCCGGCCCAGGAGGCGGTGATCCGCGCCGCGCTCGCGAGCGCGCGGCTGGCCCCGGCCGACATCGGCTACGTCGAAGCGCACGGTACGGGCACCGAGCTGGGAGATCCGATCGAAGCGCGCGCGCTCGGGAACGTCTTCGCCGAAGAGCGCCCGGCGGACAACCCGCTACTGATCGGGTCGGTGAAATCAAACCTCGGACACCTCGAAGCCGCGGCGGGGATTACCGGACTGATCAAGGCGATCGAGACCGTTCGGCGCGGCGTCGTACCCGCGAGCCTGCACCTGGGCGATCCGAACCCGCACATCCCGTGGGAGGAACTGCCGCTCTCGGTGGTGACGGAAACCACGCCATTCCCCGGCGACGAGTCCACGCCGCGACTCGCGGGTGTCAGCTCGTTCGGGTTCAGCGGAACGAACGCGCACGTGATCGTCGAATCCCCACCGACGCGCGTCGTCGACGACACCGCCGCGATCGCCGAGCGGACACAACTCTTGACGCTTTCCGCCGCCGACCCCGACGCGTTACGGGCACGCGCCGCGGATCTCGCCGGCGTGCTCGAGGCGGAGGCGGACCAGTCTCCGTTCGCCGATCTCTGCTTCACCGCGAACGCCGGCCGCGCCCGGAAGGAACACCGTCTCGCCGTACGCTCGGCGACTCCCGCCGACGCCGCCCGCCTCCTCCGCGGCTGGCTGAACGGCGACGAGCCGGAGGGCTTCCTTCGCGAGAGCATCCTCTCCTCGGCCGATCCACACGGACTCGCCTTCCTCTTCACCGGCCAGGGCGCTCAGTACGCCGGCATGGGATGGTCGCTCCGTGAGCACTCACCGGTCGTCCGACGCGTGCTCGACGATTGCGACGACCTGCTGCGCGACGTGATCGACGTCCCGCTGCTCCGTATCCTCGAGCCCGCGAGCCCGGACACCGAACTCATCAACCGCACCGACCTCGTCCAGCCCGCGATTTTCGCGCTTCAGGTCGCGCTCGCGGAGTTCTGGGCGAGCCTCGGTGTTCGGCCCTCGGTCGTGCTCGGCCATTCGATCGGCGAGTACGCGGCCGCCTGCCTGGCCGGGGTGTTCGACCTGCCCGACGCGCTGCGGGTCGTCGCCGAACGTGGCCGGCTGATGCACGAAGTGGCCGAAGCGGGGCGGATGATCGCGCTGACCGCCGAGGAAGACGACGTACGCGAGATGATCGACGAGGCCGGAGTCCCGGTCTCCATCGCCGCTTTGAACGCGCCCGGACAGGTGGTCGTCGCGGGTGCGACGGACGCGATCGAGACGCTGGAGGCCGTCGCCCGCGACGCCCGGATCGAGGTCAGGTCGCTGCGCACTTCGCAGGCATTCCATTCGCCATTGATGGACCCCGTCGTCCCGCGGATGGAGGATTTCCTGCGCACGGTGACGTTGCGCCCGGCGGACCGGGTCCGGTTCGTATCGACCGTGACCGGGTCGGTGATCGCGCCCGCCGAACTCGCGGACCCGGGATACTGGGCGCGACAGATCCGGCTCCCCGTCCGCTTCGCCGATGCCATCGCCGCGACGGCTGAACTCACCACCCGTGGAATCGAGCTCGGCCCGCACCCGACCCTCGCCGCGCTCGTCGGCATGGGGACCAGCGGCCTCGTCGTTCACCCCTCGCTCCACCGCGAGCAGGACCCCTGGTCGACGCTCATCGGGACGGTCGGAGATCTCTGGACCGCCGGCGCGTCGATCGACTGGAGGGCGCTCGAAGCCGATCGGACACCGAGAATCGTCGATCTCCCGCGCTACCCGTTCCAGCGGCAACCGCTCTGGGTCGAGACCGGGCCGCTCGGGCGGGCGGCCACCGATGCGATCCTGGCCGGGACCGAAACATCCGGAGAGGCGGCACGCGAGCATGTGGCGCTCGGCGGGGACGCCCCCGCGCCGCACCCGCTCCTCGGCTCACGCATCCCGCAACCGGGAGAGTCCGTCGCCTTCGCGGCCCGTCTGGGCTCCGATCGGCCGGCCTTCATCGGTGAACACCGCGTCCGCGGGACCGCGATCCTGCCCGGTACGGCGTTCATCGAAATGGCGCTCGAAGCGGGCCGGCGCGCGCTCGGAGGCGACGTCGAACTGCGCGACGTCCAGCTTCTCGAGCCGATGACCTTCTCCGACGGTGAGCGCGTCGTTCATACCCGCGTCGATCCTGGTGACGGCGGCCTCGAGATCCACTCGACTTCGGACCCCGGGATCGGACCGTGGACGCTCCATTGCGTCGGTCTGGTGACCCCGGCATCCGCCGGCCGCGAGACCCGGATCGATCTCGGCGCCGAGACATACTCGACGGATCGGTCGATCGACGGTGACGCGTTTTCGGATTCCCTGGCGGCGCGCGGCTACGAGTTCGGCCCGCGGCTCCGCGGTGTCGAGTCGATTCGCGCTGGCGACGGCGTGGCGGTCGGTATCGTCCGTCTTCCCGACGCATGCGGCCGGGACGATGCCTCTTACCACGCCCATCCGCTCTTGCTCGACGCCGCTGTTCAGACGATCGGCGCCGCGCTCACCGGTGACGCCGCCGACCGCGCCTGGGTCCCGCATCTGATCGAGCGGGTCGTCGTTGACACATCATCGCTCGCGGGCCGCGCGCGGACGCTCGCCCGCGTCGAAGAGAGTGATGCCGCCGACCTGCGCGCCACGGTCACGCTCTTCGACGACGACGGCACGGTCCTCGCCCGGCTCGAGGGAATGCGATTCCGCGAGATGCCGCGGAACGACTCCGCCGCCGAGGGTGAGGATTCCGCGACCGACCCGTTTCTCGAGGTGCGCTGGATTCCCGTCGACACCGACGCGGAGGGACGGTCGGCGCTCACCGCCGAGGTCAAGCGGGTCACGACGGAAACCCTCGCCATGCTCGCCGCTCGCGAGGATGCCCGCCGATACGATCGCTTCGTCGAACTCCTCGAGTCCCGCGCGACCACCTACGTTCGCGACGCGTTCGCCCAGCTCGGGTGGAACGGGCGCATCGGCCAGCGATTCGACCGGGACGAACTCGCCGAGCAACTCGGCATCGTCCCCTCGCAACGTCGGCTATTCGATCGCATGCTCGCGATCGCCGCCGAGGAGCGCATGGTCGAGCATGGTGCCGTCACCGGCGGGTGGCGGGTGCTCCAGACCCTCTCGACCTGGGAAGTCCTCGACCCCGACGAGCCGCCACCCGACACGGACGGTTCGCGATCCGCCGAACTCGCGCTCCTCGATCGCTGCGGCCCGCGGCTCGCCGACCTGCTTCGCGGAATCGGAGACCCGCTCGAACTGCTCTTCCCCGCCGGCGCCGAGGCGGCGAACGACGCGGAACGCATGTACTACGACGCCCCGTTCGCGCGCATTCTCAACGGTACGATCGCGGATATCGTCGCGAGCGCCGCCGCCGCCACCCATGCCGACGGGCGCGTCCTCCGTGTCCTCGAGGTGGGCGGCGGCACGGCGGGCACCTCACGCCGAATCCTCGATCGCCTCGACGTGGACGGCATCCCCATCGAGTACACTTTCACCGACGTCTCCCCCGCCTTCCTGAGCCGCGCCCGGGAACGCTGGTCCGCCCGTAACGATATCGAGTATCGGACTTTCGACCTCGATCGCGACGCCACCGAACAGGGCTTCGCAACGGGCACCTGGGATGTGGTTGTCACCGCCAACTGCCTGCACGCCGCGCGGGATCTCGCCGCCGCGGTCGCGCGGGTTCGCGGCCTTCTCCGGCCCGGCGGCATGCTCCTGGGGGTGGAGGTCTTCGCGCCGCACCGCTGGTTCGACCTGACCGTCGGGCTCACCGAGGGCTGGTGGCACTTCACGGACAGACTCGTCCGACCCGAGTACCCATGCATCGGCGAGGCCGAGTGGGAGAGGATGCTGACGGACACCGGGTTCGACCAGGTGCGCGCGATCCCGCTCGCGGAGGCGGAAGTATCGCGGGGCTACGCGAGCCGGAGTCAGGGATTGCTGGTCGCCCGGCGCGCCGCTGACCCATCGAGGCGGAGTCACTGGCTGCTGGCGGGGCGGGGCGGTCTCGTCGACGCGCTGCCGGAGGAACTCATCGCGAGAGGAGGTTCGGTCACCACCGTCTCGCTGAAGGAACTCGGCGTCGCGTTGCGGGTCGGTCCGGCCGGTTGGGCGATCACGGACTCCGATGGATGGACGATGACGGGAGCGGACCAGGGGATCGATCCGAGCGAATCCTGGCGGGGAGTGATCCTGAGCGAACCGGCGTCGGCGAACCGATCGCTCGTGCCGACGGCCGTTTCCGCGGCCGTGCGAAGCGGCCTGGAGGCGCTTATCGAATACGCGGGCGCGGTGGGGTCCGGGGAAGCGAAGGCCGACGCGCTCTACATCGTGAGCCGTGGCGCTCAGGTCGTCACCGCCGCCGATGTGGACGTCGACCCGTCCGGCGCGACGGTCCTGGGGTTGGCGCGTACGCTCGAACGGGAGTTGCCGGACCCGCCGCTCCGCCGTCTCGATCTTTCCCCGACCCCGGACCGCGGCGAAGCGGCGACGGTCGCCGACTGGCTCATCGATCCCCCGGCCGAACCCGAGCTCGCGTGGCGGTACGGGCGATTGCACGCCCGGCGGGTCACACCGCGCGCCACGGCGGACCCCGCGCCGATTCTCTCCGGGGAGTACCGTCTCACCCCGCCGGCGAGCCGATCGCTCGAGGACCTGGTTTTCACCGCTGGCGAACGGCGGGATCCGGGGCCGGGCGAGGTGGAGATCCGCGTAGTCTCCTCGGCGATGAACTTCAAGGACGTGCTCAACGTTCTGGGGATGTACCCGGGCGACGCGGGTCCGCTGGGTTCCGAGTGTGCCGGTGTGGTCACCGCGGCGGGAAGGGGTGTCGATCTCCCGCCCGGCACGCCCGTGGTGGCGGCGACCGGCCATGGGTACGGGCGTCACGTGATCGCGGACGCGAGAATGGTGGCGCCAAAGCCTGACACGATGACTTTCTCGCAGGCCGCCGGCCTCCCGATCGCGTACCTGACCGCGCACTTCGCGCTCACGCACCTGGCGAGGATCGGACCGAGCGATCGTGTTCTGATCCACGCCGCCGCCGGAGGCGTCGGGCTCGCGGCGCTGGCGATCGCGCAACGCGCGGGCGCCGAGGTCTTCGCCACCGCCGGCAGTGAGTGGAAGCGTGACCTGCTGCGTGCCGCCGGCGTCCGTCGCGTCTTCGATTCGCGCTCGCCGAGCTTCGCCGCGGGCATCATGGAAGCCACGGGCGACCAGGGCGTCACGATCGTTCTCAATTCGCTGGCCGACGAACTGATCGAGCCGACCTTCGCCGTCACCTCGCCCGGCGCCCGTTTCCTCGAGATCGGCAAGCGAGGGATCTGGAGCCCGGACCGCGTCGAGGCGCTTGGCAAGGGGATCGAATACCATGTGATCGACTGGGGCCAGACCGCCACGGAAGACCCCGACCTCGTCGGGCGTCTCTTCGCCGACGTGATGCGCGCGGTCGAGGCGGGCGACCTGCCCCCGCTCCCCGTCCGCTGCTTCCCGCTCGACCGCGTCTCGGACGCGTTCCGCTTCATGGCGCAGGGACGACACGCGGGCAAGCTCGTCCTCGAACACCCGGTGACGGCATGGGACGAACCGATTCGCGTGGACGGCGACGGTGCGTGGCTGATCACCGGGGGGACAGGCGGGCTCGGGCTCGTGACCGCCGGATGGCTGGCCGACCGGGGCGCGCGCGAACTCGTCCTCGTTTCCCGGAGCGGCGCGAGGCCGGAACACGAACCGCGAATCGACGCGCTTCGGAGCGCGGGCGTCACCGTCACCGTCGTGGCCGCCGACGTCGGCAATCCGGTCGCGGTGAAGCGACTGGTGAATGAGATCCGCCGGGCGGGCGTCGCGCGTATCCGCGGAATCGTCCATGCGGCTGGCGCTCTCTCGAACCGCACGCTCCAGCAGGCGTCCTGGAGCGATTTCGAGCAGGTCCTCCGCGCCAAGGTGAGCGGGACCGCGCTCCTCACTGAGGCATTCGCCGCCGACGAACCCGAGTACTTCGTCCTCTATTCGTCGATCGCTTCCGTCTTCGGGGCGCCCGGACAGGCGAACCACTCGGCCGCGAACGCCTTCGAAGATGTCTTCGCGGCCGCCCTCTGGCGAGTCGGGCCGGCTGGAATGAGCATCGCCTGGGGGCCCTGGAGCGAAACGGGCGCGGCGGCGAGCGAGGAGATCCTCAGCCTCACCCGGGAGCGCGGGCTCGACGCGCTCACGACGGCGGAAGGGACACGCTGGCTGGAAACCGCATTCACCCATCCGGCGACGCAGCTCATCGGCGCGCGAATCATCGATCCGCACGCACTCGCCGGCAGTCATCCATCGCTCGTCAAGGAGCTGACGAAACGCGGGAAGGGCGGCGCGACTCGGCGTGACGTCGAAACAGACGTTCGCTCTCCGGGCCACGAGCGTCGGCCCGACACGCGCGGATCGGGCGGATCGCGCGGATCGGGGAGTGCCAGGCGGGCGGTTCCCGGCGCGACCGGCCCGAGCGGCGCGCCGTCCACTCCGGCCAGCCGCGGCTTCCTGGAGATCTTCCGCGAAACCCCGGCCGACGCGCGACGGCCACTTGTCCTGAACCGCGTGCGAACCCGCATTCGCCGGGTGCTCGGCCTATCCGCCGGCGCGGCCGTGGACACCCAGCGACCTCTGGGCGAGATCGGCCTTGATTCGCTGCTCGCCGTGGAGCTCCGCAACGTCCTCGCCGAGGACGCCGGCCAGCGGCTCCCCGCGACGCTCCTCTTCGACTACGCGACCCCCGGCGCACTCGCCGACCATCTGCTCTCTCTCCTGAACGCGAAGGCCCCACCCGCGACGGTGGCCGTAAGCGTTCCGCTCGCGACGACGATACTCGATCAGGGGGCTGGCGAGATGACTCCGGCATCCACCACCATCTTCGACGGGATTCCGGCGACGCGCACGCACCTGGATACCAGCGCCATGGGCGGCGTCGACACCGGCCGGTCAGGCGAGCACCCAGTCGCGGAACCGAGTGGTCCGGACGACGCGGACGGCGACGCCGGTCGCACGGCCACAGCCGACTCGGACACCGACGCACCGAGCGACGCGGCGGGCCCGAGCGCCACGAACGACGCCGCTTCGGCCCGTGGCGAATCCGACGGGCGAGCCGGACGTACCGCCAGCCCGGGCGGCACCCATCGCACCACCGCCGACGCGATCCTCGACGATCTCGACTCGCTCGGCGACGACGACATCGACCGCCTTCTCTCCGAGAAGCTGAAGCTGCCATGACCGACTCGTCCGACCTGCGGAAACGCGTCCTCGACCTTTCGCCCAAGCGACTCGCGCTCCTGGCCCTCGAACTCCAGGATCAGCTCGACCGTGAGCGCGCCGCACGCCACGAGCCGATCGCCGTCGTGGGGATGGCCTGCCGTTTCCCCGGCGGCGCCAACTCCCCCGCCGAGTACTGGTCTCTCCTCTCCGAGGGTCGCGACGCGATCTCCGAGGTCCCCGCCGACCGCTGGTCGATCGACGATCTCTACGATCCCGACCCCGACGCGCCCGGTAAGGTCGCCACCCGCTGGGGTGGTTTCCTCGACGACGTCCAGCGCTTCGACGCCGATTTCTTCTCGGTCTCGCCCCGCGAGGCCCGGGCGATGGATCCCCAGCAGCGCCTCCTTCTCGAAGCGACCTGGCGCGCGTTCGAGGACGCCGGCATCCCACCATCCCGCTGGTACGGCGCCAGAGCCGGCGTATTCGTTGGTATCTGCAATAACGACTATCTCGTCCGGCTCCTGAAAGAGGGGGCTGAGGCGATGGACCTCTACCTCTCCTCCGGCAACGCGTACAGCGTCGCGGCAGGCCGGCTCTCCTTTACCCTCGGCTTCCAGGGCCCCGCCGTGGCGGTCGACACCGCGTGTTCGTCATCGCTGGTGGCGATTCATCAGGCGTGCGCGAGTCTGCGCCGGGGTGAAAGTGACCTGGTCGTCACGGGTGGCGTGAACGTAATGAGTTCGGCCGAGACGACGATGGCGCTCTCTCGATCCCGGATGATGGCGGGCGATGGACGTTGCAAGACGTTCGACGACGCGGCCGACGGTTTCGTCCGGGCGGAGGGATGTGGAGTCCTGCTGCTGAAACGGCTCTCCGACGCGCGACGCGATGGCGACCGGATTCACGCGATCATCAGGGGCACCGCGATCGGCCAGGACGGACGGAGTACGGGGCTGACGGTGCCGAACGGCCCGGCGCAGGAGAAGGTGATAAGCGACGCACTGGCGGACGCCGGCCTCGCTCCGGGTGAGATCGACTTCGTGGAGGCGCACGGCACGGGGACCGCGCTGGGCGACCCGATCGAGGTCCGGGCGCTGGGCAACGTCTTCGGTCGGGACCCGGAGCGCGAGCATCCGCTCCATGTGGGTTCGGTGAAGACGAACATGGGTCACCTGGAGTCGGCGGCCGGTGTGGCGGGCGTGATCAAGGCCATTCTCTCGGTGAAGGCAGGCGAGATTCCACCGCACCTGCACTTCACGACGCCGAGCCGTCACATCGAGTGGGATGAGATCGCCGTCAGTGTCACGGCGGAAGGGCTTGCCTGGCCGGAAACCGGTCGGCCGCGTCGTGCGGGTGTGAGCTCCTTCGGGTTCAGCGGAACGAACGCCCACGTGATCGTCGAACAGGCGCCGGAGACGACTTCCGAGCAGGCAGTGGAGACGACTTCCGCGCCCGCCACCGAGGTATCAACGCGCGGTATCGAGCTGTTGCCTCTCTCCGGCTATGCGCCCAGTGCGCGCGACGTCGTGACGGCAAGCTACGCGGCGGCGCTCGACAGCATCGAGGAACCAACCGCCTTCGCCGACTTCGCGTACAGCGCGCGGGTTTCGCGAACCCATTTCCCATGGCGGCGCGCCGTGGTCGCCGCCGACGCCGTCGAAGCCGTCGGCGGCCTCCGAGGCGTGGCGGACGCGGTCGTATTCGAATCACCGCGACGCGCCGCTGACCCACCGGAGCTGGTCTTCGTCTTCACCGGACAGGGGTCGCAGTATCCGGGGATGGCGCGTGATCTCTACCGGGGCGCACCCGCGTTTCGAGCGGCGCTCGATCGGTGCGCGGCGATCCTCGATGGAATCCTGGGCCGTTCGCTCGTCGCTCTTCTCTGCGACGAGGGTGTCACCGATGGTGACGACAGTGTCGCCGGCGATGAGGAATCGCCGATCTATGACACCGTCTGGGCGCAACCCGCCGTCGTGGCGTTCGAGTACGCGCTCTGCGAACTCTGGCGGTCGTGGGGGATCCGGCCCGCCGCCGTCGTTGGTCACAGCCTGGGAGAGTACGTCGCCGCGACGGTCGCGGGGGTGTTGACGCTGGAGGAGATGCTGCCACTCGTCGCGGAGCGCGGACGACTCCTGGCCAGCTTGCCGGGTGGCCAGCGGATGGCGGCGATCTTCGCTTCCGCGGAGGTACTCGAGCCTCTCGTCGACGACCGGACGGGTGTCTGGATCGCCGCCTACAACGCCCCGGAAAACACCGTCGTTTCGGGGGATCCGAACGCTGTGGACGACTTGCTCGCCGAATGTGCCCGGATGGGAATCGAGCACCGGCTGCTCCGCCTCGACCAGGCGTTTCATTCACCCGGCGTCGAGCCGGTGATGGACGCGCTCGAGGCCGCCGCCGCTGGGGTCACTCACGCCGAACCACGGCTGCTGATCGCGTGGAACGTGACGGGCCGCACCGGCGCGGGCGGCGCGACAGACGCGACATACTGGCGGCGCCACGCGCACGGCCCGGTCCGCTTCACCCAGGGAATCCGGGCTCTGGCGGAGCAGGGCTTCGATCACTTCCTCGAGATCGGGTCACACGCGACGCTCGCGCCACTCGTCCAGCAGACCGTCGAGGACGGCGTGGTGATTCCATCGCTCCGGCGGGGCGGCGAATCATGGCGCGAGATTCTGAGCGCGGCGGCGCGGCTCTACGTGCACGGCGCGGATTTCGACTGGGACGCGTTCGACGCTGGCGGCGCGGCGCGGCGGGTTCCGATCCCGGTCCATCCTTTCGCGGGCGAGCGATACTGGGTCGAGGGCGGGGGGGAGTTGGTCGCGACCGCACCCCGTGGAGCGATCCCCGGCATCCGGCTCGGTGCCGCCGTACCGATCTTCGAGACCGTGCTCACCCCGAGCCAGCCCGCGTTCCTGGACCAGCACCGCTTCCGCGGCGTCCCCATCGTACCGGGACCGCTCTTCGCGGAACTCGCCCGCGAGGCGGCGAAGGCGGCGGGGCTCCCGGCGGCCACCGTGCGCGACCTCGAGATCCGGACCCCGCTCGAAGTGCCCGACGGAGGCGTACGTATCCAGACGGTGATCGACCGGACCGCGGCGGAGACCCGCTTCCGCGTTCTCTCGGCGCGGAACGCGGGCTCGGGTGACCTCCGCGGAGTCGACGGCGCGCCTTCGAACGATGACGCCGCTCGCGAGGGCCGCGTGAGCCCCGACGACACGGCTCCCCCGCGCGCGAATGGTCGGCCCGGTTCGGCCGACGCCGCCACTGAATGGATCGAGCACGCCACCGGCCTGCTATCGCCGCTCTCGACCGCCGTCGATCCGTCCACCGCCGCACTCGCCGTTCCCGCGTCGGGCCTGGCCCGCGTCGACGTCGACGCGCACCTGAACCTGCTGCGCGGCTATGGGTTCGCCCTCGGTCGCGACGCGGCACTCTATGACAGACTCGAGATCTCCCGGCCCCACGGCCGCGCCACATTGCGGCGGCCCGAGACCGACACCCCGCCCGCCCTCGCCGCCGCGCTCCTCGTGGACGCGGGTCTGCAGCTGCTGGGCGCGATCGCCGTCGCCACCGACGCCACCCGCGCGCGGATCCTGACGTCGGTGGGGCGTATCGAGTATGTCGGTGACGCGATCGCCGCCACCACCGCCGCCGCCACCCTCCGCCCGGGCGAGAACGGGGCGATGATCGGCGATGTCGACCTGCTGGACCCGACCGGCCGCGCCGTCGTTCGGGTGCGCGGCGCGACGCTCTCCCGTGTCGGCGCGATCACCGCGCCGGATCCCGCGTGGTTCCATGAACTCGTCTGGCGCCCGATCGCCGACACCTCGGGCGGGTTCGCGCCGACCGACATCGCGGCGGCCGCGAACGCCGTGAACGAGGCCTGGGCCGGTCTCGCGTCCGCCGCGGGCCTGCAGACGTACGTCGACTGGCTTCCCGCGGTCCGTGACCGCGCCGCCGGGCATGTCTGGTGGGCGCTCACCCGCCTGGGGATGCCGGCCGTCGGCACCGTCGGCTCGACCGAGGAGCTGATCGACCGGCTCGCGATCGCGCCACGGCATCGACGTCTCTTCCCCCGCCTCCTGGAAGTGCTCGGCGAGTCGGGTGTCCTTCGTCGCGACGGCGAGGGGTGGCGCGCGGTTTCGGCGCCCCCCTGGGCCGGTGCCGATATCCCGGCCGGCTGCGCGCCCATCATGGACCTCGTCGATCGTTGCGGCACCGCCCTCGACCGCCTGCTCTCCGGCGCCATCGACCCAGCCAGCGTTCTCTTCCCGGACGCGACGGTGGACAGCACCCGCGCGATCTACCGGAACACCCCCTTCGGCCGGGCTTTCAACGGCGCCATCTGGGCCGCCGTGCGCGCGCTCGCCGCCGAACGCCAGGCCGACGCGCCTCTTCGGGTACTCGAGATCGGCGGCGGCTCCGGCAGCACCACCGAGGCCGTCCTCGCCTCCCTCGAGGGACGCGAAGTGCTCTACACGTTCACCGACGTCTCGCCCACGCTGGTCGACATCGCGAACCGCGACCTGCCTCGGCATCCCGGCCTGGAGTTCCGGATCCTCGACATCGAACGGGACCCGGTCGCCCAGGACTTCGATCCGGCCGGATACGACCTCATCGTCGCCGCGAACGTCCTGCACGCCACGGCGGACCTCGGCGCGGCGGTCGGCAACGTCACCTCGCTCCTCGGACCCGGCGGGATCCTTCTCCTGCTCGAGGGGACACGCCCGGAACCCTGGGTCGACGTCACCTTCGGCCTCACCGACGGCTGGTGGCGTTTCACCGACTCCGATCGACGGGTCGATCATCCGCTCATCGACGCTGACGCCTGGGCGTCGCTCCTCGCCGACGCCGGATTCGCCGAAGTCGTCGCGCTTCCCGACGTGGAACTCGCCACCGCCACCGGCCAGACGGTGATCCTCGCACGCAGGCCCGGAGGCTCCGCGCCTCGTGACACCTCGATCGTGGATCGCCTCCACGATACCCGCGCCGACAGCGACCCCGCCGCACTTCTCTCGGCCATGTCCGAGGTCGCCGCCAGCGACGCCGAGCGCCTCTGGATCGTCACCGAGAACGCGCAAGCCGTCGGCACGGGCGCCTCTCCCGATCCCGACGCCGCCGCGCTCTGGGGGCTCGGACGCACCTTCGCTCTCGAACACCCTGAACGATGGGGCGGCCTCATCGACCTTGAATCGGGCACCGAGCCTGTCCGCGCGCGCCGACAGATCGATATGGCGCTGTCCGACCCGTCCGAGGACCAGGTCGCCTTCCGGAACGGAATCCGACACCGTGCCCGGCTCGTCCCCGCCCCCGCTCCCTCCGGTGAGGAGCCGACTATTGTCGGTGGCAACTACCTGGTCACGGGTGGGTTGGGCGGGCTGGGTCTGCACGTCGCCCGCTGGTTGGCGGAAGCGGGAGCGGCGCGTGTGGTGCTCGTGGGCCGAAGCGCGGACCCGTCGACGTGGGCGGCCGATGACCCGCGTCAGGCGCGGCTCGAGGCGCTTGCGGCGCTCCCCGCCGAGATCGTTCCGCGATCGGTGGATGTCGCGGACATGGACGCCGTCCGCGAACTGATGGCCGAGATCGACACGGCGGACGCCCCGCTAACGGGGATCTTCCATGCGGCGGCGGTGTTCGACGAGTCGCCGCTCATCGAGCTGACTCCGGAGCGATACGACGCGCTGATGCGTCCGAAAGCGCTCGGTGCGCGGAACCTGATCGAGGTCATGCGCGGGCGTGATCCGGACTTCATCGTTCTCTTCTCCTCCACCGCCGGATTGCTCGGGGTATCGGGGCTGGGCAGTTATGCCGCCGCGAACCTCTCGATGGACGCGCTCGCTTCGCGCGCCCGGGCCGAAGGCATGCCGGTGTTGAGCATCAACTGGGGGCTCTGGCATGAGATGCGCCTCGCCGGCACGGCCGAAGCGGCGCGTTACGAGCAGACCGGATTGCGGACGATGGGGAACCGGGCGGCTCTGGAGGCGATGTCGCGCGCGATCGGGACCGGCGCCGCGAACGCCGTGATCGCGTCGGTGGACTGGGTACGGGCGAGGCTGGTGTACGAAGCCCGCCGTGAGCGGCCGATCCTCGCGGAGCTGGGTGCGCGACCCGGCTCGGCCGCGGGCGATCCGTCCCTGGCGCGCGCGCCAGGCGGCACGCATGAGGCGTCGACCTCGGGGAAACCGCTGCTGGAGGAAATCGCCGCGCTCCCGGTGGATGAGCGGATGGAGAGAATCCTCCGGGTCGTCGCCGACGAAACTCGCGCCGTACTTCGCCTCTCGAATGGTTACCTCGACGCTGATCGCGGCTTCTTCGAGATGGGGATGGACTCGCTGATGTCGGTCGAGTTGAAGGGTCGGTTGGAGAAGCGATTCGGCGTGCGTCTTCCGGCCACACTGACGTTCAATCACCCGACGATATCGGCCGTCGGCGGATACCTTGCCGAGCGGTCGGAGGCGATCGCGGCCGCACTGGCGAGCGCCGAACGCGTCGCGGATCAGACGGACGCGGGCCTGAACGCGGCCGACGCCGAAGCGACGGACGCCGGCGCGACGGACATGAGCGCATCCGCCCCGGCCTCCACTGATGGGAACCTCCCGGGCGAGGCGACCGCGACCGGGGACGAAGACGGTGAAGCGAAGCTCACCGGACTCCTCGAAGAGCGCCTCGCGCGGCTCGGTCTGGAAGAAGGTTGATGAAGCGAGCGCTCGGGCTGATCTTTCTTGCCTCGCTCCTCTGGCCGATCCTCGAGAACACCGGCGTCTCGCTGATGGCGAGGCATCACCCGCTGGACGTGGTGTTCCTGCGGTATTCCGCGCATCTGTTGCTGCTCCTGCCGCTGGTTCTCTTGAGGAGCGGACCGAGCGCGCTCGCGACCCGGCGGCCGGTCGCCCAGCTCGGGCGAGGCGTCGCGATGGCCGGAATGCCGATGTGCTGGCTGCTGGCGTCGGCGTTCGACACCAATGCCTGGATCTGGACGATATTCTGGACGATGCCGGGGATGGCGATGGTCGGCGCCGCGCTGCTGTTGCGTGACCGGCCGCGCGTCGCCGCCTGGATCGCGATCGCGGCGGGGATCGGTGGCACCGCGCTCATCCGCGAGACCTACACCGGCGGCGGTTCGCTGCTCGGAACCCTGATCGCCTTCGGCATGGCGGGGACGTTCGCCGCGTACATCGTTCTCTCGCGGATCCTGCGTGAAGAACGGCTCGAAGCGAGCCTCTTCTACACCGCCGTCGGAGCGATTCTCCCGACGGCCGCGCTCGTCTGGCGGGTCTGGACGCCGCTGACTCCGGGCGAGGTGGTGCCGGCGCTCGCAGTCGGCGCGTTCAGCATCGCGATCCTGGCGGCGATCGATCTCTCGCTCGAAGCCGCCGCGGTCTCCGTCGTGGCACCGATGCTCGGTCTGGTATCGATCTGGGAATCGTTGATCGCGGTCCCGCTCCACGGCGCCGAGCTGTACACGACGCAGCAGGTCGGGATGCTGGCGATCGCGGCTGGCGTGGGTTTCTGGCTCTGGCGACACCCCGCGTTCAGGCGTTCGCCGGACGCGCCCGCCCTCGCGCCGGCCACCGGTATCTCGTCGATCGGCACCACGTCGACCGGGCGGAGCGGGGTTTCGGCCCCGGACGAGTTCCCGGCCCGGAATGATTGATTCGTGAACCGCGGGTTCGAGCCGTCGCTGGTTTCCGTGGTTCCTGTCGCCATTGCACGCTTCGCCTGAATGACCGACCAGAAGGACGTCATCAAACGCGCCCTCGAGGCGATCGATACGCTTTCCGCCCGACTCGCCGAGAGTGAGGCGCGGGCCCGCGAGCCGATCGCCGTCGTTGGCATGGCGTGCCGATTCCCCGGCGGCGTCACGAACCCGTCCGAGTACTGGTCGCTCCTGCGCGAGGGCCGGTCCGGGGTCGTCGAGATCCCCTCCGACCGATGGGATGTCGACGCCTGGTTCGATCCCGACCCGGCGGCCGAGGGGAAGATGTATACCCGCCATGGCGGCTTTCTCGACTCCATCGATGGCTTCGACGCCACCTTCTTCGGGATCGCGCCGCGGGAGGCGGTCACCCTCGATCCCCAGCAGCGACTGCTCCTGGAATGCGCCTGGGAAGCGCTCGAGGACGCCGGCGAGGCTCCCGAGCGGTTGCCGAATTCGCTGACCGGCGTCTACGTCGGCATCACCACGTCTGACTACGCTCGAATCCTCAGGTCGAGTGGCGACGATGGCGACGTCTACAGCGCCAGCGGCACCGCGCTGAACGCCGCGGCCGGGCGGATCTCGTTCGCGCTCGGTCTGCAGGGGCCCTCGATGGCCGTCGACACCGCCTGTTCGTCATCGCTCGTGGCCGCGCACCTCGCGACGCAGGCGCTCCGCGCGCGCGAATGCGAGATGGCGCTCGTCGGCGGTGTCAACGTGATCGCCTCCCCCGAGCCGTACGTCCTCTTCTCGCGCTGGGGGATGATCGCGCCCGACGCCGAATGCCGGACCTTCGACGCGGGCGCCAACGGCTTCGTTCGCGGCGAGGGGTGCGGGGTCCTCGTCCTCAAACGCCTGCGCGACGCCATCGCCGATGGGAACCGGGTCCTGGCCGTGATCCGCGGAACGGCGGTCAACCAGGATGGGCCGAGCAGCGGCCTCTCCGTGCCGAACGGGCCAGCGCAGGCGAAGGTGATCCGTCGCGCGCTCGATAACGCCGGTATCACGCCGGCCGACGTCGATTTCGTCGAGGCGCACGGAACGGGGACGGCCCTCGGGGATCCGATCGAAGTCGAAGCCCTCGGCGATGTCTACGGGCATGACCGTGGCGGGCGCGGCCCGCTGATGCTGGGTTCGGTCAAGGCCAGCATCGGTCATCTGGAATCGGCGGCGGGCGTGGCGGGGCTGATGAAGCTCGTCCTGGCCGTACGGCACGGCGAACTGCCACCGCAACGCAACTTCGCCGAGCCGAACCCCCGGATCGACTGGGATGACCTGCCGTTCGAGGTCGTTCGCGAGCGCCAGGACTGGCCAGCGGACCGGGAGACGCGAATCGGAGCGGTCAGCGGCTTCGGGTTCAGCGGCACGAACGCGCATATCATCGTCGAGGCCGCGCCCGCGGCCAGGGATACGTCGAGCACGGCGCAGGTCGCCGCGCGAACGACGGGTGCACCGCGCCTCATCCCCCTTTCGGCCCGTACCGAACCCGCGCTTCGCGCCGCGGCCACCCGCCTGGCCGCCGCGCTCGCGGATGGGACAGCCGCGCCTGACCTCGCGGACGTGGCCCTCACGATGAGCCGGGGCCGTTCCCACCTCGCGTACCGCGCGGCCGTCGTGGGCGAAGATCGCGCGGTACTCAGCGCCACCCTCGACGCTCTTTCCCGCGGCGAACCGGCGGCCAGACTGGCCACCGGGCACCTGCTCGATCGGGCCGCGCCGCGCGTCGCGTTCCTCTATACGGGGCAGGGCTCGCAGTATCCGCGCATGGGCCTCGAACTTCGCGACGCCTTCCCCGTCTTCCGCGAGGCGTTCGATCGCTGCGACGCGATCCTCGCGGAACACGGAGGTCCGCGCCTGCTCGAGATCCTGGGCGATCCGGCGCGCGCCGCGAGCATCCATGAGACGGCGATCACGCAGCCCGCGATCTTCGCCCTCGAGTACGCCCTCAGCGAACTCTTCCGCTCCTGGGCGATCACCCCGTCCGCCGTCCTCGGCCACAGCGTCGGAGAATTCGTCGCCGCCTGTGTCGCGGGAATCCTCTCGCTCGAGGATGCGCTGCTTCTGGTCGCCGAACGGGGCCGTCTCATGCAGTCGCTCCCCGCCGGTGGAGGAATGCTCGCCGTCGCCGCGGATGCCGCCACGGCGATCGAGGCGGCCGCCGAACATCGTGACCTCGTCTCCCTCGCCGCGCTCAACGGCCCGCGCGACACCGTACTCTCCGGTGAACTCGACGCGCTCGGCATGATCGCGACCACGCTGAAGGCCCGGGGAATCGACTCGAAGCCACTCGTCGTCTCGCACGCGTTCCATTCGCCTCTGATGGAACCGGTCCTCGATCCGTTCACCCGGTTCGCGGCCCGCGTGACCACATCGCCGCCGCGGATCCCGCTCGTCTCGAACGTCACCGGTACCGTCGACCCCGACGCCTGCGCCTCACCCGATTATTGGCGGCGTCACCTCCGCGCGCCGGTCGCCTACGAGGCCTCGGTTCGCTATCTCGTCGACCAGGGGTTCCGGGTCTTCCTCGAGATCGGACCACGCACGGTGCTCAGCGGCATGGCCCGGCGATTCCTCGACTCGGAGAACCTCGTCTGGGCCCCGACCCTCCGCGGTCGTCAGGGTGAGGCCGCCGATGTCCTCGAGGGACTGGGCACCCTCTACGCGGCCGGCGCCCGACCTGACTGGGAACGGCTGCTCGACGGCGCCGGTCGACTCGTTTCGCTGCCGACGTACCCCTTCCAGCGGCGGCGGGTGTGGGTCGAACCGAAGCCGACGACGAGCGGGCGGACGACCGACGCGGGTGGACCGCCCCGGGATACACGGGTCGACCCGTCTCCAGCGCGCGCGCCAGCCGCCCCGACCGCCGAAACCCCGATCGACAGCGCGACGTCGGTTGCCACCGCCAACGATGCGCTGACGGTTCATCCGCTGCTCGGACAGCGGGTCGACTCGCCGACGGGGCCGGTGCACTTCCTCTGCACCATGAATCCGGCGCGAATCCCGGTGCTCGCCGAGCATCGGGTCGCGGGGAGTATCCTCTTCCCGGCCGCCGGCTACATCGAAGTCGCGACCGCCGCGGGCCGAGCGGTTCTCGGCGGACCGGTACGGGTCGAGTCCGGTTCGTTCCGGGCCGCGCTGGTGCTCGACGAAGCGGGGCCGGAAGCGCAGCTCGTGGTCACCCCGAACAGCGGCGAATCGGCGACTTTCGAGTTGTTCGCCCGTGCGACGGACGCCGGGACTGGCTGGCGGAGTCACGCCGCCGGCGAAATCGTCCGGGCTTCCGGTCTTCGCGTGGCCGCCCCCGCCGAGGCCCGGAAACGATGCTCGCGCCCGGTCGACGTCGGTGCTTACCAGGCGCGGATGCGCGCGGTCGGCCTCGAATACGGCCCGGCGTTTCTCGCGCTTACCACGGCCTGGCGGGGCGAGCGCGAAGCGTTCGGAGAACTCCGCCTCCCCGGCGGTGATCCGCTCGTCGATCGTGTCGGGGTCCATCCCGGACTGCTCGACGCGGCGTTCCATCTCATCGGGCTCGCGCTTCCGGAAGACGGCGACGGGCGATTCTACCTTCCCGTCGGCTTCGACGCGGTCGAGGTCGCCGGCGCCCTCGGCGAGGGCGGCATGGCCCACGCCGCCGTTCGCGTCATCGACGATCAACAGGTCGTCGCGGACATCGATGTGTGGCGCGCGGACGGCGATCTGGCGCTCCGCGTCGTCGGGCTCCGAGTGCGTCCGGTGACCGCCGCTGGGTTCCACCGCGCGATCGGCCAGAAGACGACCGGTGATCCCGGGAGTTCGGGATCCACCGAGTTGACGCGTGTCGCCTGGCGGCCGGTGGAGGTCGCGCCGAAGTCCGACGTCTCGACCACGACCCGGACGACCCCCGTTCGTGAATGGCTCATCCTCGGCGGGGACCCGGAGATCGCGAACCGAATCCGCGACGCGATCGCGAACGACGAGACCGTCGTCGAGACGGCATCCGGCTCGAACGCCGAAGAGATTGTCGCCCGCGTCACGGCGGCGGCCGGCGCGGTCGGCGTCATCGACCTGCGCGCGATCGCGGTTCCCTCCGTCGACGCTCCCATGGATACGGATTCCGTGGATGGCGACAGCGGTTCGATCGGCGATGGATCAGCGGATACTGGCTCGCCGGGCTACGGCCCGACGGGTGACGACCGAGCCTCGGACGGATCGCTGACCAGCGTTTCCGGGGTCGAACCGTCAGGGGCTGGCATTCCATCGGACGACTTCAGGGCGACGTCGCCATCGGCTCCCGCGGCCGTATCCACCCGTGTTCGGTCGGTGCTCGATGGGCCGCTCGGGTTGTTGCGCCAGCTCGCGACTACTCCGCCGCCCGACGGCGTCCGCCTCGTCATCCCCACGCTCAACGCCCGCCAGGTTCTCCCGGGTGACCCGGTCGACCCGACCGCCTCGGCGCTCTGGGGACTCGCCGTGACCGCCGCCGCCGAGCTTCGCGGCGTCGATCTCCGTCTCGTCGACCTGGTGGACGTTGTGGATGCCGCACCCGCGATCGCTGGCGCCCTTGAACTCAGCGATATCGAGGACCGGCTGGCCTGGCGCGCCGACAGGCTCCTCGGCGCGCGACTCGTTTCCGAAACCGCCACGGAGCCTGGCCGTCTCACCATCCCCGAGGGTGAATGGGAACTGGTGATGGCCGACCGAGGCACTCTGGACGGGCTCGGTATCGAACCGCGCGGGCGGCGGGCTCCGGGGGTCGGCGAGGTCGAGATCGAAGTGCTCGCGAGCGGGCTCAATTTCCGCGACGTGCTCAACCTTCTCGACATGTATCCCGGTCCCGCCGGCCCGCTCGGCAACGAATGCAGCGGTCGGGTCACCGCTGTGGGACCCGGCGTCGAATCCGTTCGCGTGGGCGATCTCGTCAACTGCATCGCGGAATCGACGTTCGCCTCGCACGTCATCGCCCGCGCCGAATTGACGTTCCTGGTCCCGACGAGCCTTTCGACGGCGCAGGCGGCGGTATTCCCGATCGCCCAGCTGACCGCCTACCTGGCGCTCCGTCGGGTCGGCCGGATGCGTGCTGGCGACCGGGTGCTGATCCACGCCGGCGCGGGCGGCGTCGGGCTGGCGGCGGTCCACCTCGCGCTCGGGTCCGGCGCTGAGGTCTACGCGAGCGCGGGTTCAGAGGAGAAGCGATCGTACCTGAGCCAGCTCGGCGTCCGGCATGTTTTCGACTCACGGCACGCGGCCACCGCCGAAGAGATCCGGGCGATCACGGGCGGCCACGGGGTCGACCTGCTGCTCAACTCCCTCACCGGTGCCTTCATCGACGAAGGGATCCGCGCGCTCGCCCCGGGCGGCCGCTTCCTCGAGATCGGGCTGCGGGAAACGCGCACGGTCGGTGAAGTCCAGGCGATCCG
This sequence comes from uncultured Gemmatimonas sp., assembly GCA_964634395.1. Lineage (GTDB taxonomy): Bacteria > Gemmatimonadota > Gemmatimonadetes > Longimicrobiales > Longimicrobiaceae > WHSP01. The sequence goes on along the minus strand of CAZWJE010000016.1, from coordinate 15,080 downwards.
TGACGATGTCGTCTATCAGACGCTGCTGCTCGGCGACTTCTGTCGTGAGGACCCCGCCGCCGTCCGCGAGATGTACGAGGCGGTCGTCACTCTTCTGGCCGAGGGCCGGATCCCGGCGCCGCGTACCCGGTCGTTCCCGGTCGCGGAGAGCACGGCCGCGTTCCATTTCATGGCCAAGGCCCGGCAGATCGGCCGGGTGGCGATCACGTATCCCGCGTCGATGGGTGCCATCGCCCGGCGGCCCGCCGCGTATCTGGTCACCGGCGGACTCGGCGCGCTCGGCCTGCACGTCGCCGAATGGCTCGCCGCCCACGGCGCGGGGCAGGTCATCCTCATGGGCCGTTCCGCCCCCTCAGACGAGGCGACGGCCCGGATCGCGGCGATCGAAGCGACCGGCGCCCGCGTCGAAGTCGTCCGGGGCGACGTCTCCGATTTCGCCGACCTCGACAATCTGATCGGCGGCGGCGCCGGTGCACGGAACGCCCGGCGCCTCCCCATCCGCGGGATCATCCACGCCGCGGGTGTCACCGAGGACGCGGCACTGGCCCGCGTCGACGGCGATCGACTCGAGCGCGTTCTCCGCCCGAAGGTCGACGGCGCGACGAATCTCGCTCGGCTCGCGTCGGCCGCGAACGTCGACTTCCTCGTCTTCTTCTCCTCGGCGTCCGCGCTGCTCGGATCCCCGGGACAGAGCGCGTACTCGGCGGCGAACGGTTGGCTCGACGGCTTCGCCGAACAGCTGCGCGGTGGCGGCCTGCCCGCCGTGAGCATCGCGTGGGGCGCGTGGGAGGGCAGCGGGATGGTCGCGCGGGTGGACGAGCGGACCCGCCGGGAATGGACCGCGCGCGGGGTCGGCGCGCTCTCTCCCGAGCAGGGTCTGCGGCTGCTCGACGGCGCGATCCGCGCCGGGCGTGCCCGAGTCGCCGCGATCCCCATGGATTGGGCGCGCTATCTGGGCGCGCTCGGCGCGGACGGAGTCCCTCCGTTGCTGCGCGAGCTGGCACCGTCTGGCGCGACGAGTTCCGCCCGCCCGGACGCCGCGCCGACGGGAGACGCCGCGCGCGACGGTTCCACCTCCGCGAACGTCGTCGTCCACTCCGTCGCCGATGAGATCGCCGCGCTCCCGGTCCGCGAACGTCTCATCGCGCTCACCGACCGGCTCCGGCGCGAGACCGCGGCCGTCATGGGGATCCAGCACCCCGAAGACCTCGAACTCGCCCTCGGGTTCATGGAACAGGGGATGGATTCGCTCATGTCCGTCGAACTCTCGGGCAGACTCGGTCGGCTGCTCGGCGTCTCGCTTCCGACCACGTTCGCTTTCGAGCACCCGACGCTGAACGCGTTGAGCAGGCATCTGCTGGGTGAGCTGGAACTGCTCGCGCCCGCCGCCGGCCGGCCGACCCCCGGCGACCACCCAACCCCTGCCCGCGCTCCGGCCGAGCCGCCGAGCGAGGATACGGATGTCGAGGGCATGTCCGCCGACGAAGCGACCCGTGCCCTGCTCGATGAGCTGGAACAGATTGGCTACTAGCGCCGCTGGCGGCCCGGCGATCGACACACCGTTTCGAGAACCTGAATCGATTCCGATGGAAGGCACCATGACCGAACATACCGACGAGCTCAAGCGCGCGATCGTGGCGATCCGCGACCTGCGGCGGCAGGTCCAGCGGCTCGAGACGAGCGCCCGCGAGCCCATCGCGATCATCGGTGCGGCGTGCCGCCTTCCGGGGGGGGCGAATACTCCCGAAGCGTTCTGGGAGCTTCTCCGCGATGGAGTCGACGCCACCTCGGAAGTACCGCCTGAACGCTGGAACAACGAGGAGTTCTACGATCCTGACCCCGACGCCCCGGGGAAGGTCTACACCCGGCGCGGCGGCTACCTGTCCGACCCCGTCGACCGCTTCGACGCCGGATTCTTCGGCATATCACCGCGGGAGGCGTCGTCGATGGACCCCGTCCAACGACTGCTCCTGGAACTGAGCTGGGAATCGCTCGAACGCGCGGGCATTCCGCCTCTCTCGCTCGGCGGTTCATCGACCGGCGTATTCGTGGGAGTCAGCGGCAGCGACTACCTCTCGCTGCAACACCGGACCGAGTCACTCGAAGAGATCGACAGTTACCGGGGCACCGGGTCGGCGGCGTGTGTCACCGGGGGTCGGATCTCCTATGTCCTCGGGTTGCAGGGTCCGAACGTCTCCATCGACACCGCGTGCTCCTCATCGCTCACCGCGATCTCCATGGCGGTGGAGAGCCTGCGGGCGGGTACGAGCGATATGGCGCTCGCGGGCGGCGCGCACCTGATGCTCTCGCCCGAAACGACGGTCTACCTCTGCCGGATGAGGGCGCTCTCCCCGAGCGGAATCTGCAGGACCTTCGACGCGGCGGCGGACGGATATGGCCGAGGCGAGGGGGGGGTGGTCTTCGTGCTCAAGCGCCTCTCCCGTGCCCAGGCCGACGGGGACCCGATCCTCGCCGTCATCCGCGGTGTCGCCGTCAACCACGATGGGCGCAGCAGCGGACTGACCGTTCCCAACGCCGTCGCCCAGCGGGCCGTGGTGCAGGCGGCACTGGAGAACGCCGGGCTCGAGCCGACCGATGTGGATTATCTGGAGGCGCACGGTACCGCCACTCCCCTCGGCGACCCCATCGAGGTTCGCGGAATGGCGGACGTTCTGGGACGCGGACGGACCGCCGAGAACCCGCTCCTGATCGGGTCGGTCAAGACCAACTTCGGGCATCTCGAAGCGGCGTCCGGCGCGGCGGGACTGCTCAAGCTCGTCCTCTCCCTCCAGAAGGGAGAACTGCCGCCGCACCTGCACTTCAACGAGCCGTCTCCCCATATCGATTGGGAACGGCTGCCGATCCAGGTCAACCGCGAGCTACGACCCTTCACCGGGTCCGGACGCGGGCCGATCGCCGGCGTGAACGCGTTCGGGTTCAGCGGGACGAACGCGCACGTGATCGTGGAGAAGGCACCCGAGTCGCCCGTCGACACCCCGGCCGCGCATCCAGCGGAGTTGATCCTGGTATCCGGCCGCACGCCGGAAGCGGTGCGGGAGGAGGCCGATCGTTACTCCGCCATCCTGGCCTCTCCTGACGCTCCCGCCCTCGGCGACCTGGCGCTGACGTCGATCGTCGGACGTACCCACTTCGAACACCGCGCCTCGGTCACCGCCGCTTCCACCGAGGAGATGCGACTGGCACTGACGACGATCTCCCCGGAGAGCGCCGGCAACGGACCCGGCCGGATCGCCTTCCTCTTCACCGGACAGGGATCACAGTATCCCGGAATGGCACGCGAGCTGGTCGCCGCATCGCCGACCGCCCGCGCCGTCCTCGAGCGTTGCGACGAGATCCTCCGTCCGCACCTCGACCGACCCCTCCTGGAACTGCTCATCGACGAAGAGGACACCGAGGTCCTCCGCCAGACCGGGTACGCACAGCCGGCGATCTTCGCCATCGAGTACGCTCTCGCGGCGCTCTGGCGGAGTTGGGGTGTCGAGCCTTCCTTCGTCGCCGGCCACAGCCTCGGCGAGTACGTGGCCGCGGTCGTCGCGGGTATCATGTCTCTCGAGGAGGCGCTCCCGCTCGTCGCGCTCCGCGGTCGGCTGATGCAGAGCCTGCCGGCGGGCGGCGCCATGGCCGCCGTGCTCGCGCCGGAAGACACCGTACGGGCCGCGATCGACTCCACGACGGTAAGTGTTGCCGCTTGCAACGGTCCGGAAAACGTGGTCGTCTCGGGTGATGAAGACGAGATCCGCACGGTCCTCGCCGGGCTTGCGGAGCGGGGAATCGACGGCAAGTGGCTTCAGGTATCGCACGCTTTCCATTCGTATCGAATGGATCCGATCCTCGACGAGTTCGAGGCGGCCGTCAGGGAACTGCACCTCGTGCCGCCGACGATCCCGTTGATCTCGAACCTGACGGGCCAGCCGCTCACCGACGCGGAGGCCGTCGACCCCGCGCGCTGGCGGCGTCACATCCGTGAACCCGTCCGTTTCGCCGACTCGGTGGCGGAACTGCGCCGGCGGGGTGTCGAAACGTTTCTCGAGGTGGGGCCGCACCCCTCGCTTCTCGCGATGGGCCAGGCCACGGTCACGGACGCGGGGGTGCGCTGGCTGCCTTCCATGCGCCGAGGCCGGTCCGCGTGGCTACAGATTCTCGAAACGCTTGGCGCACTCTGGAGGGCCGGACTGGAGATCGATCCCGAGGCGTTCGCGAACGACCACGGCGGCCGCCGCGTCATCGCGCCGACCTATCCGTTTCAGCGCGAGCCATACTGGTTCACCGACGGCGGACTCTCCGCCGCCACGCTTCGCCCGGCCGCCCGGTCGGAGCGAGGACTCCATCCTCTGCTGGGGAAGCTGATTCGTTCGCCGGTGATCGAGGGGTGGGTATTCGAGACCGAACTGTCCCCGAACGACCCGGCGTTCCTCGCGGACCATCGGGTGGGCGGTCAGGTGCTCGTGCCCGCCGCCGGGTTCGTCGAGATGTTCCTCCAGGCGGCGAAGCATGGCCCCGGATGGACGGGCGGCGTCGAGCTTCGCGAGCTGACCCTCGAGCGGCCCCTGATCGTCGCCGAGGGCGCGATCGCATCGACCCAGGTGATCCTCGATCCGGCGCGCGATGGCGACGTGCGCGCCCGCCTCGCCTCGTACGTCGCGGCGGAAAATCGCTGGGAGACGATCGCCCGCTGTGTCCTCTCCGCCGGACCCGCGCGAGATGAGGACGCCGCCTCGGGCCCGGCCTCCGCTCCAACCGGGGCCGAGGTCTCCATCGAGGAACTCTATGACGACCTCGCGGCCCGGGGGATCGAATACGGTCCCGCCTTCCGCACACTCGTCGAGGCCCACCGGGACGGTGGTCAGGCAACCGGCACGGTGGCGCTGCGCGCGGGCGAGGCGACGGATGGATTCGCTCTGCACCCGGCCCTGCTCGACGGCGCCTTCCATCTCCTCGCCAGCCTTTCCGACTCGGATGGCGATCGCTCGGCGACCTTCCTTCCCTCCGGAATCGATCAGCTCCGTCTCTATCGCGCCGCGTCGAGATGCCGGGTTCACATCTCCGCCGCCTCCGCCGACGATGGACCCGATCAGTTCAGCGCCGACCTCTCTCTTCTGGACGAAGAGGGTCGTCTCGTCGCGGAACTCTCCGGCTTCCGCGCCCGCCGGGTGCGCTCCCCTGTCGTCGACGCCGACCACTACCAGCTCGACTGGGAGGAACTGGAGCTTCCGACCCCCGCCGCTCCCGCCGGCGGGGACTGGCTGGTCGCTGGTGGTGACAACACCACGACGAACCTCGTCATCGACGCACTTGAGCGCGCGGGTGCCGCGAGCGTGCGAGCGGCCGCGACGACGGAAGAGGCCGTCGTACTTTCGGGCGACTCACCGCCCGACGCGATGGTGATGATCGACCCGGGAATGGCGAACGCTGACCGTTCCGACGTGTCGTACGACACCGCGCGGCAGGGGTTCGCCGGACTCCTCGATCTCCTCGCGAGCGGCGTGACGCGTTCCGCGCGGCGACTGGCGATCATCACGCGGAGCGCGGCGGGACCGGAAGCGCCGCGAGGCGGGGGCTGGCTGAGTGGCGCGGGCCTGTGGGGCGCCCATTCGGCGCTGCGGTCGGAGTACCCATCGCTCGCGCCGGTCGTGGTGGACCTGCCCGATGCGGAAGTCGACCCGGTCCTTGTGGGCCTGGCCCTGACGGCGGCCGTTTCCGCCGAGGACCGGATCGCGGTCCGCGCCGGCCGCCTGCTCGCGCCTCGCCTCCGTCGCGCCAACGATCCGGAGGCGAGCCCGACCCGCACGCCCGCCGTCGTCGACGGCGAGAATTACTGGATGGTCCCGGAGCCCCGCGGCACGCTGGACGCGATCTCTTATCGGCCGCGTGAGCGGGTGGAGCCCGGGCCCGGTGAAGTCGAAGTGCGGATCCGGCTTACGGGGCTCAACTTCCGCGACGTACTCAACGTGCTCGGCGGCTATGACGTCGAGTTCGGAGATCCTGGGCTTGAGTTCGCCGGCGTGGTCACCAGAGTCGGTCCGGGGGTGGACCATCTCGCCGTCGGCGATGAGGTGATGGGTCTCGGCAGTGGTCTGTACGCCGCGTTCGCCACGGTGCCGGCGAACGGCGTCGTACGCGTTCCCGGCAACATCGCGCCGGAGGAGGCCGCCACCATCCCGATGCCATTCCTGAGCGCGGAATGGGGGCTCCGACACGCTGGGGAATTGAAGGCGGGTGAGCGCGTGCTCATCCACGCCGCCACCGGTGGGGTCGGTCAGGCCGCGGTCCAGATCGCCAGGGCGATCGGCGCCGAGGTCTTCGCGACCGCCGGGAGCGAGACGAAGCGGGAGTGGCTTCGAGCGCAGGGGGTCCAACATGTGTTCGACTCGCGGAGCACCTCCTTCGCCGACGGCGTTCTCGCCGCGACCGGTGGGGAAGGAGTCGACGTCGTCCTCAATTCACTGACCGGCGACCTACTTCGGCGCGGCCTTGACCTTCTCCGCCCCGGCGGCCGCTTCGTCGAACTCGGTCTCGCCGAACTGCTCGATGAAGCCGACCTCGGGCGAATGCATCCCGGGGTGCGCTATACCGCCTTCCAACTCGGCCGGCTCCCCATCTCTGACGACGAATTCCGGGCGATGTTCACGGACATCGCGGACCGCGTCGAGCGTGGCGAGTTGCGGCCACTGCCGGTCCGGGTCTACGGACCCGACCGCATCACGGACGCGTTCCGGTTCGTCGCGCAGGCGCGCCATATCGGCAAGGTCGCGATTGGCGCCGCCCGGCTCCAGGCGCCCGCGATCCGCCCTGACGGATCGTATGTGGTGGTCGGTGGCGGTGGCGGGATCGGGCGGGCGCTTACGGCCTGGCTCGTCGAGCAGGGGGCGGGCGCGGTTGTGGTCAATGGCCGATCGGCGGCCGACGAGAGCACCGAGCGCTGGCTCAACGAACTCCGGGACCGCGGTTCGGTCGTCACCTGGTTCGCGGGGGATGTGACGGATATCGAGAAGACGCGCGGACTCATCGAGCACGCCGCGGCGACGGGGTTCACGGTGCGCGGCGTCTTCCACGCGGCGGGGATCCTCGACGATGGTCTCCTCGACGGCTACGACATGGCGCGGTTCGATCGTGTCGCTGACCCGAAGGTGCGCGGCGCGATCAACCTGCACGACGCGACTCGCGACAGGGAGCTGGACCACTTCGTCCTCTTCTCCTCGACCGCCTCGCTCCTCGCCGGCCCCGGACAGGCGGCCTATGGCGCCGCCAATTCGGCGCTCGGCGCGATCACCCGGTGGCGGACGGATCGCGGCCTGCCCGCGCTCGCCATCGATTGGGGTGGATGGGCCGGCGACGGCATGATCGCGAGGCTCAGCGATCGCGAGCGCGAACTCCTGCGAGCCCGCGGGCTCGAGGCAATGACCTCTTCGGACGCGCTCGCGGGCCTGGACACCGCCATGCGTTCCGGCGTGGATCGTCGCATGATCGCGCGCATCCAATGGGCGCGGCTGCGCGAGGCGACCCAGGCCAGCCCGGTCCCGCTCCTCGGCGATCTCCTCGGTGCCACCGACGATCACCGCGCCGGCGATCGCGCCCCGGATGTCACGACGATACGCTTCGATCCGGCCGAGTGGGCGATACTATCTTCAGAGGAACGTGGCGAGCGGCTCGGCGAATACCTCGTCTCATCGCTCGCGGCGGTGCTGCGGCTCCGTCCGGATCGGGTCGGCATGAACGCGTCGATCGCTCATCTCGGCTTCGATTCGCTCATGGCGATGGAGCTCAGGAACCGGATCGAGACCGACCTGGGCGTCCTCGTACCGGTCGCGGGGATGCTCGCGAGCGCCACACCGGCCGAACTCGCGCTGCGGGTACAAGGTCTCCTGGAGGAGGAATCGCCGGCGGCCGCGGCGGCTCCGGAACCCGCGGCGTCGATCGAGACGTTCGAGTTCTGAGGGAAAACGGGGGACCGACGTCCACGCCCCGGGCGCGTCGGAGAACGGAACGGACTGCCGGGCGTATACGGCTGTCTCGCAGAGAGTTACCTTCCCCCTCGGAGGTTCGGCGCCCGTAGTCGCCGCGCGTCGTGAACTCGAACACCGGCGGGATCAGGGCCGGGAGCACCGCGCCGGCCGGGGCGCGCCAGCCCCGGCTGTTGTCGTGTCACCAACAATGTCAGTGGATCAGCCAGAGCCCGTTTCGATGTCGGAACTCGACGAGACCATGAACCTGCTCGGAGCACGCGAACTCCTGCGCGTGCTCCGTAATCGAGGTGCGCTGATCTCCCTGATCGGCGACCGCATTCAGGTTTCCGCGCCGACCGGGGTGGTCACGCCCGATTTCCAGGCCGCGATCCGCGGAAATCGTGACGAGATCATCGCGCTCCTGACCTCGGAGGCGACACCGAACGTTCCCGTCCGGCTTTCGCCCGGGCAGTCTCGGCTCTGGCTCTTCCAGCAGCTCGAGCCCGCCTCGGCGACCTACAACCTGACGCCCGCGATCCGCATCGAAGGCCCGCTCGACCAGGACCGACTCGAGCGCGCGCTCGCCGCCGTGCTCGAACGCCACGAGCCCCTCCGCAGTGTGGTCGACGACAGCGACCCGCTCGGCCTCATTCGCCCGCTGCCAGCTCCCGAAAAGCTCCTCTCCGTCGTCGATCTTTCCGAGCTTCCTCCGGAAGCGCGTCGTGGCGCCGCGATCGAACGAGCGCTCGCCGACCAGCGTGAACCCTTCGACCTGATCCGCGACATTCCGCTCCGGGCGACCCTGCTCCGCTTCGGACCGGAAGAGCACCAACTGGTCACCACGTTCCATCACATCGGTGTCGACGGAACGTCGTTGCAGCACTTCTACAGGGACCTCATCAGTTTCTACGACGGCCAGACCCCGCCTCCTCTTCGCGCCAGCTACCGGGAGTTCGCGGCCTGGGAGCACGGGTATTGGAACCCGGGTCGACGCGCCGAGCGCACGGCGTACTGGCGTCGCACGATGGAAGGCGTGCCGCCGGCTCTCGAACTCCCCGTCGACGTCCCTCGAAAGGACGCACAGGCGTTCAAGGGAGGTCTCGTCGGTCACGTCGTGGACGGCGCCGACCACGACGCGATACGCGGACTGATGCGGGAAGAGGGCGCCTCTCTCTTCATGGTCATGCTCGCCGCGTTCGCCGCCGCGCTCCATGCCCAGTCCGGTCAGCGGGACATGGTGATCGGAACGCCGCTGCATGGACGCGACCGGCCCGAGTTCAGCGACCTGGTGGGGATGTTCGTCAACCAGCTCCCGCTCCGCGTGCGGGTCCCGCGCGAGACCACGTTCCGCCAACTCGTCCGGGACGCCCGCGCCATCGCGATCGGCACCATGACCGAGCACGAACTGCCGTTCGGCGAGATCGTCGAGGCGGCCGGTGTGCCTCGGGACGCTTCTCGGAATCCCCTCTTTCAGGTGCTCCTGAACGTCCTGCCCCTGACCAGGCTGGAAACCGGGCTGCGCGCGGGTGAAGTCAACTTCGTCCTGCCCGAGGTCCATGAGATGATGCCCTTGTTCGACGGGCAGTCTCGTTTCGACATCACGCTGTACGTGACCCAGCGGCCCGGCGAATTCCATTTCCATCTTGTCTACAACAGCGACATCTTCCTTCCGGAACGAGGTCAGTCACTGCTTACCTCGCTGGCGAAGGTTCTCTCCGCCGCGAGTCCCGACGTACCACTGGCAACCGTCCTCGCCCCGCCGACTCGGATCATGCCACGAACGGCGACGCCCGAGATAGGCGGAACGGTCGTGGACCGTATTCGCGAAATCGCGAACGGTACGCCCGACGGCACCGCCATTCACGATGGCACGCGGGCGCTCACCTGGGCCGAACTGGTCAGCGAATCGAATCGAATTGCCCGGCTTGTCGCGGACGCCAGCCCGAGCCGGCGCCGCCCGATCGGCGTTATGGTTCCCCACGACCATCAAATCGCGACGGGGATTCTTGGGGTTCTGGCTTCCGGTCGGCCCTACGTCCCTCTCGACCCCGAATATCCCCGCGCTCGTCTCGAGCTCATGATCGAGGATTCCGGGCTCTCCGCGATCCTGACGACCCGTGAACTGCGCGACCGGGCGACGGCCCTGGCCTCCCCCGCTCTTCGCGTCCTCACCACGGACGACGATCCGCCCCCGGCCGCGCCGTTTCCGACCCCTCCCAGGCCGGACGACCTCGCCTATCTGCTGTACACGTCGGGGTCGACGGGGACGCCCAAGGCCGTCCGGCAATCTCATCGGAACCTGTTCGTCCAGTCGCACCGCTATACCGATACGCTGACGATCAGTCCGCGTGACCGTGTCGCGCTGGTCGCCTCGATCTCGTTCGACGCGTCGCTGATGGACCTGTTCGGCGGCCTGCTAGGAGGCGCCTGCGTCTACCCGATCGATGCGTACGGGACGGATCTCTCCCTCCTCCCGGAAATCGTACGCGATGCGGGGCTCACGATCCTTCACCTCACGCCGACGGTCTTCCGAACCCTGGGTCGGATCACCGAAGGCCAAGATTGGTCACCGATCCGTGCGGTTACCCTCGGTGGAGAGCCGGTTCGACTCGAGGACATCGTCTTCTTCGACCGTGCATTCCCCGCTGGCGCCGGCCTGCTGAACCTCTACGGTTCATCCGAACACAGTTTCTCGGTCGGTGAGTTCGTCGACCGGAACCATCGCGGTATCGAAGTGCCGATCGGCGTTCCACTGGGAGACGTGGAAGTCGGACTCATCGACGGCGAGGGCCGACCGGATCCCGTGATCGGCGAGATGGTGATCCGCAGCGCGTACAGCGTTCTGGGCTACCACGGGCAGTTCGACAGAACGGCCACCACCTTCACCGCCGACAAGACGCATCCGGGTCGCACGTGCTACCGCACCGGCGATCTTGCCCGCCGACGTCCTGACGGGCGACTGGTGGCGCTCGGGCGCGTGGATGGACAGGTGAAGATCCGCGGCCATCGAGTCGAACTGGCGGAGGTGGAATCGGTGCTGCGCAAGCATCCGGAAGTGCTCGATGCCGGGGTGCACGCGCCGGTCGGCGCGGACGGCGAGCGATGGCTGATCGGGTGCTGGGTGGTCCGGCCGGATATGGAGGTGACGGCCGAAGACCTTTCGATCTGGTGTGCGCGTGAGCTGCCCCGCTACATGGTTCCCGGTGGTTGGGTGCGCGTCTCGTCTCTCCCGCGTACACCGTCCGGAAAGATCGACCGAAAGAAGCTGCCCGCGCCTCGCCTGGATGGGGGATCGGGCGAAGGGTTCACAAGCCCGACTTCGCCGGCCGAGATCGCCTTGGCTGGGATCTGGTCCGAAGTGCTCAACTGCCGGGAACCGGCTAGGGAGGATTCGTTCTTCGAGTTGGGGGGGAACTCGCTTCTGGCGGTGCAGATTCTGGCCGTCACGCGTGATCGGTTGGGTGTAACGCTTCCGCTCCGCACGATCTTCGATGCTCCGCGGCTCGCCGATCAGGCAGCGCTCCTCGCGGAGATTCTCGACCCGTCACCAGCGGAGCCGTCCGCGGTGCTCCCGAAGGAAGAGGAGTTCGTCGATGTCTGACCTCCTCGAACTCGGGAGCACACCGACGGCGCGGGAGGTTCTCGCGTCGCTGCGGAAGCTCGGGATCCGTCTCGAGCTGGAGGGTGACCGCCTGCGGGCGTACGCCGCTCCCGGCGTTCTCAACGAGGCGATCCTCGGCGTTCTTCGCGAACACAAGCCCGCCCTGATCGCGCTCATCGCGGCCGAAACGGCGGCGGCGTTCGGCCCGCCTCCGATCGGGTCCTTCGAGGCGACCCCGGGTGAAGTCGCGCTCTCGCCAGCGCAGGAACGGCTCTGGCTCTTCCAGCAGATCCATCCGGACTCGGTCACCTACAACGTTCCGCTCGTCGCCCGCATCGACGGACCGCTCGACGCCGACCGGCTCGAGCGGGCGATCCGCATCGTCCTCGATCGGCACGAACCGCTCCGAAGCGTGGTCGGCACCTCGACTCCCGGCGGAACGATCGTACCGCTGCCGCTCCCGGACTCCGTCCTCGGCCGTTCGGACCTTTCCGCCCTTTCCGCCGACGCGCGCGAGGAAGCACTGCGCGACCACAAGCGACGACAGGGGCAGCCGTTCCCCCTCGACCGGGAGATCCCGTTCCGCGCGGAACTCGTCCGCCTCGGGCCGGACGAACACGTCCTGCTCACCACGCTGCATCACATCGCCGCTGACGGCACCTCGGTACAGACGTTCTACCGCGACCTGACGACCGCCTACCGCGACGAGCGACTGCCGCCTACCCGGGTCACCTACCGACAGTACGCCGCCTGGCAGCGCGGATACTGGTCCGAACCCCGACTGCTCGACCGCGCGGAGTTCTGGAAGAGC
>CAZWJE010000016.1:0-2604 GCA_964634395.1 uncultured Gemmatimonas sp. | reverse complement strand
GACCCGGTCCGACGACACGGTCGTCGATCGGATCCGGGCCCTCGCGGCCACCTCGCCCGACACGCTGGCGATCGACGACGGAACGCGCTCACTGACCCGCGCCGGGCTCCTGGCGGAGGCCGATCGGATCGCGCGAGTCGTCGCGTCGGCCACTCCCGATCGGAATCTGCCCGTCGGGGTCATGGTTCCGCACGACCACCGGGTGGCGACCGCCATCCTCGGAGTCCTGAGTTCCGGCCGGCCATATGTGCCTCTCGATCCGGAATACCCGGCGGAACGGCTTCGGCTGATGGCGCGCGACTCCGGCCTGTCGGCGGTTCTGACCACTGAGGAACTGCGCGACCGCGCCGAAGCGCTGGCCCCCGGGGGGATCACGGTGGTGACGACGGAGGACGCACAACCGTCGGACGGTGCGCCACCCTCCGCGCCACTGGCGGACGACATCGCGTACCTGCTCTATACCTCGGGCTCGACCGGTATCCCCAAGGCCGTCCGTCAGTCACACCGCAACCTGCTGGCGCAGGCGCGGCGATACACGGAGATCCTGCGGCTCGGTCCCACCGACCGCGTCGCGCTGCTCGCGTCGATCTCGTTCGACGCCTCGCTGATGGATATCTTCGGCGGTCTGCTCGGTGGCGCGTGCGTATGGCCGATCGACGCCCATGCCACCGACCTCTCGCGGCTCCCCGAGATCTCCAGCGACGCGGGGTTGACCGTGCTGCACTTCACGCCCACGGTCTTCCGGAGCCTCGGCCGCTCGACGCGCGGAAAGTCCTGGCCGACGATTCGGGCGGTCACCCTCGGCGGCGAGCCGGTACGCCTCGATGAGGTGATCTTCTTCGACGAGGCGTTCCCCGAGGACGCAAAGCTGCTGAACCTGTACGGCTCCTCGGAACACAGCTTCTCGATCGGCGAGTATGTTGACCGGGCGAGAAGGAGTATCGAGGTCCCGATCGGTACGCCGCTGGGGGATGTGGAGGTCCTGCTCTTCGACAGCGATGGCCGGGAAGACCCGGTCATGGGTGAGATGGTGATCCGCGGAGCGCACAACGCTCTCGGATACCACGGCCAGGCCGAACGCGGCGCGGCGACATTCGTCAGTGACCCTACCCGCCCCGGCCATACGCTCTATCACACGGGCGACCTGGCCCGCCGCCGACCCGACGGGCGTCTCGTCGCGCTCGGCCGCGTCGATGGGCAGGTGAAAATTCGCGGACACCGCGTCGAGCTGAGCGAAGTCGAGTCCGTGCTCCGCCGACACCCGGCCGTCCTCGATGTCGGAGTACATGCTCCGCTCGACCCCGAAGGCGAACGATTCCTCGTGGCCTGCTGGATTCCCCGTCCGGACGAGGCGGCCGCGGATGTCGCCGGCCTCTCGGCGTGGTGCGCCCGCTCGCTCCCGCGCTACATGGTTCCCGGCGGATGGGTCGAGGTCGACGCACTGCCCCGAACCCCGTCCGGGAAAGTCGATCGCCTCGCGTTGCCGGTTCCCGAGAGGACGGCGACCACCGGGGGCCGCGGCAACGCGACGCGTCCGCCGGACGCCGAAGAGGCCGTCCTCCTCGATATCTGGCGCGGGATCCTCCCCCACGACGGGATCGGCGTCGACGACGACTTCTTCCTGTTCGGCGGAAACTCGCTGACCGCCATCCAGTTCGTCGCGCGCGTTCGCGACGTGCTCGACGTCCAGCTGCCGCTGCGTCGGTTCTTCGACGAGCCGACGATCGAGGCGAGCGCACGGTGGATCCGTGAACACCGCGCGGGCGCCACGCCGCCCCCGCCCCTCGTCAGGCGCCGGCCGCTCCCCGATCCGCTGCCGCTTTCGTATTCCCAGGAGCGGATGTGGCTGCTCCAGCGGATGAACCCGGAGAGCTCGGCCTACAACATGTTCTCCGGTTCGCGTATCCGCGGCCCGCTGGATATCGAGCGACTCCGCGTCGCCATCGATCGGGTCGTCCAGCGCCAGGCAAGCCTGCGAACGGTCTTCCCTTCACGAGGAGATGGACCGGTGCAGGTCGTCGGCGAGCCGGTCGTCGACTTCGTCGTGGAATCCCTCGACGCGCGGGGAGAGCTGTCCTTCGAGACGGCCCGCGAACGCGCGCGCGAGCTCATGGAGCGGGCCTACGACCTCGAGAACGGGCCGCTTCTCCGCGTCTATGTGGCCAGGCTGGGGGATGAAGACCACCTGCTCGCGGTGGGGATGCACCATGTCGTCGCCGACCTCTGGTCGCTCACCATTTTCGGGAGAGAACTGGCGGCGTGCTACGCGGGGGAGGAGGCCGCGCTGCCGCCGTTCGAGGTCGACTACCCCGACTATTCGGTCTGGCAGCGCGAATGGCTCGACGGCGGAGTGCTGGAGCGCCAGGTCGAACACTGGCGTGGCCGACTCGCGGGGCTCCGGCCGCTTGAGCTTCCCGTCGACCATCCCCGGCCTCCGTTTTATCGCTACGACGGGGACAGCCTCCACCTGGAGCTGCCGGATGAGCTTCGTCGCGGGATCGAGACGTTCAGCGCCGAGCACCAGGCGACGCCGTTCATGACCACGCTGGCCGTCTTCAGCGCGCTGCTCTCGGCGTACTCCGGCCAGGACGACATCGCCGTCGG
>CAZWJE010000015.1:10498-67255 GCA_964634395.1 uncultured Gemmatimonas sp. | reverse complement strand
GCCGCCGCGCGATCGCGGCCCGCCAGGAGCGTGCGGCTCGGCAGGTCCTTCAGGTTCGCGACGGCATCCGGTCCGTTCTGGTTCATCACGCGACCGCCGCGGTCTTCGTCGACGTCCGCACCAGTGTCCGCCAGCCGTAGGTGTCGGGGAGCTTGCCGAGCGCGATTCCCAGGAGCCGTTCCTGGAGACGCAGCGTGATCGGACCGGCGGTTCCCGAGCCCACGACGAGCCGATCGATGCTGCGGACCGGCGTGACTTCGGCCGCCGTACCGGTGAAGAATACCTCGTCCGCCATGTACAGCATTTCCCGCGGAACCGGCTGCTCGCTCACCGGGATCTCGAAGTCACGGGCAATCTGAAGGATGCAGTCGCGAGTGATTCCCTCGAGGAGTGTACCGTCCATCGAAGGAGTGATCAGCTTGCCGTCGCGGACGAGGAAGATGTTCTGCCCGCTGCCCTCGCTCACCAGGCCGGCCGAGTTGAGCGCGATCCCTTCCTGGTACCCGTTGGCGAGCGCCTCCATCTTGATCAGCTGCGAGTTCAGGTAGTTTCCTCCGGCCTTCGCCATCGCCGGATGCGTGTTGGGCGCGGGTCGGAACCAGCTCGAGACGCACGCGTCCACGCCCCGTTCGAGCGCGCCGTCGCCCAGGTAGGTGCCCCAGGGCCAGCAGATGATGAACGTCTCCACCGGGCTGGCGGCGGGGTTGAGTCCCGCGGCGCCGAGGCCGCGAACCACGATCGGGCGGATGTAACAGTGTTCCAGCTCGTTCTTGATCACCAGTTCGCGGCAGGCCTTCCCGATCTCGTCGCCGCTGCGTCCCTCGCTCATCCGATAGACCTTCGCGGAATCCTCGAGCCGTCGCATGTGCTCCTGGAGTCGGAAGATCGCCGGCCCGTCCGGTGTGTTGTAGCAGCGGATCCCCTCGAACACCGAGCTCCCGTAATGCACCACGTGGCTCATCACGTGGAGCGTGGCCTCCTCCCAGGGAATGAACTCGCCGTCCTTCCAGATCCACTCGGTTTTCGGAAACGATGACGTCATGACTCTGTCTCCTGTCGCTGCGCCCCAGAGTTGCGCGTAAGGGTGGTCGGTCGGGGGTGAACCGGTCCGGCTCCCAGTTGAGAATTGTACCGATGTCCGTCGCGGCCCCGCGACCGACGACCCGTTGGGATCAGGCGCCGCCCGACCCCGGCATGACTTCCTTCGGGTTGACGAAAGGCATCATCCGGCGGAGTTCGATGCCGACGCGTTCGACGGGGTGTTCCAGATCCTGAGCCCGGCGCTTCTGGAAGTTCGGAAGGCCGGCGCGGTTCTCCTCGATCCAGTTCCGGGCGAACGTGCCGTCCTGGATGTTGGCGAGCAGCTGCTTCATCGCCTGCCGGCTGGAGTCGTTGATGACCTCCGTCCCGGCGATATAGTCACCGTACTCGGCAGTATCCGAAACCGAGTAGCGCATGTAGTTGAGACCGCCCTGGTAGCAGAGGTCGACGATGAGCTTGAGCTCGTGGAGGCACTCGAAATAGGCGACCTCGGGCTGGTACCCCGCCTCGATGAGCGTCTCGAAGCCGGCCTTGATGAGTTCGGCGGTACCCCCGCAAAGGACGGCCTGTTCGCCGAAGAGGTCCGTCTCGGTTTCCTCGGCGAAGGTAGTCCTGAGCACACCCGCGCGGGTGCACCCGATGCCCCGGGCGTAAGCGAGCGCGTCTTCGAGCGCGTGGCCCGAAGCGTCCTGGTGGACGGCGACGAGACCGGGCACGCCGCCACCATGCTCGAATACTTCACGGACGCGGTGGCCGGGGGACTTCGGCGCGACCATCGAGACGTCGACCCCGGCGGGCGGGACGATCTGGTCGTACCGGATGTTGAACCCGTGCGCGAACATCAGCGTCTTGCCCGGGGCCAGATTGGGTTCGATCGACTCGGTGTAGACCTCGGCCTGCCGCGTATCGGGGATCAGGAGCATGGTCACGTCGGCCTCGCTGGCTGCCTGGCCGATGTCGCGAACCGTGAGTCCGGCGGCTTCGGCCTTGGCGCGGCTGCGCGAGCCGGCGGGGAGCCCGACGATCACGTCGAGTCCGCTGTCCTTGAGGTTGAGTGCGTGGGCATGACCCTGGCTGCCATACCCGATGATCGCGATACGACGGTTGGCCAGGCGGCCGAGATCGGCGTCGTTGTCGTAAAAGAGTTCCGCCATACTTTCCTCGAATGGGTTGAGAGTTGCCGGAAGTCAGCCGGCGAGAGCGAGGGATGAAACCGGCGAGTCCTCGCGAGCTTCGACTTCCAGCGCCGCCTGATGCGACTGTGATCCGCGGATCATGGCGACGCGGCCAGTGCGCATCATCTCCCTGATTCCGAACGGACGAACCACGTCGAGGAAGCGATCGACCTCGGTCGGTTCGCCGGTGACTTCCACGATCATGGTGTTGGGACTGACGTCCACCGTCTTCGCGCCGAAGACGGTGCAGAGCGCGACGAGCTCCGCGCGCGCGGACTTCGGTGCATGCACCTTGATCAGCGCGATTTCCCGCTCGACGGTGGCGTCGTTCGTCACGTCGCTCACCTTGAGGACCTCGATCAGCCGATAGAGTTGCTTGGTGACCTGCTCGACGTCGGCGCCCTCGGTCACGATCGTCATCCGGCTGACGCCCGGCGTTTCGGTCCGCCCGACCGTGAGACTGTCGATGTTGTACGCGCGTCGACGGAAGAGGCTCACCACGCGGTGCAGCACACCGGGGTTATCCTGCATGAGTGCCACGATGGTATGTTTCACGGGACGTTCTCCTCGTATGTGAACTCGTGAATGGCCGTGATCAGATCGCCGCGGATTCGGACGCGGCAACCAGCATTTCCCCGATACTCTTTCCCTGGGGGACCATCGGGAAAACGTTGACCTCACGTTCCACGCGGAAGTCGATCACCACGGAATCGTCGTGGTCCCACGCCTTCTGGATCGCCTCGTCGACCTCCTCGACGGTTTCGACGCGGATGCCCCCGATCCCGTAGGCCTGGGCGAGAAGCGCGAAGTCAGGCCCCGAGAGCGGCGTCCCGCTGTAGCGGCGGTTCTCGAAGAGTTCCTGCCACTGACGCACCATCCCGAGGTAGCCGTTGTTGATGATGGCGACCTTGACGTTGGTGAGGCCTTCCTGCTTGATCGTGGCCAGCTCCTGGTTCGTCATCTGGAAACCCCCATCGCCGCAGATCACCCAGATCGTCTCGTCGGGGTTCGCGATGGCGGCGCCGAGCGCGGCCGGGACGGAGAAGCCCATCGTTCCCGAACCACCGCTGGTGATGTGCGTTCGCGGCGAGATCCAGTCGATCAGCTGGGCGGCCCACATCTGATGCTGGCCGACGTCGGTCACGACCTTCGCCTTGCCGCGTGCGTGAATCGCGCGGTTGAGCCCGTCGTAGACGTCGTGCGGCATGAGCACCGGCGTGTCCGGGCGCTTGAGATAGCGCTGCTTGCCCTGATGCGTCTCCTGCATCTCCCGGATGTACGCGAGCCAGTCGGTGCATTCGCGCGGCTCGATCTCCGTCAGCAGTGAGGCGAGCACCGAGCGCGCGTCGCCCACGATCGGAACCTGTGTGCGGACGTTCTTGCCGATCTCCGACGGGTCGATATCGACGTGGATGACCGTGGCGTTCGGGGCGAAGCCGGAGACCTTGCCCGTCACCCGGTCATCGAACCGACCGCCGATGTTGAAGAGGACGTCACACTCCTGGATGGCGCGGTTCACGTGCACCCAGCCGTGCATTCCGGGCATCCCCAGGCTGAGCGGGTGATCCTCGGGGAAGCCGCCCTTGCCGTGCAGCGTGGTGATCACCGGGATCCCCGTACGTTCGGCGAGCTCACGCAGCTCGGCGGTCGCGTCGGACCAGATGATCCCGTTGCCCGCCATGATGAGGGGTTTCCGCGCCTTGCTCAGGAGGTCCGCCGCCTCGCGGATCTGGCGTCGGTTGCCGGTATAGGTTGGACGGTATCCCGGGAGGTTGAGCGGCGCGCTCCAATCGGGGACGGCGCGCGCCTGTTGCGCGTCCTTGGTGATGTCGATCAGGACCGGTCCCGGCCGTCCCGTGGTGGCGATGTGGAACGCCTCCTTGAAGACGAGCGGGAGATCCTCCGGCCGGGTCACGAGGTAATTGTGTTTCGTGATCGGGACGGTGATCCCGGTGATGTCGGTCTCCTGGAAAGCGTCCTTCCCCAGCACCTGGGAGCTGACCTGGCCGGTGACCGCGATCAGCGGAGTGCTGTCCATCCATGCATCGGCGATCGGCGTGACGAGGTTCGTCGCGCCGGGCCCGCTCGTGGCGATACAGACGCCGACGCGGCCCGTCGAGCGGGCATATCCTTCGGCGGCATGCCCCGCGCCCTGTTCGTGGCGGCAGAGCACATGGCGGAGTTTTTCCTGATACTCGGGAAGCGCGTGATAGAACGGCATGATCGCGCCGCCGGGTATGCCGAACACGACCTCGACACCCTCACGGATGAGGGCCTCGCAGATGATCTGGGCTCCTGTACGTTCTTCGGACATCATGATCCCTCCACGCTCAGGTGGGCAGGGTGAAGTAATGGGACGTGAACCGGTTTCGACGTCGGGGATCGCGGATCCTTCCCCGGGCTCAGGATGACATCGTTTCTTCTCGGGTCGAGCTTGCTCTCGCTCGGGATGTCATCGTTTCTCCGCGCCGTCGTTCGCGTCCTCGACGGTATGGGCCTAGCTGGCGACACCGGTGATCGGCGTCTGAAGACGGCCGGCTACCGCCTCGGCGACGGCCGCACCGACCGTCGCCGTGTTCTCCCAGACATCGCCGGGCCCCACGAGGTCCCGGGTTCGGATTCCTGAATCGAGCGCTTCCGCGACCGCGGCCTCGACCGCCGCCGCCTCTTCCTCGAGGCCCAGCGAGTGGCGGAGGAGCAGCGCGGCGCTGAGGATCGTCGCGATCGGGTTGGCGAGCCCCTGGCCGGCGATGTCGGGGGCGGAGCCGTGAATCGGCTCATAGAGTCCCGGCCGGGTCGAACGCCCGGGCACTCCCTCACCGAGTGAGGCGGACGGGAGAAGCCCCATCGAACCCGCGAGCATCGAAGCCTCATCCGTGAGGATGTCGCCGAACATGTTCTCGGTGACGATGACGTCGAAATCGGCCGGTCGGCGAATGAGGTGCATCGCGCAGGCGTCGACGAGGATCGTCTCGTGCTGAAGGTCCGGATACTCCTCGCGCATCACCCGGTCGGTGACGCGACGCCAGAGGCGCGACGATTCGAGAACGTTCGCCTTGTCGACCGACGTGAGCTTGCCGCGACGGGCGCGGGCCAGGTCGGCGGCGGTGCGCACGACCCGCTCGACCTCGGTCGCCGTGTAGGTGCATATGTCGGTGGCGCTTTCAACTCCGTCGATCGTCTCGCGCCGCTTCTCGCCGAAATAGATCCCGCCCGTCAGTTCGCGGACGACGAGCAGGTCGACGCCCTCGAGGAGTTCGGGCCGGAGCGGGGATGCGCCGACGAGTGCGGGATGCACCGACACCGGCCGCAGGTTGGCGAAGAGGCCGAGCGCCTTGCGAATGCCGAGCAAGCCCTGCTCGGGCCGGACCCTGGCGTTCGGATCGTCCCACTTCGGGCCGCCGACGGCGCCCAGGAGAATGGCGTCGGCCGTACGGGCGGCGTCGTGGGTTTCCTCCGGGAAGGCGGTGCCCGTCGCGTCGATCGCGCACCCACCCAGCAGCGCCTCGGGGAACTCGAAATCATGACCCCGGACACGGGCGACCGCCTGGAGCACACGGACTCCTTCGGCGGCCACTTCCGGCCCGATGCCGTCACCCGGGAGCACGAGTATCGTTGCTTTCATTCTATCTGTGTGTATGGAGTCCCTGTTCGACCGTCATCTGTCCCCGTCCGACCTCCGCGCCGCTACATCACGGAACTCGTCACCACCCGCGGTGGATGCACCGCCTCGAACGCGTCGATCGCTTCCTGCTCGCCCAGGAGGAACCCGAACTGGTCGAGGCCGTTGAGGAGGCAGTGTTTCGCGAACGGGTCGGCGGGGAAGTGAACCTTCTCGCCGTCGGGAAGGGTGAGCGTCTGGCTCGCCAGATCCACGGTGACTTCAGCGTTCGGATCTTCACGCAATGACGCGAAGAGTCGTTGATGGACGGCCGGCTCCACCATGATCGGGAGGAGACCGTTCTTCAGCGAGTTGTTGCGGAAGATATCGGCGAAAAAGGTGCTGATGACGGCCTGGAATCCGTATCCCACGAGCGCCCAGGGCGCGTGCTCGCGGGAGGAGCCGCAGCCGAAGTTGTCACCGGCGAAGAGGACGTGCGCGCCTTGCGACCCGGGCTGATTGAGGACGAAGTCCGCCTTCGGCGAACCATCCGCGTCGTAGCGCCAGTCGGAGAAGAGCGCATCACCCAGCCCCGCCTTGTCGGTCACCTTGAGGAACCGTGCGGGAATGATCTGATCGGTATCGATGTTCTCGATGGGGAGGAGAACGACGCGCGAAGTGAACGTGGTTATCGGTTCCATGACTCGGTCTGTCGATTCATCAGTCGTTGCCTTCGACCGGGGAACGTCGGGGCGGATCCCCGAGCGTTCCGGTCGCGTGGCGAATACGTCGGGTCCATGAGCCCCGGCCGGGCTACGCCGTCTGGCGCGGGACGAGTTCCTCGATCAGTTCCCGGGCATCGGCGACCCGGCCCTGGATGGCGCTCGCCACCGCCGTCAGCGGAGAGGCCAGGAACGTTCGTCCGCCCTTCCCCTGTCGGCCCTCGAAGTTGCGGTTGCTGGTGCTGACCGCGTACTCGCCGGGGGCGAGCTGGTCGCCGTTCATGGCGATGCACATCGAGCAGCCCGCTTCCCGCCACTCGGCGCCGGCGGCCTCGAAGATCGCGCGAAGGCCCTCCGCCTCGGCCTGACGCTTCACGACCTGGGAGCCCGGCACGACCATCATCCGGACGCCCGGCGCGACACGCCGGCCACGGATCGCGTTCGCCGCGAGGCGCAGGTCGCTGATCCGCGAATTGGTGCAGCTGCCCACGAAAACCACGTCCACCCGGCTGCCGAGCAGGGGCTGGCCGGCCTCGAGGCCCATGTAGTCGAGGGCCTTCTGAAGACCGGCCCGGTGGCTCTCTTCGGTGAGGTCGGCGGGGTCGGGCACGTTGTCGTCGATCGACATCCCCATACCGGGATTCGTGCCGTAGGTGATCATCGGGCGCAGTTCGTTGGCGTCGAGCGTCACGAGCGCGTCGTAGGTGGCGCCCTCGTCGGAACCCAGCTCGCGCCATTCGGCGACGGCCTTTTCCCACGCCTCGCCGGTCGGCGCGCCGGGACGGTTCCTGACGTACTCGAAGGTCGTCTCGTCCGGCGCGACGAGCCCCGCCCTGGCTCCGCCCTCGATCGACATGTTGCAGATCGTCATCCGCTCCTCCATCGAGAGCGAACGGATCGCGGAGCCCGTGTACTCGACGACGTAGCCCGTGCCCCCACCGGTCCCGATCTTGGCGATGATCGCGAGGATGATGTCCTTCGCGGTGACGCCCGGCCGCAGCGTTCCGTCGACGCGGATCTCCATCGTCTTCGGGCGGTTCTGCAGGAGGCACTGGGTCGCCAGCACGTGGCCGACCTCGGAAGTGCCGATTCCGAAGGCGAGAGCTCCGAACGCGCCGTGGGTCGAGGTGTGCGAATCCCCGCAGACGATCGTCATCCCCGGCTGCGTGATTCCCTGTTCGGGGCCGATGACGTGGACGATCCCCTGCTTCTCACCGCCCAGCTCGAAGAGCGGGATCCCGAACTCGGCGCAGTTCTGGACGAGCTGCCGGAGCTGCGCGGCGGCCTGCGGGTCGTTGACCGGGATCTTCCCGTCCGGACCGCGCGGCGTCGTCGGCGTGGAGTGGTCCATCGTGGCGATCGTCTGGTCCGGTCGCCGGACCCGGAGGCCACGGCGGCGCAGTTCGGTGAACGCCTGGGGTGAGGTCACCTCGTGGACGAGGTGCAGGTCGATATAGAGCACCGCCGGAGTTTCGGCCGTCTCCGGGCGGACCAGGTGCTTGTCCCAGATTTTCTGAAAGAGAGTACGCGGACTCGACATCGTCATGCCTCGAGGGGTGTGAGGAACTTCTCGCGGTCGAACGGGCGCGGCGCCGGGTTACCGGCTTCCGCGCTCCCGGACCGGACATCGCGATCGCGCAGCAGAGGAAGCTCGAGCGAATCCCAGAGGGCCTGCCAGCTTGCCTCGATGATGTTCTCGGAGCACCCGACGGTGCTCCAGCGCTCGTCGCCACGCGCGGACTCGATGAGCACGCGGGGCTTCGCGGCCGAGCCGCGGTGAGTATCGATGATTCGGACCTTGAAGTCCACCAGATGCACTTCGGCGAGCTCCGGATAATAGGGGAGCAGCGCCTTGCGGATCGCCGAGTCGAGCGCGTGCACGGGGCCTTCGGCATCCGCGGCGGTGTGCATGACCTCGTCGCCGACGCGGAGCCGGGCCATCGCCTGGACGCGTGGGGCGGAGTCGGCCTGCCGACTGACGATCGTCGTATAGTCGAGCAGCTCGAATGGAGGCCGATAGTCGGGCGCGGAACGGCGCACCAGCAGTTCGAACGACCCGTCGGCGGCCTCGAACTGGAAGCCGTTCGCCTCGAGCTCCTTGATCTGCTGGAGAACCGCGCGCTCGCGACCGTCCAGGTCGAGGCCGAGCGCCTCCCCGCGCATGCGGACGTTCTTGCGTCCGGCCAGCTCGCTCACCACCACGCGCGTCTCGTTGCCGACGAGCGTCGGGTCGATGTGCTCGTAGCTGGCGCGGAACTTATCGACGGCGGCGACGTGGATCCCACCCTTGTGCGCGAACGCGCTGCGGCCGACGTAGGGCGCGTGCGCGTCAGGGTTGAGGTTCGCCACGTCCGCGACGAAGTGGGCCACGTCGGTCAGGCGAAGCAGCTGTTCGTCGGAGACGCAGTCGTGGCCAAGTTTGAGCTGCAGGTTCGCGATGAGCGGAACGAGGTCCATGTTGCCGCAGCGTTCCCCGTAGCCGTTGATCGTCCCCTGCACATGGTTGGCGCCCGCCACGACCGCGGCCATGGCGTTGGCCACCGCGAGGCCGGAGTCGTTGTGGGTATGAACCCCGATCGGTGTCGTGGCTGAACCGTTCCGGTCGAGGAAAGCGCGGACGGCATGCACCGTTTCCGTGACGTAGTCGGGGAGCGAGCCGCCGTTCGTGTCACAGAGCACGACGCAGGAAGCGCCAGCCGAGGCCGCCGCCGCGACTGTCGAGCGCGCGTATTCCGGGTCCAGGCGGTATCCGTCGAAGAAATGTTCCGCGTCGTAGACGACTTCCTTCCCGAGTTTCGCCAGGTAGCTGACGCTCTCGCCGATCATGCGGAGGTTCTCTTCGCGCGTCGTCTCCAGGACGCGTTCCACGTGGAGGACCGAACTCTTGCCGACGAGGGTGACCACTGGGGTTCGCGCGGCGACGAGCGCCTGGATATTGGCGTCGTTCTCGCACCGGTTCGCGGCGTGTCGGGTGCTGCCGAAGGCGGCGATCTTCGCGTGGCGGAGCGAGAGGTCGCGAGCGCGTTGAAAGAACTCGGCGTCCTTGGGATTGGAACCTGGCCAGCCGCCCTCGATGTAATCGATGCCGAAGCCGTCGAGTTCCTTCGTGATGCGCAGCTTGTCGTCGACCGAGAGCGAGAGTCCCTCGCGCTGGGTCCCATCGCGGAGCGTCGTGTCGTAGAGGAAGACCCGGCGGCGTTCCCCGTTGGTTCCAGTCGCCATCACGTTCCCGGGGTCGGTGTCGGCTGCTCGAGAGTACGTCCCTCGAGGGTCAGCGCGTGTGCGGCCTTGTTGAGCGCGTGAAGGTACGCGCGGACAGCGCCGTCGACCACATCGGGTGACGCGCCTCGGCCGGTGAACGTCTTTCCTTCGATTTTCAGGCGGAGCCGGACCTCGCCCACCGCGTCGCCGCCGCCGGTGTTCGCCTGGATCGTCAGGTCGTCCAGTTCGGGGTTGAAGGGAAGGAGCGCGTCGACCGCGCTGAAGGAGGCGGCGAGCGGGCCATCCCCTTCGGCCGTCGAGAGTTCCGTTTCTACGCCATTGTCGAGCAGCCTGACCTTCGCCTCCGCGCGACGTTTTCCGCACGCCACATCGAGCGTTTGCAGCTTGAAGCGCGCGGGCACGTCTTCCATCGTGCCGTGGTGCAGGATGGAGATGAGGTCCTCGTCGAGGATCGACTTCTTCTGGTCGGCGAGCAGCTTGAACAGCTTGTAGGCGTTATTGAGGCCGTCCGCGCTGAGTTCGTAACCGAGTTCGCGGTAGCGCCGGTCGAGCGCGTGGCGGCCCGAGTGTTTGCCCAGCACCAGCTGAGACTCCGGCACGCCCACCATCTCGGGCGTCATGATCTCGTAGGTGGTGGGTTCCTTCAACACCCCGTCCTGGTGGATCCCGGCCTCGTGAGCGAAGGCGTTCTTGCCCACGATCGCCTTGTTCGGTTGCGGGTGGATCCCCGTGAGGAAGGTGAGCAGCTGGCTGGTGCGGTGGATTTCGCGCGTGTTGATCCCCGTCGTGTGGCCATAGGCGTCGTGACGGACGACGAGGGCCATGACCACCTCTTCGAGCGCCGTGTTGCCCGCGCGCTCCCCGATTCCGTTGATCGTGCACTCGACCTGCCGCACCCCTTCCTCGATCGCGGCGAGCGAGTTGGCTACCGCCAGGCCGAGGTCGTTGTGGCAGTGGACGCTGACGACGATCTGGTCGATCCCCGGAACGGTGTCGAAAAGCGTCCGCATCGTATGCCGGATCTGCGCCGGATGGGCGTAGCCAACCGTGTCGGGGATGTTGACGACCTTCGCTCCCGCCTGGATCACCGCCTCCACGACCTTGCAGAGGAACGGAAGATCGCTGCGCAGCGCGTCTTCCGGGCTGAACTCGACCTCGTCCACGAGAGTCCGCGCGAGCCGGACGGCCTCGGTCGCGCGATCGAGACACTCCGCCTCCGAGATCTTCAGCTTGTGCCGGAGGTGGATCGGCGAGGTCGCCAGGAACGTATGAAGACGGGCGCGGTGGGCCCCCTCGAGCGCGGCGGCGGCACGTTCGATATCGAGCCGGGTGGCGCGGGCGAGGCCGGCGATGACCGGGGTCCGCACTTCACGGACGATCGTCTGGACGGACCTGAAATCGTCTTCGGAAGTGATGGGGAACCCGGCCTCGATGATATCCACGCCGAGTGCCTCGAGCTGGTGCGCGAGGCGAAGCTTCTCCGAAGGTGTCATGCTCGCGCCCGGCGATTGCTCGCCATCCCGGAGAGTCGTATCGAAGATATCGATTCGCGCCATCCCTGACTCCTTGTCGGACAGGGTAAGAAAAAAGGGCCTTCTCTCGTTTGAGAAGGCCCGTTCGATCTGCGTTCTTCGTGCTCTACTTACTCCGCACTCGCAGCGCGCACGCGCCCTCCCTCGTGGGGCTGATAATGAGCCCTACGAGCACGAGGCCGAGTACGAGAATGAAGTGCGTGACGCTCATCATACGTGTACGAAAGACTGGTCCGGAGGAGCCGCTACGTGAGGCTCACGCAGGCGCTGTCGCCCCTTTTCACCCGGTATTCAGTCGGCGGATGTGAGTAGTGCCGGTCAACGACAGTAACGGCCGATCAGGGGGATGTCAAGAGTAATTTTCGGCACGTTATGGCGTTGGAACACGAATGAACCGGCGGAGTGAAGAAGAAACGTCCTTCGTCGGCGAGAATCCGGGCGTAGGGCGCCCGAATCCCGGGTCTCCGCCATCGATATTGGCGGCCCGGGACGTGAGGCATCGAAGTCGGTCGCGATCTCCAGGGTGTGGCCGCCAGTGACCCGGCCGCCGGGGACTCCGTCGAGGGGAAGGATTCCCACGACTCGGTAGAGCCCGGGCCTGACCGGGCGACCCTCGTCGTCCCGCTGTGGCCAGATCGCGGTGTAGCGGATCGAGCCGCCGGGCTCCACGGTGCGCGGCGCGAGGACGTCGCGGATGTTCGTTCCTTCCAGTCGGCGCCAGATCTCGACGCCGTCCACGGTGTGGACGACGAAGTCGAACGCGGTGGGCATGCCGCCGAGATCGATGGTGATCGGTCGGGATGTCGGGTTGGAGAGAACGAGTCGAAGGGGTACGGGGACACCGGACCGCGTTCGACTCGGCGCTTCCAGCCGGAGCTCGAGTGACGTGGTGTCGGTGTGGGTTCTCAGCGGGGTGTGAATCTCCGTCATCGGCACGGGTACCGTCTCCTGGTCAGGCGCCACCGTCGATCCCGAGCAATCTCCCAGGACCAGAAGGATGGCGAGGATAAAGCTTGCCACCGGAAGCGCGCGGTCGGTGAGGGCGTCACGGTCATCGGACGGGATCATCGGAAAGTGCGGACCGCGTCTCTGTCACTTCGGACGCCGGGCGTCCGGACGACGAAGTGGAGCGAATCATCGCTGAGCCGAGTTCCTTCCGGACGCGAGAAACGGGTCGCCCCGGTGATCCTTGCCGACTCGTCGCCCGCGGCTGGTCCAGTCGGAATCGCGGCCTCGCCATGACAGCCGCCGAAGATGAGGATGCCGAATGCCAGGAATGGCGTGGCGCGTTTGAGTGTGGTCATGCCGCCTCCCGTGATGATGGAAAAAGTCGAGGGTTTTCGGGACCGCGACGGGAAGTCTGGGCGTGGGGTCTTAACCGGGGCTTACCGGAGGCTTAACCCGGTATCCGACCCGGGCGGGCCGGCGAGACTTCGGGGCGGCGCGGTACCATCGCGGGGGGTGCCCTGATCGTGGGGATCGAGGGAGTCGCATCGCGCCGGACCGGGTGGGAAGGACGGCATGCTTGCAACCGGTCGCGGCGAACGGCATACTCTGAATCCCCCGGTTGTCGATCCTCGAGGTCACTGGTAAAGGCCATGTCGTCTCGACCCGCCGCCACCGCGAGAGTCAGTCAGGCGCCGACGCGTCGTCGCGCGCGGCGCCGGCGTGTGGTGGTGCGCGGCGCTCTCGCCTGGCGGGTCCCGTGATCGAGTTTCACACCTTCGGAGCGGTGGAACTGCGCGCCGCCGACGGCCGCGTCGTGCATTCCGTGCTGGCGCAGGAGAAACGTCTGGCGTTGCTGGCCGTCCTCGCCGTCTCGTCGGCGGGCGGTTTCTGTCGGCGCGACCGCCTCCTGGGTCTCCTCTGGCCGGACTCCGACGAGGCCCGGGCGCGCAACTCCCTGAGTCAGGCTCTCTTCCAGCTGAGACGGTCCCTCGGGTCAGAGGTGATCACGGGGCGGGGGACCGATGAGGTCGGCCTCGCGTCCCGGTCGTTCTGGTGCGACGTGACCGCGTTCGAGGCGGCGCTGGATCGGGGCGATCTCGCGGACGCGGTCGAACTGTATCGGGGCGGTTTCCTCGAGGGTATGGGTGAAGTGCGGGGCGCCCCGGAATGGGAGCGCTGGCTTGAGGGGGAGCGGGGGCGGTTGAAGCGAAAAGCGATCGGAGCGATCCGGTCGCTCGCGACCGCGCGGGAATCAGCGGGGGACGTCGAGGGTGCGGTGCGGTTGTGGGTGCGGCTCGAAAAGGAATCTCCGTTCGACGCGACGGTCGCGCTCCGGCGGATGCGCGCGCTCGCGGACGCCGGGGACAGGACGGGGGCGCTCGAGTACGCGCGCGAGTTCCAGGGTCGGCTCCGCGAGGAGTTCGACGCCGAGCCCGACGCGGAGATCGCGGCGCTGACGGAGCGGCTGAAGGCGGGCGGCGATACGCGCGAGGCGTCGAGGGCGGGCGTGAAGCCCGGGCGCGAAGAGGACGGGTCGGATCCGGGCGCGGCGCGGGTCTCGGTTGACTCTCCGCGCGTTCCTGAGGCGGGATCGGGAGTACTCCCGATCCCGCCGACCCCGCTGATCGCGCGGGCGGAGGAGGTGGAAGCCGTACGTCGGGCGCTGCTGGACCGCGAGACTCGGCTGCTGACGCTGACCGGTCCGGGTGGCGTCGGGAAGACGCGACTCGGGCTCGAGGTCGCGCGGGGATTCCTCGCCAACCATTCCTACGACGTGGTGTTCGTACCGCTCGCGCAGTTGACCGGGGCCGATCTGGTCGTGCCGGCGATCGCGGCGGCCGCGGGTATTCGCGAGGCGGGGAGCCAGCGGGTACACGACGCGCTCGCGGGGTACGTGCGTTCTCGCCGGGTCCTGCTCGTCCTCGACAACTTCGAGCACCTCACCGACGCGGCGGGCGAGATCGCGGCGCTCCTCGCGGTCGCCCCCGAGTTGAAGGTGCTGGCGACCAGCCGTGCCGGGCTGCGGATCCTGGCGGAGCGGGAGTTCCCGGTGTCGCCGCTGGCGGTTCCGGCGGAAAGCGTGACCGGTTCGGTGGAGACGTATCTGGGCTATGGCGCGGTGGAGCTGTTCGTTTCGCGCGCGCGCGCCGTGAAGCCGGATTTTCGGCTCACCCCAGACTCGGTCGCCGCCGCCGCCGCGATCTGCGCGGCGCTCGACGGGCTGCCCCTGGCGATCGAACTGGCGGCGGCGCGAACCCGCGTTCTCACCCTCCCCGCCATCCTGGCGAAGCTCGAGAACCGTTTGCAGCTGTTGACGGGTGGCGCGCGTGAACTACCCGCTCGCCAGCGAACGTTGCGGGGCGCCATCGACTGGAGTCACGACCTGCTGACCGGCACTGAGCGGCGGCTCTTCCGCCGGCTCTCCGTGTTCCGCGGTGGGTGTGCCTTCGAGGACGCGGAGGCGGTGTGCGGCGCGGAGGGCGACCTCGAGGAGGACGTCCTCGACACGCTCGAATCGCTGATGCTCAAGAGCCTCGTGGCGCGAGAAGACGGGGCGGGTGGACAGCCGCGGTTCCGCATGCTCGAGACGTTGCGGGAGTACGCCTCCGAGCGGTTGCGCGACGAGGGTGCCGAGTTCGAAACGACGTCGCGGCGACACGCGGAGATCCATCTCGAACTGGCGGAAGCGGCCGAGCCCCGGCTGGTTCGCGGGGACAAGGCGCGGTGGGTCGATCGGCTCGAGGAGGAGCATGACAACTTCCGCGCCGCGCTGGAGTGGGCTCTGGAGAGAAAGGACGTCGATCTCCTCCTCCGCTATTCCAGCGCTCTCTGGCGGTTCTGGTGGGTACGCGGACGCCTGAGTGAGGGCCGGCGCTGGACGAAGGCGGCGCTCGCCCTGCCCGGGTCGGGCCCCGGCCACGAGGAGCGGCGGGGCCGCGCGCTGCTCGCGGGAAGCGCGCTCGCGCTCTACCAGGGCGATTTCCCGGAGGCCCTCGAGATGGGCGAGAAGGCGCTCGCGGCTTTCGAGGCCGCCGGCGCTCGGGATGGGGTCGCCACCGCGAACAGCCGGCTCGGGCAGGCCGCGTGGAAACAGGGCGATTTCATCCGCGCTCGCGCGCACTACGACCGGGGGCTGGCGATCCTCCGCGAGATGAACGACCAGCGCGCTCTCGCCGGCATGCTCTTCAGTGTCGGAAACCTCGAGATCGACCAGGGCCGGTACGATGAGGCACGCGCGCTCTACGCGGAGGCGCTCAGGCTCAACGAAGCGGTCGGTGACCGGGAGTTGAACGCCTATGTCCTCCTCAACCTGGGGATGGTCGCGTACCGACAGGGCGACCTCTCCCGCGCGAGGGCGCATCTCGAGGAGGGGATCGATACCGCCCGCTCGGTGGGGAGCCGGCAGCACCTGGCGGGTGCATTGAACACCCTTGGGCTCGTCGCCCGGGACTTGGGCGATTTCGACACGGCGCGGACCCGGCTCCGCGAAAGCCATGGTCTGCAGCGCGAGTCAGGGGATCGGGTAGGCTTCGCGCACACCGCCCACAGCCTCGGGTCGGTGGCGCTCCGGGCCGGCGACGCGCTGGAGGCCGTGCCGCTCATCCTCGAGAGCCTGGCGGTCTTCCAGGAAGTCGGGATCCGGCCACCCATGGAGTGCTTCGCCGACCTGGCGGAGTTGAGCTTCACCCTCGGCCGGCCCACCCTCGCGATCCGGCTCTTCGCGGTGACCGCGCGGCTCCTGGTGGAACCGGGCGCGCAGATGGCGACTTCCGATCGGGAGCGGTTCAGCCGCGCCATGGAGACCGCCCGGGCCAGCATCGACGCGATTACCTGGCGGAGAGAGTGGGCGGCCGGAGAATCAGCGGATGCCGACGAGGTCGTTGAGGCCGCGCTCCGCGAGCGGCTCGGGATTCATACGGACGGGCTCAATCTCTCGGGGTCGATCGAGGGGCCGCCGTTCCCGGAGTAGACCGGGAGTCGGCGGACCACCAACCTTTCGGTGCATTCGCGGACTGGCGAGACCTCAGTCCGGCATGCCGAGGGTGTAGGTGCTCAGGCTGTCGAGCAGTACCGTCACCGACTCCGCGCCGGTAACGCGACCGCCGCCGAGATCGCTGATGACGGTGTTCTTCTGTGGATCGATCTTGTAGATCCGCAGGCGATCGGGCGAGCCCGGGAGGTCGCACTGGTCAAAGCTGAGCGTGAGCACCGCCGGCGCGTCGAATTGCCAGCTTTCGTTGCCGTTCGCCTGGATCCTGACCTTCAGGTACTGGTCCGCGAGGATCGTCGCGGTGAACGACACCGACTCGCGGACGGCGCCGGGAGGCAGCACCAGGCTGTGCCCATCCACGAAAAGCACCCCACCGCCCGGACCGATCGTGGCCGACTGTGCCACGGGGTCATTCGTCCCGCACTGGATGAACTTCACGTCCGACCCGGTCGGGTCCCGATCGCAACTCGCGAGGGCCAGCGCCAGGACGAGCGCGGCGGTGGTGGCTATGCGCCTGTGTCGCATCAATGGTTTCTCCCCATGCCGTATCTGTTTGGCGGTCGGTCCGACCCGGGTGGAACCGGGCGTCGACCGAGGATTCGAGCGCAGGGAATATGCCCGTGACGATCCTGACGCGCCACTAACTGCGAGTTCAGGGCGATGGGTTCACATCCGCCCCGGTCATCCCGAGGACAGCGCAAAACGCCCACCGCCAAGAACGCCAGGTTCGCCAGGAATTGAGCGAGCCGAAGGAGACAGGGAGGCCAGTAGAACCACGATGCACGGAGTCTCAGATGGGCACTCCAGGGAAGCCTGACCACCCTCGTCTCCTCGATGAGGAGCAGGGCGATTCGTGCGTTACTTGGCGTCTCGGCGGCAATAAATGGAAGCCGCGGGGGCACGCCTTCGTCTGCCCGACGGGATTCGCCCGCCCGTCGTGACGGCCGACGCTCCCGTCCCCCTCACCGGAACTCCGCCGGCGCCACCCGCCTCATCGTCGCCTGCTCGAACGCGTACGCGATCTCGATCAACCGGGGTTCGGCGCACGCCATCCCCGTGAAGCTCACCCCGTACGGTGCGGGCCTCGGGTCGAACCCCTCCGGCATCCGCGCGTCCGGCTCGGGCTGGATCATCGCGAACGGCACGATCACGGTCGGGTAGCCGGGGCGCGCGGCGATCCCCGCGCCGCTCGAGCCGGGGAAGAGCAGGGCGTCGAGTTCATGCGCGACCATCACTTCGTCGATCCCGTGCTCGGCGGTCAGTCGCAGGTCGCGGGCACGATCCTCCTCGTACGTCGCCCGGTCCGCCTCCAGGTCGATCGCGTCGGATCGGTCCAGGAGCGCCTGCTGGTACTTGAGGGCGCCCGCCCGCTCGTGCGCCAGGTTCCATTCGCGCAACTCGGTCAGCGTGTTCACGGGCGCCGTCTCGCCCAGCGTGGAGAGCCAGGCGTTGAAATCGCGCTTCATCCCGTAGGTGAGGACGCTGCTCCCCGGCGCGGCGAGGAGATTGTTCGCCGGATCGGGGTCCACGACACTGGGGATGTCCGCAGGGTCGAAGATGATCGCACCCTGTTGCTCGAGAATGGCGATCGCTTCGTCCATCGCGGCCCGCCGCGCGCCCGTGATCCCGCCGCGGGTGCCCTCCGCGCCGGGTACCGCGACCGGATCGTAGTAGCTGGCGCGGGGGATCCCGATGCGTGCTCCCCGCAGGCCGTCCGGGTTCAGGAAGGCCGTATAGTCGCGATTCGGTGGCGGCTCGCACCGGGAGGTGATCGGGTCGTTCGAATCGGGGGTGGCTCCCTCCAGCACGCCCATCAGGATCGCCGCATCGGTGACGGTGCGGGCCATCGGGCCGGCCGTGTCCTGGTCACCGGCGAGGGGGATCACACCCCAGCGGCTGATCCGACCGACCGTCGGTTTGATCCCCACCAGCATGGTGGCGTTGGCTGGAGAGAGGATCGACCCGGAGGTCTCCGTGCCGACGTTCGCCGCCCAGAAGCTCGCCGCCGTACCGATGCCGGAGCTGGAGCCGCCCGTGCCGAGCACCGGCCGGCCGTCGTTGGCGCCCTCGCGCGGGTCCCGCCGAGGGTCGTACGGGTTCAGGCCGTAGCCGCCCAGCGCGCTGTAGTTGCCGGGCATCCCGTTGGCGATGAAGTTCGCCAGTTCGGTCATCACCGTCTTGGCGAGGATGATCGCGCCGGCCTCGCGGAGGTGCGTCGTGAGGGTCGCGTCATAGGACGGGCGGTATCCCTCGAAGGCGAGCGCGCCGCCGGTGGTCGGCAGATCGGTGGTGTGGATGTTGTCCTTGAGCGCGATGGGGATGCCGTGCAGCGGTCCGCGGACGCGGCCCTCCGCGCGTTCCCGGTCCAGCCGGTCCGCTTCCGCCAGCGCATTGGCGTTGACCGAGATCACGGCGTTCAACCGCTCTTCATAGAGCGCGATGCGCAGCAGGTGCGCCTCGACCAGCTCCCGCGAGGTGATCCGCCCCTCTTCCATCGCGGTCCGCATTTCGGGGATCGTCGCCTCCACGATGTCGAAATCTTCTTCGACGGTCGCCCGGTCGGCGCAGCCGACGAGCAGGGTGAACGTCAGCGCGCCAACGAAGGCGAGGTCAGGCCGGCGTGTCGGTGTGGGCATGGCGGGAGACGGGTTGGGGACTCGAGGGGCCGCCGGGCGGCGGATCGCGCGGTACGGGCGGTTCCGGCAAGATGAGCGGCGACGGCGCGGGAGGCCAGTGGCAAGGAAACCATTCGGCTATGCGGTGCGGCGCCCGGCTCACCGTACGGCACTGACTCAATGGTCACTGCCTCTTCATTCGGGAATCATCAGGCGGATCGAGACGTCGAGTGGGGCGCCGATCCGTGCCCGATTCCGTGGTCGAACGCTCAGAGGCATGTCGCGGAATCTTGTGGTTGGTCGGCGAAATTCTATGTTCGTACGATCCGTCGGTGGTCCGGTCGTAAACGAAATTGTTACGAATCAAGAGTTCAGAGAATCAAGCGGACTCACTATACACCAGTGTATTGGATCTACGCTTGCCAGGCGCGGTCAAGGCTCATGAGACTTTGTATTCGAGGAAGCACAGTACTCGCGGCGATCGTCGCAATTGGATGTTCAAGTGAATCACCGATAATTGCCCTCGAAGCCGGCTCCGGTACATTGAGCAATGCGAGAGATTCGATGGTCGTGATCGTGCCGGACACCGTGAACGTCAGTCAGGTCTTTCAAGTGAGGATACGTCAGTTCTTTGGGGGGTGCGAACGGGTTGTGTCGCCAGAGGTTCGTGAATCCGCGAGTGGCCACGACATTCACTTACGGGTATTGATCGATAGACCACCCCTTGAAAGCGGAGAGGAATACTATTTGTGTCCAGATGTAGAGTACTCTGTCGACCATTCAGTATCCTTAGCGGCAACGATGCAACCGGGCGTTCACCGAGTGGTGGTTTACGGGGTTGCTGACGGCGAACCTATCGAAGTCGAACGGCGGGTGACGGTCCGGTAAACAATGGTGCCGGAGGTGTCAGAGCGTGTGAACGTGACGTTCTCCCCGGAAAGAGGACCGATTAGAATGCCCTTCTCCCCGAAAGCTGGACCGCCGGGAGTCACGGAATCGAAGTAGAGTGGCCTTCCAACCCTGATCCTTGACGGCAGCTGGCATCGCCAGTTTCGTGTCCATCCCGCCGTCAACGTATTGACCTTGCGCCTCCCGCCCTCTACCGTGCGATTCATCACACGGACCCATCCAATCGCCGCCCCGGTCGTCGCACCTCTCGAATGAGCGCCAATCGATGAATGAAACCACGGATGCCGTAGACGCGCCCGCAAAGGCTCCGTCGATCTGGGAGGACCTGGTCGACATCTATTTCTCGCCGCGGGAGGTGTTCGAGCGTCGGAAGTTCGGCGGCTTCGGGCTCGCGCTTCTGGCGCTGACGCTCATTCTGGCGGTGCTCGCCGTACCGACCCAGTTGAGCATCGCCGGCCTGATGCAGGACACCCTTCGTGAAAGCATGGCGACCGCCGGACAGGCCGAACCATCGTCCGAGCAACTCGCGAACATGGGTCGATTCACGATGGCGATCGGCGTTGCGGGGACGCTCGTGACCGTGCCGATCGGCGCACTGCTGAGCGGTCTCGTGCTCGCGGGGCTCGGCGTGCTGGCGGGTGTGACGTTGCCTGTACGTGCGGCGATTCTCGTCGCGGTATGGTCGGGCTTCCCGCGCGTCTGGGCGATGGTGGTCACGATGCTGGAGGCGAGCTTCTTCAATCCGGCGCGGCTCACCGACCTGTCTCTCGGGCCGGCGCGCGTGCTGGGCGCCGATGCGTCCCCGCTGCTCGTGGGAGTGCTCAGCCGCCTGGATGTCTTCACCGTCTGGGCGATGGTACTCGTCGCGATCGGGGTGATTGTGGTCGGCGGCGCGAGCCGAGGACGGGCGGTGGCAATGGCGGCGGGGCTCTGGGTCGCGGGCTGCATCCCGGCGGTGCTCGGGAGGCTCTTCGCGGGGCCGCCGGGAGGCTGAGCCACCGCAACCGTCCGGCGGGTGAAGTAGAGGGAAGGACCCGGCGGGTCCTTCCCAGACGAACTCATCCGACCGGACGACCCGCGCGATCGGTCGGATGAGTTCGTGCTCGAGAATCAGGGGGCCAGCCGGAAACTCGCCGACGCCATCTGATCGTCCCACCAGACCGTGAAGTTGCCGCTATCACGAGTGACATCCGTGAAGAGGATCGCCAGCTGATCGTTGGATGTCGGCGTGGTGGTGACGCGCATCGGCGTACGCAGGACGTCGCGTGCCGGCGTGTACCCGTAGGCACCCCAGAGAGCGTCGGCGTTCTCCTCCTGGAAGTCCTGCTTCACGCCCCAGGTGGCGAAGATGAGCGTCCATCCATCCGCCTCGGTTTCCGCGAAAACCGTGTATTCACCGGCGGGGAGCGTCCCGCCCTCCCAGACGAGGTCGACATCGGTGCGGAAGACCGTCGTCTGGTCCGCGCCGACGCGCCAGAGGGGAGCACCGGCGAGGAGGCCTTCGCCGTAGGTGGCGCCGGAGCCGAAGATTCCGTGGC
This sequence comes from uncultured Gemmatimonas sp., assembly GCA_964634395.1. Lineage (GTDB taxonomy): Bacteria > Gemmatimonadota > Gemmatimonadetes > Longimicrobiales > Longimicrobiaceae > WHSP01. Next base: position 45,961 of record CAZWJE010000015.1, on the reverse strand, counting down.
GGTCGCGGAGGATAGGGCGGCCGTAGTCGACATCGATCCAATGGCCACCCTGATAGCCCGCGCCGTCGACGAAGGTGCCGCCCAGCTGAGTCGAGGCGGTCCCCCGAGGACTGGCCGGTCGGGACTGTGCGTCGGCGATGGGGGCGGTCGCGAGCAGCGCCGCGGTGGCGAACGACGCGAGAGTCAGGGTCTTTCCGGTCATGGGCTCATTCCGATGAAAGTGGGCGGTCACCCCGAACGGGCGGCGAAGATGGCCGGTGAAGCGGCCGCTGACGATCACGGCCCGAGCCGCCGGCCACTCGCGGTTCGGGTTGCTCCGCCGAGCGGCGGTCCGGGGAACACGAGTCCGTCGGGATTTTCAACCCCAGCCGGGCCCCGAGAGGTCCCCATGCGGATCCGGAACGCCAATCATTCGAGCGGCGCGGCGACCGCGTCCAGCCTCGCCTCGTCACTTCCAGGAGCACCCCTCGTCACTTCCAGGAACGCCCCTCGTCACTTCCAGAAGCGCCGCACCACCGTCTTCATCACCCGGGTGAGCGCCGACCGAGGCATCGCGCGGACGACCCAGGTGGCGGCGAGGTTCTCGAAGCCGGGGACGACCGTGGGTGACCCCCGTTCGAAACCCGCGAGCCCCGCTTCCACCACTTGCTCGGGGGTGCGAAAGCCGAACGCGCCTTCCGCCGAGCCCGTCCCCGCGACCCGTTGGAACTCCGTTGGGGTCCGGCCGGGACAGAGCGCCGTGACCCGCACCCCCGTGTCCCGGTTCTCCGCCCAGAGCGCCTCGGAAAGCGAGAGCACGTACGCCTTGGCGGCCGCGTAGGAGGCGAGGCGTGGGACGGGCTGGAACGACGCCACCGAAGCCACGTTGATGATTCCGCCCTCGCCGCGAGCCCGCATCGGGCCGAGCGCGAGATGGGCCAATTCGGTAAGCGCCCCGCAATTCACCCGCAGAATGTCGAGGTGGCGCTGGAGATCGGTGTCATGGAAGGCCCCCTGCGCGCCGAAACCCGCGTTATTGACGAGGAGGTGGATCTCGCGCCCGTCAGCGGCTGCCTCGCGCCAGATCCGGGCGGGCTCGCCGTCGACGAGAAGATCAGCCGGGATGATGACCGTCTGGACGTCATGAGTATCACGCAACCCATCCGCGAGCTCACCGAGGCGGTCCGCGCGGCGGGCGGTGAGGACCAGATGGCAGCCGCGGGCGGCGAGCTTCTCGGCGAAGACCCGGCCCAGCCCCGCGGACGCGCCGGTCACGAGCGCCCACCGACCGCGCCAGGTCCAGGGTTTCACCGGTTGGCGGCTTCCCCGTTCAGCCAGGCCACCGCCGCGCGTTCGAGCACCTCGACGCCGACGGGCAGCGCCTTCTCGGAGATATCGAAACGGGGCGAGTGATGGGGATGGACCGCGTCGATCGCCGGGTCGGCGCCGCCGACGAAGAAGAAGCAGCCGGGGACGCGGGTGGTGAACTCGGCGAAGTCCTCGGCGGCCATCGTACGCAGCGCGGGCCCCGCGTGCACGCGTTCGGGGCCGATCACCTCCGCCGCGACGCGGCGCACGAGCGCGGCGAGCGTCGGGTCGTTCACGGTCGGGGGGACGAACACGTCGCCGAAGGTCACGCGTGCCGTGGCGCCGAGCGTGGCCGCCACCCCCTCCGCGACCGCCGTGACGCGATCGCGTAGCATCGTATCCATCGCGGGGGTGAAGGCGCGCGTGGTGCCCGTCAATATCGCCGACCCGGCGATCACGTTCGGCGCCGTTCCCGCGAGGAGCGAGCCCACGGTGACGACCGCGTGATCGAGCGGCGAGACATTGCGGGACACGATGCTCTGCAGGGCGACGACGATCAGCGCGGCCGCGTGCAGCGCGTCGATCGTCTCGTGTGGCATCGCGGCGTGGCCGCCGTGGCCGGTGACGTGAATCGTGAAGCTCTGGAAGCTGGCGAGCTGCGGCCCATCGACCACGCCGACCTCGCCGGCCGGCAACCCGGCCCAGACGTGCAGGCCGATCGCCGCGTCGACTCCCTCGATCACGCCCTCCGCCACCATTCTCCGGGCACCGCCGAGGCCCTCCTCCGCGGGCTGGAAAACGTAGCGGATCTCGCCGGGCAACTCGCTCGCGCGCCGCGCCAGCCGCTCGGCGACGGCGAGCCCGATCGCCACGTGGGCGTCGTGCCCGCACGCGTGCATGCGGCCGGGGATCGTCGAGCGGAAGTCGTGACTGGTGGCTTCCTCGACGGGCAGCGCGTCCATGTCGGCGCGCAGGAGGAGCGTACGCCCGGGGCCGGCGCCGCCCTTCAGCGTCCCGACCACACCCGTCCCCGCGACACCAGTACGCAGCTCGTACCCGGCCGCCTCGAGCCGCTCCGCGACGATCGCCGCGGTGCGGAACTCCTCGAACCCGATCTCCGGATGACGGTGGAGGTCCCGGCGGGTGGCGATGAGCAGTTCGAGCTCGGCGTCGGGCATCCGTTCCACGAGCGGCGTCGGAAGGTTCATGGTGGGCTCACCGGCCGAGTACCAGGGCGAAGACGAGCGGCGCGACGATCGACGCGTCGGACTCGATGATGAACTTCGGCGTATCCACGCCCAGCTTCCCCCAGGTGATCTTCTCGTTCGGGACCGCGCCGGAGTATGAACCGTAGCTGGTCGTCGAGTCCGAGATCTGGCAGAAATAGCCCCAGAGCGGGACGTCCTCTCGGCGCAGGTCCTGATGGAGCATGGGGACGACACATATGGGGAAGTCACCCGCGATGCCGCCGCCGATCTGGAAGAATCCGAGCGACGCGTCGCGCGTGGTCGACTCATAGAAGTCCGTGAGGTACATCATATACTCGATCCCCGTCCGGACGGTATGGACGTTCTTCACTTCTCCGGTGATCACATGGCTCGTGAAGATGTTGCCGAGCGTGGAGTCCTCCCAGCCGGGAACGATGATCGGCAGGTCGGCCTCGGCGGCCGCGAGCATCCAGGAGTTCGCCGGATCGATCTGATAGGACCCCTTCAGTACCCCCGAGCGGAGGATCCTGTACATGAACTCGTGGGGGAAATAGCGTTCGCCCGCCTGGTCCGCGCGTTCCCATTCCTCGAGCACGACGGCTTCGATACGCCGCATCGCCTCATGCTCGGGGATGCAGGTATCGGTGACCCGGTTCATGTTGCGCGCGAGCAGGTCGGCCTCCGCCTCGGCGGTGAGTCCGCGCCAGTCGGGGATCCGCTCGTAGTGCTCGTGCGCGACGAGGTTGAAGATATCCTCCTCGAGGTTGGCCCCCGTGCAGCAGATCGCGTGGACCTTGCCCTGACGGATCATCTCGGCGAGGGAGATCCCGAGTTCCGCCGTGCTCATCGCGCCCGCGAGCGTGACGAGCATCCGGCCGCCTTCCTCCAGGTGGCGATTCCAGCCTTCCGCCGCCTCGATGAGTGTGGCGGCGTTGAAGTGCTTGAAGTTCGCGCGCAGAAAGTCAGAGATCGGCGTCTGGCTCATGGTCGATATCGGTCGAGTTGGGTTGTTGATCGGAGTTCGCTCCCATGGCCGCGCCTCTGGCGGCCTCGGCCGTGGCGGCCGCGACTCTCTCCGCCGCCAGCGCCCGCTCGGGAGTTCGCAGAATACGCTCGACGACCTCCTCGGGCGAGTCCGTCACGTACATGATGTCGAGGTCGGCCGGTGAGATCTTGCCTTCCTCGAGCATGACTTCGCGGATCCAGTCGAGCATTCCCTTCCAGTACTCGGACCCGAAGAGGATCACCGGGAAGTTGTGGATTTTCCTCGTCTGGATGAGCGTGAGCGCCTCGTAGAGTTCGTCGAGCGTCCCGAACCCGCCGGGAAAGATGACGAACGCTTCGGCGTATTTCACGAACATCATCTTCCGCACGAAGAAGTAGCGGAAGTCGATCGCGACATCGACCCAGGCGTTGGTGCCCTGCTCGAACGGGAGTTCGATATTGCAGCCGATGGAGACACCGTCGGCGTCCTTGGCGCCCCGGTTGGCGGCCTCCATCAGACCGGGCCCTCCCCCGGTGATCACCGCGTAACCTTCGCGGGCGATGAGTTCGGCGGTCCGGCGGACGGCATTGTACTGCGGATGGCCGGGTGGGACGCGCGCCGAACCGAAGATCGCCACCGCCTTGCCGACTCTGGCGAGTGTGTCGAATCCTTCGACGAACTCGCCCATGATTCGGAAGACCCGCCAGGGGTCGGTCCGGGTGAAATCCTGCTGAACCGCCTCGGGGTTGAGGAGCTTTTCGTCCTCGGTGGGTCTGCCGGTTTCCACCGCGACGTTGAGCGTACGATCGTCGTTGGGTTGGCGTCCGGCCATGCTTTCCGTGGGCTCGTCAGGGATGCCCGGGCGCGGGCCGCCCGGCTCGGGAGGAAGATACCCCCGGTTCGGGCCGCGCACAAAGCCGTCGTGTCTTCACCGATCGCCGGCGGCGGCTCGTCCCGGCGGCGGTGAGGGGTCGGAGTCCGTCGCTCGCGCCTTCGTCAGATATCCCTCGCGTCAGGGCCGGGTCCGTTCCCCCTTGTTCATGCCGGGCGCGCGTGCAGATTCAGCGCATCCGTTTCCGACCCGATACCCCGGAGCCCGATTCAGTGAAGATTCCGATGGCCTTCATCGCCGACGAGGCGAACATCTCGCAGGAAGGAAAGCTCAACGTCCTGGGCGTGTTCGACCGGATCGCCTCGGCGAACTTTCCGATGGTCCATCCGAAGATGGTGTTCGTCTTCCGGATCCTGGCCGAGTTCGGCGACGGGGGGAGACCCACACCGGTGCGGGTACGGCTGATCGATGACGACGGGACCGTACTCTTCGAGGCGGGTGGCGAGATCGTGGCGCCGCAGGTCGAGCCCGGGGAGTTCGTGACGACGCACCAGCTGTTCGGCCTCCTCGGGATCCGTTTCGAGCGTCCCGGTAACTACAGGTTCGTCATCAACCTCGGGGATCTGCCACCCCACGAGACCCCGATGGTCACCTTCCTCGCGCCGGGGCCCAGGGCGAACTGATACGCCAGGATCGACGCATTGGAAAAGGCGCCCGGAGTCTTCCGCCGCGCGCCTTCCTTGACTCCCGTGTCCTTCGCCCGCGGATACGGGCCTACGGATACAGGCCCGCGGATACAGGCCTACGGATACAGAAGAGTCCTCGTCCATGGCGCGTCATCCGACTCGCGCGTGTAGAGTTCGCGGTGGTGGAGCCGGCTGGGCTTGCCCGTCCAGATCTCGATGCTGGAGGGGACGATCCGGAAGCCCGACCAGTACGGTGGACGCGGGACCGGCTCGTTGGCGAAGCGGGCCTCGACTTCGGCGACACGTCGCTCCAGCTCCTCGAACTCGGGGAGTGGGCGGCTCTGTCGCGACGCCCACGCGCCGATCTGACTCCCTCGCGGGCGGCTCGCGAAATAGGCGTCCGCTTCCGCGGTGGTAACGGGAGTGATCGTGCCTTCGACACGCACCTGCGAATCGAAGGACTGCCAGTAGAAGCAGAGCGCGGCGTGCGGGTTCGAGCGCAGTTCTCCCGCCTTCCGGCTCTCGTGGTTGGTGAAGAAGACGAAGCCGGACGCGTCGACTCCCTTCAACAGGACCATGCGTACGGATGGGCGCCCCGCGGAATCGGCGGTGGCGAGCGCCATCGCGGTCGGTTCCGGGACGCCGGTCCGCGCGGCACGTTCGATCAGTTCCGCGACGCGTTCGATCGGGTCGCTCGAGGCGACATCGGCGAGTGTGTTCATGCGGCGTCGTCGTCGGCGAGCGTCTCGTCGCGATCGACGAGGAGGGCCAGCGCGTTCGCCAGGTCCACGTTGCCTCCGCTGAGCAGGACGCCGACCCGCTTCCCGGCCACCAGACCCCTGTTCGCCAGCAGACCGGCGATGCCCACCGCCCCGGACGGTTCGACGACGAGCTTCAGCCGGGTCCAGAGCAGCCGCATCGCCTCGACGATCCCGTCCTCCGTCACGGTGGTGAAGTCACTCACATGGTCACGGATGATCGGCCAGGTGAGTTCGCCGAGTGAAGGCGTCCTGAGTCCGTCGGCGATCGTGGGCGGGTTGCGGACCTTCTGGATGAGCCCCGAGCGGAACGAGCGTGCCGCGTCGTCGGCCAGTTCGGGTTCCACGCCGATGACACCGCACTCCGGGCGAGACGTCGCGGCGAGCGCGCTTCCGGAGAGAAGGCCGCCCCCTCCACAGGGGACGAAGAGGAGATCCAGCCCGCTCGTATCCTCGAGCAGCTCCAGGGCGGCCGTGCCGGCCCCGGAGATGATGTGGGGATGGTCGAACGGCGGGATCAGCGTGAGTCCCCGCTCCTCACCGAGCCGGCGCGCGATCTCGGAACGCGCGTCGTGACGTGGATCGTAGAGCACGACCTCGGCGCCATAACCGCGGGTGGCGGCGAGTTTCGCGGCGGGTGCATCGTTCGGCATCACCACCGTCACGGGGGCTCCCAGCAATTTCCCCGCGAGCGCCAATGCCTGCGCGTGGTTCCCCGACGAGTAGGTCACCACGCCGCGCCGCGTCTCGTCCGGGGAGAGACGCGAGACCGCGTTGTACGCGCCTCGAAACTTGAACGCGCCGGCGCGCTGGAAGTTCTCGGGTTTCAGCCAGACTTCGGCGCCGACCAGTTCATTCAGAGTGCGGGAGGTGAGAACCGGTGTCCGGTGGGCGATTCCCGCGAGACGCGCCGCCGCCTCGCGCACCGTGGAGAGTGACGGCGTCGAAGAGACCTGGGATTCCATCAAGAAGTAATCCGCCAAGCGGTCTGGGGGGGTGAGACCCGGCCCGGCCGAATCGGCGGCCGGGATTCCGGCTGTCGGGTTGTCGGGGATCAGTATTTCGGGATCGACGGATCGATCTCGTCGGACCACGCACGGATTCCGCCGATGAGGTTGCGTACCCGGCCGAACCCCTGGTCGCGCAGGAGACTCGCCGCCCGGTCGCTCCGCGCGCCTGACCGGCAATAGATGACCAGGTCCGCCCCGGGATCGAGTTCGCCTACACGATCCGGAAGCTCCCGGAGCGGGATCAGGGTCGCGCCCTGTGGGGCGAGGTTGCCGATGTCCCATTCATGAGGCTCCCTCACGTCCAGCAGGGTGATCTTCTCGCCTCGATCGAGCGCTTCCTTCAACTCGGTGACGGTTACCTCCGTCGCCTCACCGTCTTCGGTCATGCCGCCGCTCCTTGTCTCGTCCGCCAGGATGCCGCAGAACGCGTCGTAGTCGATCAGCTCCCGGACCGTTGGCGCGTCGCCGCACACGGGGCACGATGGATCGCGCTTCAGCCGAAGCTCGCGGAATTTCATGCGCAGCGCGTCGAACATCAAGATGCGGCCAGCGAGAGATTCTCCCTTGCCGAGAAGCAGCTTGATCGCCTCCATCGCCTGGATCGTCCCGACGATACCCGGCAGGACCCCGAGGACACCACCCTCCGAACATGACGGCACCATCCCGGGAGGGGGAGGCTCCGCGAAGAGACACCGGTAACACGGCTGTCCCGGCATCGCGAAGACCGAATTCTGACCCTCGAACCGGAAAATCGACCCGTACACGTACGGCTTTCCGGCGATCACGCAGGCATCGTTCGCCAGGTATCGCGTCGGGAAGTTGTCGGTGCCATCCACCACCAGGTCGTAGTCGCGGAAGATCTCCAGCGCGTTCGCCGAGTCGAGCCGGACCGGGTACCGTTCGACATGGACGTGCGGGTTGATCTCACGAAGGGTGGCGGCGGCCGAGTCGAGCTTGAGCGAGCCGATGTCGGAGGTGCCGTGGAGGATCTGTCGCTGGAGATTGCTGGCGTCGACGACGTCGAAGTCGACGATGCCGATCGTGCCGACACCGGCGGCCGCGAGGTACATCGACGTCGGAGAGCCGAGGCCGCCGGCGCCGATGATGAGAACGCGGGAACGCTTCAGCCGGGATTGTCCGTCGCGGCCCACCTCCGGGAGCGTGAGATGACGGGCATAGCGGAGCGTCTCCTCGGGGGTGAAATCCGCGAGTTTCGGGGGTGGCTGGGCGATCATCGTCTCACGAAGTTGAAGTTGTCGGCCCATACACCTCGATCGTACGGTCGTTCGGGTTGGATGGGCGAGCATCTCCGGTCGATGATACCTGTGGCGGGCGGTGGCGGGCGGTCCGCCGGGCGCATGGGGGGCGATGACCGCTCGCCTCGGCGGGCGTGGAGCGGCCCGGGCGCTCGGGGCGGTTCAATCGGGCGTGGCGCGGTCAGTGGCGCGGTCCGGGGTCCCGCGGTGGCGCGGGGGACGGTTATATTCGTCTCGTTGATTCATCGAGCGAGCCATCGAGACTTCGCGATCGGGAGGGGCTGGTGAACCGAGCGATATTGGGCGGAGCCGTCATTCTGGGGGGCCTGGCGGCGGTCGTCGGCGGTTGCGGCGCGGCCGGGGCGGAGTCCGGCGCGGCGGGTTCGGTGAGTGGAGCGGGCATCGGCGGGGGCCAGGGAACAGCGGTTCGCGAGGCGGATGTTCCGGCGCGGGATCGATGGGCGTCTCCGTTCGCCGTGGCCTCGTCGGGGAACGCCACACCGGTCGAGCCACGCCAGGTGATTGTCGCGTGGGCGGACCCGGCGATCATGGCGGGTGTGACGGAGCAGAGCGCGATCGAAGCGGCGATCCGCGCGGGTGAACCGACCGTGGCCGGCGGTGCCGCGGATCCCGAGCGAGCCGAGGGGGGGGACCGGTTCCTTCCACCGGAAGAGGCTGGCGGCGAGCCGAGGCGGGTGGTGCTCGAGGGTGAGCCGATCGGTGACGTTGGCCTCCGGGTTCACGTCGTGGAGGCGGGTGAGAGCTGGAGGATGATCGCGGATGAATACCGCGTGAGTATCACGGACCTGCTGGACGCGAACCCGAGGGTGGATCGCGTTCGGCCGCCCGTCGGAGAGGAACTGGTCATCCCGCGCGACTGAGATCCCGGGTCAGCCACTGAAGTCCGGGCCCGGCCGACCGCGATACCCCGGTGCACACCTTCCCCGGTTCATCCTTTCCCGTTCCTCGCTTTCCGCCCCGTTACATCCTTCTCCCGTTCCATCCTTCTCCCGTTCGTCCTTTTCCCGCTTCATCCTTCCCTCGGCGTTATCCTTCCCTCGGCTTCATCCTCCCCCTCGGCTTCATCCTTCCCTCGGCTTTATCCCCGCGCCACCTGCGTCGCCCATGCCTGGGCGACCGGCTTCAGCTTGATGCTGTCGATGTTGACGTGAGGTGGTCGGGTCGCCGCGTAGACGACCGTGTCCGCGACGTCATCCGCGGTGAGCGGCGTCACGCCCTCGTAAACCCGGTCGGCGCGGTCGATGTCGCCATGGAAGCGGACGAGGCTGAACTCCGTCTCGACCATTCCGGGCTGGATGTTGGTGACCCGGATCGCCGTCCCGAGGAGGTCCATGCGGAGCGCCGCCGAGATCGCGTCGACGGCGGCCTTGCTGCCGCAGTAGGCGGCTCCGTTGGGATATGGCTCGGTTCCGGCGATCGAACCGATGTTGATGACGTGGCCGGCGTTTCTTTCGATCATCGCGGGCAGGATGGCGCGGGTGACGTAGAGGAGGCCTTTCACGTTCGTGTCGATCATTTCTTCCCAGTCGCGCGTATCTCCCTCGGCGACGGACGAAAAACCCCGGGCGAGGCCGGCGTTGTTGACGAGCACGTCGATGTCGCGCCACTCGGTCGGGAGATCCTCGAGCACCCGGGTGACGACACCCACGTCGCGCACGTCGAGCGAGAGGAGGAGCGACTCGCTCCCGTGTTCCCGTTCCAGCCGTTTTCCGAGTTCGACGAGCCGGTCGTCGCGCCGCGCGGCGAGGATCAGCCGTGCTCCGCTCGCCGCGAAACGAACCGCGCAGGCCTCTCCGATGCCGGCGCTCGCGCCAGTGATGAGGACGATCCTGTCCTTCAGGTCAGTAGACATGCTTCTCCAGGGTTCCTTCTCCAGGGTTCAAGGCAGGGGAGTGGGGGAACGGGGTCGCCGGATGTCGCGTGGGAGGGCGAGGTCAGCCGGGTCCCGGCCCGATCCCCGCGAGATGGCGGCGGAGCCGGTCGAGGGCGATCTGCGCCGTCATCTCCTTCACCCAGCTTCGGGAGCGTGGCGCGAGCCGGTAGGTGTGCGACCAGATACCCTCGGGCCACGCGAGCCCGATGCAGACGGTACCGACCGGTTTCTCGGGGGTCCCGCCGCTCGGGCCGGCGATCCCGCTGGTGGCGAGGCCGAGCGTGGCGCCCGCGGTGAGCCGAACTCCCAGCGCCATCTCCCGGACCGTCGCTTCACTCACCGCGCCTTCCCGCGCGATCGTCTCGGGCGAGACACCCAGCGCGCGCACCTTCGAGTCGTTCGCGTACGCGATGACGCCCTCCAGGAAATACTTCGAACCGCCGGGTACATCGGTGATGCGATGGGCGATGAGCCCACCCGTGCAGGATTCGGCGACCGCCAGCGTGGCGCCGCTCTCCCGAAGCAGCCGGCCGACTTCGTCCTCGAGCCCGACGTCGCCGATCGCGTAGAGGTGATCACCGAGCCGCCTCGAGATCACCGCCTGGAGACGATCCAGGCGCGCGTCGAGTTCGCCGGGTGACGCGGCGGTGGCGGTGACGCGAGCCTGAAGCCGCGGGAACGCCGCGCGGAAGGAGAGCCGTCCCTCACCGGGGTTCACGCTACCCGCCAGGAGTTCGTCCAGCTTCGACTCGGTCAGCCCGACGGTGCTGAACACCCGGGAGCCGATCACCACCGCGCCGGCGAGCGCCGCGACGCGCGGCAGCACCGTTTCCTCCATCATCCGACTCATCTCCCGGGGTACGCCCGGCAGCGCGACCAGCAGGCGTTGGGCGCCGCCGGCTTCCGGGTGATCAGCGGGCAGCCGGAGCAGGACGCCCGGCGCGGTGCCGAGCGGGTTGGGGATCGGATCCGCGCCGCGCGGGAGGAGCGCCTGCTTCCGGTTGTTGGCGGGCATCTCGATGCCGCGCGCGCGAAAGCGCTCCTCGATGGCGCGCAACGAGGGTTCGTGGAGCTCGAGCGGAACGCTGGCGAGGCGCGCGACGCAAGCGGTGGTGAGGTCGTCCGCGGTCGGTCCGAGCCCGCCGGTGGAGATCACGAGGTCGGCGTCCTCGAGGGCGCGGCGGAAAGTGCCGAGGATGGCGTCCTCCTCGTCCGCGACGGAGAAGAAGCCGGTGATGTCGATCCCCGCGCCGCGGAGGAGTCGCGCGATGAAGCCGCTGTTCGTGTCGGTGGTGAGGCCCGAGACGATTTCGTCACCGATCGCCAGGATAGCGGCCCTGGTGTTCATCCGCGCATCTTCCGCAGGATCCTCTTCACCTGGTCGCGAGGGAGGCGGGTGAAGTGGTTGAACTCGCCGCCGGAGGCGAGCCACTCCGCGCCGTCGATCGTGACGCATTCGCCGGTGATGAACGGAGCGGCGCGGGAGATGAGGAACGTCGCGAGGTTCGCCAGTTCCTCGTGCTCACCGAAACGTCCGAGAGGGATCCGTTCCCGGGCCGCGGCCTCGATCTCGGGCGAGGGCATGAGGGCCTTCCATGCGCCTTCCGTCGGGAACGGCCCCGGGGCGATCGCGTTCACGCGGATACCGTACGTCGCCCACTCGACCGCGAGGGATCGGGTGAGCGCCAGGACACCGGCCTTCGCGACGGCGGAGGGGACGACGAACGCCGAGCCCGTCCAGGCGTAGGTCGTGACGATGTTGAGGAAGTCGCCGCCCGTACCGCGATCGATGAAGCGCTCGCCGGCCGCGCGGGTCACATGGAAAGTGCCGTGGAGGACCGTGCGAACGACCGCGTCGAACGCGCGGGGCGAGAGCTCCTCGGTGGCCGCGAGGAAATTGCCGGCGGCGTTGTTGACGACGGTGTCCAGGTCGCCGAGCGCGGCCTCGATCGTGTCCAGCGCGGCGCTGACCTGGTCGGGCTCGCGGATGTCGGCGATGGCGGAAGCGACTCGGTCACCGGCGTCGAAGGCGGTGAGCGCGACGGCGAGTCGATCCTGGTTCCGACCGATGATCCCGACTCGGGCGCCGAGAGCGAGGAACCGTTCGGCCATCGAGAACCCGAGGCCCGAGCCACCTCCGGTGACGAGTACGACACGGTCCTTCAGGGCGTCCTGGGCGAACATTTCGGGGTCCTTTGCGAGGCGGGAAAGTCACTCCTGGCAGTTTCGCACGGACGCGCGGAAACGGCAACTTCGGGTCCGGTTTCCCGGAACGCGCCGCGTCGCGTCGGGCCGGGGAAGGAGCGTGGCGATCCGGAATGCAGGGTCGTAACTTTGTGTTTCGTAACGGGGTACTGGGCCGTCCAGGCGCCGCCCGGCGCCGGTGGAAACCGGAAATCACGAAACGGTGAGAGCTTTCAGACGTCCGACGATCGGGCCGCGCAGCGCGTGGATCCTGCTGCTGTTCGGGATGGGAGCCGCGCCCTTGGCCGCACCGGCGCAGGACGCGCCGACGGATTCCATCCCCTTACTCGCCCCTTCCGGCGAGGAACTCACCGTCTACGTGATGACGATGGGGCCGGGCCCGGCGGTGTGGGAACGGTTCGGTCACAACGCGATCCGCGTTCGCGACGACCTGCGCGGGACGGACATCGCCTACAACTGGGGGATGTTCAGCCTCGACCAGGAGAACTTCCTCCTCAACTTCGTCCGGGGTCGGATGGAGTATTGGATGGAGGGATTCGACGCCAGCCTGATGGCGGCCGCCTACGCCAACGCGGACCGTTCGGTGTGGATGCAGGAACTCGATCTCTCCCCCGCCCAGCGCGTGGAGCTGCGCGACTTCCTCGAATGGAACGCACGGCCCGAGAATCGTTTCTACCTGTACGACTACTATCTCGACAACTGCTCGACCCGGGTACGTGACGCGATCGACCTGGTGCTGGGTGGTCAGCTTCGCGCCAGCACGGAAGCGGGCGGCACGGGCGGGACCTTCCGGTCGCACACCCGGGCGCTGACCTCTGAGGACCCACCGCTCTATGCGGGCCTCATGCTCGGGCTCGCGCGACCGGTGGACCGGGAGATCACCGTCTGGGAGGAGATGTTCCTGCCGATGCGGCTGATGGAGCGGATCCGCGACGTGTCGGTCGTCACGGAGTCGGGCGAGACGATTCCGCTGGTGAGGAATGAGCGGGTGGTGTATGAGCGAAGCGCTCCTTTGCCGACCCCCGACCCGTCGCCCCGGTGGCCGACGTACACGCTGTTGGGGCTGTTGATTGGCGGGGTGGTCATGTTGACCGGTCTCCGGCGGGCGAGAGGCCGAACGGGCGGCGGGGTCTTCCCGTGGCTGGCCGGCGTGTGGGCGGTGGTAGGGGGGGTCTTCGGCCTCGTGATCCTCGGGCTCTGGGTGGCGACCGACCATCTGGCCTCGCACCGGAATGAGAATCTTCTGCAGGTGAATCCGCTCCTGCTCGTACTCGCCGTGCTCATCCCCCTGGCCGCCCGGTCCGGGATATGGGCGGAGCGAGCGGCGAAATGCGCGGTCGTGATCGCGGGGTTGTCGATGCTCGGGTTCGTCGCGCAACTTCTACCGTCGTTCATCCAGTCGAACGGCGAGATCATCGGGTTGGCGCTTCCCATCAACGTGGCCGTGGCGATCTCGCTCGTGTGGCTGGCCCGGGTGGGGAAAGGTGACGGGGTGGCGGCGCGCGTGAGCGATCCTTCAGACGGCCGGCCGGCGGCGGTGGCGTGATGGCGGAGGTCCAGATCTTCGGCACGCGGAGGTGTCGCGACACGCAGAAGGCACTGCGTTTCTTCAAGGAGCGCCGGGTCACGATCCATCATGTGGACCTGGAGCAGCGCGCGGCGTCGCGGCGGGAGCTGGAGCGGTTCGCGCGCCGTTTCGGCCCGGAGGCGCTGCTGGATCGCGAAGGGAAGCGTTTCCGCGACCGGGGGTTGCACGTCGCCCACCTGTCCGAGTCGCGCATCCTGCCGCTGCTCGAGGAGGATCCGCTCCTCCTGCGCACGCCGCTCGTACGCTCGGGAGAGAAGCTCGCGATCGGTCACGATCCGACAGCCTGGGCATCGATGGTGGGGTGACGGATGCGGCGGTGACGGGTGCGGCGGTGGCGGATGCGGCGGTGGCCGGCCGGGATGGGCGCGGCGGCATCCGGTCGGTGAGGATCATTCCCAACGGTCGACAGATGACGGACTCAACGAAACCCCAAGGCTCCGACGGAGAGGAAATCGTGATCCGGCCGGCGACGACCCAGGATACGGCGACGTTCCTCGACCTGGTCGACGCGCTCGCGGACTACGAGAGCCTTGACCGACCGACGGCCGAGGCGCGAGAGCGGCTGGTTCGCGATGGGTTCGGCGACGCCAGCCGGTTCCAACCCTGGCTGGCCGAGATCGATGGTGCGCCGGTGGCCTACGCGATCACGTTCGAGACCTACTCCTCCTTCCTGGCGCTTCCCACACTGTATCTCGAAGACCTGTTCGTCGTTCCGGAAGCGCGGGGTCGGGGCGTGGGGAAGGCGTTTTTCCGTCGGCTGGCGGCCGAGGCGGTGGCCCGAGGGTGCGGCCGGATGGAGTGGGTCGTGCTCGACTGGAACGAATCGGCGATCGGCTTCTACGAACGAATCCCCGCCCGTCGGCTTCGGGAATGGTACGCCTACCGGCTCACCGCGCCGGAACTCGAGCGCATCGCGGAGGCCGGCTGACCATGGTTCGCACGGTGGTGGCTTCGGAATCGGCGCTGGATCACCTGCGCGCGGACCCGGTGATGGCGGACGTGATCGAACGCATCGGCCCGATCGAGTATCCGGTCGACCCCGATCTCTGGCGAGGTCTGGTCGGATCCATCGTCGGCCAGCAACTCTCGGTTCTCGCGGCGCGGACGATACGCGGGCGGGTCGCCGCCCTGGGCGGGGAGGCGGGGTTCCCCTCGCCGGAACTCGTGGCTTCGCTCCCGGACGAGACGTTGCGGGCGTGCGGGCTGAGTGGCGCCAAGACCCGCTACGTCCGCGACGTCGCGCGGGTCTGGCTGGAAGGCGACCTGGAGGAGCACCGGCTCGCGCGCCTCGACGACGAGGCGATGATCGAAACGCTCGTGCGCATCAAGGGCGTCGGTCGCTGGACCGCCGAGATGGTGCTGATCTTTACGCTCGATCGGCCGGACATCCTGGCCGTGGACGACCTGGGCATCCGCGTCGCCGTTCAAAAGGCGTACGGGCTCGAGGATCGTCCGGGGCGTGAGGAGCTGGTCCGGATCGGCGAACCGTGGCGACCCTTCCGCAGTCTGGCGTCTCGATATCTCTGGCGGAGCCTGACGGAGTAAACGCTCTGGAAGGTGGCCAAACTCGCCAGCCAGACAGGCAGGCACGGGCATCCCCATCGGCTCGTCAGTGCGACCGCCAGACGTTCACGGAATCCGCGTCGTACGCGCCCGTGATCGAGCTCGCGCCAAGGAAGCATTCGTAGTTGTGGCGCACGGCGGTGATTCCATCACCGGTATCGACACTCCCCGACAGCAGAAGTCCACCGTCGGGCGATTCACTCACGTTGGGGTCGAAGGGGAAACGCGCGTCCGCGACGACCTCATGGACCGCGTCCTGGCACTCACGCGAGGCGGCGTGACGATCCTCGGCGGACAGGGTGGGAGAATCGCCAACGGCCTTCACGGTCACGTAGAACAGGACCAGAACGAAGCTTGTCGCCGCGATGGCCGGAAGATGCCGATGTCGGGGCATGGGATTCGAAGGAATTCGCTCTCGTACCTACCCCGCGACCATCGACTGGCGCGCGAAGTTCTGATTCACGATGTCTCTCCTTCCAGGCGCCGTCCGCCGATTCGTGCTCCTTCTTCTCCGCTCAGCGATCACTGGCCCGGCTCGCGGCTCGTCGGTTGCATCGCGACGCGCACGACCACAGCTTCCATGGCGCAATCGACCGATCGTGCCGGGCGGCGTACTCACAAGGGTGAACGGATCATGTCAAACGATCGGGTGGACGGCAACCTGAAGGGTATGGACGAACTCGATTTCGTCGGCTGGAACGAGGGTGACTGGAACGGTGTGTTCACGCATTATCACACCGATGATGTGCACGTCGACTGGAAGGGACAGGAACCCACCGACGGGATCCAGGCCCATATCGACGCGATGAAAACCTTTGTGGACTCGGTCGGTGGCACGCCGCCCCGCATCGTCTCCCATCCGATCGGCTTTGGGTCCGGAGAATGGACGTGCGTGATCGGTGAGTTCGAAGACGGGAGCCGCATGGTGACGGTCGCCCGGTGGCGGGATGGCGCGATCTCGGAGGAGTACATCTGGAGCTGATTCTCGTTCGCCCGCGCGGTCGAGGGCGAAGTCAGGCCGCGTCGACACGATGCATGGCGGCTTGAGCACGGTCTCTTCCGTCCGGGGATTCCGGTCGTTCGTCGAATCACTCGCGAAGCGGCCCGCCGCCGCGATCCGGCGACGTGAGTTCACACCACCGCCACGCTTCGCGGATCGGCTCTTCTCGAACTACCTGCCTCAGCACGAGACGCAGGCGAAGGCGGCGGAGCGTCTCAGGGCGATCGCGACCGATCTCACGGAGGTGGGTGGCAACCCGCGTACGTCGTGGTGGCCACCCTCGTTACTTCGGGCCGGAAGACGTTCCCGACGCCATTCCGGGGTCTATCTCGACGGCGGATTCGGAGTCGGGAAGACACACCTGCTGGTCGCGCTCTGGCATGCCTCACCCGGTCCGAAAGCATACCTCAGCTTCGACGAACTGATGTACTTCCTGGGGCTCGCGGGAATCTCGACCGCGATCTCGGGCTTCGCGAGTTATCGGCTGATCGCGATTGACGAATGGGAGCTCGACGATCCGGGCAACCTGAAGCTGGCGCTCGCTTTCCTCCGGGGAGTGATCCGGGACGGGGCGTTCGTCTCGGTGACCTCCAACACGCTGCCGCACCAGCTGGGGGCGGGTCGGTTTTCACGGAAGGATTTCCGTCTGGAGATCGAGGAACTCGCCGCGGGGTTTGAAGTGGTGACGGTCGAAGGTCAGGATTACCGCCAGCGTCATTTCGAGGCCGTCCCGGGGCGGCGTTATTTCCTCGACCCGGTCGCGTATGAGGAGCGATTACGCGCGGCGCCGGGACTGGCGGCGCGGGGTGACTTCACGGACATGCTGGCCACGCTCGCGGAAGTCCATCCGATCCGTTATCGCGAGATTGCCGGAGGGCTGGACGGACTCTTCATCCAGCGTGTCACGCCGATCGCGCGGCTTCCCGACGCGCTCCGCTGGGTCCACTTCATCGATTCGATCTACGACGCGGGTACGCGGCTGGCCGCCACGGGAGATCTGGCGCTCGGCGAGCTCTTCCCGGCAGGCGATCTGAGCGGTCCCTACGGAAAGAAGCTCTCGCGGTGTCTCTCGCGGATGGAGGAGCTGCTGGGCGCGGAGGGTTGAAGTGAGCTACTCGTCGACCGGCCGCCGCGATTCCTTCTTTCGCGCGCGCCTTCGTTTGGCTTCCAGACGTTCCTCGTTCGCGGCGGCGGGCGGTCGGGTGCGGCGACGTGGTTTGGGTACCTCCAGGGCCCCTGCGAGCAGGGTGGCGAATCGCTCCAGTACGTCCTGACGATTGCGGAGCTGGCTTCGCGTGGTCGAGCTGGTGAGCGACAGGACTCCATCGGCGCCGATCCGGTTGGCGAGCTTCGCCAGAACGCGCTCGCGCTGTTCGGATGTGAGCGAGGGCGAGGCCGTCACGTCCCAGAGCAGCTCGACGCGGGTCGATGAAGTATTCACGTGCTGCCCTCCGGGCCCGCCGGAACGCGACGTCCGGAACGAGATTTCGGCCAGGGGAATGGCGAGCCGTGAATTGATCTCGACGGTGTCGTCACTCATGCTGGATCGACCCCGAAGAAGGTGTTAGCGTGGACGCGCGATCCGCCGTCGAGGGCGGTTCAGGGTAACCGGAGGAGATGAAGCCGTGCACTATCACCTGATCGGGATCGGCGGGACGGCGATGGCGTCGCTCGCCGGGCTGCTGCGCGAGGCCGGCCACCACGTCACGGGTTCGGACGAGAACGTATACCCGCCGATGTCGGACCAGTTGCGAGCGCTGGGAATCGACTACGCGGAGGGATATCGGCCGGCGAACGTGGGGATCGGGACGACGGGGATCCGCCGCCCGGACGTGGTCGTGGTGGGTAACGCGATTTCCCGCGGCAACGCGGAACTCGAGGCCGTGCTCGAAGAGGGATTGCGCTATACGTCGGCCGCCGCGGTGATGAAGGAAGAGTTCCTCCAGGGCCGTCACTCGATCGCCGTTGCGGGAACGCATGGGAAGACCACGACCGCGTCGATCGTCGCGTGGCTGCTGGAGAGCGCCGGGCTGAACCCGTCCTTCCTGATCGGCGGGATCGTCGGAAATTTCGGCGCGTCCTTCCGGCTCACCGATTCACCTCTCTTCGTCATCGAGGCGGACGAGTACGACACCGCCTACTTCGACAAGGGCCCGAAGATGTGGCATTACCTGCCGCGGACGGCGATCGTCAACAACGTCGAATTCGATCACGCCGACATCTTCCGGGACGAGGAAGCGTACCGATGGGCGTTCTCGCGTTTCATCAACCTGGTTCCCCGGAACGGTACGCTGGTGGCCGGGTGGGATTCACCCATCGTGCGCGAGCTGGCGCCCCGGGCGTTCTCGCGGGTCGAGTCGTTCGGTATGATGCCGCCCAGCGGTCCGTTCCCGCACTGGAACGCCCTGGATATCGAGTTCGGTGAGTCGGCGACCCGCTTCACGGTGACGCGCGCGGGGGCGGAGTGGGGCAGGGTGGAGACACCGCTCGCGGGGAGCTTCAACGTTCGGAACTGTCTCGCCGCCATCGCCGCGTGCGAGGCGGTCGGCGCGGATCGGGACGGAGTGCGCGCGGGCCTGGCGAGTTTCCGCGGCGTACGCCGCCGGATGGAGGTTCGCGGTGAGGTCGGCGGTATCATGGTCGTCGACGACTTCGCGCACCACCCGACCGCCGTCACCGAGACGATCGGCGCGGTGCGACAGCGCTACGCGGGGCGGAAGATCGTGGCGATCTTCGAACCGCGCAGCTACACCGCGCAGCGCCGCGAATTCCAGGATGCGTATCGCCAGGCGCTCAGTGGCGCCGACCGTGTCGTACTCGCCGGGCTGTTCCACCCCGAGCGTTATACGGCGGAAACCGGGATGAACCCCGATGAACTCGTCTCCGCGATCTCCGGTGCGGGGATCCCGGCGAGGTATATCGTGGATGTGGGAGAAATCATCTCGCACGTGACCGCCGCGCTCGAGGGCGACGAGATCATCCTGGTCATGTCGAATGGTGGGTTCGGGGGGATCCACCAGCGGTTTCTGGACACGCTCGCCGCTCGCTCGGGGTAATTCCTCCGCGAATGAAAGGTGTCCGTATTCGGGAAATCGCGTCCCGAAGGCGGGCATTTCCGACCTTCACGTTCGCGACTCGGTGATGACCGTAACCTCCTTGTTTTCAACGATGGGGCGGACGGAACGGGGACTGGACCGGTGCGTGCTCATGGCGGAGCAGCGTGTCATGGGGCGTAAAGACCCGCCACCGAGCGCGGACATCCCGTTCGGGGAGATGCGGGGATGATCGACGATATCGGCCTCGCGAAACCGGACGGAGCGGGTCGTCGTAGACCGGGAGACGAAAGGCGTGGGTCGCGTGCTCGGCGCCGGGGACCTTCTCTCGAGAAGCTGACGGTTACGACCACTCGCGGCGGACGCGGCGCCGCGATCTGAATCATCCGAAGGAGCCAACGCATGAACTTCAGGCAGAGAATCGCCCTGACACTCGTCACCGCCGCATCGGCATTGGCGGCGGTGGCCGCCCCGGCGTTCGCGCAGACGGTCGGACCGCTGTCGCTCCAGGGCGCCATCGACCTGGCCTCCGAGAACAATCCGGAGTACCAGAGCCAGAGGAATCAGCTGCGATCGGCGGCGTGGGGGGTGCGCTCCGCCTATGGCGGCTGGCTTCCGTCGGTGAATGCTTCGGGTGGGTTCGGCTACACCGCCACGGGTGAGCGGCGGCTGGATTCCGTGGTCCTGGATGAGCAGCCGGCGATGTACTCTTCGCGGTACAGCCTGGGGTTGTCGATGTCGTTGAGCGGGCAGACGCTGCTCGCGCCGTCGGTGGCGAAGGCCCAGGAACGCACGGTCTCGCAGCAGGTCGTGGGCGCGGCGGCGATGCTCGAGTCGAACGTGACGCAACGCTATCTGTCGGTACTCGAAGCGCGGGCCGCCGTCGAACAGGCGCGCCGTGAACTGGATCGGACGGAAGAGCACGTCCGACTGGCGGCGGCCCGGCTCGAGATCGGAGCGGGGACGCAGATCGACCTCAGCCGCGCGGAGGTGCAGCGTGGGCAGGCGGAAGTGCGGCTCGTCCAGGCGGAAAACACGGCGGCGAACGAGGTGCTGCTCCTCAGCCAGACGATCGGCGGGATGCTGCCGATCGATATCGAGTTGAGTGAGCGCTTCGAGTTGTTCGAACCGACGTGGGACGCGGAACGACTCCGAGATCGTGCGCTCGGCGAGAACCCCGACCTGCTGGCGACCCGCGCGCAGGCCGACGCCGCCGCGATTCGCGCTCGCGCGGCGCGGTCGAATTACCTGCCGTCGGTCTCCCTGAGCGCGGGGCTCACCGGCTACGTATCGCAGGCGAGCAACGTCGAGCCCATCTTCCAGCAGGCGCTCGCGCAGGCGCGGTCCGGCTTCAACAACTGTATGCAGCAGAACGATATCCGTACCCGGGTCGGACTTGCCCCGAACCCCTGCATGGATCCCGCGACTCCCGGATTCGAGACCGGTCTCCGTGAGTCGGTCGAACTGACGAACCAGGGATTCCCCTTCGACTACATCAGGCAGCCGGCCAGCGCCTCGCTCACTATTTCGCTGCCGATATTCACCGGTTTCAACCGGCAACAGCAGGTCGAGGAAGCCAACGTCGCCCGGCTGAACGCGCAGCAGCAGCTTCGTTCGCGGGAACTGCAGGTCGAGGTCGAGATCGCGTCCGCGCTCCGCAACCTCGAGACGGCCTACCGCACCGCGTTGCTCCAGCGGAGCGTCCGTGAGACGGCGGAAGAGGAATTGAGGTTCGCGGAAGAGCGGTTCCGCTTCGGGTCGACCACGAGCATCGAGGTCGTCGATGCCCAGGCGGGGCTCGCGGAAGCCGAGCGCGCCGAGATCGCCTCCATCTACGGATTCCACCGCTCATTGGCGGAACTGGAAGCGCGAGTCGGCGGAGAACTGGAGCGGTGAGGAAGTGCCCCGCGTCGAGGTCGCGACTCGTCCGCGAGTTTCCCTCTACCGGCGGGTCGGGTATCGGGTCTCGACGTATTCGTCGACGATACGCCGGAACTCTTCCGTGATTCCGTCGCCACGCAGCGTCGTGTAATGCTCGCCGTCGACGTAGACGGGGGCTTTGGGTTCCTCGAACGTTCCCGGGAGGGAAATGCCCAGGTTGGCGTGCTTGCTCTCACCCGGACCGTTCACGACGCAACCCATGACGGCCACGCGCATCTCCTCGACGCCGGGGTGACTCTCCCGCCAAAGGGGCATCCGCTCGCGGAGATAGGACTCGATCGATTCGGCGAGCGCCTGAAAATATGTCGAGGTCGTGCGGCCACATCCCGGGCAGGAGGTGACCTGCGGCGCGAATGAACGGATCTCGAGTGATTGCAGGATCTGCTGCGCGACGTGCACCTCTTCCGCGCGGTCGCCACCTGGTCTGGGGGTGAGGCTGACGCGGATGGTGTCACCGATCCCCTGGTTGAGCAGGATCGCGAGCCCGGCGGTGGACCCGACGATCCCCTTCGTTCCCATGCCAGCCTCGGTGAGACCGAGATGAAGCGGATAGTCGCAGAGGGCGGCGAGCCGCTGGTAGATCGCGACGAGGTCGGGAACGGTGCTTACCTTGGCGGAAAGGATGATTCGGTCGTGAGGGAGGCCGACGTCCTCCGCGAACGCCGCTGACCGCAGGGCGCTTTCGATCATCGCGGCTCGCAGGACCTCCTGGGCGTCGACCGGCTCCGCCCGCCGAGCGTTCTCATCCATCAACTCGGTCAGTAGCGCCTGGTCGAGCGAACCCCAGTTCACACCGATCCGAACGGGCTTGCCGTGCTCGATCGCACGCTCGACGATCGTACGGAAGTTCTCGTCGTGCCGTTTCGCCCCGACGTTGCCCGGGTTGATGCGGTACTTCGCGAGCGCCGCCGCGCACTCCGGGTAGCGCGCGAGCAGGAGATGTCCGTTGTAGTGGAAATCACCCACGATCGGCACCGGAACACCCCGTTTCGACAGCCCTTCGACGATCGCCGGAACGGCGCGGGCGGATTCGTCGTTGTTCACCGTCACCCGTACGATCTCGCTGCCCGCACGCCAGAGTGCCGCCGCCTGACGAATCGTGCCCTCGACGTCCGCCGTGTCCGTATTCGTCATCGACTGGACGACCACCGGATGGCCCCCACCGACGACGACGCCTCCCACGTCGACGGCGACCGACGCGCGGCGTCGGAACTCGGGCGTGACTGTCATACGGCTGTTGACCGATCCGGGCATGACGAGGTTGCTCTCACACCAAGAGGATACGCGAATGCCCCCGGACTGACTCGGGGAGCCCGCGCGGTGACCGCATGGTGATCGCATGGGTCAGGAACCCCTTCAATCTAAACGGGTGCGGAAAATCGGGCCATCGACGTGAGGAGCGAGGTGGGCGTCGTCGGTCGCCGCCCACCGCCGATCCGGGTCGGATCGACCACCCATTCAGTCCGTACGGAGTGTAAAGAGCCGGATCCGCGTGAGCTGACCGTTCCCGGCCGGGGCGTCCTCGTGGCGATCCGGCAGGGCGGAGACCTTCCATCCGGCGGTCTCGGCGGCCGCGAGGAACACCGGTAGATGGGTTCGATCAGGATCGGCGATGATGACCCGGCCCTCCGGGGCCAGGAGGCGCGAGAAGATCTCGAGGAGCGCGGGTCCGTTCCGCGCCTCGTAGAGTACGTCTGACGCGACGATGAGCGGGTACCGCGGCAGCTTCGCGAGAGGCTCCCTCCAGTCGAGAAGAAGCGTGCGCGGCGAGGGAAACGCGTTGTGACGGGCGTTCTCCTCCGCGAAGAGCAGAGCGTCCCGATAGTAATCGGAAGCGACGGCTTCCACACCGCGCCACGCGAGAGCGAGCGCCGGTAATCCGACGCCGCAGCCGAGTTCGATCGCCGCGCTCGGGAGATCGGGCTCGTCGAGCACCCACCGCGCGAGTGCCCGCGCTGACGGCCAGAGTTCCGCCCAGTAGGGAAGGCGTTCGTCGGTTTCGAACTCCATCTCGTCGATGAGTTCTTCCGGCGACGCGGGCAGGAGAAGGCGAGCCCGGAACTCACCGTGCGAGAAGCCTTCTTCGCGCAGGTCGAAGCGGCCGCCGAAGTCGGAGGTCATCGGTACGGAACCCGGAATCGAGATCGACGGGAAGAATACACCGGAAAGCACGAGAAGCGGGACACACGGGAACCCCCGGTTGCCTCGCCTGTCGGGCGTTGAGTACGTTAACCGTCTGGTGTCCGAGGCTCAACGGTCGTCCGCCCAACGGTATACGCGGTATTGCGCCATGCGCCGATCCGGCTGGTTCGAGCGTCGCCTGCTCATCGCGCTGATTCTCTTCTCGCTGGTACCGACCCTCAGCGTCGTCGCGGCGGGGACGTGGATCCTGCGGGAAACCGTGTCGCTGCAGGCCACGCCCGCCGGATGGGAGCGGTTGGGGGAGACCGGCCGCGCGTTGCTGGAAGCGGCCGAGGCGAGCGGTGATCCGGAACTGACGGAAGCTGCCGCCCGTCATCGGGAAGAGCTTTCGGCCTCGATCCAGCAGGCGCAGCGCTGGGGATATATCAACCGTCGCGCGCTGGCCGTCCTGCCCTGGTTCTCGCTCGCGATCGTCGCCACCCTGGCCTTCCTCGGCGTGCGCTGGTCCCGGCGTACGGCCCGAGCGCTGGCCCGGCCGATCGGGGATCTGGTGGATTGGTCGGGTCGGATCGCGCGGGGTGAATCGTTGCCGCCGGAAGCGCCGGCCGGTCGGGGCGCGGGCGCGGGAGAGTTCGGTGTGCTCCGCGATTCATTCCGCGCGATGGCGTCGGAGATCGAGACCTCGCGGGCCCGAGAAGTGGAAGCGGCGCGCATGAGGGCCTCGGTGGCGCTCGCGCGCGGGGTCGCCCACGAGCTGAAGAACGCCCTTACCCCTCTGCGTCTCGCGATCCGCGCGCTTCGATCCGATCGTTCGCTCGGCGACGCCGCGCGCGAGCCGCTCGAAGTGATCGAGGCGGAAAGCGATCGGCTCCAGTCACTCGCCCGCGCGTTCTCCCAGTTCGGTCGCCCGCCCGACGGGCCCCGCAGCGCGATCGATCTCGTCGAGATGTTCGCCTATCTCGGTCGCACCCATCTGCCACCCGAGGTCGAGTTCACGTTGATCTCAGCGGAGCCGGCAATCCAGATCCACGGGTATCATGACCCACTTTCCCGGGCGTTCGCCAACCTGATGTTGAACTCCGTGGAAGCGATGTTTCCCGGCGGCGGAACGGTGCGAGTATCGATCGAGGAGGCCGCTGGTATCGTCGAAGTACGAATCTCCGATTCGGGGCCGGGACTTCCCGCCGGCTCCGAGGATCGCCTCTGGGATCCGGATTTCACGACACGGGCACGAGGAACGGGGCTCGGTCTCGCTCTCGTGCGTCAGACGATCCGGGCGCATGATGGAGAGATCCGTGCGACGGGGGCGCCGGGCCGTGGCGCCGAGTTCACCATCGTGCTTCCATCATCGGAGGACGACGATCCGGAGGCAACGAGCGGCGCGCCGAGCGCCGCCGACGAGTCGGCGGCCGGGATGCGGTCGACCACCGGCGTGGCGGCGTCGATCTCCGACCCGTCCGGCACCGCCTGACGGGGCGCGGAGAAATCGCATGCGATCGGTGCTGATCGTCGACGACGAGACCAACATCCGGAAGATGCTGGGCAGCCTCCTCCGCTCTGAAGGCTTCGGCGTCCACGAGGCCGCTTCCGCCGATGAGGGGCTGGCCGGAGTGCGTGAGCTCGAACCCGACGTCGTCCTCATCGATCTCGCGATGCCGGGCCGGTCTGGCCTGGAGGCGCTTCCGCGGCTCATCGAGGCCGCGCCCGAGGTCCCGGTGGTGATGATGAGCGGCCGCGCCACACTTTCCGACGCGGTGCAAGCGACACGGCTCGGCGCCTACCATTTCCTCGAGAAACCGCTCTCGCCGGAAGCGGTACTCCTCACCCTGCGGTCGGCGATCGAGCTGCGCCGCACGCGCGAAGTGAACCGCGCCCTTCTCGAGGAACTCGGCCATGGCGATGAACTGATCGGCGCGAGCGAGCCGATGCGCCGCGTCCGCGACGTGATCGCCCGGGTCGCGGATACGGACGCGAGGGTGCTCATCACCGGCGAGTCCGGTACGGGGAAAGAACTGGCCGCCGCCGCGATCCACAGGCAGAGCCCCCGGGCGCGCCACCCGTTCGTGCGCGTCAACTGCGCCGCGATCCCGCGGGAACTGATCGAATCCGAACTTTTCGGTCACGAAAAGGGGGCGTTTACCGGAGCGACCGAGAAACGTCGAGGTCGCTTCGAACTCGCGGACGGTGGCACACTGCTCCTCGACGAGGTCGGCGAACTGAGCCCAGAGGCGCAGGCGAAGCTCCTGCGCGTGATCGAAACGCACGAGTTCGAGCGGGTTGGCGGTGCGCGATCGGTGAAGGTCGACATCCGGATCCTGGCCGCGACGAACCGTGATCTGCTGGCGGAGATCCGGAAGGGCCGGTTTCGCGAGGATCTCTATTTCCGGCTCGCGGTGGTGCCGCTGGAGATGCCGCCACTCCGCGACCGAACCGAGGACATTCCGCTTCTGGTCGCCCACCTTCTGCGACGCGCTCGTGAGCGGGGGGGGCAGAGTCCGCCCATATTGACCGATCAGGCGATGGCGGCGCTGCGCGGGTATCGCTGGCCGGGCAACGTCCGGGAACTCGCGAACATCATCGAGCGTCTCACGATCCTGCACGCGGGCGAAGTGATCGGCGCGGCGGAGGCGCGACGCATCCTCGAAGCGATCGCGCGGGTCACGGGTCCGGCGGGGCGCGCGCCGGACGGACCGCACGACTCGGCGGTCGACACGGGCGCGGGTCGACGATCGAGCGGCGGAGCGGATGATCCGGATGCCGGTGCTCCACTCGGTCTCACTGAACGCCTCGACGCGATCGAACGCGAGTTGATTCTCCAGGCACTCGCGACGACGGACGGTAACGTCGCTGACGCCGCGCGCCATCTGCGGACCGATCGCGGCAACCTGTATCGGCGGATGCGGCGCCTCGAGATCGACCGCTGAACCTTCTCTTCCCTCGAACCCGGAACGCGGCCGATGAACACCGGTTGGCGCGGACTCGTGACTGTCGGGATCCTGCTCTTCCTCGGCCCGACGGTCGTGGCCGCCCAGCGGCGACCCGCCGCGCTCGTCGACGGCCAGCTCCCGGACGCCGTCGTCGCCACAGTCCTGCGCATGCTGGACGATCCCGCCACCGATGTTCATGAAGGTGGCCTCGAAATCCCGGCGGGGAGCCGCCACGAAGGTGACCTGGCGGTTCTGGACGGCGACCTGAGGCTCGGCGGTACCGTGGACGGCGACCTGCTCGTCGTGAACGGGACGGTTCGTCTCGCGACGGGCGCCGGGATCGCGGGAGATCTCCTGGTCGTGGGCGGAACGATCGAGAACGCCGCCACCGCGACGATCGGAGGCGAAATCGCCAGCTATTCGTCGCGGTTCGAGCGGTCGCGGCTCGCACTCGACGACTCCGCCGAATCCACCAGTGGCAGCCTCGGTATTCCTCGCGGACGCAGCGATTTCCTGCTTACCACGGGCCGGAGCTACAACCGCGTCGAAGGCCTTCCGATCGCGTTCGGTCCGCGGCTCGAAACGGAGAGTTCCAATCCGCTCCGACTCGAGGCACTCGGCGTATATCGCACCGAGTCCGGCCTCAGCCTCGACCCGGTGGAGATGGGGTACTTCGTTCGGGCCGATCAGTTCATCGGCGGGTTCCGCGAGTTCCGCGTAGGTGCCCAGCTCTACTCCGTCGTCGACCCGATCGAGGCGTGGCGGATGACGGATCTCGAAACCGGCCTTTCGACGTTTCTCTTCCACCGAGATCAGCGCGACCATTTCGAGCGAACGGGCTGGGCGCTGACGGGAGGGTGGCAACCTCGCGGGCTGCCCGTCGTCATCAACGTGGAAGGTCGTTGGGAAGACCACGACACCCGGGCGACCGGCTCGCCCTGGTCGCTCTTTCGTAACGCGGATCCCTGGCGCCCGCAGCCGCTGGTCGCGGAAGGAGCCATCGGCTCCATCATCACCCAGGCGATGTTCGACACACGGTCCGACGACTGGAACCCGGCGAGCGGCTGGCTCATCCACACCCGCCTCGAGAACGCCTTTCACGTCGATCTGACACGTCCGTCCGTGGTACCGTTCGAGCCGGAGAGTCCGCTGTCGATTCCCGAAGCGCCCAACTACGGCCGGTTCGTCCATGGCTTCATCGACGCGCGGAGTTACAACCGGATCGACGCGGACGCACGGCTGAATCTGAGGGTCGTCGCCGGTGGGTCACTCCTCGGTGATCCGCTCCCCCCGCAGCGTCAGCACGCACTCGGCGGTGAGGGCTCGCTGCCCGGGTATCGCCTCCTTTCCCGTGACTGTGGCGCCCGCTCGGTCGCGGTGGCCTTCCCGGACGCGGACGATTCCCCCAGCTCGACGCCCTTCTACCCGAACTATGGATGCGACGCATTCGGGCTCATCCAGGCGGAGTTCCGGGGGAAACTCGATTTTCGGATTCGTTGGGACGGGGGACCGTGGGATGACGACCGGCGAGGCGATCAGGATGAACGGTCCGCGACCGGCTGGGAGATGGCACCCGACTGGGCGATTTTCGTCGATGCGGGGCGTGGCTGGAGCTTTGATGAGAACAGACCGGACGACGAGACCCGGGTCGATGTCGGCGGCGGAGTCCTCCTGGAGCGGCTGGGGATCTATCTCGCCGTCCCCGTGACCGGCGGGAGCGGAGTGAATCTCTTCGTCAGGATCGGACCCCGCTTCTGATGCGCTGGGGCTCGGGTCGTTCGACGTTACTGGCCGTCGTCGCCGTGGTCACCGCGATGCTCGTCGGGCCGGCACAGGCTCAGACGCCGGTATTGACGCTGGGCGTTGGTCCGGCCGAGGATGGATGGCCGCTCCTCGTCCGCGTGGGAGACGTGCTCGATGACGGTCTGCGGGACGCGCTGGAGTCCGCCCTGCCGGTCCGCTTCCACCTTCGCGCGGAGCTCTGGCGTAAACGGACGCTCGACCGGCTCGTGGTGGCGGAGGAGATCTCGGTGGCGATCATCCCGGACCCGCTCGGGGAGGGGTATACCCTCGAAACGAGGTCGGGCGCTCAGACGGTGCCATCGCTGGCCGCGGCGCAGTCGGCTCTCGCCGGGTTGCTCCAGCCGAGGATGACGCCGCGGCAGGCCGGCCGGCACTATTACATCGTGACTCTCGAGGTGGAAACGCTTTCTCTCTCCGACCTCGACGAATTGCGGCGGTGGTTGAGAGGCGAAGTGGCACCGGCGCTCGGCGGAGATTCCAACCCGGTGAGAGCCGTCGGACGCGGAGTCCGGCGGCTGCTGGTTCGCGTGATCGGGTTACCGACTCGCCGGTTCGAGGCGCGAACCGGTACGTTCATCCGGGAATGATCCTTCCCCCGAGTCGACCTGCTCGACTCACCTGCCTCTTCCACGTCCACTGGAGAACCGGGTATTCACGATGTTCGTGAAGCTCGATCCCCATCGGTAGCTCAGCCCGACACTGCCATTGTACTGATAGGCGGACGGCAGGTCGACCCGCCCGAGCAGAATGTCCTCGTCGGAGATCGAAGACAGGGGGATGTGGATCTCATTGTGAACCCACGAGGCGTTTCCGAACATCTGGAGTTCGAGCCCCCTCGTGATTCGCAGGTTCAGATTCCCGTTGACGCCCGCCGAGTAAAGATCCGCGTCGTTGAGGTACTGTTCATACTCGACCCCGAGCCCGGCGTTGCCCCACTGTTCGCGCGCGCTGTAACGGACCTGCATCGCGTGAACCGGGCGGGTTTCACTGAACTGATTGAAGATCGTCTCCTCGATGTAGTTGGAGTGCTCGACCCCCGCCGTGTACTGGACGGTGAACTGCCGTCGGTTCGCCTCCAGGTACGGGTAGAAGTTGTACTCGAGCGCCGGAGTGAAGGAGATGCGGGCATCCCGATTGTCGCTTACCGAATTCTCCCCGCCGAACGCGAAACCGCTCGAAAAGTGCCCGCTCATGCTCCGCACGATGAGACCTTCGATCTCCCAGTCATCCCGGTCGTCGCGAATCTCCCTCCCGTCGGAAAGGGTCCTGCTGTTGCGCACCAGGTTCAGGTTGGTTTCGAATCCCAGCTTCCAGTCCTCGGTCACCCGGTCGGCGCTGAACCGGGGGTTGAATCGCATGTTCTCCGAGGTCTCCCGCAGATTCATGTTGCCGGACATCCCGACCGAGAACGTCCAGTAATTCCACCGGTCCACCGGGGCCGCCGCGATCGGGACGCCCGTTGAACTCCCCTCATCCTGATCGAGCGGAGCCACGGCCCCCGAGAAGAGGATGTTGAAACTCTGGCCGAGACCACTCTCCACGGCGTAGCGCATCAACCCCAGACGCAGCACCTGCGTCAGCCCATCGAGCGTCTCCGCCTGCACGTCGGTACCGCTCGACGTATAGGTGAGTTGATCCGATATCCCCTCCATCGCGCCCCGCCCGATGAAATCGAGCGTCATCCTGCGCCCTCCACCGCCCACCGCCTGGCTCGTCGCGATCACGTGGACATCCGAATCCTCCCGATCCTGCGCCCAGTTCACGAAACGGATCTCGGTGCGGAAGTGGGTGCGGTCGCAGGGTAGCTGACCCTGGCAGTCGAGAAAGACCCGCGGCGCGGCCACGGCGCCCGCGCGCGCGCTGGGTGACGTCAACTGCGCCGAGGCCTCGCCGACAACCGCTTCGGCGGGGAACCAGGAGGTCAGCAAACCGAGGAAAATCGCGTGCAAGAACCAGTGTCGGGGGAGTTGTCTCTGCATCGAATCGGTCGGGTGGTTTGATGACGACCTCCAAAGAGATCGGGCGACGGACCAGCGGGCGAATGAGTGGTCGTTCTTCCATGTGCCCCTCCGCGCCGGGAGACCGGGCGCGCCGCACGCCGTCGGATCCAGCATACAGGAAGGGTCTACGGTCTCCCCTACCACGAACCCGTCCGAACCGTTGGTCGGATCGCTAATATTTTAGCATCAATGTGGAGGGGACACCATCCATCGATGGTTCTCTCGCCCCGGGGACGGAGGCCGGCGGCACGCCGATCCCGGAAGGAAATACCGTTCGGGAAATCCCACCACCGGCATGAATCTCCGGCCCGGGCCCGGCAGAAGTTTCCTGCCGGTCACTTTCACCACCCTTCCAGTCGTCCCGCCAATCCCTGGTATCCGAGGGTGTAAGTCAGTTTCGTAACAGTATATACGATAGGTCATAGCGATCCGGGAAACAGCTGCTCTCGGCTGGTATGGCGCCTGCCCATGTGACGCACCGACCACGCTTCGTCACAGAGGCACGAAAGGATGGCGGAGTCGGTCGACCGCCATCGCGAGGTGAGGAGGCGGAGTGAGAAAAAGTCAGCTGGCGGATGGAATCACGAACCGCCACCAATATTCCCGGACTCCACGAAACCGATGAGTACGCAGACCCCCTGGCAGTCCCCGCTCGAGAGGACCGACGCGGTCACACGTGAGAAGCTCATCACGGAACATCTTGGCCTCGTCCACCATGTGGCGCGGCAACTCTCCCGGTCGCTGTCTCTGGACGCGGACTTTGACGAACTGGTATCGTCAGGAACGATGGGGTTGATTAATGCGCTGGCGAGTTTCGACGCTTCCCGGGGTCTGGCGTTCAGTACTTTCGCGGCGCCGCGCATTCGGGGGGCGATCCTGGACGAGCTGCGGCGGCAGGACCATGTGCCGCGGTCCGTACGCAGGAAGACCCGGGACCTGGCGGCCGCGCGCAAGGTGTTGATCCGCAATCTCGATCGTGAGCCGGCGGACCAGGAAGTCGCGGCACATCTCGGGATCGACATGAACACCTACTGGCGGTGGCAGGCGGAAACGGAAAGCGTGGTCCAGGTTTCTCTCGATCGACCCTCGGTGGAAGGGGACAGCCGGGCGGGCTCTCCCTCCGACATCATTCCCGACAACGGCGAGCGGGGCATCGAGGAACTGCTCAACCTGGAGCAGGAGGTCGATCATCTTCGCGACGCCATCCTCGGCCTGAAGGATCAGGAACGACTCGTTCTCTCGCTCTACTACTACGAGGAATTGAAGCTGCACGAGATCGCCACAATCCTCGAGCTGACGGAGTCGCGCGTTTCGCAGATTCGCTCGAAGGCGATCTCGAAGCTTCGCACCGCGATCGCGCCGTTGCGCGGGGCCGTGGCGTGATGTCGAAAGCCGTTCGTCGGGGCTCCGAGAGTCGCGCGGACGAGTAGAGCGAAGACGGAGCGTCGACGGTCAGAACCGCGAAAGATCGGAGGGGCGAGATCCCGGTGGATCTCGCCCTTTCGCGCGTTCCGGGTCGATCGTCGGGCGCCGCCAGGAGATGCATCGGGACTCACTCATCGCCACACGCCCTCCCGTCGATACTCAATTCTGACTCGCCCGAGGGGAGTGGTATGCGGTTGATCCAAAGATCCGGTGGACCAGTGAAATCAGACGAGCCACGGGCCGCGACGATCGCGGCCCTGACTGATGTACTCCGGTCGGAGAGCCGATTGCTGCGAGAGCTGCTCGTCGTCGTCCGTCGCCAGCGAGAGGCGGTCATCGCGGAGGATCTCCGCGCGGTCGAAGAGAGCGTGTACGCGACCCATCGGGTTCTGCACACGTTGAATGAGGCGCGCCGTCGCCGCCGCGGCATCAACCATGTGCTCGGGGAAGGCGATGACCTGTCGCTCGGCGGAATCGGGCAGGCGCTGGGCGCGGACATGCCGGACGAACTCCGGCGCGCCCGTGACGAACTCGAGTCATGCGCCCGGATGCTCACCCGGGAAGTGAGAGACAATCGGCGGATCCTTCGCGACGCGCTCGCGACCGCCGATTCGGGCTCGTGTGAACGCCGCGGCCCGCTCGATGCGTGCACCGGTGATGGCGGTACGCGCGCCCGAGAACCCGGCGCGGCGGCAAACGGTGCGTCCATCGGGGTCACCGAAGAGGCGATGCCTCGCCCTTTTGACCTGTTCGAGCGGCGATGAAGACCGGTACGTGCCACGCGCGCCTCCCCCGGAGAGTGATCCGATGATCGCACCGGGGCACGCGCTCCGGCCCGGTGCGATTCGACCCCTGTGGCGGCGTCGCGGCCAGGGCATCGCCGACGAGGTGAGCGACATCGGTCCGATCGATCGGGCGATGGCGCTGCTCGACCGGGCCCTCGTCCTGACCCGGCGGTCCGCCGACCGTTTCGCGCTCGGGGAGGCCGAGGATGGCGTCGCGCTCCTCGACGCCCGACGCCCGCTGCTGGCGCGGGTCGGCACGCTCCTCGCCGAGCGGGATGAAGAACGGCCGGCATGGTCGCCGGAGCTGGAGGAGGATGGTTCCGCGGCCAGCCTGAGCGTCGCGCTGAGACGGATCGGCACGATCGCCGCCGAGCTGGGCCGCCTGGACGCCGAGATTGAACGACTGCGCGGGGGGCGGCCGCCGAGTCGGCCGTAACCGTCGGAGTCAGGCGCCATCGGGAAGTCCGACGCCACTCTTCGGCGTTGCCGCTTCCCGTGGCCGTTGACGCGAAATCCGACCCCTGACACGCATTCAAGACACGAGACACGCGCTCCGATAATCAGGAGTGAGGAGGGCTATTCGAATGAGAATCCACGAGACAGGCCCGGTACTGCCGGGGACCGAGCGGCGAGATGGCGATGAAGTGGCGGAGAGATGGCGCGTCGCGTCTGCCCACGCGGGGCCCGCGGTCATGAAGGAACGCAAGAAAAGCGGAGAGTCCGGGAGTACCCCGAGACCGATATCCGCGTCCGCGGAGACGCCAGAGGCGCGCGCGGACCGGACGAGAGAGATCAAGTTCAAGATCCTGGAAGGCGCATACGACTCGCTGGAGGCCGTCGATCAGTTGGCTCGACGCATCCTCTCGAGCGGCGATATGTGACCGTCGTGACCGTACGGGCAGATCACCGGCGCGTCGGCCGGATTCCATGACACCACCACATTCAAACGAAGTCCTCCTTGACTCCGAAGCCAGTCTTCGGTTGGTCGACCGCGCGCTCACGGACCTCGGAGTTTCCCGGGTCGGTGCTGACGGCGAATCGAGTGAGGCCATCGCGCGGGACGCATCGGCGGCGGCACTGGAACTCGTTTCTCTGCTGCCGCGAGTGCATGCCGAGATCAGTGACGTCATCAGCAACCTCCGGCTGAGCCGTGAAGCACTCCGGCGGGCGGGGCTCGATCGCCTTCACCAGCCGAGGGAAGGGGATCACGAAGTCTTCGAGGCGACGGAGGTCGCGGCGGCGGAGATGCTCGCTCGACTCGACCGCGCCCTGGCGATGGTGGAGGCACTGGAAGCGGCGGGGGATTCGACGGCCGGCGGGCCGGCCGCCACGATCCGCTCGGGGCTGCGCGGCGAACTGACCCACGCGATCGACAGGCTCCGGTTGCAGGACTTCACGTCGAAGCAGCTGAAGTCGGCCGCGACCGCGCTCAGCGAAATGGAGGGCCGGCTCACCCTGCTCGCCCGGATCTTCGACCCGGAGAGACTGCGTCACGGCTGATCGGTCCGGCCGGTTGACGCCGATGGAGTCTGTTGGGAGGAAGGCCCGCGAGGGTCAGGTCCGGCGCCGATCCATGGAGTTCGACCCGGGCGGGTCCGGGATCCCACTGGAAGGTTCCGGGTGAAGCGCCTACGGAGTGGCCGCCGTGAGCGGGATCCGCACGATTATCGTCGTTCCGGTTCCCGCCACCGTGGCGATCTCGACGGTCCCGCCGATCGATTCGACGTTCGTCCGTACGACGTCCATTCCGACCCCGCGACCGGAGACGTTCGTGACACGTCTCGCCGTGGTGATCCCGGGTTCCAGGACGAACCGACCGACCTCCGCGTCGGAAAGACTGGCCGCCACGTTGGCCGTCACCAACCCTCGCGAAACCGCCATCCGCCGGATCGCACCCATGTCCAGTCCGCGTCCGTCATCGCTCATATCGAGGACGAGACATCCATCCTCCTGACGGGCCTCGATCGAGATCGTGGCCGTCTCCGGTTTGCCTGTCGAGCGACGATGGCCAGGACTCTCGATGCCGTGATCGACCGAGTTGCGGGCCATGTGGAGGAAGGGATCAGTCATCCGGGAGACGATGGAGTGGTCGACCCGCAAGTCCCCGCCGGAGGTACGTAGCGCGACCCGCTTCCCGCTGTTCTCGGCGAGTTCCGCGATCAGCCGCGGCAGCCGGCGCCACGCATCCCGAATCGGTCGTTCCCGAGCACCGATCGCTGGCTCGCGTCGTTCCCCCGCGGGCCGACTCCGGCGCCGGCGAGGACGGCGGAACACCTCGCCGAACTCGTCGGACGTCAGGTCGAAGGATTCTCCGTTCGTGGCCAGAAGGTCGCCCGAACGGTCGGTCAGCGTCCGGAGCGCGGCGACGGGGGCATGGAACGTGACGGGCCCGGGCGACCGGGAAGCGCCCCCTTCGGCGACCATCCACCCGTCGAGGCGGTGGATGAGCGCGGCGTTGTCGATGGCCGGTTCGCCGCCGGTTTCTTCCAGGGCGCGCACGATCGTCCGCATCGCGTCGAGCGCCTCGACGATGGACTGGATCAGCCGGGGATCGGCGTCGACCTCACCGTCACGTACCCGGCCGAGAACTCCTTCCGCGGCATGCGCCACTCGTTCGAGCCGATCGAGCTCGAGGAAGCCGCACATTCCCTTGATCGTGTGGATCGAACGAAAGATGCCGCTGAGGAGCCGCTGGTCGTGCGGCCGTTCCTCGAACGTCTCGAGGTCGACCTCGAGACGCGTCAAGGTATCGTCGGCCTCCGCCAGGAACTCGCTGAGCAGATCGTTCATGGGATACGCGACCTCGTCCCCCCGAGGGTCGTCGGACCGTGTCGGAATCGCGACTCGCGCGTGCTGAAAACGCTCGATACGGCGGGTCGCGGGCTTTGGACCGCGGCCGGTCAAGCGGGGACGCTCCACCTTCGCCGCCCGCCGGGTGAAAGCTCCGGGGAAGGGTCGCGTCGAAGGAAACGTCTGGTGTGTCGACGGCTGGGCCTGGCGTTAGTTTCGGCCGCCGGATCGTTTCACTTGAGCTCTTCGCTCCTCGACCGGAACCACCCCCCGGCCGGCGTTGCCCGAGTGCCGAAATGGCTGTAGGATTCGGTATCCGGACACC
>CAZWJE010000015.1:0-10398 GCA_964634395.1 uncultured Gemmatimonas sp. | reverse complement strand
GATTCGGTATCCGGACACCCCAGAGGAGGATCTTCGCGCGCGATGACTGACGCGCTCATTCAGCGGCCAGACTACATCGAACCCGTTCGCTCGCGATTCGGGCCGATAGACGCCATTCTCGATTCGCTGCCCTGGAGTATCCTGCTCCTGGATGGTGACGGGCGCGCGGTGTTTTCGAACCGGGCCGAGCGGGAGAGTCTCGGGGTCATCGTTCCGGACGGGTCGGAGTTCGATTTCCTCGGCAGCGTCGTTCCGTCGACCGACGCCGCGGAGCTCATCGAACGGTACCGGCTTGGTGTGCTCGGCGAGCGGGGGCGGATGAGTCTGCAGGTCGCGCTTCCCGGTGAGCACGGGGAGCGCGTGATGACCGCCACGGTATCGTGTCTCCCGGGGGTGTCGGGCGCGGTCGGGATGGCGGTGCTCGAACACCCTTCGGAACTCACACGGGAGCGGGAGCGCCGGGAGCGGGCGGAGCGCCTGGCGGCGGTCGGGGCGCTCGCGGCGGGAGTCGCGCACGAGGTCAACAACCCTCTCGCGTCGATCAAGAGTTTCGCGCAACTGCTCGCGCGTGACGCGACCCGGCGCGACCAGCGCGAAGCGCTCGAACTGATCATCAACGAGAGCTCCCGCGTCGCGACGATCGTCGACAACCTGCTCAGTTACGCCCGGCAGCAGGGCGCGGGTGGCCTCGAGCCGGTCAATGTCAGCGCGATCGCCGAGCGTGTCCTCCAGACACAGAGGTACGCCCTCGAGACGGCCGGCATCGTCGTACGTCGTGACCTCGACAAATCGGTTTCATCCGTTATGGGTGAAACCGGCGCGCTCCAGCAGGTCGTGCTCAACCTGATCGTCAACGCGGAACAGGCGCTCGCGAGTACGACGGGAGACCGCCGCCTCATCGTTCGTACGCGCGAATCGACCGAGGGGGTCATTCTCTCGGTGATCGATAACGGACCCGGCATCCAGCGCGAAACGCTGCCACGAATCTTCGACCGGTTCCATACGACCAAGGCGGGCGGGACGGGGCTGGGGCTGGCGATTTCCGCCGCGATCATTCGGGACCACGCGGGCCAGATCTGGGCGGAGAGCGATGAGGGTCGCGGCGCGGCGTTCTATGTCCGGCTACCGCGCGCCAAGGATCCGCCTCGCAAGCCGTCGGCGCAGCCCGTCCCCTCCACCGGGAGGCGGACCGAATCCCAGCCGCGACGACAGCTCCGGATCCTCGTCGCCGATGACGAGGTCGGCCTGCGTCGCGCGCTTTCCCTCTTCCTGGAACGCCGTGGCCACGTCGTGATCCAGGCGGGGGACGCCCGCGAGGCCCTCGCCCTCGCCCGCACCCAGCCGTTCGATGTCGCTCTCGTGGACGCCCGTATGCCCGGCGACGGCCTGGCGCTCCTCGAGAAGCTCGAGGCGATTCCTACCCTGCATGGACGCACCGCGCTCATGACCGGAGACATGGGTCGCGCCCGAACACACCAGGGAATCGCGACCGGCCGCCCGTACCTCTCCAAGCCCTTCGACATGGACGAGATGGTCAGGCTTCTGGAAACACTGGCGAACTGACACTCTGGCCGGAGGCGGCCGCGTCGTGGTCGGCCTCATGATCGACAGCCGTGGAAATCTTTGAAGATCCCCTCGCCAACGCGGGAACGGACGCCTGGCTCACCGTTTCCGACGACCTTCTCTGGGGGTTCAATCACGCGCTCAGCAACCGCCTGGCGGCGATCTCCTCGATCACGCGTATCCTGGAATACAGCGACACGGGTCTCGATCCGTTGCTCTCCGCTCTCTCCGACGAAATCGTGACGCTCGAAGAGACGCTGAAGCTGTTGCGGCTCGTGCCTCGCAGCCCGCGTTCGACCGCCGAGCCCGTGCTGCTGAACGAACTCGTTCCCGAGGTCGTCCGTCTCCATGGCGTGCGGAGTGACTCCACCGATTCGCGGGTGGAGTCGCGGTTCGACGAGGGTCTGCAGCCGGTCTGGGTGCACCCGGACCGGCTCTCACACGCGCTTCTGATCGTGCTCGCGGCCGTTTCCCGACGCGCATCGAGGCCGGGGGAGCGGGTGATCGCCGTCAGCGCGGGCTCCGGGGAGGAGGTCGCCACGATCCACTTCTCGATTTCTTCGTCGCCGGAACCGCTGTCGCTCGACGCGTCGTTCGCTCCCGCTGAGATCGCGATGGTCGGCCGACTCGTTGGTGAGGGGGGCGGTGACTTCCGGGACGCGGGGTCCGAACGGCCAGGCGTGGAGATCAGGCTCCCCACGCTGCTCGCCGTGCGCAAGCGGGAGCGGGAGCGGGACGGATAACGGGATGACTACCGCCGCGCGTGATCCGGCGGCGGAATGGTCAGGTCAGAATCCGGGAAGGAAGCGGGAAAGGGGAACTACGATTCCCGCCTGAGGAGCCGATCCCGCCACCGGATCACGTCCGTCAGGCGGGATTCGTTCGTGGGGCCGCGGACCTTCGCCGAAAGGGAAACGAGCGCGGGGGGCCGCGAAGAGCGCCACCTGCGCATCGCCAGCTGGTCGCCCAGGTCTCGCGCGATCGTATGGAGGCGGCTCCGCGCATGGTCGCGCTGCGTCGAATCCCCGCTCTCGAGCGCGAAAAGCAGCGCCTCGCGAGCCGCGGCGGGATCGTTGGCGGCGATGAAGAGATCCGCGAGTTGGTGGGCGACTCGCGCGCGATCCACGGCGTCAGGATAACGGGCCGCCGCGATCGCCAGATCGCGAGCCGCGCCGTCCCGGTCACCCTTCGCTCTTCGCGTCCTCGCGCGCTCCTCCAGCCCCACGGCCGCCGCCTCCTGGTCACCAGTCCTGATGGACTCGCGAATCGAGACGGCAAGCGCTCGCTCGGCGTCCGCCGCCACGGTTGCCTCGCCCACCGCCGCCAGCCGCGCGATGGCGCCGCCCCGGCCATCCAGCCGGCTCGCCAGTCGATAGAGCGTCAACGCACGTTCAGGATCACCACCCAGACGGGCGATTCGACCCGCGCGTAGCGCGAACTCCGCGCGCTTCGGCTCCAGCGCACGGGCCAGCCCGATGACCGTCGCCGCCTCGTCGAGACGTCGCGCGTCCTCCAGGCCGGCCGCGTAGTCGTTCAGCCAGCCGGCGACTCGCGCCGCGTCGAAATCGACGCACAGCAGCCGCCGGAGCATCACCCGCTCGGCCCCGCTCGACAGGCGTTCGACCTCGATACCCGCCCGCCGACGCATGAACTCCGCGCCCGCGCCGCCACGCGCCGTCTCCGCGACCGAGTTCAGCACCAGCGCGACGACCGACGCACGCCGGCCACGCCGACCCGGACGCGTCTCCGCGACCCGCCGCAGCGCGCCCGCCGCCTCCGTCAATGCCGCTTCCGGCGCCGTTCCGAGCATGTCCTGATTGCGGTTGAGAGTTATTCTCAACGAGAATACTCCACCGACGTGAGCATGTCAACGGCGGGAAGGCCGGCCGACGTCCGTCACCCAACGACGGAGGGGCCTCCGGTTGGAAGCCCCTCCTGAATCCCACGGATGGAATCGCTCGACGCCTCAGGGCCTCGACTTCGCCCTGCTCGACTCATAGGTACCGCAGATCGCGCCCTGGGCACCCATTTCGACGTGAATCTCCCCGGCATGGCAGGAGTGGTTCTCGTTGTGCACGCAGTCGGTCGCGTTGCAGGACGCGACGGTCGACGCCGCGGGTGATTTTCTCTCCATTGGATTGGCCATCCGAGCCTCCGCTGAACGGTTCGCTGAGTAATATCCTGAGTGTAATATCGTCAGCAAGTCCGAGACCATCAAGGGGGTCGTAACCATTAGTCTGACATGTACTTGCGAACGATTCTCATTCGGGGTTCGCGAACCGGGCGGGGGGCGGATCCGGCGCCTGAAAAGGAGGGGAAGCGGCTGGCTATTCGATGCCGACCCGGCGCTGGAGGAAACGGACGTACCGAGTGATTTCTCCGGTCTGCTCGGGGGTGACGTGGGGCAGCGAAGGCATGTCGCCGAAACGCCAGTGGTGCGCGCGGACGCCGCGGCGAACGGCGAGGGTGAACGCCGCGTCGGCGTGGTGGGCGGGTTCGTATACCGGATGGACGAGGGGCGGGCCCTGCCGGGTGCCGAGGGCGGCGGGCCCGTGGCAGACGAGGCAGTTGGCGTCGAAGAGGGCCCTTCCCGACGCGAGGTCGTCCGGGATCTCGACGGTGGCGAGGATCTCCGCGAAACCCTCCGTGCCCGCGGCGGTATCCGTGTCCCCGCCGCCCGTGCATGCCGCGAGGCCCGCCAGGGACGCGAATGTCGCCAGCGTCATGGCGCGTATCGCGAACCGGTCGCGTCGGAGAGAAGAGGGGCCCCGCCGCATGGGGGACGTCGTCAGGCGCTCTCGGCCGATTTCCCCGACGCCTCCTGTACGGCGATGCGGAAGATCGTCTGTCGCCGGGGTACGGGGTCGTGCTCGGTGAGCGACTCGGGAACGAGCTGTCGGAGCAGTTCGAGCCCTTCGTTCCAGGCCTCGCGCTGCCAGGTCGCCCCATCCGCGGGCACGACGTACAGACCCCCGTGGATGACGACGCTCCGCCAGTCGAAGAGGTCGTCGATCTCATCGACCTGGAAGGCGACCGGCCACCAGGTTTCTCCGAGCCGCTGGATGGACCCGCCCGCCGCCGTCCTCCCGTAGATCCAGTCCGAGGTGAAGACGTAGTTGACGGGGATGATCTCGGTGCGATTGCTCTTCGAGAAGGCCACTCTCCCGACGTTGTTCCGGGCCAGCACCTGATGGATCTCCGCCTCGTCGAGTTCCCTGAACTTCACCTTTGAGCCGTTCATTTTCGTTCCGAAGGCGTACAGTGGGAGGAAGGACGTCATCGGCGGAGCGCGCCGACGTCAATCATCGAGCCGGCTCGCCAGCGCCCGCTCCTCGTCGAGGATCGCGGCGAGGGCATCGGCGAAGCTGATCTCCTCTTCCATCGCGAGAACCTGGGCCTCGTTCCAGATCTCGCGGAGGACGAGTTCCTTGACGCGTGGGGTCAATTCTTCGCGGTCCATGCGCAAACGCGCGGCGTCGTTCGCGGCGGCGCGGAGTTCCCGAGGGATGTCGATCGAGGGGGATGGCCGAGCCGCTCCCGTCGTCGCGTCGATCCATCCGTCGGTCGGTCGGGGATCCCGCGAGACGACGGGCCGCCGTTCCATCCGGGGATCCTCCGCGATCCGGATGGCGATGCTCCCCGGCGCGAACGGCCGCGACCACTCGATCAGCTTTCCGGTCAGTTCGTCGAGCAGGTCACCGACGGTCATGGCGACCGGCGATGCACGGCGGCCGGCGGCACGCCCCCGGTCGACGATCAGCAACAGCTCCTGACCCGGGTGTTCGTGAGCCCGCGACTGGATCCATCGTAACACTCGCTCGCGGGCCACGCGGGGTCCTTCACCGTGTACGTCCAGCCGTCGGTCGGCGGGAAACCGCGCCTCTTCGTACTCCCGGATCGGTTCCCTCATGGCTCCTCGCGCTTCATCCCTCGTCGATCACACGGGGGACATCCCTACGGGTAAGATTACCTTCCGCGCGCGGTCCCCACAAACCGCGGCCTCTCGGAGCACGACCGGAACGCGATGGCCCGCCCCGACGGAAGCCTCGCCGGGCCGTCAGACATCGAAATAGTCACCATCATACCGCGGACCGAAGCGTCGATAACGGTAGGGAGGGAGTCGCGCCGCACCGCGACTCGTGTTCGTACCCCCGCGCGTGAGGTAACGCCATCGATATTCGTCCTCGCCGAGCATCTGACCCGGCCAGGAGCCGCCGAAGCGATTCGGGTTCACGGGGTACTCGGGTCCGGATTCGTGCACGTAATCGAGGTTGTAGCGTGCGGTCACCCGCGCTGGCCGGGGACCTCGGCGTCTCCGGTCACCCCTCTGAGGTTCCAGGAACGGTCTCGTCGGCCGCGGCCCCTCCCACGCCCCTCGGTACCCATAGTCGTAGCGCGCCATATCGTGCTCCCCTTGTCGCCGCTCAGATCTTTCAGTCGGTCCCCGACATGATCCCTGTGTGAATGTGCAAGCGACGTTCCCCCGCCGACTTATGGGAGAAGAAGGGCGCTGTCCGACCGCCGGTGGGTTGCCCTCGATCGTCCGTTCCGGAATTATGCCCTCGAAGGGTCATGCATGATATCAACGTCGAGATCATTTCCCGGGTCGCTTTCCGGCC
Source organism: uncultured Gemmatimonas sp. (assembly GCA_964634395.1). Classification (GTDB taxonomy): domain Bacteria; phylum Gemmatimonadota; class Gemmatimonadetes; order Longimicrobiales; family Longimicrobiaceae; genus WHSP01. The sequence goes on along the minus strand of CAZWJE010000015.1, from coordinate 4,216 downwards.
ATGACGACATCCGACTCTCCGTTCGAGAAAGAACTTGCCACGGCGCGGGCCGCCGCATCGGACGCTGCCGGGATCATCCTCGCGCGAGACGGTGCCGACCGGGTGCGCGCGAAAGGGCGCGCCGACCTCGTGACCGCTGTCGACGAGGAGTCCGAGCGGTCCATCCAGCGTCGACTCGAAGCTGACTTCCCGGGAGACGTCGTCGTCGCCGAGGAGTTCACCGATCGCCGCGTCGATCATGGCCGTCGGTGGATCGTCGATCCGCTCGACGGGACGGTGAACTTCGTCCACGGTCATCCCTTCGTCTGCGTCAGCATCGCTCTCGTCGATGACGAGGGACCCGCGGTCGGCGTCGTGCACGCCCCCTTCCTCGGCGAGGTCTACCACGCGGTCCGGGGCGGCGGCGCGTTTCTGAACGACCTCCCTATCGAGGTGAGCGGCGTCGATACCCTGGAGGAATCGCTCCTGGCGACCGGCTTTCCGTTCAAGCCGGGTAAGGGCGACCCCGCTGGTTACATGGCGATGGTGACCGAGCTGGTGCTCTCGACGCACGGGATCCGCCGCGCGGGTGCGGCCGCGCTGGATCTCGCGTACGTCGCCTCCGGTCGGGTCGACGGCTTCTTCGAGATCGGGCTCGCGCCGTGGGATCTCGCGGCCGGCATTCTCCTCGTCACCGAGGCTGGCGGGCGGGTCACCGGTTGGCCGGATGATCGTGAATCGCCGATCGTGACCGGCCGCGTCATCGCCACCAATGGCGGCGTTCACGCCGCGCTCGGCGCCGTCGCGAGTCGGTACGTGGACCGGCTGTAGCCGTCCTCCGGCCCCACCGGATCCCGGCCACGTCCATACTCCGATCGAACGTCGATCCAGCGCGACCTGGATCCCGCCGTCCCTTCCTGAACCGACCCGTCGCCGCACGCCGACTCGCCCCCGAAACCTCGTCGGTTTATCATTCCACTTCACGCGTGAATCAACCCGGAGGGAGGGGTGCCATATGCCTGCAGGTGTGAAGTCACCACACCCGATCGAGCTGGTCTGGGAGGGCGAGAAGCGATTCCGCGGCGGTGTTCCGGAAGGTCGGCCGGTGCTGCTGGACGGCAGTCGGAAGGAAGGTCCGAGCCCCGTCGATACCGTCCTCATCGCGGTCGCCTCATGCTCGGGGATCGATCTGGTGGACTATCTCGAGAAGCGACGGACGCCCGCGCTCGACCTGGCCATTCGGGTCGATTTTTCTCGCGCGCCCGAGCACCCGCGCCGCCTGACCCGGATCCACGTTCACTATCGTGTCGTCACCGAGTCCGAGTACGCGCACGTCGCGCGCGCTCTGGAGTTGTCATTTGAGAAGTACTGCTCGGTGACCGCGTCACTCGCGCCGGATACGGAGATCAGCTGGACCGCCGACGTGTTCTCTCCGGCCGGGGAGCAGGTGGCGGGTTGATCGACCGGTTCATCGGGAACACTCCGCTCGTCCGTCTCGAGCGCGTCACGAGTCCGAACATGGCGGAAGTGTGGGTGAAGGTGGAGGGAATGAACCCGGGGGGATCGATCAAGGACCGCACCGCCCTGGCGATGGTCACCCGCGCCGAGCGTGAGGGCCGGTTGCGTCCCGGCGGCATGATCGTCGAGCCGACCTCGGGAAACACGGGGATCGGCCTCGCCCAGGTCGCCTCCGCTCGTGGATACCGGCTCATCCTCTGTATGCCGGACTCGATGAGCGACGAGCGAAAAGGGACGCTGAACGCCTACGGGACCGAGATCGTCTTCACCGATCCGGAACTGCGCATGATCGCCGCGATCGAGGAGGCCGAGCGTATCCGGGAGCGGACCGGCGCGTTCTTCCCCAACCAGTTCTCGAACCCCGCCAACCCCGAAATTCATTACCGGACGACGGGCCCCGAGATCTGGCGGGACGTCGAGGGCAGGATCGACGCCTTCGTCTATGGCACCGGGACGGGCGGCACGATCTCCGGGGTCGGCCGTTTCCTGAAGGAGAACGACCCCCGGATACAGGTCATCGCCGTGGAGCCCGCTCGGTCGGCCGTCCTGCATGGCGAGCCGCGTGGCCCGCACGGCTTCCAGGGGATGGGCCCGGGATTCATCCCGGAGAACCTCGACCGTTCGCTGATCGACCGGGTCGTGAAGGTATGGGAAGAGGATGCGTTCCCGCTCGCGCGTCGGCTCGCGCGCGAGGAAGGTTTGTTCGTGGGGATGAGCAGCGGAGCGATGGCGTTCGCCGCCCTCGAGATCGCCCGTGAACTCGGACCGGGTAAACGTGTCGTCACGGTCGCGTGCGACACCGGGGCGCGGTACCTCAGCACACCGCTCTTCCAGACCGAGGCGGAGACAACGCCGTGACGTCGCGGTCCGGAAGCGCGATCCGGCACTCTCAACCACCGGCACGCGGGGCGAAATGAGGCGTGTCGGGTCCGGAGGTCTTGTGACCACGCGTCCCGCGATTATCCTTCCGCGTCCCCGGAAGTGAACCACGTGGAGAAGTCGGGAAGAAGAAAGCGAAAGATGCATCCAGTCGTGATGAAGTTCGGCGGTACATCGGTGGAGGACACCGCGGCGATCGCGCGGCTCACCGGGATCGTGCGGGATCGTGGCGGCGAACATCCGCTCGTCGTCGTCTCCGCGCTCCGCGGGGTCACCGATTCGCTCCTCGGCGCCACCCACCTCGCGGCGGATGGCGATCTCGACGCCGCGTCCGCGCGGTACGTCCCGCAGCTCGAGCGCCACCTGGTGATCGCCGCAGACCTGCTGGACGGCGACGATCGCGCCGCCGTCGAACGCGCCGTGAGCGACGCGATCGACGAGATCCGTATGCTGCTCGGCATCGTCCGCGGACATCCGGGAACCCGGCTCCCCCTGCAGGACGAGATCGTCTCGTTCGGCGAACGGCTCTCTTCCCGCCTCGTCGCGGCCGCCCTGCGTGCCAGCGGTACCGCCGCCGAGATGGTCGACGCGCGGCGTTGCATCCGCACCAATGACGAGCACACCGCCGCCGCGCCGATCGCGGATCTGACCCGCGCGGCCACGCGAAGTGCGCTCATCCCGCTTCTCGAGGCGTCGGTCGTCCCGGTTCTGGGCGGGTTCATCGGCTCCGCCGAAAACGGAGCCACCACGACGCTGGGCCGCGGCGGCTCCGATTTCTCCGGCGCGATCTTCGGCGCCGCGCTCGACGCGGCCGAGATCCAGATCTGGACCGATGTCACCGGCTTCCTCACCGCCGACCCCCGGATCGTCCCCGGCGCCCGGCCGCTCTCGCGCCTCTCCTACGCGGAAGCGGCGGAACTCGCCTTCTTCGGCGCCAGGGTGCTTCATCCGAAGACGATCCACCCCGCGGTCGAGACGCACATTCCCGTGCGCGTCTGTAATTCGCGCCAGCCGCATCTGGCCGGGACGCTCATCAACGGCGAGACCGAAAAGTCCATTGGCGGCGTCAAGGCGATCGCGCACCGGGCCGGGGTCAGCCTCGTCCAGATCACCTCCACCCGCATGCTCGGCGCGTACGGCTTCCTGCGTGCTCTCTTCGAGGTCTTCGACCACCACCGCACCGGTGTCGATATCGTCTCCACTTCCGAGGTGAGCGTCTCGCTCTCCGTCGAGAGCACCCGCCGCCTCCCGGCGATCGTCGCGGACCTCGAGGAACTCGGCTCCGTGCGAGTCACGCACGGTAACGCGATCGTCTGCGTCGTCGGCGAAGGGATCGGCGACATGCCCGGGATCGCCGCGAAGGTGTTCGGCACGATCTCCGACATCAACGTGGTCGTGATCTCGCAGGGCGCGTCCAGCATCAACCTCTCCTTCGTCGTGGCGGAGAAGGACGTGGAGGAGACCGTGCGGCGGCTGCACGGGGCGTTCTTCCCCGGCGCCTGAGGCGGCGCTCGGCACCCGGGGCGCGCACTTATTCCGACGCGCCCGGGGGCCGAACGTGCGAGTCCCAAAGGACTTGACTCCCCGGATTTGGACTCTCCACGCGTGACACAACCTGGTGAAGACATTCTCTACGTTACTCCACCCGCCTCCAGGCCTCTCGCGATGCCGCTGACTCCGCGATAGCGGCGTGGCCATGTTTTGCGCGCCGAACTCCGTGAGATTATCGTTCATGCCATGAACGATAATCGTTCACCTCATGAAACATCGTCCCTCCTCCCGCGCGCGGTCACGCCCGTGCTCGAGCGGCTCCTCCCTGGCGTGAACTGGTCTCGCCCCG
>CAZWJE010000014.1:40806-69715 GCA_964634395.1 uncultured Gemmatimonas sp. | reverse complement strand
GGAGCACCCGGATCAGAAGCCCCAACGGGTGCCAGCAAGACCTCCGCTACACCCAGCGCCTGGGCGCCCGTCGAGTCGGTGTAGAGAACGGGTATGCCATTGCCCGCGCGTATCACCCACACCGTATCGCCGGGCTCGATGCTGTCGGTCGGGCGACCGGCCGAATAGATCACTCCCGACGAGAGGGCGACATGCCTGACCGGCCGATCCGAGCTCACGTAGCTCGGCGGCGGCGGATAAAGCAGCTTTCCGACGACGACCATCAGGACCAGTAGCAGAACGATGACGAGCAAGGGAACGACCATGATCACTCCTGACTCGTCCGACACGAGGGGAGCCTGGGTGCGGCAAGTCCGGGCACGGCGCATAAAAACCCGATCTCCAGCAGGGTATACAGGTTGGACCGGCCGGCTCGAGCACGTTCCGCCATTCGGTGCCAACGGGGATTCGAGCCAATTCGGTCTCGGGAACCAGGAAGGGGGCGTCACGGCACGTGCCGAACGGCATCGAGGAACATCCCCGGATTCGAACGCGAACCGCGCCCGAGCGCGTTGATAGTCGCGGCCGGGTCGCCGCGCGAACGCGAACCTTGTGAGCCCGAATCCGTGCCTTCTCTTCAAAGTCGATTCCACGCTACCTCTCCCGTACGCGCCTGTCAACGAACCGGCTAACCAGCCCGACTCGGGTAATGCTGTCTCCGCTCACGCCATTCTCAACGAGATCGCAACCGCTCGTCCCCCGTCCCCCGTCCCCCGTCCCCCGTCCCCCGTCCCCCGTCCCCCGTCCCGCGAAGGGTGCCTGTGGAACGAACTCGACGCAACGGGTCACTCGGGTATCGGCGATTCGCATCCGTCCCGGTCAACCCACCGAGCCGACTTGCTTCCTCGACGTGGGGCAGGTGCGATCCTTGCGTGCTTCCCCGGGGCTGATCTTCCGATGTATCCACCAGGTAATCAAGTAGTTACGTCATGGCCATCCGACTTCAGGAACTACACGCGGCGGTCGTGCATCTCCCCGTCGCACTCCTGCCGGTCGCTGTCGGCGCTGACCTGCTGGGGCGAGCCACCGGGAACCGTGGGTTGCTCGAGATGGGGCGGCACGCCATCCGCTTGACCGCGGCTGGCGCCATCGGCGCCGCGCTGACCGGCCTCATCGCGCAAGAGGAGGTGAACGTCGAGGGCGAGTCGGTGGACGTGCTCATCACGCACCGGAATCTCAACGCCGTCGCCACGGTCGTGACGGCGCTCATGGCAGCCTGGCGTCGGGGCCATGATCGGCCGTCACTCGGCTATCTCGGCGTCGGACTCGCGGGGATCGGCGTGGTCACTTACACGGCCTACCTGGGCGGTACGCTGGTGTACCGGCGCGGCGTGGGCGTCGCGCCCGCAGGCGGACAGCACCGCGAGAACGCACCGGAACTGGGCGAGGCCGGGCGGACGGGTGATTTTTTCCGCGCGGCGGCCGTCGATCTCGGACACGGTGCGCGGCGCTTCGCGCAAGAGTTGACAGAGGGACGGCTCGTTCCATCACTCGGCGTCGGACCGTCGGAATCACACGCCACCGCGGAGCCGAACAAGGAAGTGGCGACCGCCTGAGCAGCGGATACTCCCGCACTCCAGCGTCTTGCATCCTTCACCCACCACGGCCACGACCAGGTTCAACGCCGGGCGATTATCCCTGCCCTCTCCGGGGCTTACCCGGCAGGCCCGACCGCCCTGTCCGGGGGATGGATTCCGCCACGCGCCTCGAACATGACACCGGTTTCCAGGGGTACCACGTTCGAGTCTCCCCTGTCGGCCATGATTTCGCCTCCGATCGCCGGGAAACGGTCATCGAGTGAATCGAACCGAAGAACGTAGGGTGAAGTATCACCCGCACAACGATTGTCAGCCGTGGTGTGTCCACGCGATGTCGGCGCCTCGCGTCGACATCTCCTGATCGCTATCCTCTTCCCGGCATTCGCCCTTTCACCGCAACCCGAGGAGACCCTCATGCGCGGGTTACGACTCATGCTCCTTGCCGGAACCCTGATCTGGCTCCCCGCACTCGCGGAGGCCCAGGCGGGGATCACCCTCGAGCGGGCGGATCCGGCATCAGTGGGAATGTCGGCCGAGCGGCTGACCCGCGCCACCGACGCATTGCGAGCACACGTCGACGCTGGTGACGTCGCGGGCGTCGTCGCGGCCGTGGTACGCGACGGGAAGCTCGTCTACGGCGAGGCGATCGGTTTCCGCGACATCGAGTCCGGATCGCCGATGCCCTTCGACGCTCTCTTCCGCACCTATTCGATGACGCGGCCGGTCACGGCGCTGGCCATCCTCATGCTCCACGACGAGGGGCGGCTCGATGTCAACGATCCGGTGTGGAAGTACCTTCCGCGGTTCGCCGATCAGCGGGTCCTGGTCGACCCCGGGTCGGGCGACCCGTCCGCGAGCCGTCCGAGGGTCGGGGAGATCACGATCGCCCAGCTGCTCACCCACACGTCGGGGATCGGGAGCCGGAGCGCGGGGATGTATACCGCCCGCGGTGTTCATGGCTGGGACCAGACACTCGCTCAGGTGGTGGACAACGTCGCGGCCCTGCCGCTCTTCGAAGATCCGGGAACACGCTTCCGGTACGGGATGCATTCAGAGGTGCTCGGGCGGGTGATCGAGGTCGCATCGGGGATGGCGCTCACGGACTTCTTCGAGACCCGGATCTTCGAGCCGATCGGGATGACGGAAACCATGTTTCATGTCGGCCCGGACCGGGTTTCACGCCTCGCGACGCTGTACCGTCGGGATGCCGGCGGCGTGTTGCGTCCGTACGAGCTGGAGACCATCCCCGTCACCGAAGCCCGCGCACTGACGAGCAGCGGTGTCGGGCTGGTCTCCTCGACGATGGACTACCTTCGATTCTCGTCTCTTTTCCTGAACGGGGGCGAGGTCGATGGGCGACGGATCCTGAGCCCGGAAGCCGTGCGGATGGCCATGACCAACGGCGTGCCCGATGGGCTGCTGCCGCTCCAGCCGAACGGCTACTGGGCGGGCTCGGGATGGAGCCTCGGCGGGTTCGCGGTCGTCATCGACCCCTCGGCGTACACGGAGACCGTGAACGTCGGCGAGTTCTGGTGGGATGGCTCCGCGGGGACACGATTCTGGATCGACCCCGGCGAGAAGATCATCACGATCGTCCAGGCCCAGATCTCGCCCGCGGGTGGGAACGGGTTCCGGGAGGAGTTCAAGACGCTGGTGTACGAGTCGATCGAGGAGCGGCGAGCGCCGATCGCTCCGCTCACCGGACGGGCACCCGCACGGATATCGCTCCCCTGAACTCACCCTCGCGATAGCCGGTCGCGCGATCCTCGGGGTACCGTTCGTCCAGGATGGCCCGGACGTCCTCGGGTATCGTGGCGACATCGCCATGACACGTCAGGCAGGGCGCCTGGGTCCTGATCGGCCGGACCAGATGCAGCGTAGTCTGGTCGCCCGCCCGCACAAGGCGGATGATATCGCCTGACAACCTCCCCTCGTCGTCCAGGGCGCGCATGCGATCCAGCTCGCGCGCCTCCGCCGCATCAGGCGCGTTCAGCGGGTTCCGCAACCGGTCGGTGATTCTGCGCACGTAGACGCCGTCCGTCGCGAAACTGGCGGTGCGCTCCTGGGCAACCTCCGAGCACACCTCAACGGCGGCCACGGGGCCCCGGCTCTCGAGCGTCGAGAATACCAACCCCGCCAGATCCTGGGCGAGCGCGGTCGCCGTTTCCCGAGCACGAGCCAGTTCGGCGGGTGGCAGGAGAAGTGTGTCGGCGGTGGGTCCTTCCACCCGCACCTCCTCGATCTCCTCCGTTTCGACCACCGCATCCTCGCCGGCGCATGCGGCGATACCGGCGGCGACGATCACCATCGCCGTCATCCTGCTCATCAATGCGTCGCGTCCCATCTTCCCCTCCCTGACCGCGGATGAATCGATCCTGGCAGGATGGCGAAATGAAGTGAAGACGACAATCGCGATCCGTACGATACCGTGTCGGGAAATTCGGGTCAGGGCGACATCCCTTTCACCGGACCGGAAACACGGGCGTTCCCCCGCGGCATGATGGCGATTGACGGAGCATCGTACAGGTGACCATCCGTCGCGGCGCTCATGGCGCCGGATGAAGGCGCGGGAGTTGCCATGTCCCGCCAGGCCACCGCTCGAAGCCCGACCGCGACGGTCCCGCGATCGTCAACCATTCGAAAGGAGCCCGTGATGCCACGCCAGACAGGAGATCGATTCCGGTGTGAGGAATGTGGGGCGGAACTGGTCTACGAGAAGCCATGTCCCTGTCCGCCGGAGATCCCGCACGTCGAGATCTGCTGTGGCCGGCAGATGAAGCAGGTCGAGAAGGGCTGAAGCCCGCCGCGCGCCGCGGCGGATATTCCGTCACCTCGCTCGCGCGACGGATGTCATCGAAGGCGATGGGCATGGGCGGAGCGTGCCCTGAGGATTCCGTCCGCGCGAGCGGATCCTCACCTGATGGCGGGTCGACACTGGACGGATTCTTGCCACCCCTCGCCGAGCGAGGATGCCGATCGCGGCGCGGTCCGGACGCGCTCCGGGTCGCGAGGCGCGGACAGTCGCTATCCGTTCACCAAACCCGCCAGTACGCTTGGACGACCGCGGAGAGAACCACGGGCGGGACGGTGCCCGAGCCGCTCCTGGATGGCCCGGGACCGACCCGAACTGGAGTTCGAGCGCCAAGAGCGGCGTCGGGACCGCGATGGACGCCCGGAGCCACGTCTGGTTCACGATATCCCACGGGATCGTCAACGAGGTCTACTTCGATCGTGTCGATAGGGCGAACACTCGGCATCTTGGGCTCATCATCACCGATGGAGGGCCCGCCGGCGATGCCCGGTTCGTTTCCCGGGAGTGGCGGGACACCTGGAGCGAAGTCGCGCTGATCGCTCCGGGGATACCCGGTTACCGACTGGTCAACCGCTGCAAGCGCGACCACTATCGGATAACCAAGACGATCATCACGGATCCGGAGCGGAGCGTCCTTGTCCAGCGGATCCGCTTCGAGCCGCTCGTCGGCGGGCTCGACGACTATCGAATCTTCGCGGTGCTCGCGCCGCATATCGGCAACCAGGGACGACGCAACACTTCCTGGACAGGTCAATACAAGGGAGTTCCGATGCTCTTCGGCTGTCGCCGAGGGACATACCTGGCCTTTGCCTGCGCTCCGGAATGGGGGGCGATGAGCTGCGGCTTCGCTGGTGTCAGCGACGGGATCGAGCAGATAGAGGAGGCGAAGCGGCTGACCGAGACGTACACACTCGCGCGCCGCGGCAACGTCACTCTGCTGGGTGAAGTGAATCCGCTCGTTGGAACCGGCGCGAACGACGATCAACCGGCGGAGTTCGTGATCGCTCTCGGCTTCGGGCGATCGGCGGCGGAGGCCGCCCAGAATGTCCGTATCACCCTGACCTCGCCATTCGAGCAGATCCGGAAGCAGTACATCGGGGGCTGGACGAACCGCCATCGGCCACCATCCGTTCCCTCACCCGTCCCGATCGCGCCAATCCCGACCTCGGCCACCGCCCCCGCCCCGGCTTCGACGGGGGCTCCGGTCACCGCCGGAGCCGCGGACGCACGTCATCTTCCGAGTACGGAGGATGGCACGGGCGCGGAGGTGACCGTCCCGGATCTCATTGACGAACGTTCGCGGGGGCTCGAGAGCCCGGAGTTGGAGGCCCTGTACCGGATGAGCACGGCGGTCATCGCGGTTCACGAGGACAAGCGCGCCCAGGGCGCGATCATCGCGAGCCTCTCGATTCCCTGGGGTGAATCGCGTGGCGATCACGAGATGGGCGGCTATCACCTGGTCTGGTCGCGCGACCTGGTGGAGACCGCCGGCGCGATGATCGCGAACGGCCAGACGGCGCAGGCGCACCGGACGCTCCGGTTCCTGATCAGCACGCAGGAGGCCGACGGGCACTGGCCGCAGAACATGTGGCTCGATGGTCGCGCCTACTGGCAAGCCGTGCAGATGGACGAGACCGCCTTCCCGATCCTGCTCGCCGACATGCTCCGCGGGGAAGACCAGCTGGGCACGCTGGACCCCTGGCCGATGGTGAAGCGCGCGGCCGCGTTCCTCGTGAGCCACGGACCGGTGACCGGCCAGGACCGGTGGGAGGAGGACGGTGGCTATTCCCCCTTCACGCTCGCGGTCGAGATCGCCGCGCTTCTCGCCGCCGGCGACTTCGCGGACGCCGCCAACGAGCCGGAGATCGCCGAGATCTTTCGCGACACCGCCGATTTCTGGAATGATTCGCTCGAACGGTGGACCTACCTGACCGACACGGACCTCAGCACCCGCCTGAAGGTACCCGGCTACTACGCGAGGATCACCCCGGCCGAGACCGCTGACGCCGCCTCGCCGTCGGCCGGTTTTGTCCCGATCAAGAACCGACCCGGAGCGATTGGCGGACGGTTCGAGCACGTCGTCAGCCCGGATGCGCTGGCACTCGTCCGCTTCGGAGTGCGCCCGCCCGACGATCCGCGGATCCTTTCGACGTTGAGCGTGATCGACTCGATCCTGCGCCGGGAGACCGCGACCGGACCCATCTGGTACCGGTACAACGGAGATGCGTACGGCGAGCACGATGACGGCGCACCCTTCGACGGGACGGGCGTCGGGCGGGGATGGCCGCTACTCGCGGGTGAGCGTGGCCACTATGAACTCGCGGCGGGGCACTGGGGAGAAGCGCTGAAGCTCCTGCGCGTGATGCGGGCGCAGGCGAGCGATGGGGGGATGTTGCCGGAACAGGTCTGGGATCAGGAAGACATTCCCGAAAAGGAGCTGTTCAATGGCAGGCCGAGCGGCTCGGCGATGCCCCTCGTCTGGGCGCACGCCGAATACATGAAGCTCTATCGCTCCCTCCGGGATAACCGCGTGTTCGACACCCCGCCGCAACCGCTCGAGCGGTATCTGGGCGAGGGCACGTCAGGGAGGTGCGCGATCTGGTCGTACCACCATCGGATCACCCGGCTCGATCATGGACGGATGCTCCGTATCCAGCTTCCCCGCCCCGGCGCGGTCCGCTGGAGCACCGACGACTGGACCACCAGCGCCGACCAGGTCGTCGCCGACACGGGATTGGGGTTCTGGACGACGGAGCTGCCCACCAGCGACCTCGAAGTCGGTCGCGAGATCCGCTGCGGGATCCGATGGGCGGATGGGGCGAAGTCCGACGAATCCGACTATCGGATCCGGGTGATCTGACGACGGTCCGGACTCACCACGCCGGAGGTATCGAGATCGAACAGCCACCGATCCGCGACTACGGCATCATCGGCGACGCGCGCTCGACGGCCCTGGTTTCCCGATCGGGGTCGATCGATTGGTGGTGCATACCGGGTCCCGCGGGCGATCCCGTGTTCGGGCGGCTTCTCGATACCCGGGTCGGCGGGTTCTTCGAGATCCTGCCAACCGAACGCTTCGAAGTTGATCGCGATTACACTGACGCGACGGCGATCCTGCGGACGACGTTTCGCACGCGACGTGGCGAGATCGAACTCCTCGACTTCATGCCCGCGCTTACGGAGGCCGAGAAGGTCCACTTCCCCATCCCCTACCGCGCGATCGTCCGTCGTGTCCGCGTGACTCGTGGCGAGGTCGAACTCCGGGTCACGCTTCGAATTCGTCCCGGGTTCGGTCGGGTCAACCCGCGGATCGTCCGGATTCTCCGGTCGGTTCACCTGATCGAATGGGGCGGCCGGGCCCTGCACCTGGTCAGCACGCACCCGCTGGACGTATCCGATGGCGAGATCGTCGGCGTCATCCGCATCGCCGCCGGGGAGCGCGCGGACTTCGCGATCGCCTACTCGCCCGAATCGCCGGCCGACCTGCCGACGCTCTCCGGACTCGACCTGCTGGAAGAAATGACGGCTCGCTACTGGAGGGAGTGGGCCGGCCTGTGTACCTATGCGGGGCCTTACCGGAAAGCCGTCGTGCGCAGCGCGATCACCCTGAAACTCCTCACCTACGCCCCGTCCGGAGCGATCATCGCGGCACCGACGACTTCGTTGCCGGAAGAGATCGGCGGAGTCCGGAACTGGGACTATCGGTACTGCTGGGTCCGCGACGCGGCCTTCACCGTTCGCGCTCTCCTGTCGATCGGCTACGAGCGTGAAGCGCACGCCTTCGCGGAGTGGCTTCTCCATACCACCCGGCTCACCCGGCCCGCCCTGCGAATCCTGTATACGGTCTACGGAGATCCGACCGTGCCCGAACACCTGGTTGAACTCGACGGCTACCGGGGATCCAGGCCGGTCCGGATCGGTAACGCGGCCGCCAACCAGTTTCAGCTCGATATCTACGGAGACGTGGCGGATGCGCTGACGCTCTATCAGCGCTCGGGAGGGCGGTTCGATCGCGACGGTCGCGCCATGCTGCGCGGTATCGCCGAGGTGATCCTCGATCGTTGGGCCGAGCCCGACGAGGGAATCTGGGAGAAGAGGGCGGGCCGCATGCAGCACATCCATTCCAAGGTCATGGCATGGGTGGGTCTGACGCGGCTTCTGGAACTCGAGGAGAGCGTCGGGATCGGGATCGACACGTCCGCCGTCGCGAACACGGCCGACGCGATTCGCTCGTGGGTGCTCGGCCACGGTTACGATCCGGTCGCCAGGACATTCGTGGCCGTCGCCGGTCGGACCGACCTCGATGCGTCACTGCTGGTGCTGCCCATCGTGAAGTTCCTCGACCGCGACGACCACCGCGTCGTCAGTACCGTCGGCGCCATCGAACGGCGGCTCGGCGCGGAGGAACTGGTCTTCCGATATCGAGAGAGCGATGGGCTACCCGGCCGGGAAGGCGCTTTCGTGATCTGCTCGTTCTGGCTCGTCGAGGCGCTCGCCCACATCGGACGGGTGGAAGAGGCGACCCGTCGGTTCGAATCGCTGCTGACCCGCGGGAACGATCTCGGCCTGCTGGGAGAAGAAGTCGATCCGGCGACCGGCGCCGCGCTCGGCAACTACCCGCAGGCGTTCAGCCACGTCGGCCTGATCAACGCCGCGTTGACGCTCGAGCGGGTGCGTTCGGCTGATGGGGCACCGCGGAACCGATGACCGGGCTCGGAACGCTCGACTTCGAGGCCGCCGGATCCCCTCACCGGACCTGATACAGCACGCCCAGGATGAACCCGAAGATCACATGTCCGGCAAGGGTCACCAACGGTGTGCCTCGTCCATAATTGAGCCCCATGAAGCCCGGGGGCTCGAGATCGCGGGTCGGTTCCGGTCCCCGCGCCTCGCTCGCCATCCGCGGGTGCAGGCCCGGGATGGCGGAGAGACCGACGGCCAGGACGAAGATCCCGTGCGTGAAGCCGACGATACTCCCGAGCCACCAGGTCGCCCTGTGGAGGCTCTCGAAGATGGCGACATAGACGAAAGAGAAGATCCACCCGTTACCCAGGTGGATGAGGAACCCGTATACCTTGGCGTGGTCTCGTTCCGCCGTCACCATCAGGCCGACGACGAGGGGGAGGTCCATCCGGGTCAGCCCCGCCGCCTGACTCCCGCGCAGAATGATCGTGAGGATCGTCGTCGCGGCGAAACCCCACACGATCGCTCCGAAGAAATCGATTCCCATGTCCGCCCGGAAGCCCTCCGCCGCTCCGCTTCCGGAGCGGTTGCCATCGTTCGCCGGCCACCCGACCCGTCCGACCGAAGCCGACGTGCCGAGCGCATCCGGGAGCGGCCCGGAGCACCGGATGCGCCGGATGCGCCGCGATCAATCGTCGAGCGCGAAGGCGATGGTGGTGATGAGCGCGTTCTCCGCCTGTCGTGAGTCCAGTCTCGTCTGCTGTACGACGATCGGCGTGTCCGACTCGATCAGGCACGCGTACGGCGTGCCCAGCGGAATCGGCTCGGGCTCGGCGAGTTCGTTGAACCGCATATGGAGCGTCCTCCTCGCCGGCACCTGCACGACGTAGGGCCCGAGCGGGTCCCGATCGGTGAAGTAGACCCGGATCTCGACATGGGCGTCGCGGTCGGAGGCATTGAGAAAACAGGCAGCCTCGTGACTCGTCATCTCCGGTCCCGGTCCATGGCTCCAGGCGGGGATGTAGCCATCCGCGATCGCCCAGCGTCTCCGGCCGAAAGTCGCGTTCATATCGATCACCACCTCGTCGCCACGTCGGCCGCCGTCAGCGCGACGAGGATGCCCAGCAGCGCCAGCCAGAGTCCGACGGCGATCGGAATCGAGCCCCGTTCCCGCGAGAGGCCCATGAAGAACAGGACGATCAGCGTCGCCTTGGCGCCCGCGATGGCGAGGGCGGTCGGAACCCGCGCCGGCCCGAGATCGAGATGGGCGAGTCCGAACGTCGTGGTGGCGAGGGCGAGCAGCGTGAGCCACGTCAGCAGGTAACCGCGGGCCCCCGGTCGTGATTGCTCGGCGGGAGTCGTTTCCATCACCCGAGGAGGTAGAAGAGCGGCCAGAGAAAAACCCAGACGACGTCGACGAAATGCCAGTACATCCCACCCAGCTCGAGCGGAGTGTCATAGTCCGCCACGATCCCGCCCGCTCGTATTCTCGCGATGAGCCATCCCAGCAGACAGAGGCCCGCGATCACGTGAATCGCGTGCAGGCCGGTCATCGTGTAGTAGAGCGTGAAAAAGATGTTCGGCCCGTTCCCGGTCGAATCCGTGGCGCGGTACCAGGCGCCGGGGAGGAGACCGTGTTCGAAGTGATCCTTGTACTCGAACGCCTTCAGGCAGAGGAAGGCGAGGCCGAGCAGAATCGCGCCGCCAAGGCTGAGCATCGCTTCGCGCGGGTGGTCGGCCCGCACTCGGTCGAGGCTGATCGCGACCAACAGGCTGCTGGTGAGCAGAATGCCCGTCATCGCCGCGCCGAGAGCGTGGTCCGTATATCCGATCGAGTCCCTGAACTCCGTCGGATACATCGCCCAGTACGCCGCGTAGAGGGCGAAGAGCGCCGAGAATAGGAGCGCTTCGCTCCCGATGAAGACCCACATCCCCAGGCGCGCGGCGTGGGATTGCTGTCGCCGGTCCTGGAAGTGAGGCGCGAGGTGGGGGACGGACACGCGTTCACCCATCCGCTTCATCCGCGAGTGCCAGCCAGTAGTCGTACGGGCCGCGGTCGATCACCGGAGACGTTTCGAAGTTCTCCCGGGGCGGCGGCGACGGCGTCGCCCATTCGAAGCACCGGGAGCCCCAGGGGTTCGGTCCGGCCCTCGGTCCCCACAGGATGCCGGCGAGCAGGTAGACCAGGACCAGGAAGAGGCCCGCCGCGATCGCCCAGGAGCCGACGGTCGAGATGACGTGCAGCGTCTGGTACTGGTCCGGATAGGTGTGATAGCGGCGCGGCATCCCCGCGTTACCGAGCCAGAACTGCGGCGTGAAGGTCAGCACGAATCCGCCGATGACCAGCCCGGCGCCGAGCGTCGCCCAGCGTTCCGGGTACAGCTTCCCGAACATCTTCGGGAACCAGTAGTGGAGCGCGGCCAGATAGGCCATCATCGTGCCGCCCACCATGATGAAATGGAAGTGCGCGACGATGAAGTAGGTGTCGTGCCAGTAGACGTCGAGCGAGGTGCTCGCCTGCGCGATGCCCGTCATCCCCCCGATGCTGAAGAGGAAGAGGAACCCGAAGAAATAGAGGAGTGGAACACGTACCTCGATCGCGCCGCCGTACAACGTCGCCACCCAGTTGAAGACCTTGATCGCGCTGAAGATGCCGACGAACATCGAGAGCGCGCCGAACGCCGCGACGTCGAAGGTCGACATCCCCGACGTGAACATGTGGTGCCCCCAGGTGAGGAACCCGATGAAGGCGATACCGAGCGTCGCGACGACCATCGCGCCGTAGGAGAAGAGGTTCTTTCGCGCGAACGTGGTCACGACTTCGGTGATCACACCCATGGCGGGCAGGATCATGATGTAGACGGCGGGATGGGAGTAGAACCAGAAGATGTGCTGGTAGAGGATCGGGTCCCCTCCGTGCGCCGGGTCGAAGATGCCGAGCGCGAAGGCGTGATCGGCGATGAGGAGGAGCAGGGTGACGGCGAGCACCGGCGTCGCCAGGACGATGATGATGCTGGTGGCGTAGAGTGTCCAGACGAAGAGCGGCAACCGCATCCATCGCATCCCCTCCGTCCGCAGCGTATGCGTCGTGACGATGAAGTTGATCGCGGTAATCGTCGAAGAAATTCCCAGGATGAAAACGCCGGCGAGCACCGGCACGATGGCGGTCGGCGTGACCGTGCTGTAGGGCGGATAGAAGGTCCAGCCGGTATCCGCGCCGCCCGCGACACTCCCGGCGAGCAGGACCGTCGCCCCGGCGATGTAGATGTAGAAGCTGGCCAGATTCAGGCGAGGAAAGGCGATCTCGCGCGCGCCGATCATCAGCGGCAGGAGGAAGTTCCCGAAGATCGCCGGAATCGCGGGGATCATGAACAGCCAGACCATGACGACCCCATGCAGCGTAAAGAGTCGATTGTAGGTGAGGTCGTCGACGATAAGTGGTTCCGGTGACAGCAACTCCACGCGAATCAGCATCGCGAAGATCCCGCCCAGCATCAGGGCGCCCGTGGTGACGAAGAGGAAGAGAATCCCGATGCGCTTGTGGTCAGTCGTCGTCAACCAGGAGCGGATCGTCGTCTCCGCGCGGAGGTAATCGGAGGCGGCTCCGGCGCGCGCCGGCTGATGCAGGGTGGTGCTCATCCGTTCTCCTCACCCGCGGCTGGCCGAAGGACGCGACGAGAGACGTGACGCCGACCTCGGCCGGCGACCGGGCGCGACGATAACCTCGACTTCACGGACCAGGTTCGGCGATCGGCCGGCCCGGGCCGCCGGCAACCGCGCCCGCCGTTGGGGAACCGCGGACCGGCCGTAGCCCGGGCGCCGGTGAGATCGCCTTCATGTACTCGATGACCGCGGCCGTTTCCGCGGGTGTGATCCGCCCCTGGAACGACGGCATGATCGGTTCGAAACCGGCGACCACCC
Organism: uncultured Gemmatimonas sp.; assembly: GCA_964634395.1. Classification (GTDB taxonomy): domain Bacteria; phylum Gemmatimonadota; class Gemmatimonadetes; order Longimicrobiales; family Longimicrobiaceae; genus WHSP01. Next base: position 56,722 of record CAZWJE010000014.1, on the reverse strand, counting down.
GCGCTTCCGGATCCATCATCGATTCCGTCACGTATCCGGCGTCGACATGGACGAGTTCGCCCGTCGACATCGTTTCCCAGGCTCCCCACAGGTTTCTCCAGGTCGGTCCGTCGCGGGGCGTGCCGTCGGCGGAATGACACTGGACACAGCCGTGCCGAGTCGCCGCCACCCGCCCGGCCTCGGCGAGGCCGCTCAGCCGTTCGGGATCCGAGGAATCGTCCTCGCCGGGCGCGTATCCCATGGGGGTCAACGGATCGGCTGGCGGACGCCCATCGAGCCAGGCGTCGAACTCTTCCGGCCTCAGCACCACGACTTCGGACCGCATCCGCGAGTGACCGACACCACACAGTTCCGCGCAGAGGATCGGATACCTGCCCGGCATGGTCGCCTCGAACCAGATCGAGTTGTACCGACCAGGTACGGCGTCGCGCTTGATCCGGAACTCAGGGACGGAAAAGCTGTGAATCACGTCGCGTGAGGTGATCAGCAGTCGCACCGGCCGACCCGCGGGGACGTAGAGAACACCGGTCGACGAGGGCCCGGCCGGCCAGTGGGCGAACTGCCACACCCACTGTCTGGAGGTGACGTAGACGTCGAGCGAATCCTCAGGCGCGAGGTCGAGACGGCTGAACTGCCCGAAGCCGATGACCCAGAACACCATGAAGAGCGCGAGCATCGCGGCGTAGATGCCCAGCTCGACGACGAGCGGCGGGCTGACCCGACGACCGACCTGATCGTCGCCGCGTCGCCGGAATCGAATGACGAAGAAGATCACCGCGACGCCGATCAGCGCGGCGACCGCGAACATGACGGTGATCTGGAAGAAATGAAGTCGATCGATATCGGGCGCGATCGTCGAGGCCTGCGCCGGAAGCCCGAGCACGCGCAGCATGAAGGACTCGATGGCCGAAACGGCCGCGTCCCAGGGCCGTATCGGCTCGACCGCGGCCTGCGGGCTGATACTCGCGAGCGCGATGGTCATGCGATCAGCGCTGACCCGGACGGGGGCGGATGGGCGTTCCCACCGGCCAGCGGCGGATCCGGCCGGGACGCCAGTGGACCAGGCCGCGGACCGCCGCGGTTCCCGATTCGATCGACACCGACGACGCGATGTCCGTGATCGTCATGGCCAGACAATCGATCATCGGCTGGCGGCCTCGACGACGATCTCGATCGCGACATCGATCGGGATGTGAATCACCCCCGCGCGTTCGTCGACCCATCCCCATCCTTCGAGACGGGCACGTTGGGCGGAGCGGGCGATCGCGGCGCTCGAATCCGCGACGATCAACGTCTGAAGGACGCCCGCGATGATTGGAGTGCCAGCCTCCGCGGGCGCTTCCAGCACCGGGCGCCCGGAGGCGGCGACATCGGCCTTCACCTCGACCCAGCCGACGTAGACCATCAGGGCGGCCAGGCCGAGCGCGGCGAGGAACCCGAGTGCCACGGGAGTCGTTCTCACATCGTCGCGCTCCTGATGGATCTCCATTCTCAATCCGTCACGAAGCGGATCGCTCGCGCGTAGCGCGGATCATCCGCCGCCACGGCCGGGACGCGGCCGAAGAGGATGAACGCGCAAGCCATGACGATTCCGCCGACACCGATCAGCGTCGCCGCGTCGACCCAGTGCGGGCGGATACCAGCGGCGTGCAGCGAAGGCATGACCATCCAGTAGACGTCGAGGGCGTGCATGAGCAGCAGCCACGCTCCGACCGCGGCGAGCCCGGCGGGATTCCGTTTCAGTCTCCGGGACAGGAGCAGGGAGAACGGGATGAGGAAATGCCCGATGATCAGCGCCAGACTGACCGCCGCCCACGTTCCGTTCGAACGGACGATGTACCAGACGTTCTCCGCGGGAAGATCGGCGATCCATATGATCAGGTACTGCGAATAGCCGATGTAACCCCAGAAAATCAGAAACGTCAGGAGGAGTTTCCCGAGCGCGTGGTAGTGCGAGACGGTGAGCGAGCCGGCAAGGATACCGCGTCGGTCCAGAACGTGGGCGGCGACACAGAGGAGGGAGAGGAACGCCACCATCGCGCCGGCGAAGAGATAGACCCCGAAGATGCTGGACGACCAACCGGGTGTCAGTGACATCAACCAGTCGAACGAGGCGAAGTTGACGGCGAAGGCGACGGGTGGGAGGCCGAGGGCGCAGAGCATACGGCGACGCCGGACGAGTGCCTCACCATCGTCCACCGACCGGGGGCTCGACTGGCGACGCAGGTAGAATGCCATGGTGCACCAGACGAGGAAGTACACGATCGCGCGAGCGGCGGCGAACGGGATCGACAGGTAGACGTGGTCCCGGTCCGCCACACCGCCGACGTCGGCACCCGTATCGGCGAGCCAGGGGAACAACTGTTCCCAGCCGAGGAAGACCGGCACGATGAGCAGTGCGAGGAGAGGCAGCGTCCCCGCCACCGCTTCCGCCGGCCGCTTGAACACGATGGACCAGGTCGCGCCGATCGCGTGCTGGATCATGAGGAAGAGGAGCGCCCCCAGGGCGAAACTGAGCGCGAGCGTGTACGCCATCAGATAGGAGAAGGCCGCCTGTCGGGGATCGGCCCAGGCGGCGATGCCGGCGACCGCCAGTCCACCGATCCCCATGAGCGGCAACCCCCAGGTGACGCCGCGCGGGCCCCGGGGTCGGCTGGTGACGTCGGTCGTCGTGCTCATGGGATCGAGGCGCCGAGTACCCCCCGCGCCTCGGCCGCCACCGATACCGGGAGCTCCGCGAGCGGGACCGATTGACTGAGCCGCAGCGCGTCCAGGTAGGCGACGACCGCCCATCGTTCCTCGGGGGAGAGGAGCGAGGCGTAGGAAGGCATCAGGCCGTAGCCCTCCTCGATCGTACGATAGAAGCGACCGGCCGGTGTAGCCCGCATCGTGTCGGTGAGAAGCGAGGGTGGCCGCCGAAGCACCATGTGTCGCGCGACAGGGCCGTCGCCGTCGCCGAGGAGCCCGTGACACGGTGCGCACACCGTCTCGAAACGCCGCCGCCCGGTTCGCGCCAGCGCCGCCGTGACCGGGATCGGAACCCGATCGCGGTAGATACCGTCGACAACGGCCCCGGGTACACCGGTCGCTCCCACCGTCATCGATCCGCCCTCGGCGGGAACCGTACCGGCCGGCGGCGTCCTCATCATCCGTTCATCTTCGAAGAATGAACTCTTCCCGAACGGTTGATATCGAGGCTGCACGGTCATCCGCTCCAGATCCAGATGAGCGCTGGTGTCGACTCCCCAGCAGCTCGCGACGACCACGGGCAAGACCAGCACCATCACGGCCGCCCCCGCCGACGCCTTCGATCGCGTCATCCAGAGTCGGGCGCCGATCGACCGCGCGATCATCGGTGCCTTCATGCCCACGCGTCCGGGCTCGCGATTCTGGAGGGCCCGAGACTCTCGAGATCGCTCCTGGTGATCGCGGGATCGAATCGCGGATCATCTTTCGCGATCGCGAGCCAGAAGCCGTCCACGCTCGCCGATTCGAAGTCCCGCGTCGTGAAAACCGGATGCCGAAGCCGAGGCAATCCGGTCGCGGCGAAGAGTCCGAAGAACGCGGCGAGCGCCGCCGCCAGCACTCCGATCTCGAAGGTGGCGGGGATCCAGGCGGGCATGGAGAGCATCGGCCGGCCGCCAACCACGAGAGGGTAGTCGAACGCGTTGGCGAACCATTGGATCCATAACGCGACGCCCGCGCCGAAGAGTCCCATCACGAGAACCCGTCGAGGAAGGTCGGATCGACGGAGGTCGAGGAGCGTCGCGGCTTCGTCGATTCGATAAGGCGTATGGAATTCCAGCCGACGATAACCGAGTTCCCTGAGCCGCGAGGCCGCCTCCGTCAATCGGTCCGGCGAGTCGAAGTCCGCGAGGATCCCGGGAACGATCGGTCGCTCCATCTCAGCCTTCCCTTCTCGCGAGATCGTGCCGCAGACGCAGCACGTCGCTGATCGGGATGAAGGGAACGAACCGGAGGAAGAGGAGGAACAGCAGGAGAAAGAAGGAGATGCTTCCTCCGAGCAACGACCAGTCCACCCAGGTCGGATCGTAGGTGGCCCAGCTCGAGGGCAGGAAATCATTGGTGAGCGAGCCCGCCACGATCAGGAACCGTTCGGACCACATCCCCACCTGGATCACGAGCGCCGCCCCGAACAGCACCAGCGGACTGGTCCGGACCGAACGGAACCAGAGGAGCTGGGGGGTCAGGCAGTTGCACGCGATCATCAGCCAGAAGAGCCAGGCGAAGGGGCCGCCCGGAAGGGTGACGAACTCGAGATGCCGACCGTAGACGTCCCCTCGATACCAGGCGAGAAAGAACTCGATGACGTAGCTGAAGATCAGCATCCAGCCCATCGCGAGCATCATCTTCGCGGCGCTGTCCAGGTGCTGACGGGTAATCACGTCCCGCAGTTTGAAGATCGAGCGCACGGGGATCATCAGCGTGATCACCATCGCGAAACCCGAATAGAGGGCCCCGGCGACGAAGTACGGAGGAAAGATCGTCGAGTGCCAACCCGGGAGCTGGGCGATGGCGAAATCCATGCTGACGATGCTGTGAACCGATATGACCAGTGGGGTGGCGAGACCAGCGAGCAGACCGTAGGCGATCCGATACTGCTCCCAGTGCCGCGCGGCACCTCGCCAGCCGAGCGCGAACACGCCGTAGATCGAACGACGCAGACCGGTCGGGGCCCGATCCCGCGCGATGGCCAGATCGGGGACGAGCCCCATGTACCAGAAGAGGAGCGAGACGGTGAAGTAGGTCAGGATCGCCGCGAAATCCCAGGGGAGGGCGCTGCGGAACTGTGGCCAGACCCCCATCGTCGCCGGATACGGGATCAGCCAGTACGCGAACCATGGACGCCCCAGATGAAGCACCGGAAAGATCCCGGCCTGGACGAGGGCGAAGAGTGTCATCGCCTCGGCGAGGCGATTGACCGACGCCCTCCACTCCTGCTGCAGGAGCAGAAGAAACGCGGAAATGAACGTTCCCGCGTGACCGATTCCGACCCACCAGACGAAGTTCGTGATCGCGAACGCCCACGCCACCGGTATGTTGTTCCCCCACACGCCGATGCCGGCGACCATCGTATAAAGCGTCGCGGCGCCGAAGACGAATGAGCCGAGAGCGGTAAGCCCGAAGGCGAGCCACCAGAGCTTCGATTTCGCCCAGAGCGGCGCGAGCAGACGGTCGGCCAGCGCCGCGTCCGAACCCTCGACCCGCAAGACGGCGTTCTCGCTCCCGATCGTCGCGGATGTCGCCATGTCAGACGTCGGCGCCGCCGCCCGGATTGTCGATCCGCGCGAGGTAGTTCACCCGGGGCCTCGTTCCGAGTTCGTTGAGAACCACGTATCGCCGAGGATCGGCGAGCCGGCGCCTCAACAGATCGTCAGGCTGATTGTACGACCCGAACGAGATCGCCCGCGTCGGACATGTCTGCTGACAGGCCGTCCGGACCTCGCCGGGATTCAGCTCCCGATCCTCCAGCCGTGCGTCGATCTGCGCGCGACGGATCCTCTGGACGCAAAAGGTGCATTTCTCCATCACCCCCCGGGCCCGCACGGTCACGTCCGGATTCTTCTGCATCTCGAGCGTCGCGAACGTGCCCGTCTGGTAGTCCATCCAGTTGAAGCGACGGACTTTGTACGGACAGTTGTTCGAGCAGAAGCGCGTTCCGATGCATCGGTTGTAGACCATCTCGTTCAGGCCGTCCGCGCTGTGCGTCGTCGCGTTGACGGGACAGACGTACTCGCAGGGTGCACGCTCGCAATGCTGGCAGAGCATGGGCTGGAAGACGGCGGTTGGCTGATCGGCCGGTCCGCTGAAGTACCGGTCGATCCGCAGCCAGTGCATCTCGCGACTGTCGAGCACGCCTTCCTTTCCCACCACCGGCACATTGTTCTCGGCCTGACAGGCGACGACGCACGCGCCGCACCCGGTACAGGCGGCCAGGTCGATCATCATCGTCCATTGATCGCCTGACTCGTAGTCGAACGATGGGTAGAGCGACGGTGTCGGCCGCCGGTGCGGCTCCGCGAACTCGGGGTCCTCCCGATATTCCGCGAGGGTCGCCGAGAGAACGATCGGTCGGCCCTCCATGCTCCAGTGCTCCTGGGTGGTCGCGAGCGGAAACGGACCCCCGACCGGCTCGATAGTCGCGCCGGTCGCGGCGTAGGGCGCGGCGGAAGTCCGCAACGGGTACACGTCGGTACCGACGCCGTGAGCGACCGATTCCGCGCCCCCGCGACCGTAGCCGAGCGGCAGCGTCACACACCCGTCGGCGTGACCGGGGAGCACGAACACCGGGATCACCACTTCTGACTCCGCGAGTCGGACCCGCGCCACGCTACCGCTCGCCAGGCCCATTTCAATCCCCGTCCGCGGGCTGACGATCGCGGCGTTGTCCCAGGTCAGTTTGGTGAGCGGATCCGGCAGTTCCTGGAGCCACGGATTGTTCGCGAAGCGGCCGTCGTAAACGCTTGCGTCCCGCGCGAAGACAACCTCGATCGTGCCGTCGGCCGGCGTTGTACCGGGTATCCGGACCGCCTCGCCTGGATCAGAGGAGGGAGTGCGGATTCTCTCCGCGAGCGGGGCGCGCAATGCGCGCCAGTCCGGGGCCACATCGATCACCGGTGATTCCGTTTCGGGAATCACACCGCGCCGCAGGCTCGTCCGCCAGAATCCGTCGAAATCCGCCACGCCGCTCCACTCGGCCCAGAGGTCCCGCAGTTCATCGTGGACCGGTCGATCCGCCACGCCGTTGAGGATCATGAGCAGATCGTCGACGGATCGGCCGTCGTAGAGCGGGCGGATGAGTGGCTGAACGATCGAGGCCGTACCGTCCAGCGCGCGGACGTCGCCCCACGACTCGAGATAGTGGAGACCGGGAAGAGACCAACGGCACGCGGCGGCGGTCTCGTTCTCGTGGAGCCCATGGAAGATCGCCCGCTCGACGCGATTCAGAGCCGTGCCGAACGCCAGATCGGCGGGGGCATCGTAGACCGGGTTACCGTCCAGGATGACGAGCGTATCGACTTCCCCGGCGTGCATCTCGGCCGTAAGCGATTCGAGGCTCTGTGCCGCCGGACCGAAATCGGGCATGACGGGATCCAGATAGCGGACAGTACGACCAACGTTGCCGAGAAAGACGTTGATCGTGGCCGCGATCGCGTGGACCTCCGGAGGCTGACGGTCACCCGCGATCACGACGCTTCTTCCCTGGTTGGCGATGAGGTCACGCGTGAGGTCACTCAGCCAGCTTGCCATACCGTCCCCCCCGAAATCGAAGCTCGCCGCGAGGGTCCCGGCCGAGACGGCGGATCGCGGGTCCGGCAGACCGTCGGGGATCGGCTCGGACCGCCGGACCAGACTCTCCAGAACGGCCGACGCGATCATCGGGATCTCGGTTGGCCGAGCCCTCAGCCGCCGATCGGCCGCTGTACCGGTCGGCGAAACGGTGGTTTCGACGGCGTACAACCGGTTCATCGAATCACCGGCCAGTGTCGGCACCCGTCGATCCGCCCAATCGCGCGCGTAGGCGAGATGGAAAGGGGACGCGGAAAGGAAATCCGCGTCGAGCGCCAGGATGACGTTGGCGCCGGAGAGTTCATGGACCGGCTGGGCCGGGCGGCCGAAGAGGAACCGGGTGCCTTCGATCGGGGCCTCGCTCGCCAGGGGCGCGTACGACGTCAGCCTAGCCAACGGGTTCACTTCCAGGAACCGTCGAATAAGCAACGTCGTCAACGGCGAGGCGGTCGGACGGGCCAGGATGCGGAGCCCGGCGCCGCCGTCCTCCGTTCTTCCAGGAGTGCGCGACGGGGGGACGACCTCCCGCTGGAATCGGAGCCAGGAAGCCGTCGCACCCTCGCGCCGAGGAGCGCGGGCGCGGAAGGGATCGTACAGTTGGAGGATGGACGCCTGCTCGTACACGCCCGCCGCACCCAGACTGGCCGGGTGCAGCGGGTTCCCCTCGATCTTCGTCGGGCGGCCCTCGTGGCTCTCGACGAGCAATCCGGTGGCGTACCCATCGAGCGGCATCGCCGTGGCGTAGGACCGGGCAACGCCGGGTATCACGTCCGAGGGACGTTCGGTATAGGGGTAGATCCGCTCGCGGGGCGCTTCGAGGCACCCGCCGATGCCCGCCAGCGCGAGGCTCGCTCCCATCAACGTGAGGAACTCCCTGCGCGAGAGTGTCTCGCCGCCGCCAACCCCGGGCGAGCGATCCCGAGATCGCGCTCCACCGGGGGCGACCGGGAATTCCCGCAGGGCCGCCGCGCGGAACTCCGGGTCCCGCAGCAACTCGTGGATCCCCCGCCAATACGCCCGCCCATCGAGCGATCCGGCCGCGAACTCGCGAAGCGCGACGTCCCACTCCTCCCGTGCGGAGTCCGTCACTCTCGTCCAGCCTCCCGGTTCAGGGTTTCTTCTTCCGACCCTCCGTCAGCCTCCTCCGCACTTTCCCCGATTTCGCGGGACGTCTCCTTCCGCGGCGATGTTCCACGTTCCGCTTCCGACCGACGGGTCGAGGCGTTGCGTTTCCCGCCCCTATCCCGTCCCCGTCGTTCAACGATGACACGCCGTGCAGTTCGTGATCGAGCGGACGTCATACTCGTTCATCAACTCCAGGCCGACCTCTCGTTGCGGACGGTCCGGCTTCCATCCCATCGCGGTGATCCGCTCGAGGGGCCGAAGGTGCGGCTCGGGGTTCCGGTGACAATCCAGGCACCAGCTCATCGTTAGCGGCGCGACCTGATAGATCCGCGCCATCCGGTCGACTCGCCCGTGGCAGCTCTCGCAGCCGATCCCCTTCCCCACATGGATCGAATGATCGAAGTAGACGAAGTCGGGAAGTTGATGGACCCGCCGCCAGGCGATCGGCGCACCCGTCAGATAGCTCCGCCAGACGCCCGCGAGCTCGGGGCTCTCGCTCCAGATCTGACTGTGACAGTTCAGGCATCGTCCGGTCGGTGGGATCCCGGCGGAGGGTGACCGGACAGCGAGGTCATGACAGTAGAGACAGCCGATGGCGTCGTCCGAAACATGATGCCGGTGGTCGAAGGCGATCGGCTGCGCGACCGGAATACCCTGGCCGGTGATCCACGGCGTTCGGACCCACACCATCAGAAAGAGGGGGATGCCCACGACCGAGAGGAGAATCATGGCGAGCCCACCCCGCAGGAGTGAATCGGAAGCGGGTCCGAAAGGCGCGGGCATGGTTCGAGATCCCCTGATGACGTTCGTATCGGTGTCGTCGGTCGCCGGGCCGCTTATCTTCTGCCCAGCATCGACGCCGCGCGGACCCCGAGCCCCACCCCCGCCGCCGCCGCGAGCCATCCGAGATGCGTGTTCACCCAGAGCTGAAGGCTCGATGTTCGGGCGCGGTCGTCGAAGGGCCCGTGAGCGCCGAAATCCCGATCGGCGTCGACGGCGTGCCAGAGATTGTCGAGACGCTCGGGGGCGGTCCCGTCGTACTGCTGGCTCCGGAACCCCGTCCGGGCGAGGTATCGGTCGCCCAGGCCGGATGCGACCTTGTTGCCCCAGATCGCCTCGACCGTCGAGATCCCGACCTCCAGTTCGCGCCGGTGGTGGCGCGCCGCCCAGACGATCGCCCGCGCCGCGACTTCCGGCTCGTAGATGGGAGGCACCGGCTGGGCCCGATGCTCCATCCGACTCCGCGTCCAGATGAACTGGGGGGTGTTCACGGCCGGCAGCTGGACCATCGTGAGGTGGACGCGGCTCCCGTCGTGCATCAGCTCCGAGCGGACCGATTCCGTGAATCCCTGAATCGCGTGCTTGGCGCCGCAGTAGGCGCTCTGCAGAGGAATCCCGCGGTAGGCGAGGGCGGAACCGACCTGGACGATCGTCCCTTCATCGCGGGGCACCATTCGCCGGAGCGCGGCCATCGTCCCGTGCACACAACCCAGATAGGTGACCTCCGTCACCCTGCGGAACTCCGCGTCCGTCATCTCCGTGAAGCGGGAGAAGACGGAGACCATCGCGTTGTTCACCCAGATCCGAATCGGCCCGAGCTCGCGCTCGATCGTTTCCGCCGCCGCCTCGACCTGGTCACGGTCGGAGACGTCGGTCGGCAGGGTCAGGGCGGTCGCGCCCGCCTGCTCGACTTCGCGCCGCGCACCGTCAAGCCCCGCGCGACCTCGCGCGAGCAGACCGATCCGTGCGCCCGGCCGGGAAAACGCTCGCGCGACCGCCCGGCCGACACCGGCCGAGGCGCCCGTGATGACGATTACTTCTGAAGCCTCATTGGCTGGCATGCCCCCCGATCTCCCACCGATTCCACCCCGCCCTCCGTGCCCTGGCGGGAAACGCCTCGGTCGGGAGGCCGCGCGCGAAATCCATGCCGCCGACGTGAATCGAGTCGGCGTCCGGAAAGCGTGCGCCCGGCCGCGAGAGGATGAGTCATCTTATTGCGAAATTTGAAGAAAGAGGGACCAGACGGGATGCGTCTCTCGCCGTTTCAGCCGCGCGGGAATACGGCCGCGCCGGGTACGGAAGATGCGATCCGCGCTCCGCCTCGACGTCGCGGCCCGGCCGGCGCGATCCCTGGTTGGAGCTGGACGGAGTGATCTTCAGCGGAGATGACCGTGGAATCCTCGGCAACCGCCGATCGGGCTCGTTTCCACCGTCGCGCGTCCAGGGGTCCCGTTCCGATACGCGCCGCGCGAACTCACCATAGAGGAGGGATCCCGATGTCCGGCACCGTAAGCGACTTCGTCGTCGATCGCCTCCATGAATGGGGAGTCCGTCGGATCTTCGGCTTTCCGGGGGACGGCATCAACGGTTTCCTGGGCGCGCTCGACCGCGCGGAAGACCGCGTCGAGTTCATCCAGGCCCGCCATGAGGAACTCGCCGCCTTCATGGCCTGCGCGCACGCGAAGTTCACCGGTGAGGTCGGGGTCTGTCTGGCGACTTCCGGGCCGGGCGCCATCCACCTTCTCAATGGCCTGTACGACGCGAAGATGGACCACCAGCCGGTCGTGGCGATCGTCGGTCAGCAGGCGACGATCGGGCTTGGCGGAGATTTCCAGCAGGAAGTCGATCTGACCGGTCTCTTCAAGGATGTCGCCGGTGAATACGTGCAGCTCTGTTCGACGCCGGCGCAGGCGCGTACGCTCGTCGACCGTGCCGTACGGATCGCCAGGGCCCGCCGAACGGTCACCTGCATCGTCTTCCCCAACGACGTGCAGGAGATGGAAGCGGTGAGCAAACCACCCCGCGTGCACGGAGGAACGTTGACCGGAATCGGCTGGTCCGAACCGAGGGTGGTGCCGAAGGACGCGGATCTGAAGCTGGCCGCGGCGGTCCTGAACGAAGGGAAGAAGGTCGCGATGCTGATCGGCGCCGGCTGCCTGCACGCCACCGAGGAGGTCATCGAGGTCGCCGATCTCCTGGGCGCGGGGGTCGCCAAGGCACTGCTCGGCAAAGCCACCCTCCCGGACGATCTGCCGTACGTCACCGGCTCGATCGGACTGCTCGGCACGAAACCGAGCTGGGACATGATGATGAAGTGCGACACGTTCTTCATGATCGGAAGCGGCTTCCCGTACTCCGAGTTTCTGCCGGAAGAGGGGGCGGCGAGAGGCGTCCAGATCGACATCGAGCCCAGGATGCTGAACCTCCGCTACCCGATGGAAGTCGCGCTGTGCGGAGACAGTCGGGAAACGCTCCGCGCCCTCATCCCGCTTCTCGATCGGAAGACCGATCGGGACTGGCGCGAGGAGATCGAGGACTGGGTTCAGAAGTGGTGGACCGTGCTCGAGAAGCGGGCGATGAACGACGCCGATCCGATCAACCCGCAACGGGTCTACTGGGAACTCTCGTCGCGCCTGCCGGACGACTGCATCATCACCGCCGATTCCGGATCATCCGCGAACTGGTTCGCCCGCGACCTGAGGATCCGCCGCGGCATGATGGCTTCGCTCTCCGGGAATCTCGCGACGATGGGTCCCGGCGTTCCCTACGCGATCGCCGCCAAGCTCGCGCATCCCGGCCGACCGGTGATCGCCTGCGTCGGCGACGGCGCGATGCAGATGAACGGGATCAATGGCCTGATCACGATCGCCAGGGACTGGAAGAACTGGCGCGATCCCAGGTTGATCATCCTGGTCCTCAACAACCGCGACCTGAACCAGGTGACCTGGGAACAACGGGTACTCGCCGGCGACCCGCGGTTCGCCACATCCCAGGACGTTCCGGCGTTCTCGTACGCGGCTTTCGCGGAACAGCTTGGGCTGACCGGGATCGTCATGGATACGCCGGACGACATCGTACCGGGCTGGGATTCGGCGCTCGCGGCCGATCGCCCGGTGGTCGTCGATGCCCACACCGACCCGGAAGTCCCTCCACTGCCCCCACACATCTCGGTCAGACAGGCGCGGAACTTCGCCTCTTCCTTCGCGAAGGGGGATTCACACAGGTGGCGAATGGCGCGTCAATCCGCGCGTGACGCCATCGAGAGTTTCATCCCCGCCCGGGACGGGGAGAAGGACGAATGATCGAGGCGGAGTCGAGCGGTTCCGATCCGACGATCGATGAGATAGGCGTCTCGGTGTACACGATCCCGACGGACGCTCCCGAGTCCGACGGTACGCTCGATTGGTCCGCGACGACGATCGTCATCGCGGAGGCGCGGTCCGGTGAGGAACGCGGCCTGGGCTACAGCTATACGCATCCGGCGGCGGCACGGATCATCCGTGAAACGCTCACCGACGCGGTCAGGGGCCTCAGCGTGATGGCGGTCCCCGCCGCGTGGGTGGCGATGCGCCGCGCCGTGCGCAACCTCGGCCGCGACGGGGTTGCCGCGTCCGCGATCGCCGCCGTCGACACCGCACTCTGGGACCTCAAGGCCCGCGTCCTCGACCTCCCCCTGGCCGCGCTCCTCGGTCCGGTCCGCGACCGGGTCCCGGTCTACGGAAGCGGCGGGTTCACGTCGTACTCGATCGGACGACTCCGATCACAACTCGCCGGATGGGTCGAATCAGGGATCCCCCGAGTGAAGATGAAGATCGGGACCCATCCGGAAGAGGACATCCGGCGGGTCCGCGCCGCGCGCGAAGCGATCGGCGACGACGCGGAACTCTTCGTCGACGCGAACGGCGCCTATCAGCGCAAGCAGGCGCTGGCGTTCGCGGACGCGTTCAGGGATCTCGGCGTCTCCTGGTTCGAGGAGCCCGTCTCGTCGGATGATCTCGATGGACTCCGCCTCCTGCGCGATCGCGCTCCGGCGGGAATGGCGATCGCCGCCGGCGAGTACGGCTATGATCCCCTCTATTTTCGCCGGATGCTGGACGCGGACGCCGTCGACGTCCTGCAGGCCGACGCCACACGCTGCTGCGGGTTCAGCGGCTTTCTCCAGGCGGGCGTCCTCTGCGACGCGCGATCGCTGCGGCTGTCCGCGCATACCGCGCCCGCCCTGCACGCGCACGTCTGCTGCACTGTAGCACCGGTCGTTCACCTCGAGTACTTCCACGACCACGTCCGGATCGAATCCATCCTTTTCGACGGCGTCCCCCGCCTGATCGACGGAGCCCTTCAACCCGACCTCGCCCGGCCGGGAACGGGCCTGACGCTCAGACGCGCGGACGCGGAACCCTACATCAGGAACTGAGAGATGTCACCTCCCAGCAAACTCGTGAAGCTGGAAGCGCCCGCACGCGAGCGGGCCGACGCGACGCGGGGCGCCGGAATCATGCCTCGGCGCGACCGGAAGGAACTCGCCCGCGCGCTACGGGAACGCATCCAGGGGGAGGTACGTTTCGATGACGGAGATCGCGGCCTCTACGCCGACGACGCGTCCAACTACCGGTTTCCGCCGATCGGCGTGGTCATCCCCCGGTCTGTCGAGGATGTCGTGGAGACGATCGCCGCCTGCCGCGAGTTCCGGGTGCCGGTCACCTCGCGGGGCGGAGGCACGGCGCTCGCCGGGCAGACGGTGAACGCGGCCGTCATCATGGATTTCTCGAAGTACCTGAACACGGTGATCGGGATCGATCCGGACCGTCGGCGAGCGCGTGTTCTGCCCGGCACCGTCCTCGATACGCTCCGCGACGCCGCCGCTCCGCACGGGCTGACCTTCGGACCCGATCCCGCGACCCATGCGTGGAACTCCCTCGGGGGGATGATCGCCAACAACTCGTGTGGCGTTCACTCCGTGCACGCGGAGTTCTACGGCCCGGGCGCGCGGACCTCCGATAACCTGATCTCGCTCGAGGTGCTCACCTACCGCGGTCAACGCCTTCGGGTCGGCGCGACCAGTGAGGACGAACTGAACGCGATTATCGCCGGAGATGGGCCGAGAGCGGAAATCTATCGCCGGCTGCGGGACCTGCGTGACCGGTATGAACCGCTCATCCGCGAGCGCTATCCGAAGATCCCGCGGCGCGTCTCCGGCTACAACCTGGACGACCTCCTGCCGGAAAGGGGGTTCAACGTCGCGCGGGCGCTCGCGGGGACGGAATCGACGTGCGTAACCTACCTCGAAGCCGAGTTGGAACTGATCCACCGGCCTTCCGAACGGGTGCTGGTCGTCCTCGGCTTCCAGGACGTCGCCGAGGCGGGCGACCATGTTCCGCTCGTGCGCGAGCACAAACCTCTGGCGATCGAAGGGCTCGATGACCTCCTCATCGAATACCTCCGTCGCCGGGGTATCGTGCGTGAGGAGATCGACCTTCTGCCCGAGGGGCATGGCTACCTGATGGTCGAATTCGGCGGAGAGACGCTCGACGAAGCGCGTGAACTGGCGCACCGACTCGTGCGGGACCTCGACCGCGAACCGGAGAGCGGGAACGTCGCGATCTATGAGGGGAAGGAACCGCAACGAAAGCTCTGGGAGGCACGGGAAGCCGGTCTCGGCGCGACCGCCTGGGTGCCGGGGATGGCCGACACCTGGCCCGGCTGGGAAGACTCGGCCGTGCCGCCGGACAGGATCGGCGATTACCTCCGCGACTTCCGGGCACTCCTCGATGAGTTCGGGTACGATGGCGCCCTGTACGGTCATTTCGGCCAGGGTATCATTCACACGAGAATCGACTTCGAAATACAGACCCGGCATGGGCTCGATCACTATCGCGACTTCGTCGAGAAGGCATCCGACATGGTCGTCCGCTTCGGCGGGAGCAACTCCGGCGAACATGGCGACGGGCAGTCCCGCGGCGAGCTGCTCGTGAGGATGTACGGACCGGAACTGATCGAGGCGTTCCGCGAGTTCAAGGCGATCTGGGATCCGGACGGAAAGATGAACCCCGGGAAGGTCGTCGATCCACTGCCCCTGGATGCCGATCTCAAGCTCGGACTGGACTTCGAACCCTGGGAGACGAAGACGAAGTTCGCCTTCCCGAATGACGAAGGGAGTTTCGCGCGCGCCGCGATGCGTTGTGTCGGCGTCGGAAAGTGCCGGAAGCTGGATACGGGCACCATGTGCCCCAGCTACATGGTACTGCACGAGGAGAAGCACGCGACCCGGGGACGGGCCCACCTGCTGTTCGAGATGATGCGCGGCGGTCCGGTCGAGGGAGGCTGGCGCAATGAGTCCGTCAAGGAGGCGCTCGACCTCTGCCTCGCCTGCAAGGGCTGCAAGGGCGAATGCCCGGTCAACGTCGACATGGCGACCTACAAGGCCGAGTTCCTTTCCCATTACTACGAAGGCCGCGCGCGGCCGCTCAGCGCCTACGCCTACGGGCTGATTCCCTGGTGGGCCCGCGCGGCGTCGCTCGCGCCGGACGTCGCCAACCTCATGACCCGAACGCCCGGAGTCCAGTCGGTGCTCCGCGGGATCGCGGAGATGGCGCCCGAGCGACGGTTCCCGGAGTTCGCGCCGCGAACGTTCAAGTCCTGGTTCAGACGCCGGAATCCCCGGATCACCGCGGGACCCGAGGTCATCCTCTGGCCGGACACG
>CAZWJE010000014.1:637-40706 GCA_964634395.1 uncultured Gemmatimonas sp. | reverse complement strand
CTCGGAGAACTCTTCCCGAACGATCCCGACGCGAAACGCCTCTCCTCCCAGACGATGACGCTCGCGGAGTTCCTGACCACGAGGGTCCCGGATTACCGCCCTCCCAGACTCGAAGGACGCGCGCTGGTCCATGGGCACTGCCACCACAAGGCGATCATGCGAATGTCCACTGAGGAGCAGCTGCTCACCGATACCGGTCTCGACTTCCAGGTTCTCGATTCAGGCTGCTGCGGGATGGCGGGTTCGTTCGGTTTCGAACGGGAGAAGTACGATGTCTCGATCGCGGCGGGCGAACGCGTCCTCCTTCCGGCGGTCCGATCGGCCGATCACTCGACGATGATCATCGCTGACGGTTTCAGCTGCCGGGAACAGGTTCGACAGACGACGCCTCGGCGCGCGCTCCACATGGCGGAGGTACTGAAGCTCGGGATCTCGACGACGGAAGGATCGGTGGCGGGACGGTCGGGAGATCGGCCGGAGGAGTGGGTCCGGTCGTCGGCCCCTCGAGAGCTCGTCGAGGCGGCCGGGCCGTCACGCGGCGCGATCGCGCTCGGCGTGGGCATCGCCGTCGGGTCTTCGCTGGCGTGGCGCTACGCTCGGGATCGGCCGTGAAGGTGAGATGACGCGTCCGCGCACCCGCGATCCATCGCCGCTGAGCCGCCTTCCACGACATCCGGACCTCAGCGGCGGATGACGCCACGCGCCTGGAAGCGGCGCGCCGGGTGATGGAAGTCTTCGAGAGCACCGACGGGGTGGTGGATCAATCATGTGACGGCCGGATCATCCGCCGCTTCGCCGGTTCCTTCGTGCTGGTCTCCCTCGCGCTGGGTGTGTGGGTCAACCCGGCCTGGCCGCTCTTCACCGTCTTCGTCGGAGTCAACCCGCCGCGGTCGAGTTTCACCACCTTCTGTCCGCCATAGCGTGTCCTTGGATGTTGCGGTTTCTCCGGGGTGCGCCCGAGAGGAGAAGCCGGTGCCCTGACCGGGCCGCCAGGCCACCGGACACAGCGGGGCGCGTTCGGCACGGCGGCGGGTGCCTTCAGGACGAGTGGGCCACCACGCCACAGACTTTGATAAAAGAGAGTTGACGATCCAGGTTGAGTCCGATCGAGCTCTTCGGGCAAATCAAGTACTGGCGGACAACATGGATCCCAGCGCCTCAGCGCCGTTCGTCGCCACGTTGGTGGATGTCACCGGAATCGCGATCTACTTCACCGTGGCCGCGACTGTCCTGCGTGGTACGTTGCTGTAGAGCCCTGAGAGTGTACAGAGAGGAAATACAGATGCTGGAGCGACCCCTCGTGCCCCTTGACGGATCGACGATCGGCGAACAGGCCATGACATGGGCGGCCGTTCTCGCCCGATCTCTCGATCAACCCATCGTCCTTTTCTCCGCGGTGGACGACCTCGGCAGGGCAGAGGATCCGGAGTCCGCCGCCGCGGTCCGCGACACTCCTTTCCCCGCCCCGACTGAAAAGCGGATCGCCGAGGCGCGCGAGTATCTGGCCGCCCATCGCCAGCGGCTCGTGGATGAGGGCGTCGAAACCGTCATTGACGTCGTCGTTGGCGATCCTCGCACCGAGATCATCGCCGCGGCGGTGGCTCATCGTGCCGGTCTGATCGTGATGACGACGCGACCGCGGCCCGGTCGTTATCGGTGGTTCAGAGGGGGAGTCGTCGATCGGGTGCTGAGAACCTCGCCGGTTCCGGTACTCGTCGTCCCGTCCAACGACTCCGGAGCGGATCCCAGCCCGGCGGTGCGGCATCTCATCCTGCCGCTCGATGGAACATCGGAAGTGGAAACCGCCGTGCCGGTCGCGATGCATCTCGCGCGGATCCTCGGAATTCCCCTCACGGTGGTACGCGCACTCGACGTTCTGGGCCTGAGCGCCCGGGGTGTGGAACCGAAAGTCGTCACCACCCTCGAAGAGTCCGCTCGCGAGTATCTCGCTGGCATCGGCACGCGGATGGGAGCTTCCAACACGACCCCTGTCACTTCCCTGTCTCTTTCCTCCCCCCTGGAAGCAATCGAGGCGATCGCGAGTTCCACGCCCGGTTCGCTCATCGTCATGAGCTCTCATGGGAGGTCAGCGCTTTCGCGTGCTCTCCGCGGCGGACTGACCAATCAGGTAATTCGGGATTCGCTCCATCCCGTGATGGTCGTACCACCCCGTTCGCGCGTTCCGCCACACCCATTCGACTGAGGAGACCGGGACGCCTCGATGTCTTCCCGGAGAACGATACCAGCGTGACACGCGATCTCGCGCTGGTCACCGTTCTCCGCCGGCCGGCGAGCCCGCGTCGAGAACCGATACGATCCCCGGTCACTGTGCCTGATCGACGACAACCGGGCAGCTGGCCAGCGACCGCTCGTGGAGTGCGCCCAGGAACGCGCGCGTGGCAAGACAGAGGTGTCGGTCGAAGCGACGGATCGCCCCCACCGCCCGAAGAGGTACAGGCCCCTTCAGCGAAGCGGCGGCGAGACCTCTCATCCGGGAGGGGTGGTCGGTGTACGACCTGGGAAGCAGCGTGGCTCCCAGCCCCGCCCTCACCGCTTCGCAGATGTTCTCGATGGAAGACACCTCCGCCACGATCCGGCCAGGAGTTCCGGCCTGATCCAGAAGCTGGTCGATCCCCGCGCGGAGACAGAAGCCCTCCGGGGGCACGATCAGCGACAATCCGGCGATCTCGGACAGCTCCACCTCCGGCCCCTCGAACCGATGGCTTTCCGGGACCACCAGCATCATCTCCTCCTCATAGAGCGGAGTCGCCTCGATCACGTCATGGGCGACGGGCAGGTAGGTTATCCCCAGATTGACCCTGCCCGAAACCACCGACTCCACAACTTCCGTCGATCGCTCTTCGTGGATGCGGATCGCCACCGAGGGATGTCGTTCCCGGAACCTCGCCAGCACGTCCACGACCAGCGCTGGGATCGCGGTGTGAACCGCGGAAACCGACAGCTCCCCCCGCACCGTCCCCACGACTTCCTCCACGGCGACCCTGGCGTTCTCCACCTCCCTCAGGATCCTCTCCGCGTAGCCGTGCAGGGCATGCCCCGCGGTCGTGAGCTCCGCACCCGTGCTCAACCGATCGAAGAGCGGGACTCCGAGTTCCCGTTCCAGCGCCCGTACCTGCTGCGAGAGCGCGGGCTGGGAGACGAAGCTCGCGTCCGCCGCTCGAGTGAAGTGCCGGTACCTGGCGACGGCAAGGAAGTAGCGCAGCTGCCGAAGCTCCATAAGCGTTGCCTATTGATATTATCAAAAATCAGTCTTGGATCGAATCGCCGACTTACGCTACGTTCCGTTTCGCGTTTCATCAAGACCCCCGCGTCATGGGAGGGGGTTCACGGTACAGTCATGGAGGCGATGATGAAGAAGGCGACATTCTACCATGCCGGGTGCTCCGTCTGCGTGGAGGCCGAACAGCGGTTCGCGGACGCGCTCGACCCGCGGCGGTACGACGTGGAAGTGGTGCACCTCGGAGAGGACGGTTCCCGCCTCGACGAAGCGGAAAGGTTCGGCGTGAAGTCGGTCCCGGCGCTGGTCGTGGATGGTGTACCGTTCCATATCAATCACGGAGCGGACCTCTCCGCGCTGCGCTGAGTACCGAACGGGGAGTTGGCGGCGCCCGATCCACGAGGATCGGGTGCCCGTCCCCGGCGGCAATCCGGACGGGGGCGTTCTGAGGCATGCAAAGCGGGTCGCGTGGAGCGACCCGACGGCCGCACGAGGGGAGCCTGGCCGCGAAGGTCTCGCGCCCGACGGAGTCGCTGGCCGGGAGCGGTTCCGCTTTGCCGCGCGCCATTTCCGGAGGATCAGTGATGGATGAGACACGGATCGTTTCGCTTCAGGTGGGACTTCCCAGGCAGCTCGGGACGGAAGGCGCGGAAGACCCGATGGATCGCCCGTGGAATACCGGCTTCCTCAAGGAGCCCACGGCGGGTCCACTCTGGCTGGGAGACGTCAACCTGTCGGGAGATGGCCAGGCGGACCTGAAGAGTCACGGCGGGCCGGACAAGGCGGTCTGCGTCTACCCCGCCGTGCACTACATCTTCTGGCGCCAGGAGCTCGACCTTCCGGAGCTCCCGTTCGGCGCGTTCGGAGAGAACTTCACTGTCGGCGGAGTCACGGAGGAGGATGTCTGTATCGGGGACGTCTACGCGGTGGGTGACGCCGTCGTACAGGTCTCACAACCGCGCCAGCCCTGCTGGAAGCTCGCGCGCCGCTGGCGGATCAGGGACCTCGCCGCCCGCGCCCAGGAGACGGGCTTCACCGGCTGGTACCTGAGGGTCCTGCGAGAGGGAGAGGTCAGTGTGGGGCTCTCCCCGCGGTTGCTTGACCGTCCCTGTGGGGAGTGGACGGTGGCGCGCGCAAACGACGTGATGCATCGCCACCGTCACGACCGCGAAGCCGCCCTGTCGCTGGCGGCTTGTCCCCATCTGTCCGCGAGCTGGCGCGCGACGCTGCGAAAGCGCGCCGAAAGCGGCGAGAATCCCGATCGGTGGCGGAGACTTGTCGGCCCCAACGCGGACCCCGAGGAAAGGGGCCGGCGGGCCGGAATTCAGGGAGCTTCCCCGTAACGGCCTTCCGTACCAGCGGTCGTACGCGCCCCACGCAAGCGGAGCCGCGTACCCCAGGGGTCCAGCGCCACGACCTCACCGTCCGTGACACGGTCGATCGGATATCCGGCGGTCTCGAGGCTCTCCGCCGCGTCGGACGCCTCGTCCGCGCCCGGCAACTCGATCGTCCATTCGAGCAGCTTCGCCTCCTCCGCGCCCGCCGGCGGGGCGCCAGCCGCCCAGGTATTCAGCCCCAGGTGATGATGGTAGCCGCCGGCCGAAAGGAACAGCGCGCCCGGGTAGCTCCACACCGTCATGTCGAATCCCAGCGCCTGGTGGTAGAACGCCGCCGCGGCCCTGAGGTCGCCCACGTGCAGGTGCACGTGGCCCATTACCGTGCCGGCCGGCATCCCCGTCCACGGCGCGTCATCCGCCGCTTGGAGCGGCCCCGACCGATCGAGCGGGATCGTCGCCATCACGAGTTCCGAATCGGCGGTTTCCCACGTCGAACGCGGACGATCCACATAGACTTCGATCCCCAGCCCG
Source organism: uncultured Gemmatimonas sp. (assembly GCA_964634395.1). Lineage (GTDB taxonomy): Bacteria > Gemmatimonadota > Gemmatimonadetes > Longimicrobiales > Longimicrobiaceae > WHSP01. The sequence continues at coordinate 35,600 of CAZWJE010000014.1, read as the reverse complement.
TCGGGGTCGTGCAGATACAGCGCTTCGCTCACCAGATGGTCGGAAGCGCCGAAACGCACGCCGCCCCGCGACAGGTGCGCGAGGAAGCGGCCGAGGTCCGCCCGCGACGGCAGCAGGATGGCGAAGTGGTAGAGCCCGAGCCGGCCATGCATCGGAACGGGCGCGGCACCGACCCGTTCGCGCAACTCGATCAGTACCCGATCGTCACCGTGCGCGGCGAGCGCCGCGTCCGGTCCCTCCCGGCGGATCAGGCGGAATCCGAGCACCCGCCGATAGTAGTCCAGCGAACGCTCGAGGTCGGATACCTGCAGGCGCACCGCTCCCAGCCCGGTCCGCGCCGGAAGCCGGTGACCGTCCGGGGCGATTCCATAGTCCGGCCGCGTGGCCGTGTCGCCGCGATTGCTCATGGTTCCGCTTCTCCGGCCCCCCGCGTGCCCCGAAAGGGATCCGCGCGAGAGCCCATAATGTGATTCCCGACTTCCTTCGCCAGCCTTCGGAGCGCCGTCAGTCCCGGAGATCCGTGGACCCGTCAAACCCACCCGACCCACGGGACCCGTCCCGGTGCGGGGGGCGGCGGAGACGTTCGCGTCACCGAGTCTCGCGTCGACTCCCGCTTCCGTGACCCCCAGGTCGGCCTCACGCCTTTCGTCGCCGCGCGAGGACGCTGTCCAGTGAATAGGCCCCCGGCCCGACCAGCGCCAGTGCCACCGAAACGCCGAAGAGCGTCAGGACGAACTCGATCCCATCCGGCATGAAGAATCCCGCCGGCAGGTGAACCAGCATGAGTGCGCCCAGCATGTTGACCGCGAGCCCGACCGCCGCGATCCGCGTGAACAACCCGGCGATCAGCGCGATCCCACCCAGGAACTCGAGCAGGGCGACGGCCGGACCCGTGATCCCCGCCAGCGGCACTCCCATCCCTTCAAAGGCGCCCGCCACCCCGGCCAGACCGAAGACGAACAGCTTCTGCGCGCCGTGCATGAAGAACACGGTACCGACAATGACTCGCGGCACGGAAAGCGCGGCATCTAGGCGCCCCGGTGGTACAGCGTCGATCCCCGGCGACATGCCCGACTCCCGACCCGTGGACGAACGAACGGATCCCGTGATTCCCCCTGCCTTCTGATCGATGGCGGCCATGATCCCCGCTCCCTGGTTGTGGTTGAAACGGACCTTTGCATGTGCCACCACTGAGCGTGATAACACATATGACTCCGGAACGGGTCACGCTGACGCGCGGACCGCTCCCAGCAGCTCGATGAGCAGGCGCAGCGCCTTCTCGTCCAGCCCGGCGAACTGCCGCCGGTGCAGCTCCAACACCTTCTCGTCCAGCTCCGCCAGCAGCTGCAGGCCCTTCTCGGTGATCCGGGTAGTGACGAAGCGGCGATCCTCACGGCTTCGCTCCCGCATGATCAATCCGGCGGACTCCATCCGATCGAGGAGCCGTGTCGCGTCCGGCACCCTGGCGACCATGCGCTCCATGACCTCGCCACGACAGAGTCCGTCCTCTCCCGCGCCCCGCAGGATGCGCAGAACGTTGTACTGTGTCGGCGTGATCTCGTGGATCCTCAGACTCTCCGCTGTCGAATGTTCGAGGATCGCCCACGTCCGGCCCAGGCTGAGATACGCCTCCTGCTCCAGACCCGCGAAGGGACGCGTCTGCTTGATCTCGTCCTGAAGTCGTGTGTTCATGCGACGAATGTTATGTGTTATCACACACACCGTCAAGGGGGAAGCTGGCGTCTCGATGATCCGCGGACGCGGTCGCGGCCCGCTCGCGCACCCCATCCCGATCACGGATGGGGGGACGCGACATGGGTTCAGGCGCTACGGCGCGGGGCGATGAGCCGCGATATCCGTCTCTACGCCCGACACACCTGCCCGCTCCGGAGCGGCTCGTCACGCCCGATGGGGACCACGTCGAGAGCCTGAACTCGGGCCGGGATGGTGGGCGAGAGCGTGATCGATACGCGCAGGTCGCCGTCGCGGCAGCGCATCCGCCAGCGACCGCGCAGCGCGTTCTCAGCGTCGATCGCGCCCATCTCCTCGCACTCACCGCCGGCCTCGGACACCAGCCTCTCGATCGCGTCACGCCGCCGGTCACGTGGCTCGTCGCGGAAGAGGTTCATCGCGGCCAGGTCGTCCGCGAGTGGATCGTCCCACCGCTGGATGAGGCGGGTGACCTGTTCCTGGCGCGTCAGCAGCACGGGCGAAGGCTGCGGAAGCCGGGGCTCGAGCCCGCCCGTTTCGGCGAGCAGGCGGACCGTCTCGTCGACGACCGTCGTGAACCGCGTGTACGTACGGTTTCCCATGGCGAAGACGCCAACGCCATAGTCGGGATACCAGCGCATGATGGAGCCGTAGCCGGGCAGCCCGCCGGTATGCCAGACCATCGAGGGATACTCGCACGTCTGTTGAACCCGCAACCCGTAGCCGTACCCTCCCGCGACCAATTCCAGCTCCCCTTCGCTGCCGGTGACCACGGTGGATCCCGCGTATCGGGCGACCTGCTGCATTTCCCTGCGGGACGCGCGGCCCAGCGGTCCCTCGTCCCCTTCATCGCGGGGCGGGAAGGCGTCGAGCATGAAACCGACCCAGCGGCCGAGGTCGGCGACGGAAGTGAGCATCCCGCCCATCGGACCGAATGACCCATCGGGCAGCAGTGGCTCGTCGAGCCATTCACCGTCCCGCAGCCGATAGCCGTGGGCGAGGCGATCGGCGGGAACGGTGCTCGCCTCGAGCGTCGTGACGGTCATGCCGAGCGGCTCCAGCAACCGCTCACGCATATACCGCGGATACGACAGACCCGAGACACTGGCGATGATCCGGCCGAGAATCGAGAAGCCGTAGTTCGAGTATTCGAACGCGGTCCCCGGCGCGGTGGAGAACGGGATCCCCTCAAGCATCCATGCCGACATGAGCTCGTCCGTGGCATCGAGCTGCTGATCACCCCAGGGATTGTCCTCGGGGAAGCCGGTCGAGTGCGTCATGAGGTGCCGGATGGTGATGCGCGGTGAGTCACTCGTCGGGTAAACGAGTTGCTCGAGTTCCGGGACGTGCAGTTCGACGGGGTCCTCGAGCGACAGCAGACCCTGGTCGCGAAGCTGGAGGATCGCGGCCGCGGTGAAGCTTTTCGTCATCGACGCGATCCGGAAGACGGTGTAGTCACCCACCGGAGCCTGTATGGTCGCGTCGCGAAACCCGTAGGCGCCCGAGAGCGCCAACCGCCCATCGATGACGACGCCGAACACCATACCAGGGACGTCGTTCGAGGCGGCGAACTCGCGCATCGCCGTATCGATCGCCGGAAAAGCGCGGCTCAGCTTCTCCATACGAGCCCGATCAGCGAAGGCCGACGGCGGCGCGATGCTCTCGAGGCCCGGGCTCTGAGCTGACGCCGCGAGGGCGAAGGTGAGGAGGAAGACCGTCGTGGCGTGAACGAACAACGTGCGGAGAGACATTGTTCCCGTCCCCAAAGGCGTGTAGACGATGATTCGCGGCGCCCGCGATCTCGCGAGCGGGTCGCAGCATAGTCGGATCGTCGGTCTCCCGCCAGACCAATGGCGAGGAGGAAGAACTCGGCGGGAATGTGACCGGGTGGTATCCGCCACGAGCAGTCCGCCCACGACCAGGGAGAGCGCGTCGTTGATCATTCTCGGACACGGTGCGCGGCCATTCTCAGGACATCCACGAACCCCGACCCGGGAGTCGACTCCGGGCCGGGGTTCAACCACGTTGTACCGACGACAGGATTCGCTCAGTGGGTGTGAGCCGCGGGCTGAGCGTGGCCGGCGGGCGTCGTCGCACCGTGACCGGCATGAGCCGAGGCAAGCGCTTCCAGCAGTTCGCCAAAGTGCTGGAAGTGCACATAGGCGGCGACGTACTCACGGCCCGCCGCCACATCGGCCGGGGCAAAGTCTCGATGACCATACGCTTCGGCAAAGAGCTCGTCCAGCCGCTCATCCACCATGGAATGCAGCAGATGGCGGAGTTCCTCGAGAGAGCCACTCGCCAGCGCCCGGTCAGCCGCCGGCACCGCCAGACCAATATCCGTGCCCGCGGGCTTGAGGCCGGTATAGGGCTCGCCCTCACCCTCCCTATGGAGTCGGACCACCGTCTCGAAGAAGTAGCGGTCGGCCAGCGTCATGGCGTCTTCGCCAAGGGCGCGAACATGGAGAACGTGCTCAAAGGCTTCGCGGACCTCGGGCTCGTCCTGTTCGCGAACCCAGATCAGCATCGGCTCCAGCTCTCCGCTCGCCAAGGCGCGTTGCGCCGCGAGCACCACAGGTCCGTCCATGGTATCACAGTGCGCGTAGGCATTCGCCGGTAACGCCAACACCCCCATGACCAGAGCGACAGTCAGCCCGATCGTCCTGACAGTGATGTCCATCGTATCCTCCCCTTAACGTGACTGAGTTGTGTGGGAACCCACGGCCGCGCGGCGTCCGACGACAGCACCCGCTATGCCGCCGAATCGCGCGGCTCCAGGGCTTCCAGGAACGGACATTCGCCCGACGGACCATGAACCTCGCATGAGGCCGCCATTCGTGTCAGCGCGCCGCGGATCCGTTCCAGTTCCGTCAACTTCGCCTCCACGTCGCCGATCTTCGTCTCCACTCGATCGCGCACCTGAGCCGGCGTCGTATCTGGCGTCATGCGCAGCGCGAGCAGCTCGGCGATCTCCCTGAGCGTGAAACCCAGGTCCTTCGCGCGACGGATGAACCCGATACGAGCGAGGTCCGACTCGGGATACTCCCGATATCCTGACGGTCGTCGCGAGGGCTCCGGCAGAAGCCCCCGTCGTTCGTAGTAACGCACCGTCTGCGGATTCACCCCCGCCTCGTTCGCCAACTCTCCGATCGTCAACGTCCGCATTTCGGATGCTCCATTCGTGTCCGTATCCAAGGTAAACCTTATACTAAGGTACCGAGTCAAGGTTGCTCATCTCCCCTTCCTGTCGGCGAGCGCGGCTGATTCCATCGACCCGAGGGTACCGTGCCGATCTGAGGGGCGCGTCTCCGTCCATTCAGGACCGGCGGTTCGTTTGGTGACGTCCATCACTGAATGGCACCGGCGCCCCCAATATACTGAAGTCAGCGACGGTGGCCGCGGGAGGGAGGATGGTCATCAAACGAGTCACGCACCTGGTCGGCGCGACCCGGATTGTACGCCGGTTTCCTGGGGACGCTCTGGCCGAGGGTTCCGTGGGTGAGGGCGGACGGGCAACCGGAGAAGCGCCGCACCCGGATCACGCGGTCGGCGGTCCTCACCGACACCCTGAGCCTCGAACTTCGAGAGACGAACCATGCGGGAGGGCCCATGAAAATCCCCTCGAAATCGAGGAAGCCGATCATCGCGGTGGTCCTTCTCGTCACGGCGGGGCTGTTAGGTCGGCAAATCCTGCTGACCGGCGCGGATTCGGGCGACGGACTCTTCGCTTCGGGCACCGTGGAGGGGACGGAGGCACTGGTCGGCTTCCAGCGTGCCGGGAGGATCGAGTCGGTAACCGTTCGCGAAGGCGACAGAGTGCGTGCCGGCGAGGTGATCGCGCGCCTCGACACTACGGAAACCCAGGCACGGCGTCGCCAGGCGCTGGCGCAAGTCGCGGCGGCGCGCGCGCAGCTCGCGCTGCTGGAGAGCGGCTCACGCCCGGAGGAGATCGCGCACGCCCAGGCCGCCGAAGTAGCCGCCGCAAGCCGGGCCGTGGACGCGCAACGTCATCTGGAACGATCGCGGACGCTCTTTGAAGCGGGAGCGATCAGCCTTCAGGAGTACGAGGGCATACGGACGACTGCCGAGGTCGCCGAGAGCCAGTGGCGCCAGGCCCGGGAGCAGCTCGAGCTGGTGCGGAAGGGACCGCGGACAGAGGAGGTCGCGGTGGCAAGTGCACGCCTGGCGCAGGCCGAGGCCACGGTGGCGGAGGTCGACGCCGCGATCGAGTACTCGATCGTGCGTACCCCGTTCGAGGGAGTTGTGACGGTTCGGCACCGGACGGCAGGCGAGATCGCCGCGCCGGGCCTTCCGGCCGTCACGCTGCTCGACAACGAGGAGCGCTGGGTGAGGATCTACATTCCCGAGAATCGCCTCGCGGCGGTGCGGCTGGGCACTCCGGCGGTGATCACGACGGACACCTGGGCCGGCAAGGAGTACCGCGGCGCGGTGTCGTTCATCGCCAGCGAGGCGGAGTTCACGCCAAGGAGCGTGCAGACACAGGAAGAGCGGGTGAAACTCGTCTACGCGGCGAAGGTGCGGATCGACGATGACCCCTCTCTCGACCTGAAGCCCGGCATGCCCGCCGACGTGCGACTGGAGGTGCCCGATGGGCCGCGGTGAAATGGCGCGCAATGAAGAGGTAATGATTCGCGCCGAAGGGCTTACGCGGCGCTTCCGGAGCCTGACAGCCGTCGATGGGCTCTCCTTCGAGGTCCAGCGCGGCGAACTCTTTGGGCTGGTCGGCCCCGACGGCGCCGGCAAGACCACCACGCTGAGGATGCTGGCGGGCGTGATGCGCCCCACGAGCGGCGACGCCGTGATCGACGGAATCAGCGTCGCGCGCGATCCGGAACTCGTGAAGCCGCGCCTCGCGTACATGTCGCAGCGATTCGGCCTCTATGCGGACCTCACGGTGCGCGAGAACCTCGATTTCTACGCTGACCTCTTCCAGGTGCCCAAACGGGAGCGGCCAGCCCGCCTGGAGCGGCTCTTCCACTTCTCCAACCTCGGCCCCTTCCAGGACCGGCTGGCCGGAGCGCTTTCGGGCGGGATGAAGCAGAAGCTCGGGCTCTCGTGCGCGCTCATCCACCAGCCGGAGCTCCTGCTGCTGGACGAGCCAACCTTTGGCGTCGACCCGATCTCGCGGCGCGATCTCTGGCTGATCGTGCACGAAATGGTCGCCAGTGGAACGACGGTTGTGGTGAGCACCTCATACATGGACGAGGCCGAGCGTTTCGACCGCCTCATCCTGCTGCACCACGGCCGCGCGCTGGCCATTGACACCCCGCTGGCACTGCAGCGTGGGTTCGGAACGGACATCCTCGCCATCGAGGTAGACCGCGTCCAGGCCGCACGGCGCCTGCTGCTGGAGCGGCCCGAGGTGGGGCGCGTGACCGTCTTCGGAGACCGGCTGCACGTCACCGTTCCCGTCGGGGCGGAGCAGGCAGCCGTGAACACGCTGCGCGACGCCGGTTTGCGGGTCGGGCTGGCCGAACGCGTCCCGCCCACGCTCGAGGATGTCTTCATCGACCGCATCGACAGCGTGGAGGCCGCATGAACACGCGGCCCACGACCCGAGGCCCCGCCGCCGAACGCGCCGTCACCGAAAGCGCCGTCACCGAACGCGCCGCCACCGAACGCGCCGTGTACGCCGACGGGCTGACCAAACGCTACGGCGAGTTCACCGCCGTGGACGGCGTCAGCTTCAGCGCCGCGCAGGGCGAGATCTTCGGTTTCCTGGGCCCCAACGGAGCGGGCAAGACGACCACGATCAAGATGCTGATCGGGCTTGTTCCGCCCACGGCGGGAGAGGCGTGGGTCGCGGGGCTGGACGTGCGGACGGATCGCCGGGCGGTCAAGCAGCGAATCGGCTACATGTCGCAGCTCTTCTCGCTGTACGCGGACCTCACCGTGGAGGAGAACATCGGCTTCTTCGCGGGGCTCTACAGCGTACCGCGAGAAAAGCGCGGCGAGCGACGGGACTGGGTGCTGGAGATGGCGGGCCTTACGGACCATCGCCGTCGGTCGACGGGCGAGCTGCCATTGGGCTGGAAACAGCGCCTGGCGCTCGGGTGCGCGGTTCTGCACGAGCCGCCGGTGCTCTTCCTTGACGAGCCGACCTCCGGGGTGGATCCGATCGCGCGGCGGCGGTTCTGGGAACTCATCGACGGGATCGCCGAGAAGGGCACCACCGTATTCGTCAGCACCCACTACATGGAAGAGGCCGAGTACGCCCACCGGCTGGCGCTGATGAATCGCGGAAAGATCATCGCGATCGACAGCCCCGCGCGGCTCCGTCGCGGCCTGGACGAGCCGATCCTGGAGATCCAGGTGGACGACGCCCCTCGTGCGGTCGAGGTACTGCGGGACGCCGCCGGCGTACTGGAGACGGCGATGTTCGGCCGCGCCCTGCACGTGACCGTGGACGACGCGGGCCGTGCCCGGAGAGAACTTCCCGGGCTACTCGCGGAGCACGGGCACCCCGTGCGCAATCTTCGAGAGGTGGTGCCGTCTCTGGAAGACGTATTCGTCTCGCGGGTACGCGCGGCTGGCGGCGCTATCGTCGACTGAGGGAAAACCGTCATGCTCAACCGGGACCGATTGCTCGCCGTCTCCCGCAAGGAGGTCATCCAGCTGCGACGCGACCGCCGCAGCCTGGTGCTCGCTTTCGTTCTGCCGGTGTTGCTGGTCGTGATCTTCGCCTATGGGATCAGCTGGGACGTAGACGAGATCCGTACCGTGGTGGTCGATCAGGACGGTTCGGCACGCAGTCGGGCGCTGGTGGAGGCGTTCCACGCTTCCGGACACTTCCTGATCGAGGAAGCCTCCACCGCCGCCGAGGTGGACGGCCCGATCGACCGCGGGCAGGTCCAGCTCGGGATCATCATCCCGCCTGACTTCGCCAGGAACCTGGGCGGCGGCGTTCCGGCGTCGGTGCAGGCAATCGTGGACGGGAGCGACGCCAACACCGCGACGATCGTGCTGGGCTACACCCGGGCAGTGGTGCAGGCGCATAACCAGCGCCTCCTGAGTGAGCGGGGATACACCGTGACCCCGGCGGTCCAGGTCGAGAGCCGCGTCTGGTACAACGAAGAGCTGGTCAGCCGGAACATGATCGTGCCGGGGCTGGTCGCGGTGATCATGATGATCATCGCCGCCATGCTGACCTCTCTGACGATCGCCCGGGAGTGGGAGCGGGGGACGATGGAACAGCTCGCCTCCACCCCGGTGCACCGCGTCGAGGTGGTGCTCGGCAAGCTCCTGCCCTACCTGGTCGTCGGCCTTATCGACGTGGTGGTCGCTTCGGCGCTGGGTGTCGCGCTGTTCGGCGTTCCTTTGCGCGGAAACTTCCTCCTGCTGATGGTGACCTCCACCTTCTTCCTGATCGGCGCGCTGGGGTTGGGGATGTTCATTTCGGCGATCACCAGGTCGCAGTTGCTGGCCGCGCAGGTAGCGATGATCGTCACCTTTCTCCCCGCGTTCCTGCTTTCGGGGTTCATGTATTCCATCGAAGTGATGCCTCGCGGGCTGCAGGCGGTGACCCTGCTGATCCCGGCGCGCCACTTCGTGGGAGTCACCCGCGGAATCTTCCTGAAGGGGGTCGGTGCCGGCGTGTTGTATCCGCCGGCGCTACTGATGGTCGCCTTCGCGGTGCTCGGGCTGTTCCTCTCCATCCGGGTCTTCCGGAAGGAGATCGTATGAACGTCCACCCGCTCGAGAAACTCGGCCGAGTGCGCGAAATGGTGGTCAAGGAGTTCCGTCAGATCCTGCGTGACCCGCGGATGAGCCGGGTCGTCTTCGCGACCCCGGTCATTCAGCTCCTGCTCTTCGGGTACGCCGTCTCCACGGATGTGTACGATACGGCGCTCTATGTCGTGGACCACGACCAGTCGCGATCCACCCAGGCGCTGGTCTCGGCGCTGACCTCGTCCGGCTACTTCCGCGTCGTCGGCTATTCCCCCCGCCCCGCGGACCTCGTGGCGGCACTGGACGAAGGGGAAGCGGTGGTGGGGCTCGTGATCCCCGAATCCTTCACCAGGAACCTGCATACGTCCCAGGGCGCGCACGTTCAGCTGCTGCTGGACGGCACCAACTCCAACACGGCATCCGTGGCGCGCGGCTATGCCGAACAGATGGTGCAACGCTTCGGCGCCGAGGCTCGGACGCAGGCGGTGACCCTCCCTATCGAGTTGCGCGAGCGCGCCTGGTTCAACCCCGACCTCTCCAGCCGCGATTACAACGTACCGGCCGTGATCGGGGCGATCCTCATGCTGGTCGCGCTGCTCCTCACCTCGCTGGCCATCGTGCGGGAGCGAGAGATCGGGACGCTCGAACAGCTCCGTGTCAGCCCGCTCACCCCGGGAGAACTGATCGCCGGCAAGACGATCCCCTTCGGAATCATCGGGCTCATCGACATGGCGATCGTCACCCTGGCCGCCGTTCTCTGGTTCCGGGTCCCCTTCGCGGGCAGCGTGTGGATGCTGGTCGCGGGCAGCGTCCTCTATCTGCTGGCAACGCTGGGGATTGGCCTGCTCATCTCCACCCTCGCCTCCACGCAGCAGGAGGCGTTCATGGTCAGCTTCCTGGTCTTCATGCCAGCCATCCTGCTCTCGGGTTTCATGTTCCCCATCAGCAGCATGCCGGAGGTCTTCCAGTGGCTGACGCTGTTCAATCCGATGCGCCATTACCTTGAGGTGGTGCGCGGAGTGTTCCTCAAGGGCGTGGGCCCCGCCGCGCTCTGGTCCCAGTACCTGGCGCTCGCCGTCATGGGGGTGACGCTGCTCTGGTTCTCCGCCACCCGCTTCCGCCGGCGCGAGGGATGACGTTTCACACGGGCATGACTTTCACACGGGCATGACTTTCACACAGGCAAGGAGGACGAGATGATTCACCAATGCCCGACCAGCAAGCTCCAGCGCGCCTCGATCGTGGTGGCGCTACTTTTCGGCCTGCTCACTGTGTTCGCCGGCGGGCGGGTGCTGCTCGGAGGCGATCCGGGTCACGTGGTGGTGCAGCCGTTACTGCTCTTCAACACGGTGATGGGCGTGGCCTACGTGATGACGGCCATGCTGATTCGACGCAACCCGCGGCGCGGCCGTTCGGCCGCTGGGGTAATCGCGCTACTCAACCTGGCGGTTCTCGGCTCGCTCTTCGTCTACTCCTGGAGCGGAGGTGCCGTCGCGAGCGACAGCTTCGCGGCCATGGTGCTCCGCACGGTGATCTGGACCGGCCTCTTCGTCACCACCGGGTGGGTTCAGCGGCACCAGCGTGCCGACCGGCTACACGCGCCCCAGCCGGTATGAAACATACCATGGATCCCGTCGCCGTTCTGCGGGAGACCTCTCTCCTCGAGGGACTCAGCGAGAAGTCGCTCAACGCGATCGCGGGGAGGACCGTCGTCAAACGGCTCCCTCGCGACGCAATCCTCTTTCGCGAGGGCGAGCCTTGCCGCGGGCTCTTCGTGGTGACGAACGGCAGGATCGCGGCATACCATGCCAGCAGCGACGGCCGGGAGCAGGTGCTGGATACCGTAGGGCCGGGGAACACGCTCGCCGAACTGCCGCTCTTCGACGGTGGCCCCTATCCCGCCTCGGCGCGCGCCCTGGAGGACAGCGAACTGCTCTTCCTCTCGCTCGGCGACTTCCAGTGGCTGTACCGGACCCATCCAGAGATCGCCGACCACGTCATTCAGCGCCTCGGGTTCCGCATGCGCCGACTGGTCCAGCTCGTCAACAAGCTCTCCTTGAAGGACGTGCCGTCCCGGGTCGCGACCAGTATCCTCGAGTATGCGGCGGCGGAAGGACCGTTGCATGACGGAGTGATATTCCGGATACCGCGCCGCCACCACGAGCTCGCCGCGGAACTCTCGACCACCCGCGAGAGCGTCACTCGAGCATTGACGAAACTGCGCGAGCAGGGTGTGATCGCTCAGCGGGGGCGCGCGACGCAGATACTCAGCGTCGCGAAATTGAGGCAGGTCTCGGCGGGGGGCGTCGCGGCCCAGACACACGCGACGAGGCAGTGAGAGCTCGGAGAGCGACTCGATCGCCTCCCGATCCCCTCGGCCGGGCGCGACCCGCGAGCTCGTCGTCCGTGTCGCATTGGGGATTCTCCGATCCGTCCAGCTTCGCGGGACCGTGGGGACCGACCGACGGCGCCTCGCGTAGCACCCTGTCTTCAGTCGGAGAACCGGGGAAGCTCATCCTCCGCGACCCGGAGGCCGAGTTCGTCACCGGGGACCGGGGGAGCGAGGTCGTTCGGGAGATCCAGCTCGAGCGCTTCGCCCGTGGAGAGCCGGACTCGGCAAGCGAGGCCCGGTCCGCGGAAGACGCAGCTCTCCACGAAGCAGCGGATCGGGCCATTCGAGTCGCGCCTCAGGTCCTCAGGACGGATGAGCACGTCAGATCCGGGGGCAAGCCCGAGGACCCCGGAGGGAACGAGCACGCCACGCCCGAGGAAGTTCGCGACGTAGCGGTGGGCGGGACGTCGGTAGAGGTTCGCGGGCGACCCCCACTGCGCGATACGGCCATCGTGCATGACGCCGACCTGGTCGGCCATGGCGAAGGCCTCGGCCTGGTCGTGGGTGACGAGAAGCGCGGTGACGCCCGCCTCCCGCAGGAGGGCGCGAAGGTCACCGGCAAGGCGTTCACGCGTGTGCACGTCGAGATTGGAGAGCGGTTCGTCGAGAAGCAGCACCTCGGGCGCGGGCGCGAGAGCCCGGGCCAGCGCGACCCGCTGCTGCTGACCACCGGAGAGTTCGTGGGGATAGTCGTTGCCCCGGTTGGCGAGCCCGACCAGTTCCAGCATCTCCTCGACCCGCCGCCGCCGACGTGCCCGCTCCATCCCCCGCAGACCGAAGGCCACGTTTCGGCCGACATCCAGGTGGGGGAAGAGCGCGTAATCCTGGAACATCATCCCTACCCGGCGCTGCTCCGGTGGCAAGGAAGTCGTCGCGGAGGCGAGAAGCACACCATCGAGCAGGATTCGCCCGGCCCGCACCGATTCGAAGCCGGCGATGGCGCGCAGCGCGGTTGTCTTGCCGCACCCTGACTCGCCCAACAGGCAGCCGATCTCCCCAGGGGCGAGCGAAAAGGAAAGCTCATCCACGACCAGGCGTGGGCCGCCCGGCACGAGATAGGCGACCTCGATCGAGTCGACCTCGAGAAGTGGACGGGTCACTCTGTCAAACTCCTTCCCGGGCGCACCCGGACACGGGCCAGAAGGATCACGGGCAGAAGACCGACGAGGACGATCAGGAGGGCGGCGATCGCCCCCTCCTCGTAGGCCCCGCGCGCGGCTTCGGCGTAGAGGCGAGTGGACAGGGTCTCGAAGTTCATCGGCCGAAGGAGGAGCGTCGCGGGGAGCTCCTTCACGGCGTCGACGAACACGAGAAGGGCGGCGGCGGCCAGGGCGGGACGGAGGAGTGGCCCGTGAACGCCACGCAACGTCGCGCTCGAACCGCGACCGAGCGACCGGGAGGCTTCGTCGAGCGAGAACGGGATCCGCTCGAGGCCGGCGTCGATGTTGCCGACCGAGATGGCGAGGAAGCGAATCGTGTACGCGATGACCAGGGCCGTGGTCGAGCCCATGAGCAGCATGCGCGGTTCGACACCGAACGGACGGAGGAACTCACCAACCCCGATGTCGAACCAGGCGAGGGGCGAGAGCAGACCGATCGCCAGTACGGTTCCGGGGATCGCGTATCCCAGGCTCGCGACGCGCAGGGATGCGGCGGCGACCCGAGGCCGTCGCCGAACCCGCGCCAACCGGAGCGCCCAGGCGACCACGAGCCCCGCCGCGAGGGTGACGAGCGTGGCGGTCGCGGCCACCGACACGGTGTGCCAGACGCTCATCAGCAAAGGTCCGGAAACCCCGCCGTACAGCTCCATTCGCTTCAGCGCCTGGCGGGCGAGATGCAGCGCGGGGAACGCGAAGCCGATCAGCACAGGCGTCCACCCGAGCAGAGAGGCAGAGACGGCGGCGACTCCGCGGAGCCTCCGTGGCTCCATCGGGCGTGGCCGCTGGCCCGAGGTATACCTCTGGCGACGGCGCCCATGACGTTCGAGGGCGATCAGCGCGACCACGATAGCGAGCATCGCGAGCGCGATCTGCGCGGCGCCGGGCAGGTCGCCCCGCGTGATCCAGGTGGTGTAGACGGCGACGGTGAGCGTCTGCACACCCAGGAACTCCGAGGCGCCGATGTCGTTGAGCGTTTCGAGCAGCGCCAGCGCGATCCCCACCGCTACAGCGGGCCGCGCGAGGGGAAGCGCGACCGCGCGGAAAAGAGACCTCCCCGGCACTCCGAGCGCCCGCGCCGCCTCTATCGCGCCCGCCGCCTGCGTCGCGAACATGGCCTTGACGCTGAGATAGACGTAGGGATAGAGGACGAAACCGAGCAGGAGCACGCAACCGGCGAGTGAGCGAACGTCCGGGAGGCGCAGATCCCGCGGGCTTTCGATCCCCAGGAAAAGGCGCACCGCCGACTGCACCGGCCCCAGCGGGTGGAGCAGGTCCAGGTACGAATAGGCGATGATGTACGTTGGCACGGCGAGCGGGAGGAGCAACGCCCAGGAAAGCGTACGAACCCCCGGGAAGTCATAGGCGGTCACCAGCCACGCCGTACCGGTACCCAGCACCGCGGCGAGGACGCCTACCCCCGCGAGCAGGATGACCGTGTTGATGGTCGCCTGGGGAAGCACGTACCGGATAACGTGCGACCAGAGGCCCTCGCTCCCCCCCGCCGCCGTCCAGGCGAGCGCCCCCAGCGGCGCCAGCACCGCCAGGGCGATGAGGACGGCGGCCGTCTGCCAGCCGCGATCACGGCCGGCACCGACCACCATCACGCCACTCTCAGCGATCGAAGCCAACCCTGTCGACGAGTTCGCTCGCCCGGACACGATACTTCGCGATCGCCGTCAGCGGCAGAGCATCCACCTTCATCTCGCCGAAGCCGGCCACCACCGGATCCAGCTCCACACCGTCCCTCACCGGATACTCGTAGTTCGCGCGCGCGTAGATGCTTTGCGCCTCGTCCGAGACGAGATACTCCAGCAATCGCACCGCGTTGTCCCGGTTCGGCGCATGAGCGGCCACGGCCGCGCCGCTGATGTTCACGTGCGTCCCTCCTCCCGCGACACCGGAGAAGACCGGCCGTATCACCCGGATCGCGTCGCCCCAAGCCCGCTGCTCGTCTCCCTCGGCCGCGTTCTTCATCGCCCCCACGTAGTAGGCGTTCGCGATGCCGATATCACAGATCCCACCGAGGATATCGCGGGCGACCTCACGGTCCCCACCCGCGGCTGCCCGGGCCAGATTGTCCTTGACCCCGCGCAGCCAGCTCTCGGTCGCGGCCTCTCCGTCGTGCGCGATCATCGCCGCGATCAAACTCGTGTTGTACGGATGCTGGCCGGAACGGATGCAGACCCTTCCCTTCCACTCGGGTTTGGCCAGGTCCTCGTACGCGAAGCTCTCGAGCGGCAGATCCTTGCGCACATACAACACGCGGTCTCGCAATGACAACGTGAACCACCGACCGCCCTCACCGCGGAGATGGGCGGGGATCGCCTCTTCGAGAACCGCCGAGTTCACGGGCTGCGTGAAGCCGCCCGCGACGAGATCCAGCAGGTTGCCGGAGTCGACGGTCATCAGCACGTCGGCCGGTGATCGCTCGCCTTCGGCACGGAGCCGTTCAGGGAGCCCGTCGCGAACGAACACGGTATTCACTCGTACGCCGGTCTCGGCGGTGAACGAATCCAGCAGCGGCTGCACCAGACCGGGCTCACGGGTCGTATAGAGATTGACCTCGCCGACCGCGCCCGCTCCGTCAGCTCCATCCGCGGGCTGACACCCCGCCACAAGTACCAAAGCCACCGGCAGAAGCCGGACGCGGCGGAAGCCTTTCGCCGCCCGTGCTCGAATCGACACGGAAATCCTGGATATGGTTCAGCGCACCCCGCGCGGGAGGTCGCGGTGGTTGCGGATGAGAATCATGCTCAAGTTGATCCCGGCCGTCAAGATCGGGAGGCATCTTTCGGAGTGGTGGTCGGGATCCGTCAACGGGGGAAGGCGCGCGGGATTCGCCACGCGCGAAGGCGGTCCGGATCCGTCGCGAGCGCGGGCGCCGCGGACGGCGAGGAACTGAATGGTGAGCGGAAGGCGGGGGATGTAGCTTAGCTTGTCTTCGGACCCAGGACTCCGGTAGCGGCGATGGATGACGCACCCGCGGAGATCCGCCCCAACGGGCGGTGAAGGGGTGTCCATCACCATCCGGGTGCGCGGTTTCTGTTTCGAGGAGGAGTGACGTGCGGATCCTGCTCGTGGAGGACGATCGCCGACTGGCGGACAATGTCGCGGCTCAGCTGCGGGAAGCGGGCTTCTCCGTCGACGTGGTGACCGGGGGGAAGGAGGCGCTGTACGAATCCGCGATCTATCCGTACGACCTGATCGTCCTGGACTTGCGGCTCCCGGATATCGATGGCGTGGAGGTGTGCCGGGCGATGAGGGCGCGCGGCGCGCCAACACGCATCCTGATGGCGACCGCGCGGGACGCGGTGGACGACCGGATCGTCGGACTGGAGTCGGGGGCGGACGATTACCTGATCAAGCCGTACTCCACCCGCGAGCTGATCGCGCGGGTCCACGCGTTACTGCGGCGCCCGGCGGACCCGCTGCCCGTCACGCTGCGGGTCGCGGATCTGGAACTGGAGACCGAAAAGCGGGCGGCCCGCCGGGGGGAGCGTCGAATACCGCTCACGACCAAGGAGTTCGCGGTGCTGGAGTACCTGATGCGCAATCCCGGGCGGGTGTTGACCCGCGAGCAGATCGGGGACCATGCCTGGGACGCGAACTTCGACCCGTTCAGCAACGTCATCGACGTGTACATCGCCCGATTGCGCCGCAAGGTGGATGGGAACGGCGAGGAGGCACTGATCGAAACGGTGCGTGGCGCCGGGTATCGGCTCGGAGTCGCGGAGCGAGGTCAAGTACCGTGACGATCCGCGTGCGGCTCGCCCTCTGGTACGCCGGCTCGGTGCTGGTGCTCTTCCTCGCGAGTGGCTTTGCCCTGCGGCTGACGTTGCGGGAACTCGTGGAGCGAGAGCACCAGCTATCGGTTGAGCGGTCCGCCGAGGTGGCGCGGGGTGTCTTTCGAGCGGAAGTGGCCGAGTTCCGCTCGACCGAAGCGACCCTCGCGCACGTCGCCAGAGAGTTGGTGATCCCGGACCAGACGATCGAGTTCGTGCGACCTGACGATAGCGTGTTCGCGCGGATCGAGGCGCCGCGGTTCGTCGGAAGCGGCGGGTTGGCATCGCCGTTACACGTGGTCGAGAGGCCGCTCGACACCGAACTCGCCCCGCTTTGGCGGGTCCGGGTGCACGCCAGCATGGCCCCACTCCGCCGGTCATTCGCGCGTATCGATCGTGCTTTCCAGTTCGTCGTTCCCCTGACGGTGCTGATGGCGGCGGCCATGGGCTGGTGGCTCACCGGCCGAACGCTGCGTCCGGTGGGCGAGATGGCCGCGGCGGCAGAGCGGATTACGCCGGCTACTCCCGACATCCGCATCCCGATCGCCCATCCCGGCGACGAACTGGGTCGGCTGGCGCAGCGGTTCAACGACTTGCTGGATCGTCTGGCGCAAGCCCTCGATCAACAGCGTCGCTTTCTCGCGGACGCCGCCCACGAGCTACGCACTCCGGTAGCGCGCATGCTGAGCCAGACGGAACGAGCACTCTCCCCGGGTGCGACCGAGACAGAGCGGGACGAGGCCCTGCGGCATATTCTTGGGGACCTGGAACGGACGGGCGGGTTGGTCGGGGAACTCCTCCAGCTCGCGCGCGTGGACGCGGGTGAACCGCCGCCACCCTTCGAAGAGGGCTTCGTGGACGACGTGGTTTCCGGGGAAGTGCAGTCGTGGCACGCGGTGGCGGATCGCGGAGGGGTTCGCCTCGAGGTCCTCACCCTGGAAGAGGCACCGGCGCTGCTCAACGCTGAGCTCCTGCGGCGCCTTCTGGGCGTACTGCTGGACAACGCGATCCGGTACACGCCGGCTGGCGGCACCGTGGCGGTGTCGGTCTTCCGGGCCGAGGAGGGGGCGATGCTGGAAGTTCGCGACACGGGCATCGGGATCCCCGAAGAGGAGCGTGCAAGGCTCTTCGAACGCTTCTTCCGTGGCCGCCAGGCGCGGGAGCGGGCTGCCGAAGGGAGCGGCCTGGGTCTGCCGATCGCGCACTGGATCGCGGAGCAGCATGGCGCCCGGATCGACATCGCTTCGTCCTCCGGAGGAGGCACGCGGGTACGCGTCGAGTTCCCTCCTTCCCCGGGGCGGGAGTAGGCGAAGCCGAGGGATCCGCGTTTCCCCCGTAAATCCCCCCGATACACCGCCCGACCCGCCCGCCGCCGCAACCCCGTCATCGCGTTCATGGAGCGTTAATGTGCGCCGATTACATTCGGCCCATGCGATACGTTCACTGCGTGGTACTCGCCCTTGCCCTGGCCACTCCGGCCGGGGCGCAGCAGCCGCCGCTGAGCCTGCGCCAGGCGCTTGAACTCGCGAGGCTGCACAGCCCACTGCTCCCCGTGGCGGCCGGTCACGTCCGTGTGGCCGAAGGAACCGCCCGCGAGCGAGCCGCTCCCCCCAATCCGATCGTCGAGCTTCGGGAAGAAAACACCGGCGGCAGAGTAACCCCCGACCGCTACGCCACGGTGACCTTGCCGCTCGACCTGGCGCTCGAGCGACGCGCGTTGAGTGCGGCCGGCCGCGAGTCCGTGGCTGGGGCAGTGGCGGATTCCGTCACCGCGGCGCGGGAGGTGGAGGCGATGGTCGGCAGGCTCTACTGGGCCGCCGCGCTCGCCGGTGCGCTCGCGGAATCAGCGGTGATGGAGGAGACAGCGCTCGCGGAGCTGCTGGCGTTTGAAGAAACGCGACTGGTGGAGGGTGCGGTCTCCGAGGCGGTGGCGCTGCGCGCCCGGCTGGAGGTGGAACGGGCGCGCCTGGTGACCGCGCGCGCACGGGCCGCGGCCGAACAGTCGCACGCCGACCTGGCTCGCGCGATCGGACTCCCGGCGGGGAACCTGGCCCGCGCCGCGCTGGGGGCGCCGACACTCGCCGCGGTCATTCCCTCGCAATCTGAGGCATTGCGGCAGGCATTCGTAGCACGTCCGGAGATGGATGCAGCACGCCGCCGGGTGGACGCCGCGCGTTGGGGGACGACCGCCGCCAGGCGTGGCTCCCTGCCGGGTCTGGGCCTTCAGCTGGGCGCGATGGAGTCGGTGAGTGGTACCTCCGCCGTGGTCGCGCTCTCGGTCGAACTCCCGGTCCGGAACCTCGGGGCGGCTACCCGAGCCCGGGCAGCTGGCGAACTGGCATTGGCGGAAGCACAGATGGCGGCAATGCAACGCGGAATCGAGGCCGAAGTGGCATCGGCCCTGGAGGTCTACCGCCGGCTCATGGAGGGTGCCCCGACGGGAGAGCCTGACCTTGCGGAGCGCGGAGCGGAGGTGGCCGCGATCGCGGAGATGGCGTACCGCGAGGGCGCCGCCACACTGGTGGAACTGCTGGACGCACGTCGTGCCCACGCGGACGCACGCTCCGCCGCCGCTACCCGTGCGGCGGAGCTGGCCCTCGCGCGGATCGAGCTCGCTCGCGCCCTCGGGGCGCCTCTGGAGGAGTAGGTATGAACAACCGATCTCTCATGTTGCTCCCCGTCCTGGCCCTGGCGGCCGTCGCATGCGGGCCGGAGGTCGACGCCGCGCCCGCGGTGTCCGCCGAAGTGGTTCCGGACACCGCGTTACTGGGAGCCGAAGCCGTACGCATCGCCGGGCTTCGAGTGGAACCGGTGAGCGCCACATCCTGGCATGACGAGTGGAGCGGACCAGCGCGCCTGGCTCTCGACCCCGCGGTCACGCAGGCGCTGGGAGCCATCGTCGAGGGGCGCGTCATGCGCGTCCTCGTGCAACCCGGCGAGCGGGTGCGCGCCGGGCAGGTGCTGGTGACACTCCATAGCCACGAAATGCTGGACGCCCTGGCGGCAAACGCGGCCGCGCGCGCCACCCTGATCCGTGCGGAAAGCGACGCACGGCTGGCCGAAAGCGGGGCGGCCCGGGCGGAGCGGCTATACGCCGGGAAAGCTCTCTCGCTGGTTGACCTCGAGCGCGCCCGCGCCGCGCTGGTGGACGCGGAGGCACTGCGCCTCGCCGCGGCCGCCGAGGCGGAGCGGGCGGAGGAGATGCTGAGACACCTGACGGGTGACGGCCCCGCCCCGGAGGGGGTGAGCCCGCACGAAGTGCTGGTCCGCTCTCCGCTGGACGGGACGGTGGTTTCCCGCGAGGCACAACCGGGACAGGTGGTGGTCGTGGGGGCACAGCTGCTCACCGTGAGCGGCACATCGAGGCTCCAACTCATTCTCCATCTCCCCGAGGCGGCGCTCGGTGCGGCCGCCCCCGGCGCGGAGGTCCGCTTCTCGGTGCAGGCCTACACCGGTCGCGAGTGGAGTGCGGCGGTCACGCGGGTCGCCCCCACCATCGACCCGACAACGCGCACGGTCGAGGTGCTGGCCCAGGTGAACGACCCCGCCGGCGAGCTACGCCCCGAAATGTTCGCGACGGCAAGCGTGCGCGGACCCGGAACGAGCGCTGTGCTCACCGTGCCCGCGGCCGCCGTGCAGACGCTGGACGGCGATACCGTGCTGGTCGTGGCCGAACAACGCGGCGAAGGCGTGCACGTGCAAACGGTGCCGGTACGCATCGGACGGCGGACGGCGGAGGTGGCGGAGGTGCTCAGCGGGGTGGAGGAAGGAACCACCGTTGTCGTCGAGGGAGCCGCGATCGCCCGGGCGGAGATCATGCGCCGACGCGAGGCGGGGAGCGAGGAATCATGAAGACGTTGATCACGTTCGCGCTGCGCCAGCGCATCTTCGTGCTGGGCGGCGTGTTGACCATGATCGTGCTGGGCCTCTGGTCGCTGAACGGGCTGCCCTTCGACGCCTATCCCGATCTCACGGGCACCCGCGTCGAAGTCATCACGGTCGCGCCCGGGCTCGCTCCGGAAGATGTGGAGCGGCTCGTCACGTACCCGGTTGAGCAGTCACTGATGGGGCTCCCGGACGCCGAGGGGGTGCGGTCGATCTCCAAGGCGGACCTCTCCCTGGTCACCGTCTCCTTCCCTGACCGGATGGACATCTACTTCGCGCGAACCCTCGTGCAGCAGCGCCTGGGGGACGCGAAGGCAGCACTTCCGGCGGGAATCGAGCCGCAGCTCGGACCGGTCTCCACGCCGATGGGCGAGCTGTACCAGTACACCGTCACCAGCGACTCGCTGAGCCTGACGGAGCTGAAGACGCTCCACGACTACACGATCCGGCCCCGGCTGCGCACCGTGGAGGGTGTGAGCGAGGTGAACTCGTGGGGAGGCCTGGTGGAGCGCGTGGACGTGCAGGTCGACCCGGTACGCCTGGCTTCGTTCGGCCTCACCCTGGAGGACGTGCATGGCGCCCTGCAGGCGAACAATCTCTCCTTCGGGGGAAGCTATCTGGAACGCGCGGGCGAGCGCTACACGCTCCACGGACTGGGACGCTTCGAATCGGCGGAAGACATCAGCCGGGTGGTGATCACCGCGCACGCGGGCACGCCGGTGCGGGTGGCGGACGTAGGAGTGGTGACGCTCGGCGCCCTTCCACGGCAGGGCGCGGTCACCAAGGACGGCGAGGGCGAGGTGGTGAGCGGGATGGTGCTCAAGCTGAAGGGCGCCGATTCCCGCGCGGTGATCGACCGGGTCAAGGAGCGCATGGCCGAGATCGAGGCCGCCCTCCCCGGGCACGTCGTCATCACTCCATTCTACGACCAGACGGAGCTGGTGGGCCGAACGACCGGCACGATCGTGAAGAACATGGTCGAGGGCGGGATCCTGGTGATCGCCGTTCTCTTCCTCTTCCTGAGGAATGTGCGGGCGTCGCTCATCGTGGCTTCGGTGATTCCGCTCTCGATGCTCTTCGCCTTCATCGGGATGCGCCTCTTCGGGTACTCGGGCAACCTGATGAGCCTCGGCGCGCTGGACTTCGGGCTCATCGTGGACGCCTCGGTGGTGATGGTGGAGAACTTCATCCGTCATATGGAAGACCATCCTGAGGAGGAAGGTATCGGGCTGTTCCAGCGCGCCGCGGTCCAGGTCGGGCGTCCGATCCTCTTCGGGATCGCGATCATCATGGCCGTCTACATCCCCATCTTCACGCTGGACGGGATGGAGGGACGGATGTTCATCCCGATGGCGTTCACGGTGGTGACGGCGGTGCTCGGCTCACTCCTGCTCGCGCTCACGTTCGTTCCGGCGGCCTCGGCCACGCTGCTGCGCCGCACGCACGAGAAGCCGAGCCGGTGGATGGTCACGCTGAAAGACCGCTACGCCCGCGCCCTGGACTGGACGCTCGCCCATACCGCGCCGGTCCTCGGGGTGGCGGTGGCGGCCATCGTCGTGGCGGCCTTCTCGTTGACGCGGATCGGGACCGAGTTCATGCCCAAGCTGGACGAGGGCTCGATCCTGATCAACACGCGGCGGCTCCCGAGCATCTCTCTCGATGACGCGAACCGGCTCTCCACCGAAGCGGAGCGGATCGTCATGTCCTTCCCCGAGGTGGTGACCGTCGTCACCAAGGAGGGACGGCCCGACCTGGCGACCGAAGCGATGGGTCTCTTCGAGGGCGACATGTACGTGATCCTGAAGCCCAAGGCGGAGTGGACGACGGCCCGCAACCAGGAAGGCCTGGTGGCCGCCTTCGACTCGGCACTGGCACACGTACCCGGCCTGTGGGTGGCGTTCACGCAGCCGCTCGCCATGCGGCTGGACGAGGCCGAAAGCGGGATCCGCACCGATCTGGGCATCAAGGTCGTGGGCCCGGATCTGGCGGAGAACCACCGATATGGCGAGCAGATCCGCCGCGTCCTGGCCGCGACGCCGGGGTCGGCGGACGTCTCGGTGGAGATCAGCGAGGGAACCGGGCAGATCCGGATGGAGGTGGATCGCGTGGCGCTGGCTCGTTACGGCCTGTCCGTCGAGGCCGTGCGCGACGCGCTGGAGATGGCGATGGGTAGCCGCACCGCCACCGAACTTGTGGACGGACCGCGCCGGGTGGATGTGGTGGTGCGCTATCCGGACGCCTACCACGGAGATCCGGCGGCACTCGAGAGGATCATGGTTCGCGCTCCCGGCGGGGAGGTGATCCCGCTGGGCGCGGTGGTACGCATCATTTCGCGTGAGGGCCCGGAGCTGATCGGACACGAGGACGCACAGCGCCGCACGCTGGTGCTCTCGAACGTGCGCGGACGCGACCTGGGCAGCTTCGTGGAGGAGGTCCGCGAGCGGGTCGCGGCCGAGGTGCACCTCCCGGCGGGGATGTTCCTGGAGTGGGGCGGCCAGTACGAGAACCAGCAACGCGCGCTGCAACGGCTGCAGGTGGTCGTGCCCATGGCGCTGGTGCTCATCTACCTCCTGCTCTTCGCGAGCTTCCGCTCCGTCTGGCAGTCGGCGCTGGTGCTCGCCAACGTCCCGTTCGCGCTGGTCGGAGGGGTAGCGACGCTCTGGCTGCGAGGTCTGAACCTCAGCCTTTCCGCCAGCATCGGCTTCATCGCGCTCTTCGGGATCGCGGTGCTGAATGGGGTGGTGTTGGTCACCCACCTGAACGAGGTGCGTGAGCGGATGGCGGATGTGCGCGAAGCCGTTCTCACCGGCGCGGCGGACCGGCTGCGCCCGGTGCTGATGACCGCACTGGTGGCCAGCCTCGGCTTCGTCCCCATGGCGCTCTCCACCAGCCCGGGGAGCGAGGTGCAACGACCTCTCGCCAGCGTGGTGATCGGCGGGCTCGTCACCTCGACTTTTCTCACGCTGTTCGTACTCCCGGCTCTCTACCTGGCGTGGATTCGCTGGCGCGAGCGCAGCGCGGCGGCTGCCAGTGAACGCCTCGCGGCCGAGGACTTCGGAGCGGGATCACTGGTGCCGGCGCCGCAGGCGATGCGTATGGAAACGTGACCGCGACAGCTTCGACAACTCACCATCCAACCGGCTACAGCGGAGGCGAACATGCTCTTCTCGGAACGCAGTCTCTGGACGATGATCCACGGGGTCGGATTCGGTGGCGGGGCGATGCTCACCCTGGCCGCCGTGCTCGCCGCTCTCTACCTCATGTATCCCCGCACCGGCGAAGCCGGGACACTGCCGGACCGCTCGGGAGCGATCACGGGTCTCGCCGGTCTGACGGCGGTGCTGCTCTGGCTTACGACGATCGTCGGCACCTACGTCGTCTTCCCTCCGTATCGGGCAACACCGCCGGAAGGGACCACCGACCTGGCGCGGTATCCGCGCTCGTTGATCCTCGCCGATGCGTCCACTTCCTGGCTCCACACGTTCGCGATGGAGACCAAGGAGCACCTTCCGTTTGTCGCCTGTATCCTCGCCACCGCGGTTGCCTGGGTCGCCTGGCGCTACAGGGGCCGCTTCATTGCCGACGGGGGATTGCGCCGGGCCGCGTCCGCGTTGCTGATCGTCACTTTCGGGATCGTCGCCTACATCTCGATCCTGGGGGTTTTCATCAACAAGGTCGCCCCTCTCGACTGACCTTCACCCCGTACTATTCCATTCAACCGGATCATTGGAGCTGAACATGGGCGCGACCAGGAACGACCCCAGGGGCACGACACGAGCATCCGCGTCGCTGGATGAGTTGCCGAACGGATCCGCGATGGCCGCGTTCCTGGCGGCCGGTTTGGGCACGTTCGCGGTGGGTCTGTTCGTGCTGTTGAACGAGGCGGGCATCTTCGCGGCACCGACGCTGTACGGCCCGGCGGGAGGAGTCTCCGGGCGCACGACTTTTGCCGTGGTGACCTGGCTCGTCGCGTGGGCGGTACTTCACGCCCGGTGGAAGACGCGCGAGATAACCGGGAGCCGGGTGTGGGTGGCGACGGCGGTCCTCATCGTGCTGGGAATGCTCGCCACCTTTCCACCGGTCTGGGGGCTCTTCGGCTGAGGAACTGCCTGCCGGGCTACTCTTTCCCCACCGGTACAGGCACCATGCCCGGCGGACCACCTGTCGCGACGGAAGGGGTCGCACGCCGAAGCGACCATTCCTTCCAAAGTGAATAGGCGACCGGGATCACGACCAGGGTGAGCACGGTTGAAGAGACCATCCCGCCGACCATCGGAGCGGCGATGCGCTTCGTCACGCTCGCCCCGGTGCCGGTGGCCCAGAGGATCGGCACCAGAGCCAGGATCGTCGTGCCTACCGTCATCAGCTTCGGTCGGAGGCGCTCGACGGCGCCTTCGATCACCGCCTCGTAGAGGTCCGCCAGGCTTGTATGTCCGCGTAGCCGCCGCTCGTCCCAGGCGTAGTCCAGGTAGAGGAGCATGACGACGGCGGTTTCCGCCGCGACTCCGGCCAGCGCGATGAAGCCGATCGCCGTCGCCACCGACCAGTTGTAGTCCAGCAGCCACAGGAATACCACGCCGCCAACGAGCGCGAACGGGAGTGAGAGCATCACCATCAGACTCTCCACCACGCCGCGGAAGTGCATGTACAGCAGGAGGAAGATAATGAACAGGGTAGCCGGAACGACGAGCTTCATCGTCTCGCGCGCCCGCTGCATGTACTCGTACTGCCCTGACCACTGTAGCGAATAGCCCGGCGGCAGCGTGACCATCTCGTCTACCATTGCCTTCGCGTCGACGACGTAGCGGCCGATGTCGCGCTGCTCCACATCCACGTAAACCCAGGCGGTGGGGACCGCCCCCTCCGTCTTGATCGCCATCGGGCCACTGACTTGGCGGATCGAGGCCACCTGTCCGAGCGGGATCTGTGCGGCGCCCCCGCCGCTCGACCCGTCCCCACCCATACCCCCCATCGACCCGACGACCGTTAGGGGATCGCCCCTCCGCGCGCCGATGGGGATCAGCAGTTCCGCCAGCTTCTCCGGCGTGTCGCGCAGTTCATGGGGGTAGCGCAGCCGCACGGCGTAGCGCTCACGCCCTTCGACCGTACGCGTGATCGTCATCCCGCCGATGGCGGAGGCGAGCACCGACTGGATGTCCTCGACATTCAGCCCGTAGCGGGCAGCCGCGGGCCGGTCGATCTCCACGTTCAGGTAGTAGCCCGAGACCGTTCGCTCGGCGAAGACGCTGCGTGTGCCAGGCACCATTCCGATCGCGTTCTCGATCTCCTTCCCGACCCGCTCCAGAGTCGCCAGGTCGGGCCCGAAGATCTTGACGCCGACCGGGGTGCGGATGCCGGTGGCGAGCATGTCAATGCGCCCCTGGATCGGCATCGTCCAGGAGTTGGTGATCCCGGCCATACGCACGGCCGAGTCCATCGCCGAGACCAGTTTTTCCTGAGTCATCCCCGCTCGCCACTCGCGCTCGGGCTTCAGCGCGATGGTCGTCTCGAACATGTCGAAGCCCGCGGGGTCGGTGGCGGTGTTCGCGCGTCCCGCCTTCCCGAAGACGCTCGCCACTTCCGGGAAGGAGGCCAGGATGCTGTCCTGGCGTTGCAACGCCGCGCGCGCCTGGCTTACCCCGATGCCGGGCAGGGTGGTCGGCATGTAGAGCAGCGTCCCCTCATCGAGCGGAGGCATGAACTCGGAGCCGATCCGCTGCAGGGGAATCCAGGTGAGGATGAGAGCCGCGACCGCCGCGCCGATCACAGGCAGCCGGAACCGCAGGGCAAAGGTGATGACCGGGCGGTAGAGGCGGATGAAGAACCTGGAGACCGGGTTGTGTGATTCCGCGCGCAGCCGGCCGCGGACGA
Organism: uncultured Gemmatimonas sp.; assembly: GCA_964634395.1. GTDB lineage: Bacteria > Gemmatimonadota > Gemmatimonadetes > Longimicrobiales > Longimicrobiaceae > WHSP01. The sequence continues at coordinate 9,111 of CAZWJE010000014.1, read as the reverse complement.
GGTAGCCGAGCAGCACCGGCACCAGTGTGATCGCCAGCAGGCTGGCGGCCGCCATGGAGAGCGTCTTCGTCCAGGCCAGCGGCCGGAAGAGCCGCCCCTCCTGCGCCTCGAGCGCGAAGATCGGGAGGAAGGAGACGGTGATGATGAGCAACGAGAAGAAGAGCGCCGGCCCCACCTCCTTCGAGGCCGCGGTTACAACTGCCCAGCGCTCGCGCGCCGTGAGTTCATCCGTCCGAAAGGCCGCGATCGACTCGCCGTCCGCGAGCGCGCCGAGGCTTCGCCGTTTCTCGGCGACCGCGCGCTCGATGTGCTTGTGCAGATTCTCGATCATCACGACCGCGGCGTCCACCATCACACCCAGACCGATGGCGATTCCGCCCAGGCTCATGATGTCGGCGCCGATCCCCAGGGCACGCATGGCGATGAAGGCCATGAGCACCGCCAGCGGAAGCGTGATGATGGCGACGAGCGCACTCCTGGCGTGAAGCAGGAACACCAGCGAGACGAGCGCCACGATCAGGAACTCCTCGGCCAGGCTCCGCTGCACGGTGGCGATCGCGCGGCGGATCAGGTCGCTCCGGTCGTACACGGGGCGAACGGTAACCCCGTCGGGTAGCCCGGCCTGAACCTCCGCCAGCCGGTCCTTCACCCGGTCGATGGTGGCGAGCGCGTTCTCGCCGAAGCGCATCACCACGATGCCGCCCACCACGTCGCCACGGCCGTCGAGGTCGGCCAGCCCGCGGCGCACACCGGGGGCTTCCTGCACTGTCGCCAGATCGGCGACACGGATCGGCGTACCGGTGGCCGTGGAGCCTACGCCGATGCTCTCGATATCCTCGATGCCGCCCAGGTAACCGAGCCCCCGCACCATGTACTCGCGCTCGGAGAGCTCGATCATCATCGCGCCCGCGTCCTCGTTGGACGCCTTCAGCGCCTGCATCACCCGGGTGACAGGTACCCCATAGCCTCGCAGTTTCACGGGGTCCACCGTCACCTCGTACGTCTTCTCGAAGCCGCCCACACTCGCGACCTCGCTCACGCCGGGCACGGAGGTGAGGTGGTAGCGAAGGTACCAGTCCTGGAGAGAGCGCAGCTCCGCCAGCGAATGCGCGCCGTGCTCGTCCTCCAGCACGTACTGGTAGATCCAGCCGAGTCCGGTTGCGTCCGGTCCAAGCGAGGCCTCGGCGGCTTCCGGCAGCCGGGGCTGAATCGCCGAGAGGTACTCCAGCACCCGGCTGCGTGCCCAGTAGAGGTCCGTGCCGTCCTCGAAGATCACGTACACGAAGGAGATCCCGAAGAAGGAGTACCCGCGCACCGTCTGGGCTCCGGGCACCTTCAGCATCTCGGAGGCCATCGGGTAGGTGACCTGGTCCTCGACGATCTGCGGGTTCTGCCCCTCGTACTCCGTCTGCACGATCACCTGCACGTCGGAGAGGTCCGGCAGCGCTTCCAGCTGCGTGCCCCGCACCGCCAGCACCCCCCCGATGACCAGGAAGGCGGTGAGGATCAGAACGATGATCCGGTTTCCGATGGACCAGGAGATGATTCCTTTCACCATGACGCCACCTCCTCAGTGTCCCGAGTGGGGATCGGCGGAAGCGGGTGAGCCCGCCCCCTCGACTCCGCCCAGATCCATGTCCGGCAGGGAGCCCATGGAAGCGCCCATGTTGCTCTCGGCGTCCACCAGGAAGTTGGCCGAGGAGACGACCTCCATGCCGGCCTCGATCCCGGAGAGGACTTCGACCTCACTACCGGCGACGAGGCCGGTGGTCACCTCGTGCGGCATGAGAGTCTCGCCATGACGAACGAAGACGAGCGAGCGGGTGCCGGTGTAATGCACTGCCGAGCGCGGGATCAGCAGCGCCGCCCGTTCATCACCGGCGTGCAACGCCACCCTGGCGTACATCCCCGGCTTCAGCCGCAGTGCCGGGTTCGCGAGTTCCAGGCGAACCCTCCCGGTGCGTGATTCCACCGAGACGAGCGGGTAGACGTAATTCACCAGCGCGTTGAAGACCTCGCCCGGGTATGCCTCAAAGGTCACGTCCGCATTCTGCCCGAGACGGACGAGCGAAAGATCCTTCTCGAAGACCTCACCATCGATCCACACGCGCGACAGGTCAGCGATGCGAAAGAGATCCATCCCCGGCATGATGCGGCTGCCCTCGATCGCCGCTTTCTCCACCACCACCCCGGAAGCGGGCGAGCGCAGGGCGAGAGTCCTGCGTGGAGTTCCGCTCTGTTCGATCTGGTCGATCTCGGCAGCGGGGATGTCCCAGTAGCGCAGGCGCCGCCGAGCCGCGTCGAGGAGTTCCGCCGCACCATCCATTGCCCGTTCGGACCCGCCTGCGCGTGTTTCGTCGACCAGACGCCGCGCCAGGATCAGCTCCTCCTGGGCGCTGACGAGCATCGGGCTGTAGACCTCCATCAGCGGCTGACCCTCACTGACCGACGCACCCGTGAAATCGACGTACAGCCGCTCGATCCACCCTTCGATCCTGGGGTTGATGTTGACCAGCCGGGTCTCGTCATAGGTAACCGAGGCCACGATGCCCACCTCCATCCGCAGAGGCTTCAGCGTGGCCACGGCGTACGCGACGCCGATCCGGCGTGCCGCCTCGGCATCCAGCCTGACGGGGAGTGCCTCGTCGCCGCCCCCAGCGCTCATGGCCGCGTGGTCGTGCTCCGGCATCGACTCGGAGGCCGCGTCGGGGGAGCCGAGCGCGCCATAGAGCCCGACGGCGGCCAGCGCGAGGATCACCAGCGCCACGGAGATCACGATCTGCCACTTCGTGTTCATCGCTCCTCCTTCGCGGTATCGGGGTTGCGCGGGATCTCACGCCCGATCGTCATCTCGAGTTCCGCGATCATCTGTCCGTATTCCGCCTGCAGGCGGTAGAGCTCCTGCTCGTACTCGTTGACCATCATGCGGGCGTCCAGCAGCGTCATGAAGTCCACGGCACCCACGCGGTAGGAGGAGAAGGCGGACTGAACGGCGGCCTCCGCCTGTGGGAGTATCTCCGTTCGGAACAGCGTCATCAGCGTCTGCGCCCGGTCCAGCTCGGCCGCCAGTTCGCCGATTCGCGTGTTCACCTCCACTCGCACGTTGGCGAGCTCTGCTTCGGCCATGCGCTCCATCGCGATCGCCTCATCCCGCATCTTCAGTTGCCGCCGGTTCGCGAAGATGGGAACGCTCACGCCCACCATCAGGCTGCCCATGCGCTCGGTACCCATACCAGCCACGTCGCGCTGACCGTACTGGAAGCTGACGGAGAGATCTGGCCACAGCTCCATGCGGGCGAGGTCGCCACGGACTCCAGCCTGCTCCACGAGGAGCGAGGATCGCAGAAGCAGCGGCCGGGAGTCCCGCGCCCAGGCCCGGAGCGTATCCGCGGAGGGGATGAGGTCGGGGAGCTTCGCGATCGCGACCGCCGGGACGGGAGTGTTCGCGGGACGGTTCAAGACGCCGTTCAACCGAAGTGCCGCGGCCTCTCGCATCGCGGTCATGCGTTCGATCTCCGCGCGCATGCGGGCCACCTCCACCCCCGCGCGCAGCACGTCCGCTTGACGGCCCTCACCAGAGACATACATCGCGCGAGCGACCCTCTCGAAATCCTCCAGCAGCCGCAACGTGCCGCGAATCGTCTCGATCTGCCGGTCGGCCTGGTAGACGCCGTAAAACGCCATCGCCACGCGGGCGCGAACCATCCACAGCGTCTCGCCGGCTTCCCCCGCGGCGATCTCTGTCTGCTTGCGGGCGATCTCGCCCGAGAGGCTCAGTTTACGGGGGAACGGCACCATCTGCATGACCTCGATGGCGGGCGCCATCGAAGTGGACATATCCAGCGAAAGACCCGGGAGCGACGCGTTCATCACGCCGACACTGAGCTGGGGATCGGGCGGAAGCGCGGCGGAAGACTCCATGCTCCGCACCGCCTCCGTGCGGGCCAGCCCAGCCGCGAGCATGGGGTTATTTGATTCGGCGACGCGGTATGCGTCGGCCAGGGTCATTGCTTGGTCGGGAGCCGGACCCTGCGCCACCGAGTGCGAGGGGGCCGACGCGAGGGTGATCCCCGCGAGTAGAAGTACGATTCGGGTAGCCATTGAATTGCGTTCATCCGCCCCCGCCTCGCGTGGATGCGCGAACCGGGAGAGTTCAGACCTCGCTCACGGGCAGTCGCCCGCGAGCCCAACGGATGTGCGTGGGTCGGAGCCCGGGAAACCGGGTCCGGGATGGCTACCGTCGGGGGGGACGGAAGAGCGAAGAGAGCGCGAGGGAGCGCGGCGCTTCGTCGGCCGCGGGTGGAATCAGGACGGGGGTCTGCGACCTGAGCGGGACCGAAAGCGCGGGCACGGGGAGCGCGGCCGTACCGCATGCCGTGCCGGGTGGCATCGGCATCGGGCACGTACCCGTATGTGGGGCCGAGTGGCTCCGGCTATCGCCCTCAGCAGGGGTATGCCGCCCATCCGAAGAATGCGAGGAGCCCGCGCCGTGTTCGACCGCCGCTTCGGAGCGCGGACTCTCGATCCCCGCGCACGCCGCCGCCCAGGCGCCTTCCACGACGGAGGCACTCAGAGTCAGGAGAACGAGCCAGGCGGCGAAAACGCGGAGTCGGTTGTTCATCTCACTCCAGTATACCCCACCGGTCTATTTTCCAGCAAGTGGTGAAAGCCTGGATCCGGCGGTATGGAGGCTCCCCACACGTCGTGCGCTCAACACGGTGGCCCGCGCAGCATCTCGCGAGTCAGTCAGGAGAAGCCTGCATCGGTTCGAGCGAGTTCGTGCTCGGTCCAGGACGGTGGCCATCGCGTTTCGTCGGCACGGGGGGACCCGCGTCACGCTCTCTTGCACGGGTGGTGTAGCGTCACACACCTTTCGCTACGTCGAGTCACGGTCGTCAGGGGCGTGTCCTTACCCTGACTGCGCCGCGGATGAAATCATGGCGCGCGTTTCGATCATTCGTCCGCCCTCCTCCAGACGCGAGCATCATGCGCGACAATCCCGGGAAGGACAGGCTCCACCTGCAGGACACGATACGCCTCTCCGCCGAAGGGCTCGCGAAGGTCCTGGGGGACCTCGAGGCGCGGGTGATGGGGGTAATCTGGACGATCGGCGATCCCGCCTCGGCCCGTGAAGTCCACCAGCGGGTACTTCAGGAGCACACGGTAGCGCCGCTTACGGTGATTACGGTACTCAACAAGCTCGTGGACAAGGGGTTGCTTCATCGGGCGAAGCACGAAGGGATCTTCCGGTACCGCGCTCGCTGGACGGAGGAAGATTTCCGAGCGCACGTCGCGCAGCGGGTGGTGGAGGGGATGCTTGCGTTCGAGCCTCACGCGCTCGCCACCTCGTTCGTGGATGCCCTCGCGGAGCGGGACCGCGCGGGGCTCGCGGAACTGCGCCGGCTGATCGACGAACGCCTGAAGCAGGAGGAAGGATGAGCGGGGGCCGGGCGCGGAACGTGGGTGCTGCTCCGGACCGGCGGCGACGCATGCTCCTCGTGACCATCGGACTCCTCGTCCTCTTCGGCATGATCCCGATCTTCGGTCACCATGTCTGGGAAGGGCAGGACCGGCTGCTCGCCGGAGCCGACTACCTGTCGGGCCTCTGCCTCGCCGCGCTCGATGCGCTGCTCCGGCCCGTGCACTATCTCTTTCATCTCCTCCTGGTGGCGGGCCTCGCCTGGGCCATCCGGGATCGGATCCGGGGCGAGCGTCTGCTGAGGCGGACGCTCTCGGCGCTACGATGGACCGCCCCGGATCCGGCTGGTGTCATCGCGGCCGCCGCACGAGACGCCGGGGTCGATCCGGAACGCATCGCGGTCGCGCCAGGTCTACCGGTGCCCGCGTTCACCGCCGGGTGGCTGCGTCCCCGCATCCATCTGGCGGCCGAGTTGGGCGATCGACTCTCACCCTCGGAACTCACGGCGGTGATCGCGCACGAAGGCGCACACGCCGCTCGACGAGACCCGCTGTGCCTCGCGATCCTCCGCTTCCTGGCGAACGTTCTCTTCTGGATCCCCCTGCTGCGCGACCTCGCCGAGGACATCGCCGAGCACGCCGAGATCCGCGCCGACGACGCGGCTCGCCGCGGACGGCCACTCGCGCTTGCCTCCGCGATCATCGCGGTAGCCGAGTGGTCCCCTGTCCGGCAGCAGCATCCGGGTGTCGGCATCGAACACCCGACGATGCTCTCGCTTCGGGTCCGCAGGCTGACGGGGGCCGAGCCCCCGGCACGGAGCCACGTGACGCGCGCCTCCGCGCTGGGGGCCGTGGGAGCTCTGCTGCTCGTCTGGACCACCGGCATCGCCATGGCTCATCCGCATCCCTACGGGCACTCCGACCATTGCGAGCACCACGATTCCTCCGCCTGGACCCACCTCTTCCGCATGGAGAACTCTATCCCGTTCCCCGGTCTCAGCTGTTGGCAGGGAGGCTCCTGACGCTGACGGAACCTCGGCTTGCTCCGGCGATTTACGTAGAGTAAAATGCGCTTTTCGCGCCCGAAGCGACAAGCGTATCGGAGCGGCAAGAGTGGACCCCGCGTCGGAGGGTGACGGTGAAAAGAACGCTGTTCCTCGTGCTGTTCAGCACCTCGTTCCTCGTACTGTTCGGTATCTTCGCGTCCTCTCTGGCTGCGCAACACACGCATCCGACTCCGCCGGAGTCGTCCGCGGATACCACGGAGCACACGGCCCACCAGATGACTGGCCTCCTGGAGATCCCGCGGGCACGCGAGGGGTCCGGCACTTCCTGGCTCCCCGATCTTTCGCCCATGAATGCGCTGCATGGGTCCGCGGGCGACTGGAGCCTGATGCTGCACGGCAACCTCTTCCTGCAGAACATCTGGCAGGGGAGCGACCGCGGCGACGACCAGTTCGGCAGCATCAACTGGGTAATGGGGATGGCCCGGCTCCCAGTACTGAAGGGCGAGCTGGGGTTACGCGCCATGCTGTCGGCCGAGCCCTGGACGATCTCCGGCTGCGGGTACCCTATCCTGCTTGCCAGCGGAGAGTTGTGCGACGGGGCTCCGATCGTCGATGCCCAGCACCCTCATGACCTGTTCATGGAACTTGCCGCGGTGTATGAGCGTCCGCTGGGTGACGCTGTGGCCTTGCAGCTCTACGGCGGCCCGGTGGCTGAGCCTGCGCTGGGCCCGGTGGCCTTCCCGCATCGGATCTCCGCCATGGCGAACCCTCTGGCGCCGATCAGCCATCATTGGTTTGACGCCACGCATATCGCCTTTGGCGTCGCGACGGCGGGCTTCTACGGCCGGCGATGGAAGGTGGAGGGGTCCCTCTTCAATGGCCGTGAGCCAGACGAGGAGCGCACGACGATCGACCTGGCCCCGCTGGACTCCTACTCGGGGCGGCTCTGGTGGCTGCCGAGCGAGCGATGGGCGCTGCAGCTATCGGCGGCGCGACTGAACGAAGCGGAGCCAGGTCACGACGTGGGGGATCCACGGGTCGACGTGACGCGCTACACCGCCTCGGCGACCTACCACCACCCGCTCGCCGCCGGCGGGAACTGGGCAACCATGGTGGCGCTCGGGCGGAATGTGGAGGAGGGCCTGGGAACGAACGCGGCCCTGCTGGAAAGCAGTGTGACACTGGGCGCCCGGAATCAGATCTTTGGTCGAGCCGAATGGACAGGGAAGGCAGGACACGACCTGAATCTGGCACACGAGCTGGAGGACGAGGTGTTCTCCGTTGGCCAGCTCTCGCTGGGCTACGTCCGGCAGTTCGGCCCCTTCGCGAACCTGCTGCCGGGAATCGGCGCGAATGGGTCGGTCAGCTTCCTTCCCAGCGACCTGGAGCCTTATTACGGCGCAGCGAGCCCTATGGGCCTCACAATCTTCGTGAGCCTCCGCCCGGCGGCGATGCGGATGTAGACGGACCCTCCCTACCGCGCCGGCATTCGCGCGAACGCTTGCCTGTAAGCCTGCGGGAGCGTATCCTGCACGAGGGCTGTCCCACGATCGTCTCGAACGTCCGTTACGCGGCATGGCGCACGCCTCGATTACCCACACCTCTGTGAGCGCATCCATGAACGGATACGTAACGAACATCGAGCGCGACACGCTCGAAAACGACGACTACCGCCGCGTTCTCTACACCGGGAAGTACACGCAGCTCGTGCTGATGACGTTGCAACCGGGCGAGGAAATCGGGCGGGAGATCCACGAGGGCCACGATCAGTTCTTTCGAATCGAGGCAGGCACCGGATACGCGCAAATCGGCGACGAACGTCGGGACCTGGAAGATGGAAGCGTTGTTGTGATCCCCTCCGGGGCCGAGCACAATATCGTCAACACCTCCGACACGGAACCGCTGCGCCTCTACACTCTCTACAGCCCGCCGGAGCACCCGGACGGTACGGTGCAGCACACGAAGGCGGACGAATCCGCGTAAAATAATCGAGGGACGGTCATTTATACAAGTCCTGTTAACGGTGCAGCAGGCGTGAATGTCAGCAGC
>CAZWJE010000014.1:0-627 GCA_964634395.1 uncultured Gemmatimonas sp. | reverse complement strand
ACGGGGAGGTTCTCGCCGGGTGAGCGCACCCCCCGCCCCGCCCCGCCCCGCCGCCTACTCGTACTCGTCCCGCGGCAGCGCCGTGTACACCCGGCCGATGAAATCCCGGAACTCGTTCATGAAGCCGCGGAGGAACTCGGCGGTGGCCTCGTTCGTCACGTCCCCTTCCGGGGTGATGAGACCGTCGGTGAACTGGATGTACGCCTCGGGCGAGTTCATCAGCGGCGCGTTGCAGAACGCCAGGATACTGCGGAGATGCTGCTGCCCCACCGCCGTACCGATCTTGCCGGGTGAGGTGCCGATGATCGCCGTGGGTTTCCGCGAAAACGCGTTCTGTCCGTAGGGACGGCTTCCCCAGTCGATGGCGTTCTTCAGCGCTCCGGGGATCGAACGATTGTATTCGGGCGTGACGAAGAGGATCGCGTCGGCCTCCACCACCATGCGCTTGAACGCATCCGCGACGGGGGGATAGGCGCCGTCGAAATCGCGGTTGTAGAGGGGCAGGTCACCGATCGGGAGTTCCTTCATCTCGAGCCCGTTGGGGGCGAGGCGGGTCAGCGCCGTGGCGAGCTTCCGGTTGATCGATTGCGTGGACAGGCTGCCAACCAGGTAGCGAACGGTGAAGTG
>CAZWJE010000013.1:50466-72301 GCA_964634395.1 uncultured Gemmatimonas sp. | reverse complement strand
AAGGGCTCACGGAGGCAACCCGGCGGTGGTCGGGGAAACTTCCCGCCCGCGCGGACCGGAATCTCCCGACAGATGATGAGGTGGAGCGGGTGTATTTATCATCCATACATGATCTTTCGTGCCGATTCATCGGACGTATCGGCACGAATGGTCAAGGCAGGATCGGATCGGACACCCGCGCAGAGAGGAAGGACGGGATGGATACACGAGATACGATCACGCCGGAGATGCGGATCAGGGAAGTTCTGAGGAAGTACCCGGCGACGGTGCGCGTCTTCCATCGGCTGGGGCTCGACGCATGTTGCGGGGGCGGCAAGACGCTGACCGACGCGGCGGCCGCGCACGGCCTGGAACTGGAGACGGTGATGTCGGAATTGTGGGAGCAGGCGGCGATGAGTGGGCGGCCCTGACCGCCGGGTTGCCGACTCCGACTCGACCCATAATCGGGAAGAACCATGGACATTCAGATTGCCGACGGCTCCTCGCCCGCGCGTGATGCCGCGCCGGACCATGAGCCCCGGACTCCTGGCGGAATCGTTCGGGATTCGAGCCGACCCAGATTGCCGGAAGTCGATTTCGACCAGAGCCCCTTCCTGGTAATCTGGGAAACAACGCGCGCCTGTGACCTGGCCTGCAAGCATTGCCGGGCCGAGGCGATCACGCGCAGGCACCCTCTGGAGCTCACCACGGATGAGGCGAAACGGGTGATGGACGATGTGCGGCGGTTCGGCCGCCCGCTCTTCGTACTCACCGGGGGAGATCCGTTGCGGCGGCCGGACGTGATCGAGCTCGTGCGCTACGGCGCGGGGATCGGTCTGCGGATGGCGATGACGCCTTCGGGGACGCCGCTGATGACGCCGCGGATTCTCGCGGAACTGGCGGACGCCGGCCTCTCGCGGCTGGCGGTGAGCCTCGACGGTTCGACCGCCGAGATCCATGACACCTTCCGCGGTGTCGACGGCTCCTACGCGTGGACGCTGGCGATGTTGAAGGAGGCCAGGAAGCTCGGTCTTTCCACCCAGATCAACACCACCGTGTCGCGCCACAACGTCGACGACTTCGAGGGTCTGATCACGCTGATGACGGACCTGGGGATCGCGCTCTGGTCCGTCTTCTTCCTCGTCCCGACGGGTCGCGCGAAAGTCGAGGACATCGCCACGCCGGAAGAGTTCGAACGAATCTTCAACCGGATGTATGACCTTTCGGCGACGGCGGCGTTCGACATCAAGAGCACGGCCGCGCCACAGTACCGTCGGGTGGTGCTGCAGCGTCAGGTCGCGGAACGACGGGCGAAGGAACGGACCGAAGCGCCCGAGGCGCTCACCGCGGGAATCGGGTTTTCGCTCGCCGACGGCGTGGGCCGCGCGAAGGGCGTGAACGAGGGCAACGGGTTCCTCTTCGTCAGCCACACCGGTGACCTCTATCCTTCGGGGTTCCTGCCGATCAGCGCGGGGAATACGCGAACGCACGATCTGGTCAGCGTCTATCGCGAGAGCGACCTCTTCCGGCGGCTGCGTGACCCATCTCTGCTGAAGGGCAAGTGCGGGGTGTGCGAATATCGGGAAGTCTGCGGGGGTTCGCGCGCCCGGGCCTGGGCGATGACGGGAGATCCGCTCGAGGCGGAGCCCTTCTGTACCCATATCCCCGCCAGGTACGCGAAGATGGTCGAGCGAGGCGAAGCGGAGGACGTCGAAACCTATTTCGACCGGCGGCTGTGGAAGGGGTTCTGGAGATCGAACGCCGCCACCGCGGCCGGACACGTCACGAGAGAGCCCCTCAACGGCGGCTCCTGAAGGAACCGAACCCTCGTCAACGAAATGGCCCCGTCTCGATCCGGTCGAGGCGGGGCCTGTCGGTGACGGTACCGGCGGGCTACCGCACGAACGTATCCACCGCCATCGCCGCGAAGAGAAGCGCCAGATACAGCAGCGAGTCCTTGTACAACCGCCAGGCCGCCGCCGTCTTCTCCGTGGCGCGCATCAGGGCATGCATGTCACGCAGCAACCAGATCGCCAACCCCGCCGCCGCGACCCCATAGAACCATCCGAGGCCGCCATACGTGACCGGGAGAAGCGTCGTGACGCCGAGGGCGATCGTGTACTGGTGCATCTGCTTCAGTGTCCGTTCCTCGCCCCACACTCCGGGCGCCATCGGTACCCCCGCCCGGCCGTAATCCCGCTGTTTGACGAGCGCGAGCGCCCAGAAGTGGGGCGGCGTCCAGAGCACGACGATGAGGAAACAGAGGAGGGCCGTGACTGAAACGGACCCGGTCACCGCGGCCCAGCCGACGAGCGGTGGAAACGCCCCGGCCCCCCCGCCGATCACGATGTTCTGCGGGGTTCGCCGCTTCAGCCAGTAAGTATAGATGAGCACGTAGTACACCAGGCCGGCGAGGGCCAGCCACGCGCTCATGGGATTGACGAGCAGCCAGAAGAGCAGGAACGAAGCGGTGGCCAGGAAGAGGCCGTACGTGGCCACGTGTGCCGGGGTCATCCTGCCGCCGGGGATGGGGCGCAGCGCCGTCCGGCCCATCCGGGCGTCGATGTCCCGGTCGAGGAACATGTTGAGCGTATTCGCGCCGCCCGCCATGAGGTAGCCGCCGACGAGCGTCCAGAGGACCAGCCAGCCCGAAGGCCATTCGCCCGCCGCGACCACCATCGGCGTGAAGGTGGTCACGAGGAGCAGCGAGATGATCCGCGGCTTCGTAAGGGTCACGTAATCGCGGAGACGTTGCCGGACCGCGCCAACCGTTCCTACCGTCGCGGCCGCCGCCAGACCCGCCCGCTGTGTGCCGGTCGTCATCCCGGTCGATTCGAAAGATATGTCACTCGCCATTGGCGTCACCTCAACCTTTGTCAGAAGTCCCGGCGCTCTCGGGCGGCCGCGATCGCGAACGGCCCCGCACCGGCCAGACGGCGTGGTCCATCCTAGTCCGAGTCCGACTCCACGATCCCGCGTCCTCGCGCGACGAGCCGCCGGTCATCCAGGTCGTAGGTGATCAGCGCCACCTCGCGACTCTGGAGATCGAGCCTGGCCTCGAGAGTCAGCGGACCGCCCACGGCCCGGTTCCCGTTCGCGCGCTCGGCGCCCGTAGCCCCGCCGGGCCCGGACCCGGTCCGTTCCTGTTCCCAGTGCACTTCGATCCGATGTTCGCCCGGGGTCACGAACAATTCACGATAGACATAGAGCGGACGATCCTCCCGTGCCCCGGCCGCCCGGACGAGTTCGCTGACCACCTCCCGCCCGTCCAGGTTCACCCGCAGACGGTAGGGAACGATACGTCCTTCGCAGACTTCCTCGCGTCTCATATGGGCCGGTAGCTGTGCCTGCTCCTCGGCGGTCAGCTGGCGGCATTCCGATACCAGCTCACCCGGCGTCCGCCACGAGAGGCGGATGAGGGAGTCGTCCCGACCCGTCGCATCATAGGGAACGCGGGAGAGCGCGGCGAGCAGGAGTGTCGCGACGACACCGACTCCGATGCCCACGATCCGTCGCGTCATCGGGTTCATGGCGCCACCTCGTCCGGCGTCCGCTCGCAGAGCGCGATGATATCGATCTCCTCGTCGGCCGTATCCCGGGAATCCACGATCGAGTCACGGAACGCGGCCAGTTCGTACTGTAACAGCTTCCGTTCGGCCGCGCTGACCTCGACCCAGCGAACGCGGCGCCTGTCGACGCGCGCCTGCAATTCGGCCTCCCGCTCATGGAAGAGCCGCGCTTCCAGCCACTTCCCGCCTTCCCGATTGCGACAATCGTGAACCGGACACGACGCGATCAACACTCCCCCGGCGCCCGAGCGGATGAGGTACTCGACGACCGAGGTATGGAGACTTCCGGCGCATTGTACCGGCATCACCATCGCGCCGCCGAACCGCTCCATCGCCGTGACGCCGCCCGCGCCGGCGGTGCAGCCGATCAGTACGACGTCATCCGCGCCAGGCTTCCGCTCGGCGATGAACCGCTTCACTCCCGCGAGCTGGTCCCGTCCCGTCCGCTCCGGCGGGCCGACGACCATCGGCGCGCACGAGCCCGCGCAGATCCCGCAGCTCACGCAGAGATCCGGATCGACCAGGGCCACGAGCGTTTCCCGCCCATCCGTCCGGGGCACCATGGTGATCGCTTCGTACGGGCAATCGAGCGAGCACTGCTCGCACCCCGTGCACGCCCGCTCGTCCACGACCGCCGGAAGGGGCCGACGCTCTCGGGGAGGTCGGGTCCAGAGCGGCACGAGCAGCGAGGAAAGCACGATCGCGCCCACCACCAGCCATACCACCCCGGGAGGCAGCCCCCTCACGACCGGTAGCCAGATGGAAAAGAAGATATCGAACGGTGCTTCCCCCGGAAGCGTGAAGAGATCCGCCTGGGGAGCCATCCTGATCGGCCAGACGATCGAAACCACCGTCAGCGCCCCGACTACCCCCCACCACACCGGCCGCGGCGGCACCAGGCGCGGCCGTGAGACCCGCGCCAGATGCACCCAGAAGAGAACCCCCATCCCCATCGGCAGCGCCGAATGGAGAAAAAGGTTCATGAAGAAGAAGGCGTTCGGAAGCGACCGCTCTCCCACGAAGGTGCGACTCAACGACTCGGAGAGAATCGGCAGCGCGTCGAGCACCCTCGCTCCCTCACTCGCCAGGACGTGCGCCTGGGTATCCCAGACCAGCACGTACCCGGTCCATCCGCAGATCATGAAGACCCCGAACAGGAACACGCCCGATACCCACGCCAGCGCCCGCGGGCCCCAGCCGCGACTCTGCACGAACATCTTGGTGGCGTGGATCACGATGAACACCACCGCCGCGTCCGACGAGAACCGGTGGAGCGATCGGATCCAGCGGCCACTCCACGCCTGCCCGCTGATCGCCGCCGTCGAATCGTAGGGTGAGCCGATCCGATAGAAGACGAGCAGATAGACGCCCGTGACTATCAGCACGAGCAGCAGAATTCCCACGAGCGCTCCCGTATGATGGAGCGGGTTGTATCGCGAACCGTAGAGCCTGTTCAACCGGCCATCCACCGCCGTCACCACCCGGCCGATGGATCGTTCCATCCCGCGCGCCAAAGACGTCATCGATCAGCCCCCTGGATCGTCCATGCACTCCCCCGGTCCGCCAACGGGGGTCGAGAAATCCTCCGCACATTGGCCGAGCCGCTCCCCGTGCGCCGTGATCCGCGTTACAACCGGTCACGCGTCCTCCGATTCATCTTCACGAATATCCCCCAGCATAGTCACTCGGGAATTCATCATCTCGTTATGAGCAATTCTCCTGACAAGGTTGTCGAGATCGGCCCGATGCGCGGGGGCCGTGGCTCCGGCTAGGCTGGGGTCGGAGGCCCGGAGAGGGGCCGGACGGGGGGGGACGGCTGACATCCCACAATCAAATCGGAGGAGGGACGCGTGGCGAAACACGCACCGAGGGAAGAGGAACCCGGCGGGGAAGAGATTCCGCTGGGACAGCGGTTGTTCGACAGCCCCTTCCTCCTGCTGGTCGCGGGGGTGGTGGTCATGGTGATTTTCTATACGGCCTGGGGGATGTGGGAGATCCTGACCCTGCAGCCATCACCCTTACCCTGACGCGGAGAGCGCGATGCATACAGGAATGGAGGCACCGCGAGGTGTATGGTGGAAACCGGTGCCGCGTGTGGAGAAGCTATGGATCCGCATCGCTTTCGGGTGGTGTTTGATCCTCTTCGCGTCGATGCCGTTCTGGCACCTGCGAGGTGGACAGAACCCGACGGGAATCCGGCATACGGTGGACGGGGAGGCGTTCCGGGCGCGGGTCGACCAGTTCATCGCGGACTATCAGATCGGAGACGACCGGGGTTTCCCGATCGTGGCGCCACCGCCGGGAAGTGACATCTACCTGCAGGCGTCGATGTGGTCGTGGCGGCCGATTCTACAGCTCGAGCGAGACGTGGAGTACGTGCTGCACCTCTCGTCGACGGACGTGAACCATGGATTCAGCCTGCTGCCGCTGAACGTGAACCTGCAGATCGTCCCCGGCTACGACTACGCGCTCCGGGTGACGCCGACGGCTTCGGGTGATTTCCGCATCGTCTGCAACGAGTTCTGCGGGGTGGGTCACCATCTGATGATCGGGCGGGTGATCGTGGTTGATCCCCCGGGTGGAACGGCGATGGTGACGCCAGCGCCGGCGACACCGAGTATGGGAGGCGACCTGTGAAGACCGAGTTCATCCATCGGATCTGCCCGACGACGGGACTGAAGGTCGACCTGAACGCGGAGAAGCTGATCCGCGCCAACGCGGTGGCGGCGACGGTCTCGCTTCTCATTGGCGGGATCACCGCCGTACTGGTGCTGCTGACCCGGTGGCAGGCGGTGCATCTGCTCGACGCGGTCTGGTTCTATCGCGTGTTGACGGTGCATGGGATGACGATGTTGATCTTCTTCATGCTCTTCTTCGAGATGGCCGTGCTGTACTTCGCGGGGCCGATCCTGCTGAACAGCCGGGTTCCCGCGCCGAAAGTCGGCTGGGCGTCGTTCTGGCTGATGGTGGTCGGGGCCGTGATCGTGGAGTGGATGATGTGGACGGGCCGCGCGGACGTCCTCTTCACCTCGTACGTGCCGCTGCGGGCGGATCCGCTCTACTACCTGGGGGTGATTCTCTTCGCGGTCGGCTGTATCGGGGTGGTGACGCTTTTCTTCGCGAGCCTGGTGGTGGCGAAGCGGGAGAAGTCATACACCGGTTCCGTCCCGCTCATCACTTTCGGGGCGATCACCACGGCGATCATCGCGGTGATCACGCTGGGGCACGGCGCGGCGATCTACATTCCGACGTTCCTCTGGTCGATGGGCTGGATGAACGTGGATCCGCAGGTCTACCGGATGGTGTGGTGGGCGCTGGGGCATTCGTCGCAGCAGATCAACGTGGCGGCGATGGTGAGCGTCTGGTATCTGCTCGGCGGGCTGACGGTCGGCGCCGTGGTGGTGAACGAGAAGGTGAGCCGCACGGCGTTCGTGCTCTACGTGCTGTTCATCTCCATGGCGTCGGCGCACCACCTGCTGGTCGACCCCGGCTTCAGCCCGGCGTGGAAGGTATGGAACACCAGTTACTTCATGTACATGGCGGTACTCGCCAGCATGATCCACGGTTTCACCGTCCCCGCGGGTATCGAACTGGGCCAGCGGTTACGCGGCTACACGCGCGGCATGTTCGATTGGCTGGCGCGGGCGCCGTGGGGTGATCCGGGGTTCAGCTCGTTGATCTTCTCGGTCGTGGTGTTCGGTTTCGTGGGCGGCATCACCGGGGTGACGATCGGTACGGAGCAGATCAACATCATCGTCCATAACACGCTGAGGGTGCCGGGCCACTTCCATTCCACCGTCGTATCGGGCACGGTGATGGCGTTCATGGGGGTGACCTATTACCTGATCCCGCTCGTTTTCCGGCGCCAGATCGCCTTCTGGCCGCTCGCGCGGATCCAGCCGTATCTCTTCGCCGGCGGGATGCTGATCTTCGTGATCGCCATGACCCTGGCCGGGAACTTCGGCGTCCCGCGTCGTTCGTGGGACATCACCTTCACCAACGCGCCGTTCGATTACCAGTTCTCGCCCGTGGTCGACCTGACGCTCGGGATCACCGCGCTCGGCGGTATCCTGGCAGCGATCGGTGGTGGCATCTACATCCTGGTGACCGTCTGGTCCGTCTTCTTTGGCAAACCCCTTGACGCGGGAGAACCGATCAATGCCCATGTACGGAGTGCCACAAGGGGTGACGAATCCCCCGCGGCTATCGGGAACGTATGAGGAGCGGGAAGCGATGGTGCACGACGACAGTAGCTGGATGGGACCGGCGCCGGGTACGTTCGTGCTGGTGTTCATCTTCCTGGCGGCGTTCGTCACCTATTTCTTCGTGAACTGGAAGATGCTCTCCTTCCTCTGGAAGATCGGCTGAGATGGACACGCCGACTCGTACCATGCGCGATCATCGGTGGCCGCTTCTGGCGCTCGCCGGCCTCGTGATCGTTACGGTCGGCTGGTGGGCCGCCGCGCTCTGGCCGCTCTCTCCGGCGACGCCGGAGTGGGTGGTCAGGGCGCGAGCGGCGTGTTTTGGCTCAACCCCCAGCGGGCTGCCGAACAGCGGGGGCTGGATCCTCTTGATCGGAACTCCGCCGAGCCTGCTCGCCGCACTCCTCGTGATCTCGGGACCGGAGGTGAGGGCGGCCCTGCGATCGGTACGTCTCACCGGCGCGGGCCGTTTCACGCTGAGGGCGGTGGCCGTTTCGCTGGTCGTGTTGAGCGGTCTGGCCGCCTCTCGGGTGGCCTCGGCCTACGGGCTGACCGACCCCTGGGCGGCGAGCGAGGAACCGGGAATCGCTCTCCCCGCCGATCGGCTGGTCCGCTCGACCCGGGCCGCCCCCCCGCTCGAACTCGTCGATCAGCATGGAGAGACCACCCGCCTCGCGGACCTTCGCGGGCGACCGGTCCTGGTCACCTTCGCGTTCGGGAAATGCGAGACGGTCTGTCCCGTCCTCGTTCACAACGTTCTCGCGGCCCGAAACGACCTGATGGATCTCGATCCGGCGGTGCTCGTGGTGACGCTCGACCCCTGGCGCGACACGCCTTCCCGCCTCTCCGCGATCGCGGAGAGCTGGGGGATGACGGGGGATGCCCATGTGCTGGGAGGGTCGGTTGAGGACGTCGAAGCGGCGCTCGACGAGTGGGGCATCGAACGGTCTCGCGATCCGCGCACCGGGGATATCAACCACGCGGTCTTCGCCCACGTGGTCGACCGGGAAGGGCGCATCGCCTTCACGGTCGCGGGCAGCGCCGAGCGGATCGTCGACGCCGTCCGGCGAATCGACTGACGAATCGAACGACGAATCGAACGATGGAGATGATGAGCACGACTTCGCTTCGGGCTGACGGCGGCGTCATCGCGTCCATCCCGGCTCATGGATCCGCGGGCGTCGGCCGGCGCCGCGCTCGGCTCGCCGTCTGGCTGTGGAGCGGCGCGCTGTTGACCTTCGTGATCCTGGTCGTGGGCGGCATCACGCGGCTCACCCAGTCGGGATTATCGATGGTCGACTGGGAACCGTTCGTAGGCGTCATTCCCCCGATCGGCGAGGCGGAATGGACGGCGGCGTTCGATCGGTATCAGCAATTCCCCGAGTACCAGCGGCTACGGCCGGAGATGGACCTCGCGGAGTTCAAGTTCATCTTCTTCTGGGAGTACATCCACCGGGTCGCGGCACGGCTCATCGGGGTGGTGTTCCTGCTCCCGTATCTCTACTTCCTCGTCAGAGGATACTTCGGCCGCGCGACGATGTCCGCGCGCCGGCCTCTCGTGCTCCTGGGCCTCGGCGGACTCCAGGGTTTCGTGGGCTGGTTCATGGTCAGCAGTGGCCTGGTGGACCACCCGCACGTCAGCCACTACCGTCTGGCGCTGCATCTGACGGTCGCCTTCGCGATCTTCGGCTGCTGCGTCTGGTTCGCGCTCGATGTCGGGAGGGGAGACCGCCAGGTCCCCGGCGATCCCGAAGTGCGGCGGCGGCTGATGCGCGGTCTCTCGTTCCTGGGGGTCCTGCTCGGGACGCAGATCCTCTGGGGTGCCCTGGTCGCGGGGCTCAACGCCGGGTTCTTCTTCAACACCTTCCCGCTGATGGGTGACACGCTCGTGCCCGCGGCGGCGTGGGGCCTGGATCCGTTCGCGAGGAACCTGGTGGAGAACCCCATCGCCGTGCAGTGGGTTCACCGTGTACTGGGGACGGTTCTCCTGGCGGTCGCGATCGGCCTCTACTTCCGGATCCGTTCGACTCCGCGGGTCGACCGCCGGTCGAGTCACCTCAATCGGCTTCTCGTGGGTCTGGTCGCCACGCAGTACCTGCTGGGAGTGGTGACGCTGCTCCTCAGCGTCCCCGTCCCGCTCGGGGTCACGCACCAGGCGATGGCGATGATCGTCTTCGGGGTCTGGATCGCGTGGTTGAACCATGCGCGCGGGATGTCGACCCACCCGACCGTGACGCGAACGCGCTGAGCCGATCGATCCTCATCCGCGGGCGGCGGCCAGATCCCGGGCCGCCACTTCCGCGCCCGCCGGAAGTCGTCCGCCACGACCCGTCACTTCCCGCAGGCGCGCCGCCGTATCCGCGGAAGGGAGATCTCCCAGCTTCCAGCTCCAGTTGTCGGCCGCGCGGCCGGGCGTGTTCATGCGTGCCTCCGACCCGAGGCCCAGTATATCCTGAAGCGGGAAGACCGCGAGGTTGGCGCGTGAGTTCATGACCGCCTCGATGAACGACCAGTGCCCCGGGTCGTGTTCTCCGAGGAGATGCCGAACCGGTCCCCGCTCGTCCTCCCGCAGTCCGGCCCACCAGCTGGTGATCGTGTCGTTGTCGTGCGTTCCCGTGTACGCGACGGAGATCTCCGGATAGTTGTCCGGCAGATGCGTATTGCGGGGGTCCCCATCGAAACCGAATTGCAGGACACGCATTCCCGGGTATCCCAGCTCATCGCGAAGGCGATCGACCTCCTGGGTGATCAGGCCGAGGTCTTCGGCGATCAGCGGCAGCGTCCCGAGCCGACGCTCGACCGCGCGGAAGAAGTGCGCGCCAGGGCCAGCCTTCCACCGCCCGTTGATCGCGGTCGCCTCCGCGGCGTTGATCTCCCAGTATGCCTCGAAAGCGCGGAAATGATCGACGCGCGCGACATCGACGAGTTCAAAGGTCCGGCGGAAACGTTCGACCCACCAGTCGTAGCCGCGAGCGGCCAGCACATCCCACCGATAGAGCGGGTTTCCCCATCGCTGGCCGGTGGAACTGAAGTAGTCGGGCGGGACTCCCGAGACGAGGATCGGCCGGCCGTCGCCGTCGAGCACGAAGATCTCCGCGTGGCCCCAGACGTCCGCGCTGTTGTAGGCGACGAAAATGGGGATGTCACCGATCAGCCGGACTCCCCGCGAATTCGCGTATTCCCGTAGCGACAGCCATTGACGCTCGAAAATGAACTCGCGGAACACGTGACGTTCGATCTCCGTCGCCAGGCGTTGTCGCCACGTCTCGAGGGCCTCAGGGTCCCGGCGTCGCAGCTCGACCGGCCATTCGAACCAGGGGACGCCGGGGAAGTGGTCGAGCGCCGCGCGAAAGAGGGCGTAATCGGGAAGCCACCCGCGACATCGATCCTCGAACGCGCGCAGTTCGGCTTCCCATACCCCGCCGCGCCCCCGCGCCCGCGCGTCCGCTCGATCGAGCAGATCCGCCTTCCAGGCATGGAGTGCGCGAAGGTCGCCTCGCCCGATCGCGTACTCGTCGTGACCCGCGGTGGTGACCTCGTCGAGGAGGCCATCACGAACCAGCAGATCCGGCGAGACCAGCAAGGTGTTCCCGGCCATCGCCGAGAGGCCGTTGTACGGAGAACCTCCGTCATCGACCGGAACGAGCGGCAGGATCTGCCAATAGCTCTGACCGGCGTCGGCGAGCCAGTCGACGAAGCGGTACGCCGGGCCGCCGAGATCTCCGATCCCCCAGCCGGGCAGCGACGTGGGATGAAGCAAGACGCCGCTCGACCGCACCTCGTTCGGTGGAGAAGGGGTCACGCGCCCGCCCTTTCGCGAATCGCCTCGATCCCCCGCAGCGGGACCCACATCCAGTCCGGACGGTTGTTCATCTCATATCCCAGTTCATAGATCGCCTTCTCGAGTTCGAGAGCGTCGAGGGCGGTTTGGAACCGGCCACCGTCGACGGGAACGAAGGGGGTTTCGCCCACACTCGCGCGGTAGCTCTCGAGGAACGCCGTGCGCGCGGTTTCGAGCCAGAGCCCGCCCCACACATGCAGGGAGTTTCGGACCATGAAGTCATCTGTCCCATAGTCCTCGATCGCCATCTGCACCGCGTAGTCGAAAGAGCGCAGCATTCCGGCGACGTCACGGAGCGGAGACTGCTTCGACCGGCGCTCCGCGAGGGGCCGGGCGGGTTCACCCTCGAAGTCGAGCACGATCCATTGACCGCCGGCCGCCTCCGGGTTGCTCGCGCGCAGGACCTGCCCGAGGTGATAATCGCCGTGAACCCGCATCTTCCACGCGCCGTCGGCGGCCAGCACCCGCATCCCGCGCAACCCGCCGCGGAGATCCGCCGATTCACGGACGAGGGCGGCGAGTTCCCCGTGGATCCCGGCGGGCAACGCGGTCGGGATCG
Source organism: uncultured Gemmatimonas sp. (assembly GCA_964634395.1). Taxonomy (GTDB): domain Bacteria; phylum Gemmatimonadota; class Gemmatimonadetes; order Longimicrobiales; family Longimicrobiaceae; genus WHSP01. Next base: position 60,151 of record CAZWJE010000013.1, on the reverse strand, counting down.
CGTCCAGTCGCCGCCCGATGTCTCCCGTCAGTTCGTCGACGTAGCGTTCCGCGCCGCTCAGCCAGGCCTCCACATCGGCCGGGGTGATCGGCTCCGGCGTGAACTCCCGGTCCTCAGGGCCACCCGAGGCAAGCGCGCGATGCAGCTCGCCAGTGACCCGACCGAGATCGGCCGCGACGGTGAAGAACTCACCCGCCATTCGCCTCAGGGCCACGCGTCCCGCCGCCGAGTGAGGGTCCGCGGCGCTCCGACTGGCGGCGTTGAAGAAGCGGGCGAGCATCTTCCGCGCGTACGTCCATGCGGTCCCATGGTTCGGGACAAAGCGGAAGAGACCCGCCACCGTGGCCTCCATCCCCCCCGGCCCCGCGAACTCGATCGAACCGAGCATCGCCGGAAACGCGCGGAAGCTGGTGCGTTCCGCGAGGAACTGGCTGATGTCCAGGTCGGGATGAACGCCCGATTCCAGTTTGCGGAAGATCTTCATCACCGCGACTTCGCCGAACTGGACCGAGGTATTGCTCTGCTCCTCCACGATGGAACCGACCGGCCGCAACGCGCCCACGAACTCCTCGTAGCGCGAACTCTTCACACCGCGAAACACGCCGAGCCCCGCTTTCAGCTCGGTCTCGGTATCGATCAGCCCGAGCAGGGTGAAGGCCGACCCGGGATCGCCCATCCCTTCATAGAGCGAGAGGTCACGGTCCATCGTACTGACGGTCAGGATCGCGGCCGGCCCTTCGCCCGGTCGCACCGGCGGCCGCGGCGCGAGCGGCAGAAGGTAGTACTCCGGGTCTCCCATGTCATAATCCACCCGCAGGATCGTGAGCAGCACCGGCAGCCCGCGTTCCGGGAAGTAGGCGGCCGAGTCGAAGCATTCGATGCGCGTGACGTCACGCGACTTGCCGCGGAACCACCGCTGGGCGTTCAACCATTCGGGCGATAGCTCCGCGACCAGCTTCGCCACCGACTCCGCGTTCCCGATCACGTCCCGCTCCGCCTCCTCCCATTGCCGCGACAACCTCTCGAGGTCCTCCTCATCCGGATCTCCGCCGCGGGCGGCGGATGGCCGGAGCGCGAACCAGAAACAGCCGAAGGGGGCGAGAGTCAAGGCATAGGGTTCCGGCCCGATCGTCAGGAACGGCGTCGTGCCCAGGAGTTCCACCGGCATTCGACCCTCGTACCGGCTCAGATCCAGCTGAACCGGCTGGGCGGTCGCCGCCAGGTTGCCGACCACCAGGATCAGATCATCGCCATGTTCCCGAACGTACGCCAGTATGTGCGGGTTCTCCGGTTTCAGGAACTCGATCCGCCCCCGTCCGAGCGCCAGATGCTGTTTCCTCACCCGAATCAGCCGCTTCATCCAGTTGAGCAGCGAGTAGGGGGATCGCCGTTGGGCGTCCACGTTCACCGCCTGATAGCCATAAACGGAGTCGCTGATCACCGGGAGATACAGTCGTTCCGGCTCGGCGCGAGAGAAACCGGCGTTTCGGTCGGGTGACCACTGCATCGGTGTGCGTACTCCATCGCGGTCACCGAGCCAGATGTTGTCGCCCATCCCGATCTCGTCACCGTAGTAGAGGGTCGGCGTCCCGGGCATGGTGAGAAGGATCGAGTTCAGGAGTTCGACCTTCCGGCGGTCCCCGTCCATGAGGGGCGCGAGGCGGCGGCGGATCCCCAGGTTCAATCGCATCCGAGGATCGGCGGCGTACTCCTGATACATGTAGTCACGTTCCTCATCGGTCACCATCTCGAGCGTCAACTCGTCGTGGTTGCGGAGGAACATGCACCACTGGCAATCCTCGGGGATCGGAGGGGTGTTCTCGATGATCTCGACGATCGGCGTCCGACTTCCCTGCCGCACCGCCATGAAGAGGCGCGGCATGAGGGGAAAGTGAAACGCCATGTGGAACTCGTCGGAATCCCCGAAATAGGCCCGTACATCCGCCGGCCACTGGTTCGCCTCGGCGAGGAGGATCCGGTCCGGATAGCGACTCTCCATCCTCGCGCGAAACTCCCGGAGAATGGCGTGGGTCTCCGGCAGGTTCTCGCAGTTCGTTCCCTCCCGCTCGATCAGGTAGGGCACGGCGTCCGCGCGGAACCCGTCGAGTCCCATATCCAGCCAGTATTCCATCACCTGGAACATCGTCTCCTTGACGAGCGGATTGTCCCAGTTGAGGTCGGGCTGGTGAGAAAAGAACCGATGCCAGTAGTACTGCTCGGCGACCGGATCCCAGCTCCAGTTGGAGGGTTCGTTGTCCGTGAAGATGATCCGGGCGTCCGGATACCCGGTGTCGTCGTCGCGCCATACGTACCATTCGCGCTCCGGCGATCCCCTCGGCGCGCGACGGGCACGCTGGAACCAGACGTGCTGGTCGGAGGTGTGGTTGAGAACCAGGTCCGCGATTACGCGGATCCCGCGTCGGTGCGCCTCGTCGAGGAACTCTTTCGCGTCGTCCAGGTCGCCATACCGAGGATTGATCCCCAGGTATTCCGCGATATCGTAGCCATCATCGCGCAGGGGGGATGGATAGAAGGGAAGCAGCCAGATGCAGTCGATACCCAGGTCCTGCAGATAGTCGAGCCGGGAGATGAGCCCCTGGAAATCGCCCGTCCCGTCACCGTTCCCGTCCTGGAAGGCCTTGACGTGCAGTTCGTAAAAGATCGCGTCCTTATACCACAGGTCGTCGTCGCTCGCCATCGACTCCTCGACATTCGCTTCGGCTCTTCCCGGGCCGCTTCCGGCGCCCGTCTCCGGGGTGCACGAAGCATTCCCCATGGCCACCAGGTGAGGATGAGGAAGGACGCCCGACGCGCCGCGCCCGGTTCAGAACTGTTCCTCGAACAGACGAAGAAACCGCTCGACGATGCGCGGCGGGCGCGGGCGCCGACGCCAGCTGTCGAGATGGATCTCATGAGCGCGGTCGAGGTCGGCCAGGAAGGTCGCCTCCAACTGGGCGGCGAACTCCCGATCGAGCAGGCCGATGAGGTTCTCCTGGTTCAACTCCTTCGAACGCACATCGAAGTTCGCGGAGCCGACCAACGACCAGACCCCGTCGGCGACGAGCAGTTTCTGGTGAATCATGGTGGGCTGGAACTCGTGGATACGCACCCCCGCTTCGAGCAACTCATCGTAGTAGCTCCGGCTCGCCCACCGGATGACGGGGACGTCGTTGTGCTCGTTCGGCAGCAGTATCCGGATCTCGACACCCTTCGCCGCGCGTTCCTTCAACGCATCGACCAGCAGGCGATCCGGAACGAAATAGGGGCTGGTGATCCAGACCCGCTTTCTCGCGCAACGAATCGTCAGCCAGAACACGCCGCGCATCGGGTGGCTTTCACTGGACGGAGACCCGACGAAGTTGATGTGGCGCGTGATCGGCTCCCCGCGACTTCCCTCTTCCGCCTCGTGCGCGTGGGGCGGGTAGAACTCCGGACCGGTGATCAGTTCCCCCGTCGCGTGCGACCAGAGCTGCGTGAACGCCGATTGAAGACTGAGCGCGAGTCGACCCCGCACCTCGATCATGCAGTCGCGCCATTCGTTCGGTCCGCGCGCGTCGCCGAGCCATTTGTCCATCACGGATGCGCCGCCCGTGAAGCCCACCATCCCGTCGATTACCAGCGCCCTCCGGTGCATTCGCTTGTGCAGCTTCGTCAACACCCCGAACCGCGCCGAGTGAAAGGTGCGCCAAGTGCCTCCGGCCCGGCGGAACTCCCTGATTCGTCGCCGCGGAGCCCGGATCCCGCCCAACCAGTCGACGAGGACCCGGACCTCCACGCCGCGACGCCGGGCATCCATGAACGCCTCGAACATGAGATCGGAGAAGTGACCGTCGCGCCACATATAGGTGGCGTAGTTCACCGACCGCTCGGCACCCCGGATCGCCTCGAGCATCGCGGGCACGAACGCGTCGCCGTTGTTCAGGAGCCGCGCCGTCCCGCCACGGTGCAGCGGCGCGTTCGTGACACCCGCCAGAGCCAGGAGGAAATCCACCGAACCGACCGGACAGTCTCCCGCCTGTCTCGCCCGGCGGGGCCGTTCGCCCACGCCGGAGAAGAGATTGACGAAGAGCGTTCCGATCGCCAGCACCCCCACGGCCATCAGAGCCCACGCCCACCAGGGGAGCGGCGCGAGCGCGCTCAAACCACTTCCTCCCGGACGGTTCCCGGCCTTCGGAGTCCCCCGCCCCGCCACTCCATCCGTTCCCCGAATTTCACGAAACCCCTTGTATGAGGCCGGATCGCTGTGTATAGTCGTTCATCCATTCGCATGGTAACGCATTCGCGGCCGCCTCCCGGGATACGCCGGTTTTCTCGAGAGGATCTTTGTGGCCGCCCTTTGTCGAGGGCGTAATCGCGGATGGGCACGAAGCTTGACCGTAACGATGTCGGGGGCATGGACGGAAGCATCAAGAGTAACTATCATTCCCCCGGCGTAAATATGCGTAGTTTCACGAGAGTTCTGATCAGCGCACGCTGAAACTCCCCGACCGAGTTCACGTGAATACCAGGACCCGCCTCCGCCAGTTCGTGAGGAAGCCCAAGGATACGTCCGCGTACCGCCGAGAGGTAGTACGCTGATGCACGGGTAGCGGAAACGATCCTGCTGTGAGGCGACCTCTCGGAGACCCCCGAGGGGTCGTTTTTTGTGTCCATGATTCCTACTTCTCCAACCAGATGAGCCCGATGCAGCATCGTACTGCCGGACTTCCAGTGAAGCAGGGTCTCTATGACCCGGTAAATGAGCGGGATGCGTGTGGGTTCGGATTCGTGGCGAGCGTCCGCGGAGAGAAATCCCATGAGATCGTGACGCAGGGGTTGGAGATTCTGCGGAATCTCGCGCACCGCGGCGCGGCGGGGAGCGATCCGGAGAGCGGAGACGGGGCGGGGATCATGATCCAGATCCCGCACCGGCAGCTGGCGGAGGCGTGTCTCCCGCAGGGGCTGATCCTGCCCGCCGCGGGCGACTACGCGGTCGGCATGGTGTTCCTTCCGGCCGACGAGGGGCACCGTGCGGCGATCGAGGGGATCGTCGAGTCGACCGTGACCTCTCGGCCGGAGGCGTTTCTCGGGTGGCGCACGGTTCCGACGGCGCCGGAATCGATCGGCCGGGATGCCCGCGCGACACTGCCGGTCGTGCGGCAGTTCTTCATGGCGCGTGGGGATCTGCCGGGCGATCTCTTCGAGCGAAAGCTGTACTTCTATCGGAAGCGTCTCGAGAGAAAGGTCGCCGCGACGGAGGGGATCGATGGAAGCCACTTCTACATTTCGAGCCTTTCGACGCGAACGATCGTCTACAAGGGTCTGCTCATGCCCGAGCAGATGGCGGGATTCTACCCGGACCTCGCGGACGACCGTATGGAGAGCGCGATCGCGCTCGTCCACTCGCGGTTCTCGACGAACACGTTCCCCACCTGGGCGCGGGCCCATCCGTACCGCTACCTCTGCCATAACGGTGAGATCAACGCGTTACGGGGAAACCTGAACTGGATGCGGGTCCGGGAGGGAGCGCTCTCCTCGAACATCTTCGGGGAAGACCTGAGCGAACTGTTTCCGGTGATCGCCGAAGGCCAGAGCGACTCGGCTTCGCTGGACAATGTGCTCGAGTTCCTGGTGGCGGGAGGCCGGTCGCTCCCGCACGCGGTGATGATGACGATCCCGGAGGCGTGGGAGGGGAATACGGACATGGACCCGCTGGTCCGCGGGTTCTACGAGTATCACGCGGGGATCATGGAGCCCTGGGACGGTCCGGCGGCGGTCGCGTTCAGCGATGGCCGATACGTGGGCGCCACGCTCGACCGGAACGGCCTGCGCCCGGCGCGCTACCTGGTGACGCACGACGACCGGATCGTGCTCGCGTCCGAGGCGGGCGTCCTGCCGATCGACGCGGCGGAAGTGCGGGCCAAGGGGAGACTCGCGCCGGGCAAGATGTTCGTGGTGGACACGGAAACCGGCGAGATCCTCGACGACGCGGAGATCAAGGCGCGCGTCGCCTCGCGCAAGCCGTACGGCGACTGGGTCGACAGCCACCGTTTCACCCTGGCCGATCTGCCCGAAGCACCGACCGCGGATGCCGACGCGTCGACGCTGGCAACGCGTCAGGCGGCGTTCGGATACACTCTCGAAGAGCTCCGCATGGTGATGGTGCCGATGGCCGCGACCGGCAAGGAAGCGGTCGGGTCGATGGGGACCGACACGCCGCTCGCCGTTCTCTCGGACCACCCCAAGCTGCTCTTCGACTATTTCGCGCAGCTTTTCGCGCAGGTGACCAACCCGCCGATCGACCCGATCCGCGAGTCGCTGGTCATGTCACTTTCGAACCGGCTGGGCCCGCGGGCGAATCTCTTCGAGGAAACGCCGGAACACGCGCGGCAGCTGCACATCGACCATCCCATCCTGACGGCGGGCGAACTCGCGAAACTCCGCGCCATCACGGTTGGACGGTTCCGGACACACACGATTTCGACGCTCTTCGACGTGGCGGACGGGCCGGGAGGGATGACGGAGGCCCTGGACCGGGTCTGCGCGCGAGCGAGTGCGGCGGTGAACGACGGGGCGGGTATCCTGGTCCTGAGTGACCGCGGTATCGAGGCGGGGAAGGTGCCGATCCCGGCGCTCCTCGCGACCGCGGCGGTGCACCATCACCTGATCCGGGAACGGCTTCGCACGCGGACGAGCCTGGTGATCGACACCGGTGAGGCGCGAGAGGTCAACCACTTCGCGCTCCTCATCGGATACGGGGCGGAGGCCGTGCATCCTCATCTCGCGCTCGAGTCGCTCGCCGGCATGCACGAGAACGGCGATTTCCCCGAGCTCGACCTGCCGGCGGTGCTGGACAACTATGTCCATGGGGTCGGCCGCGGTCTGCTCAAGATCTTCTCGAAAATGGGGATCTCGACGCTGCAGAGTTATTGCGGGGCACAGATCTTCGAGGCGCTCGGGCTCGATGGCGAGTTCGTCGACCGTCACTTCACCGGAACGCAATCCAGGATCGGCGGGGCGGGTCTGCTCGAGATCGCCGAGGAGACGATCCGCCGACACACGGAAGCGTTCGAGCGGCCCAGCGCGTCCGGGCTCCCGATCGGAGGAGAATTTCATTTCCGTGACGGTGAGGAGCACCACAACTGGAGCCCGCTGGTCATCGCCAAACTGCAACAGGCGACGCGCGCGAACGACGCGAAGACCTGGGCGGAGTTCACGGAGATCACCAACAACGAGCACCGGCGCTACCGGCTGCGTGGTCTGTTCGACTTCGTCCCCCAGACGCCGGTGCCGCTCGATGAGGTCGAGCCGGCCCGGGAGATCGTGAAGCGGTTCACCACCGGGGCGATGTCGTTCGGCGCGTTGAGCATCGAGGCGCACGAGACGCTCGCCATCGCGATGAACCGGATCGGTGGCCGCAGCAACAGCGGCGAAGGCGGCGAGGACCCGGAGCGCTTCTTCACCGAGAAGAGCAGCGCGATCAAGCAGATCGCCTCGGGTCGGTTCGGCGTGACGGCGGAATACCTGGTGAACGCCGTCGAGTTGCAGATCAAGATGGCCCAGGGGGCGAAGCCGGGAGAGGGGGGTCAGCTTCCAGGCCACAAGGTGGATGAGCGGATCGCCCGGACCCGGCACTCGACGCCGGGCGTGCCGTTGATCTCCCCACCGCCGCACCATGACATCTACTCGATCGAGGACCTCGCGCAGCTGATCCACGACCTGCGCACGGTCAATCCGCACGCGTTCATCTCGGTAAAGCTCGTCGCCGAAGCGGGGGTGGGGACGATCGCGGCGGGCGTCGCGAAGGCGCACGCGGACCTGATCGTGATTTCCGGATCCTCGGGCGGCACCGGCGCCTCTCCGCTCTCATCGATCAAGCACGCCGGGATCCCGTGGGAGATGGGCCTGGCGGAGACACAGCAAACGCTCGTGCTCAATGATCTTCGTGGCCGCGTTCGTCTGCAGACCGACGGTCAGCTGCGAACCGGGCGTGACGTCGTCTTCGCCGCGCTTCTCGGCGCCGACGAGTTCGGCTTCTCCACCGCGCCGCTCATCGTCGAGGGGTGCATCATGATGCGCAAGTGTCACCTCAACACCTGTCCGGTCGGGGTGGCGACCCAGGACCCGGTGCTGCGGGCGAAGTTCACCGGTCAGCCCGAGCACGTGATCAACTACTTCTTCTTCGTCGCGGAGGAGACCCGGCAGCTCATGTCCGAACTCGGTTTCCGCTCGATGAGAGAGATGATCGGGCGGAGCGACCGCCTCCGGCCGGTCCGGCTGGACCACTGGAAGGCGAGCCGCGTCGATCTCTCTCCGGTGCTTCACATTCCGAACGCGACGGAGAACCCGGTGCTCTCCTACCAGGGCACCCGCTTCGAGAACCCCGAATCGCTCGATCACGAGTTGATCCGGCTCGCCGCCCCCGCTCTCGACCGGGGTGAGCAGGTCCGACATGAACTCCCGATCACGAACATCGATCGGACCGTCGGGGCGATGCTCTCGGGCGAGATCGCGCGGCGCCATGGACAGGCCGGGCTGCCCGACGGTACGATCCGGTTCCACTTCACCGGTGCGGCGGGCCAGAGCTTCGGAGCGTTCCTCGCGCAGGGAGTCACGTTCCGGCTCGAGGGGGAATCGAACGACTACTTCGGGAAAGGGCTCTCGGGCGGGCGGATCATCGCGCACCCGCCGGCCCGCTCCGGCTTCGTGCCCGAGGAGACGATCCTGATCGGGAATGTGGCGCTCTACGGGGCGACCAGCGGCGAAGTCTTCCTTCGTGGCCTCGCGGGTGAACGATTCGCCGTACGCAACTCGGGCGCGACCGCCGTGGTCGAGGGCGTCGGCGACCACGGGTGTGAGTACATGACGGGAGGAACGGTGGTCGTCCTCGGACGCACCGGCCGCAACTTCGCCGCCGGCATGAGCGGCGGAATCGCGTACGTCCTTGACGAGGACGGCGAGTTCGTCGATTGCTGCAACACCAGCATGGTCCTTCTCGAGACCGTGGACTCGGTGGCGGACCGTGAGCAACTCCGCAGGCTCATCGAACGCCACGTTCGCTATACCGGCAGCGCCCGCGGACGGATGATCCTCGACCGCTTTGACACGCTCCTGCCGAGATTCGTCAAAGTGATCCCGACCGAGTACAAGCGGGTAATGGAGGAGCGTTTTCTCGCGAAGTTGCGGGCGAAGAACGAACGTCTCGAAGTCGCCGCGGGAGACTGAGGCCGAGGGGGATGCGGCGGGGGAGCGCCGGAAAGTCGCGCGACCGGGCTCCTCCTTCGCCCTTTCCGATATCCGGGCACACCACAGGATGAACATGAGCGAAACGCCACCACCGTGGGGACCGGGCGATTCGCCCGAGGAACGGGCCGCGCGCCGCGAAGCGCATGAACGCCTCGCGGCGGCGGCTGACCGCGTCGGCATGTCGCTGCGGCAGTTGCATACGCTGCTCTCCGCGGTCGCGTACAATGAGGCCGCGACCCGCCGGTTCCTGGCCGAGGACGTGTACGGAGTGCCGGATTCGCTGCTCGACGACCTTCTGCGCGTGCGGCTCGCGGATCTCGAGGGGGAATAGATCAGGCGTCTCCACGCCCGGGCGAAGCGTCGGTCTGGAAGAGAGCGGAACGTGGCCACAGAAGGCACGGGATGCACAAACATCCGACCGACCTTCCCCATCTCCGTCACCTGGTTCCACTCTCGATAG